>JBIKTM010000017.1:0-36684 GCA_044348085.1 Methylacidiphilales bacterium | reverse complement strand
ACCTCTTGATCCGTGCGGAATATCGGATGGATTGGGGCACCAACAGCACTCAAGGAAATCTGGATAATGTGCAGGGTAGTGGTTTCGGCAGTGGTCCTTCCTACTACGCCGGGGCTGAAATCGTTTACAGCTTCTAAATCGATTTCTGGTTTCCAAGAAAACCCTGGGAGGCTTCGGCTTCCCGGGGTTTTTTTGTGAACGGGCTTGGTGATTTTGGATTGGAAATGGTGGAAGTGAATCCCGCGACAGTTCGTGATAGGGATTGATCTCTAAAGGCGTCGGGTTCCTAGTCTGACTTATTTGGCATCATCGTCTGAGGGTGAGGGTCCAAATCCCCAAAGAGAAAAATCCAAATCGTTTTCTCTTCGCGTCTGGAAATCAGACGGCTGGCCTTCCATCCAAAGATTTCGGATTTTGGTCATTCGAGGGGACTGAATCAGTAGGGCTGGTGAATACTTGCCTTTACCCATCAACATCTCCTCCCCGTTGGCTCCCTGAAAGATCAAGAGATTCCCCTCTTCCGTTTTTTTGTTGGGTAGATCCCCAAATTGTTCCCGCCAGACAGCTTGGGCCCTGGCCTCGGTCCACGGACTCTTTCCGCTGAAATATCGGATCTGCACACACTCTCCTAACAGAAAGAGGTACTGTGCCTGGCGTCCGGCCGTAGCTTTGTCCTCCGCCACGGCTAAAACAAAGGTTCGATTGTACAGCAGGGTTTCCCGCACAACCGTGAGGTTCTTTAGAATCTTAAGATCCGTCAGTGACTTGCCTAATTCGGCCAAGGCTAACCCAGTCCCTAGGACGCAAATGCCTGCAAGTAACAAGACTCTCTTCATCACTCTTTTATATTCCGTTCTGTCCACTTCGTCGAATCGCGCATGAAGGCGCCATCAATTTGCATTCAGGGTTCGGGATGCGTAATTGGGCTCACAGATCTTGTGTAGAAGAGGAAACCTTTCAGGATGTGGAAATGGAAAGAGTCGATTGTCCCGATCAGTCGAAGTTTACTAAGGAGCAGAGAGAGCAGTTCGACCGCTTGCCGATCAATCTCACGCGGATGCTTCTGCATTGTCCGGTCCCGATGGTTAAGTCCTTCTTGGATTTCGGCTTGTCGTTCCGAACGGGAAGTCTTGAGCCCAAAATAAGGGAACTAGTAATTCTGAGGATGGCCACCTTGCGTGGCAGTTCCTACGAACTTATGCATCATCTTCCGGCTGCTAAGACAGCCGGTTTGAGTGAGATGGAAATATCTGCCATCACCTCGGCTCAACCTTCCGGTCTTGATCAGAAACACTCCGTCATGATTCAGCTGGTGGATGATTGTTCTCAACTAGGGAAGGTGTCCGACCCCACCTTTGAGAAGGCGGCAGAGTTCTTTTCAGTAGCACAGATTGCGGAGGCTACGCTTCTTGTGGGGCTTTACGGAATGTTGGCCTGCTTTCTGAAAACCATGGGTGTGGAGCTGGATCAACATCCATTAAGTTGGAGTGAAGTGGACGCACGTATTGGAAGATGAAAATATGCCCTTGTGAGAAGGACGGACATCGAGCAGGGTAAGTTTATGAGATTCCTTTTAGTACTTTTGGGATTGGTTGGTTCGGCTTTTGCACAGACACAAGCCCCGGCACCAGCACCTGAACAGGCACCCGCCCCTCGGCAAGGACCGATCATTACTTGGGAGGATGCGAATGATCAGGATTATTACGGATACAATGGTTACTACTATGGAGGCGGGTATTATGGTTATGGTGGCGGTTATGGGGGAAGAGGAAGGGATTGGAACAACTACTCAGATGGTCGTTATGAGGATCGTGGCAACCACCGTGGGGCAGATCGCGCTCGGGGAGGTGGAGGCGGTGGTCGTGGGGGTGGGCGGCGTTAGTCGGCTTCCTCTTTGACCCGAAACTCTTTTTCGAGAATCGCCTGAAGCTCGGTCATTGCGGCTTCTAGTTCCGTACGTTCTGGGGATGGAGCCGTGTTGGCAATGACCACCGAGAATCGTTGGGTAAGGCCTTGGTTTGGGTTTGTTTCGGTCAGTCGCTCAATTTTCTCAATGACTTGGTTTATTTTCTTTCGAGTCGAGGCAATTATTTCTTGTGCTGAGGATTGCGTGACCTCTCCTGCGGCAACGCGGAGTAGCTGCTGACAATTGAAAAGCCGACACCGCTGGGGGCGGTTTTCATAAATGGTGCACTGGTTGTCTTGATGAGCTGAGCAGGGTTGGCGAAAAGTGGTAAGTCCTGGTTTCCGTTTTAGCGTAAGCCCCAAAGAGGAGAGGGTGCGAGGCGAGTCTGAGGGTTGGAGGATAACAGAGTGGAAGAGAGTGCCGTCGCAGCACATACCGCAATTCGCGCACAGGGATCTGGTAATTTCAGGAGAAGCAGGGTTCACCAAGAAAAGTTAAAACAAAAAGCCGGTGCTGACGATAAAGGTCAGCACCGGCTCATGGTTAGGAACGGTTGATTGTTTCGTTAGCTTGCGGGCGGTGCCTTTGGGCAGGCTTTTTTACAAGCGTCGGAACCTTCGGGTTTACCGCACTTTGCGCAGGTCTTTTTGGAGTCGTGGCTCGAGTCACCGCTTCCGCAGCTGCCGCAGTGGGCAAAGGTAGGTGATAGGCTAAGACTGAGGACAGTTAGGGTTAGTAGGATGTATTTCATAGACTTATACCTGCTTGCTGATTCTTAAGAGTCAACCACCTCTGACCCCACATTTGAAAAAGTGCCATCCAAGGCATTGATTATAAGCAGCTTACAACACCTCTGACCCCATATAAGATATTGTAAATAAGGGAGTTAAGAGGTCTATTTTCGCGATTGGCGGAGCTGGTCTCCGAGAAAATTGAGAAGGAGAAGCGTAGTAGCAAGAACGAGGGCTGGAAAAAGAACGCACCACCATGGGGACTGGATGGGATTGAGGAGCGCTGTTCCATCTGCAAGCAAGGTTCCCCAACTGGCTAATGGAGCTTGAACTCCTAGTCCCAGGAAGCTCAAGAATGACTCTTCAAGGATCACAGCCGGAAGCGCAAGTGTAAGGTAGGTCAAAACGGTGGGAAGGACTTGAGGTAAGATTTGGCGAAAGAGGATGGTCGGTGTCGTTTGCCCAATCAATCTTGCCGAAAGAACGAATGGTCTCTCTTTGATGGAGAGAACTTGGGCTCGGACGATTCGAGCAAGCGTGAGCCATTCGACCAGTCCCAATCCCATAAAAAGAAGTAGTAGGCGAGCATGGGGTGCAAGTGAGGCAAACCATGTGTGATCGAGGAGTGCCTTCAACTTAAGATCAAACAGACTGATCAGTACGATCACGAGGACGATGCGAGGCAGAGCGTAGAGAATATCTACAAGGCGCATCATGGCGTTGTCGATCCGTCCTCCCAGATAGCCAGCGACGAGACCATAGGTTACTCCAACAAAAAGGGAGACCGTGGCTCCTACAAAACCCACGAGAAGAGATATTCGGCCACCATAAAGGAGCCGAGTGAGCAGGTCGCGTCCGTGCAGATCGGTGCCGAACCAGTGGGTCTTGCTTGGTGAATCGAGTCGAAGGTTGGAAACATCGGACAGATCATACGGACTCAGCCAGGGTCCCACGATCGATGCGACCAAAACGATGAGGAGGAAAAAAAGAATAAGACGGGTTTTCATGATTGGGCGCGAATTCTGGGGTCCAAGATTGCCGTGAGCCAATCGGTCACCAGGTTGAAGAAAAGAAGAAGGACGCAGTAGATGAGGACAACTCCAGAAACCAGAAAAACATCGCGATTCATAACTCCACTGACAAAGAACTGTCCGATCCCGGGGATGGCGAAAATCTCCTCAATGACCAGGCTTCCGGTCAAAATGCTCGCAGCCAGAGGTCCCGCATATGCCACGAGTGGAAGCACAGCAGGGCGAAGTGCGTGAATCAGGATAAGAGTCTTTTCAGTAACGCCCTTGGCGCGAGCTGTTCGGATGAAGTCGGCCCCTGTGGTTTCGATTAATCCGGATCGCGTAAGCCGAGCACAAACCCCCACAAAGGGGAGAGCCAGGCAGAGGGACGGAAGTACAAGTTGGGGTAGGGTTCCCCATCCCGCGGGTGGAAAAAGTGGAATTCCAAAGGAGAAAAAAAGAACAGCAACGGGTGCCAGCACAAAAGTTGGAATAGAAAGGGTGAGAAGGGCGATACTGTTTAGCCAGTGATCGGGGGCTTTGTTGTGACGAGCAGCCGCCCAAGCACCCATCGGAATACCCAGCCCGAGGGCCAATGTAAAAGCGATTGAGCCCAGAAGAAGGGAGCGGGGTAAGGATTGGGCGATAATTTCTACGACTGTGCGACCCCGAAACTTAAGAGAGTCGCCGAGATCGCCATGAAGCACGTTACTCCCATATCGGATGACCTGTTGGGGCAAGGATCCTGACAAGCCGTACTTTTCTTCGAGGTACGCTTTGGTTTTGGGATCTAGCGCTCGTTCCGTTGCGAAAGGAGATCCAGGTGCAATTCTAACCAGAAGAAAGCAGAGAGCTAAAACGGTCAGGACGACGGGAATCGACGAGATCAAACGGCGGGTAAGAAAAGTGAGCATCAGATTTATCTAGTGCTGATTTCGGATTGCGGATTTTGCATTGTGGAAAGCGTGAGGTGGAAGGTGGAAGATGTAAAATGGCCGGAAACGCCGTGATCGTCTATTTTCCTTTCGGGCCTATTTCCGAGAACGGGTGTTCATCGAGAAGATTTGGGTAGAGGCCTTCCCATTGATTCGGATCAAACATTAAGCATCCGACGAAATGGTAGAGGGGGATGATCGGAAGGGCCTGAGACACAAGAATCGTTTCGGCGCTGGCTAGAAGTTGAAGGCGTTTGGTGGGGTTGGGTTCAGCCAAGGCACGATTCAGAAGAGAGTCGTAGGTGGGGTCAGACCAGCCTGTCCGATTATTCCCGCGACCCGTTACAAAACAGTCCAGAAAAGTGTTTGGGTCATCGTAATCCCCAACCCAACTTGAGCGGGCGATATCGAAGTCCAGTTCATCCAAGGAGCGCAAGTAGGTGGCCCACTCCTGATTTCGAAGTTCGACCTCCACGCCAAGCACCCGCTTCCATTGAGCCTGGATTTCGACAGCAATTTGTTCGTTCAGCTCAGACTTATTATAAAGAAGGGAGACACGGGGGAAGCCGCGACCTTCAGGAAAGCCCGCCAACTTTAGAAGGCCTTGTGCCGTGGTGGGGTCGGAAGGCAGGCCCTCTGGGGGCTGATAGTCAGCGATTCCTCGTGGAGTTAAAGATTGGGCGATCGGTTCGTTTCCTCGGGTGATTCTTTCCACGATTGTCTCTTTATCAATCGCAAGGGCGAAGGCGCGTCTCACCCGAACATCCTGAAAAGGCGGGCGGGTGACATTGAAACGATAGAAGTAGGTGGCAAAAAGCGGGCCGGGATGAAAGTCAGGTCGACCTCGTAACTGAGGCAGCATGAGGGAGGGAATGAGGCCTTTATCGAGAAGCAGATCGGCTTGGCCTGAGGAGTACAAATTGAAGGCAGTGCTGGCTCGGGTCACGGCAAGTGCATCGATCCGCTGAAGTCGGATCCGTTCCGGGCTATGGTAGAGAGGATTCTTTTCTAGGGACACGCGGTCGTTAATTTTCCAATCAAAAAGGCGATAGGGGCCATTTCCAACCCATGTTCCTGGTTGAGCCCAGCGATCGCCATATTTTGTGACGGTGGCTTGGTGAACTGGGAGGTAGGTGGTGAAAGAGGTAAGGGAGGGAAAGTAGGGCAGGGGATGAGTCAATTGGACGCGGAGGGTGAGTGGGTCGGGAGTCTGTAAACCGACTGATTCTGCGGGGGATTTGCCTTGATTGAACTCCTGAGCATTGGAAATTCCAAAAAAGATTTCGGCGTAAGGGGAGGCGGTGTTGGGGTGAAGAGCCCGGAGCCAGCTTTCCCGATAATCGCTTGAGGTGACTGGATCTCCGTTCGACCAGCGGAGGTCGGGGCGGAGATGGAAGGTGTAAGTTTTTCCATCTGGAGAGATATCCCAGGACTTGGCTGCTGCGGGAATCGATTTGCCCCGAGAATCGCGTCGTGTCAGGCCCTCGTACAGGGCACTGCAGAGACGGCCTTCGAGTTGGCCTGAAACAAGAGCAGGATCGAGGGTTTGCGGTTCCGCGCCGTTACAAAGAACCAGATCAGCGCGAGGGCGAGTTTGGCAGGAGGAGAGGGAAAGGCAGGCGAGAAGAAGGCCAGTCAGGCCGGGTATGCCCCGGCGGAACGTCATTACGGTTTGGCGGGCGCTGGTGCGGGTTCCGCTTTATTGGAAGCAGGCTGAGGGGTGGGAGAAGTTGGGGTAACCGCACCATTTGTCAGGGTGACTGTGTTGGTGATTGTGGTCGAGGCGGGTGCTGTGAGAGGGGCTACGGGTTTTGTCAGCTCTTCTTGAAGCTTTGTGTTGCCGGCTTGGCGATGACTGTAGAGAAGGCCGAGAACGAGAGTCAGGGCCATAAAGATCCCACCCAACCAGATGGTTCCTTTGGTGAGAACATCGGATGTTTGAGCGCCAAAAATCGAGTCGGTAAAGTTTCCGCCAAAGGCAGCACCGAGGCCTTCGGATCGGGGCTTTTGCATGAGGACAAGGAGGGTCAGAAGAATACAAACCAAGAGGTTGATTCCTAGGAGAACGTAGATGGCTATATTAATCATGGTCAGTAGCCCGTTTTGGGCGGGCAGCTTCAATAATATCGAAAAAAGCCCGCGCGTCGAGACTTGCTCCGCCGACCAGGGCGCCGTCGATATCGGGCTGGGACATTAGGTCGACAGCATTATCGGGTTTCACACTTCCACCATATAGGATTCGGATGTCGGCACCCTTGGGTCCAAATATTTTTACCAGGAGTTTGCGAATCTGGTGGTGAACGTCATTCGCTTGTTTGGGGGTGGCCACTTTGCCAGTTCCGATTGCCCAAACGGGTTCGTATGCGATGACGAGCTCTTCGATCTGTTCTGGGGGAAACCCTGCCAAGGATGCGTGGATTTGCGAATCGATCACTGCCTCTGTCTCTCCAGATTCCCTTTGAGAAAGAGTTTCTCCCACACAAACAATCGGTCGAAGGTGGTAACCTGCTGCGGCGATTGCTTTGGCGGCGACTTTCTCGTTTGTCTCATTGTCATACTGGCGCCGTTCGGAGTGGCCAAGAATGACGTATCGCACGCCAAATTCGCGAAGCATCGGGCCAGAAATCTCGCCGGTAAAAGCCCCTTCCTTTGCTTGATGCATGGTTTGTGCGCCCAACGCGAGAATGCTGTGGCGACCAAGGGTCTCGTGGGCAGCGGCAAGGGAGGTAAAAGGCGGACATACGACGAGGTCAATATTGGCGACTCGTTCCACTCTCTTCACGATATCCTCGATGAGGACCCGGGTATCTGAGGCTGTTCGGTGCATCTTCCAATTTCCCGCGACCAAGGGGCGGCGTGGGTTTGATTTGGTCTTACGGGTCATTTTGCCTCCTGAAGGGCCGCTACGCCTGGGAGAACTTTTCCTTCGAGAAACTCCAGAGAGGCGCCTCCGCCTGTTGAAATGAAGGTAACTTTGTCACCCACTCCAGCCTGTTTGATTGCAGTGACAGAGTCACCGCCTCCAATGATCGAAACCGCCTTGGAGTTGCCCGCCACTGCCTGTGCGATGGCAAAAGTTCCCTTTGCACATGCTGGAATTTCAAAAACTCCCATCGGTCCATTCCAAAGAATGGTTGAAGCTGTGGCAATCTCTTGGGCATAGGTTTTCGATGCTTGGGGACCAATATCAACGCCCTCCCAGCCCTCGGGGATGTCTTCACCTGGATTTGTGAATTTTCCTGGAGAGACTTGGCGACCAGCAAAGTCGAGCTTTTCCACGATAAAAGTGTCCTCGGGGAGAAGGAGTTTCACGCCCCGTTTCTCCGCCTCAGACAGAATCGATTTGGCCAGTTCGACCTTGTCGGGTTCGCAGAGGGATTTTCCTATTTTGCGGCCTTGGGCGAGCCGAAAGGTGTAGCTCATACCTCCACCAATGAGAATGGTGTTGGCCTTCTGGAGAAGGGCGCGGAGAACACCGATCTTATCACCTACCTTCGCTCCTCCGAGAATAACCAGAAAGGGGCGTTTCGGATTGGAAAGTTCCGTGCCTAAGTACCGAAGTTCTTTTTCCATGAGAAGGCCAGCCGCGGCTTGGGTGGCGAGGCGGGCGCATCCTTCCGTTGATGCGTGAGCACGGTGGGCAGAGCCGAAGGCGTCGTTGACATAAAACTTAGCTTTGCCGAGAAGCTGTTTTGCAAAAGCGGGATCGTTTTTCTCTTCTTCGGCATGAAAGCGCACATTTTCCAAAAGCAGAATTTCACCAGCCTTGAGTTTGTCTCTGGCTTGATCGGCGATGGGGCCGACGCAATCCGAGGCAAAAAGAACGGGGCGGCCTAAAAGTTTGCTGAGGTGAGCGGCTACTGGACGGAGGGAGTACTTTTCGACGGGTTGCCCCTTTGGCCTGCCAAGGTGACTGCAGAGAACAAGTGAGGCGCCCTTTTCGAGAAGAAGTTTGAGAGTCGGGAGAGTTTCCTGAATCCGGGTATCATCGGAGACTTTGGGTCCTTCAGGAGAGGGTTCGAAAGGGACGTTGAAATCGACCCGTACGAAAACCTGTTCCCCTTTGGGGGAGAGATTTTGAACCGTTAGTTTTGCCACGGGAAATTAGCCCGCAATATGTCGCAGGAGATCGACGCAACGATTGCTGTAGCCCCACTCGTTGTCGTACCAGCTGACCAGCTTGAAAAACCTTTTATTGAGGCCGATTCCCGAGCTGGCATCAAAAATACTCGAGGATTGGCTATGAATGAAATCTGAGGAGACCACTTCATCTGTGGTGTACTCCAAAATTCCTTTTAGATAGGTTTCCGAGGCTTTTTTCATTGCCTGGCAGATTTCCTCATAGGAGGTGTCTTTGGTTGTCCGAACGGTTAAATCCACCACGCTAACCGTCGGCGTCGGGACACGGAAGGACATGCCGGTCAATTTCCCCTGAACTTCCGGGCAGACGAGACCGACCGCTTTGGCGGCACCGGTGGTAGAGGGGATGATGTTAATGGCGGCTGAGCGGCCACCTTTCCAATCTTTCCGCGAAGGGCCATCGACGGTTTTTTGTGTGGCTGTGTAGCTGTGAACCGTGGTCATCAGGCCTTCTTCAACCCCGAAACCTTCTTTCAGGAGAACATGAACGAGTGGGGCTAGGCAGTTGGTCGTGCAGGAGGCATTGGAAATAATGTGGTGTTTCGCGTTGTCGTACTTGGTGTGGTTCACGCCCATTACGACGGTGATATCCTCGCCTTTTGCGGGGGCGGAGATGATGACTTTCTTGCAACCCGCGGTGATATGCCCCTTGGCTTTATCCGCCTCGGTAAAGAGACCTGTCGATTCAATTACGTAGTCGATCCCGAGGTCTTTCCAGGGAAGTGCAGTAGGACCTTCTTTGACTGCGAGACATTTGATTTTGTGGCCATCTACGATGAGAAGATCATCTTCGGCGACGGAGGGGGAAGATTTCGCGCTGGAGACGTCGAGGTGAAAGCGCCCTTGGGTGGAGTCGTATTTGACGAGGTAGGCCAGATTGTCGGCAGGTACCAAGTCGTTAATCGCCACCACATCAAATTTCTTTCCTAGAAGCCCTTGTTGGCAGAGAGCCCTAAAAACGAGGCGGCCGATCCGACCGAACCCATTGATTGCAATTTTTTTATTCGCCATGAGGCATCGAAAGTAGCGAAGGGAGGGAGGAGCGTCAACGAGCGTCTGAAGCAGCTAGGAATGTGACCGTACTCCGACCGTAGGTTCGGCGCCAGACCTCGCGTAGAGGCTCTTGCGGGGACCAAACGGAGGAGGTGTGGTGTTCCCAAATGATGCGGCCTGAGGGAGCGAGAAGGCGTTCGAGTCCTTGGATTACCTTCCAGCGAGATAGCTCGGCTCCGGTCTGGTCGTAGGGTGGATCGAGGAAGATGAGGTCGTACTGATCTTTGGCTTGGGGCAACCAGTTTTCAACGGGTGAGGTGAGCACGGGAAAGGAGTATTCGAGAGAGCTGAGATTTTCCTGCAAGGCCTCTGCGGTACGGGAATTCTGCTCAATGAATAGGGCTGATTTTGCGCCCCGACTCAAAGCCTCGATTCCGTAGGCACCTGTCCCCGCAAAGAGATCTAGGACTCGGGCATCCGGCACTAGGGCTCCTAGGGCGGAGAAAACAGCGGCACGAACTCGGTCTTGGGCAGGGCGTAAACCGGGTAAGGGGGGAACAGCAAGGCGGCGGCTTCTATGGATTCCTGCAGTAATTCTGAGAAAACCACCCCCTCGGCGAGAATGACACGGCGCCTTTTCTTCCCTATCACCTAAAGATGGCTTCCGGCTCACACCCTAAGTTATGCATCATCTTGAACCCTGCCGCCAAGGGGGATCAGGCGAGAAAAACATTAAGCCAAATGGTCAAACTGGTGCCCGAGGCCAAAGTGTATCTGACCGAAGGTCCTGGCCATGGTGAAAAACTGGCGCGGGAGGTGGTTGGAAAAGGCTATCGAACCATTGTCGCTGCAGGAGGGGACGGAACGGTGAATGAGGTTTTGAACGGGATTGATCCAAAAATCTGCACGTTGGGGGTTTTACCCGTTGGAACGATGAATGTGCTGGCCCTCGAACTCGGGATTCCGCCCAACTTAGAGAAGGCGCTTGAAGTGATTCGAGCAGGGAAAAGGAAGCGGTTGGATATGGGTTTGGCGAATCGACGACGTTTTATTCAGCTAGCTGGAGTTGGGTTGGATGCGGAGACAGTACGGCGGACTCATCCCAATGCAAAAAAAGCGTGGGGTCCATGGAGTTATCTTTTAACCGCCGCGCAACTGATGGTGGCGCCCGCACCCGTCTTACGAGTGAAAGTTCCAGGCAAGAAGGAGATCCGTGGGGCGATGGTGCTGATTGGAAATGGCAGGCACTATGGTGGACCGTTTCAATTCTTTCCCAAGGCTGAAATGGCGGATGGGAAGTTAGATGTTTGTGTTTTCCCTAAATCCGGGCCGTTAGATCTTCTGTGGTATTTGCAGGCGGTTTTATTGGGAGGGCCAAACTCTTTGCCTGAGGTTACCTACTGGCAGGTTCCCGCCTTACGTGTCGAGGCGGAGAAGTCGGTAGCGTTGGAGGTGGATGGGGAGTATTGCGGGAAAACTCCTGTGGATTTCCAGATTGTTCCGAAGGGTCTTGAGGTAATTGTTCCGTGAAGAGTGCGGGGGAGGTATTTCGCCTAGAAAAAACGGATGGGGACGCGAGAGCGGGAGCCGTTTTCACGGAGCATGGAGAGGTACAAACTCCTGTTTTTATGCCTGTGGGGACTCAGGCATCCGTGAAGGGGGTGAGTCCGGATGAACTTCTGGAGATGCGGGCACAAATCATTTTAGGAAATACCTACCATCTGGTTGTTAGGCCGGGTTTGGAGGTTATGGAGCAGATGGGGGGGCTGCATAAGTTCATGCGATGGCAGGGGCCGATTTTGACGGATAGCGGTGGGTTTCAGGTTTTTAGTTTAGCGAAGATTCGAGAGGTGCGTGAGGAAGGGGTTTGGTTTTCAAGTCATGTGGATGGAAAGAAGTTGTTTCTGGGGCCCAAGGAGGCGATTCGTGCGCAGGTGACTCTTGGGTCTGACATCATGATGGCATTTGATGAGTGTCCGCCTTGGCCGTGTTCGCGGGATGTTCTGGAAAAGAGTCTGGAGCGGACTTTGCGGTGGGCAAAGGTTTGTCGAGAAGAGCAGTTGGCAACGAAGACAAAGAACCTGCTGTTTGGAATCGTGCAAGGAGGGGATCAGGCGGATTTAAGGAAAAAAAGTTGTCTGGCTTTGCAGGAGATCGGATTTGATGGATATGCAATCGGCGGGGTGAGTGTGGGAGAGCCCGAAAAGGAGATGATGGCTGCGATTGATTCAAGTGCCCCGCATCTGCCAGTGGATCGGCCCCGTTATGTCATGGGGCTGGGGCACCCCGACCAGATGGTGCGAATGATCGGTAAGGGGGTGGATATGTTTGATTGTGTTCTTCCCACTCGGGTGGCTCGCAATGGGACGGCATGTACCACGACGGGGCCTGTGTCTGTGAGGAAGTCGACATGGACCCGCGATGAGGGGCCGATTGTGGAGGGTTGTGGCTGTTATACTTGTCTGCGCTTCAGTCGTGCCTATATCCAACATTTGATCAAGGCGGAAGAACTGCTGGGATTACGATTGATTTCCCTGCATAATCTATTCTTCAATCTTGAGACACTCCGGCAAGCTCGGAGGGCGATCCTAGAGGGTCGCTGGCAAAGCTGGTCCCGCGAGTTCTTGGAGCGGTATCAGCGGGGTGGCACATCCAAGGAAGAGGAGAGTACCGATGATGTTTGATTTGAATTGGGTGGGGCAGATCCCCCTTATGATGGCACCGCCTCCTGCGGATGGCAGTGGCCCGCCTGCTTGGGTGCAAATCCTGCCTTTGGGGATCCTTTTTGTTTTGATGTACTTTGTTTTGCTCCGTCCCCAGATGAAGAGACAAAAGGAGACCGAAAAGCTCATTCAGTCGGTGAAGACGGGGGATCGGGTACTGGCTGCAGGCGGAATCTATGGGACGGTGGCCAACTTGAAGGACAACATCGTGATTCTTAAAGTGGCTGACAATGTGAAGCTTGAAGTCCTGCGTTCGAGTATTACCTCAGTGGAAAAGGCATCAGAGGAGAAACCGGCCAGTTAGGCCTCTTTGTTTATGATCGGCATTCAGTTTGGCTTAAGTCTGGTTTTCTTTGTTCTCTTTATCGGGTACTTCCTGACTACGGAGACTAGGAAACGCATGCGGCTGAGCGTTTTTCTAACCCTCACTCTTACGGCGTTGTGTTTGACCTCCCTCTTTGCAAAGGATGAAACAGGCGCGTGGAAGGTTAAGATTAAGCCCGGATTGGATCTCCGAGGTGGAACGCAGTTCCTCTTGGAGCTGGCGGGCAGTACAGGCCAGGGGACACTGGATCAGGCTGTAGAAGTAATCCGGAAGCGCGTCGATTCGGTCGGCGTGGCAGAACCCGTCATTCAGCCTGTGGGGCAGAATCGGATCATCGTTCAGATTCCCGGGGTGAGTGAGGCGGATAAGGCATCGTATCGCCGACAACTGGAGCGAGTCGCAAAGCTGGAATTCACTTTGGTTCACGAAAGAAGCGATGAGCTTGTTGGAGATGGAAAAACCAAACCACAAATTCCGATTGATAGTCAGCTTCTCATGCTTCGGGATCGTCAACCCAATGGAACCGTCAAAGAGTTTCCCATTGTCGTTAAGCGGCGGACCGAAATTTCGGGCAAGAGCGTTGCCAATGCATTTCGAAGTGTCGATCAGTTGGGTCGCGCGGTTGTTATTATTGAATTCAATCCTGAGGGGCGGAAAAAGTTTGGGAATCTGACCGAGCAGAATATTGGTCGGCGTCTTGCGGTGATTTTGGATGGTGAGGTGTACTCCGCTCCTGTGATTCGGAGTGCGATTTATGGAAGTTGCGAGATCTCTGGTGGCAATATGTCCTCTGTCGAGGCGGAAGAACTGGCCAGCGTTCTTAAGAATCCCCTTGAGAATCCTGTGTCGATTATTGATGAACGTGGGGTAGATCCGAGCCTTGGGGCGAGTTCCGTCCAGAGCGGGTTTCGGGCGGGTTGGGTCAGTCTTGTTGCTGTTGGTCTTTTCGTTCTTCTGTACTACCGATGGCTGGGGCTGGTTTCGGTATTTGGGCTGGCCTTAAACATTTTGATTCTTTTGGGTCTGTTGGCTCAATTTGGTTTTACCCTGACCTTGCCTGGTTTGGCTGGTTTGATTTTGACGATTGGTATTGGGGTGGACGCAAACGTTCTAGTCTTTGAGCGAATTCGGGAAGAGTTGGCGCATCATCGCACGGCGCTGGAGGCTGTGGGATCTGGGTTCCAGCGTGCGTTCAGCTCTATTTTGGACGCAAATGTTACAACAGTTATTGCGGCCGCGATCCTCTTTTGGCAGGGGTCAGGCCCTGTTCAGGGGTTCGCAACGGTCCTTTGCCTAGGAATCTTCTCCAGCATGTTTGCTGCATTGATCATTAGTCGCACAGGGGCGGAGTGGTTGGCGGAAAAGGGGGGAAGAGGATCGCTGCATATGATGCGCCTTTTCGAAAACTGTAAGATCAATTTTCTGGGTCTCCGCGGACCTGCTTTTATTTTGTCGGGTCTTCTCCTTGGGGCGGGGCTGGTGACGGTTGTGATCAAGGGCGAAAAAGTATTGGGAGTCGATTTTACGGGCGGAGATCTTGTGACATTTAGTTTCCAGGAAAAAGTGGATGATGGAAAAATTCGCTCTTCTTTAGGTTCGATGGCTGAGGTGGTTCAGTATCAGCGGAGTCCTGTAGGTGGTCAGGAAGTACTCTCCTTGCGGACCGCATTCGGTATGGGGGAGAAAGCGGGTGAGACCCTCGCGAAGGACTTCCCACAGGCCAAGTTCCAGCAGTTGCAGTTGGATAAGGTGGCTGGAGTGGTCGGGAATGAGTTAAAACAGAAAGCTCTGATCGCTCTTATTTTAGGAATGATTGCGATCTTCTTTTACACCACTTGGAGGTTTGAGACCTCCTTTGCGATCGGGGCCATCGTGGCTCTCCTGCACGACGTCCTGATTAGCTTGGGAATCTTTGCCTTGCTGGGCAGGGAGCTTTCCTTGCCGATGGTGGGCGCCATTTTGGCGGTTGCTGGATACTCGATCAACGACACGATTGTTATCTTTGATCGTATCCGCGAGTTTTTCCGTGGAGGAGTTGGTGCGGATCGTGCGGGAGCGATGAATCTGGCGATCAATCAGACCTTGAGTAGGACGCTTTTAACTTCGGGAACAACTTTCTTGGCCGTTCTTGTGCTCTTTTTACTCGGGGGAAGGGTGATTAATGATTTCTCGCTCATCCTGCTGATTGGGATTGTAGTAGGAACTTACAGTTCGATTTTCATCGCCAGTCCGATCGTTCTGCTTTTCGGTCGAAAACGCAGCTAGACAGACTTGCTAACGGTCTGTGAGACCGTATTGGAATAGGATGCGTTGGTCTGATTCCCACTTAGTCCTCCCATCGGAATGTGGAGGGGAGGAGCTGATCTCCCGCTTTCTTTCCTTCCGAGGTTTCTCAGTCGGTGTGGATCAGGAAAACTTTTTGCGTCCACGCCTTGCGAGTTTGGGGGCTCCTGAGGAGTTGCCCGGGATTTCGGACGGGGTGGAGTTTTTGTCGGAAGCGATTCAGGCGAAAAAGAGGATTCTTATTTTTTCCGACTACGATGTGGACGGAATTGTGAGCGCTACACTGATGAAACTATTCTTGCGGTCTCAAGGGGCAGGGGAGATTCAGACCTTTATGCCTGATCGTCAAAAAGAGGGCTATGGATTAACGATGGGAGCTTTGGATCGTGCCTTGGATCAAGGCTTTATCCCAGAGGTGTTCCTTGCCCTGGATTGCGGCACAAACAGTTTTGGCGAAGTTGAGAAACTAAAGCAGGCCGGAGTACGCGTTTTAATCGTCGACCACCATCAACTCAGCGAACCTCAACCGAAAGCGGACGTGATGGTAAATCCGCAGCGTGGGTCGGTGGGGCATCACTTTTGTACGGCAGGATTAGTTTTTAAACTTTGTCATGCCTACCAAAGGGCAAAAGGTGGTCGGGAGAAGTTTGATTTACGGGATGTTATGGATCTTGTGGCATTAGCCACGGTTGCTGACCTTGTGCCTCTTCTGAATGATAATCGAATCTTTGTTCAGGAGGGGTTGAGGCGGTTGGCGAAAACAGTGCATCCGGGATTAAAGAGATTGATGGAGGTAAGTGGTGTGGGGCAGAGGGTTCCCACCTCTTTTACGCTTGGATTTCAGCTGGGGCCGAGAATCAATGCGGGAGGTCGCGTGGGAGACGCTAGCTCGGGGTTGGAGCTCCTTCTAAGTCATGATCCCACAGAAACGGCGCGTTTAGCGAGAGAGTTGGATCTGCAGAATCGTCGAAGACAGGAGTTGGAGGCGGTTGCTTTAGGGGAAGCCGAGGTGCAGGTGGAATCTCTGCCCAAAGGATTAGCGAATGTGGTGGCGAGTGATCGTTGGCATCCTGGAGTTGTCGGAATTGTTGCGGCTCGTCTTGTTCGCAAATTTCATCGACCCAGCTTTACGATTGCACTCAATTCGGAGGGGGAAGGGAGGGGGAGTGGTCGGGGTTTGCCTGGTTTGTCCTTAATGGATGCGTTGCGTGCCTGCTCGTCGTGTCTTAAGGGTTTTGGGGGTCATGATGCAGCGGCGGGAATTGTGATTGAAGCGGGGCAAGTCGCAGAGTTTAGAAAACTGCTTCAGGCATGGCTTGAAACTCACGTGGCACCCGACATCTTTGAAAAAACCCTTCCGATTGATATCCAATTGTGTCCTTCTCATTTAACGCCTGAGATGGCTCGGTCTTTAGCTGAGCTGGCTCCATTTGGAAAAGGCAATCCCGAACCGACTTTGCGAGTCGACGGGGTTCAAGTCGTCGGAACACCAAGAGTCTTTGCCGAGCGACATCTTAAGTTCCGAGCTCAAGCAGGGGACAAGAAGTTTGAAGTGATCGGATTCGATTTTGCAAAGAGAGCTCCAACCCCAAAAGTGTTCGATTTGGCGGGAATTTGGGAGTGGGATGACTATACGGATGGACCCCGGTGGCGAATGACGGACTGGCAGTAAGTGCCGAGGTCGCTCGCGCGACACGAGCTGCAACCCTTCTGGCTGCGAAACTTGGGTTTGAGCGGCCCGAGGAGTTAGTGGGGTATCTGCCTAGGAGACACGAAGATCGGCGCCAAGGTTGGGCGCCGTCGATGGGATTGCCTGATGGCCCAGTTCACTTTCAAGGGGTTGTGATTCGTTCGAAACTGAATCGTTGGAGGGGACGACGCTGCAGTGTGGAGGTGGATCTGAATGTAGTGGCGCACGGTCTCGAAACTGGGGATCGGGTGCGAATGATTTACTATCACCTACCTTTTCTGGCACGAGCATTCCCTGAGGGGAAAAGAGTGGCTGTCTACGGTAGGCTGGAGGAGAAAGCGGGAGTATTGAGAATCACCCATCCCGAGACTGAGACGATTGAAGAGGGCAAGGAGGAGAGTATTCATTTGGATCGGGTAGTTCCTGTTTATCCTTTGATTGCCGGGCTGAATCAGAGACGAGTTCGTTCTACGATTTACCACTATTTAAAAAACTGTTGGCCTCAGGTGGAGGAAGCATTTCCGCAATGCGAAGGGATGCCCAATCGAGAAGAGTCTTTTCGTACTTACCATTTTCCATCTTCCTTGCGTGATGTGGAGATTTCACGACGACGTTTGGCTTGGGAAGAACTTGTTGCGGCGCAGTTCGGAGTTCGTGTTAGGAGAGCGGCCCGGGAGGCAATTCAGGTGGAGAGACCCGAGAAGGTTCGAGATCTAATCGGGCCTTGGCATGAGAGGCTACCTTTTCAGATGACGCAGGGTCAGAAAGATGTCTGTAAAGAAATTGATAAGGATTTAAGTCTGGGCCGGCCGATGCATCGCCTTCTCCAGGGTGATGTCGGCTCTGGCAAGACTCTTGTGGCAGCCCATGCTTTACTGCGGGCACTGGAGCACGGCTCGCATGTTGCGCTCATGGCGCCGACCACCTTACTCGTCGAGCAGCACGCGGTAGCATTACGTAAGCTACTTCCGCCCCGCCTTGTGGAAATTGTGACATGGACTTCCGCTTCTAAGCCTGGCCCCGTTGGGCTTTTCCCGAGGATTACCGTTGGAACCCATGCGCTTTTTGCGGCCAAAACAAAGTTAGCCCGCCTTTCCCTTTGTGTGATCGATGAGCAGCAGCGCTTTGGGGTAAAGCAGAGAGCTGCTTTTTTGGCTAAAGGAGAGCGTCCTGACCTGCTCGTGCTCACGGCAACTCCCATTCCAAGAACCTACGACTTGCTGATCCACGGCGATTTAGACATCTCTTATTTGCGCGAGATGCCGCCTGGGCGAGGGGAGGTGCGAACATTTGTCAGAGATGGTACTGCCGAGGAAAAGATCTGGGCTCATATCAAGGATCGAGTTCAGGCTGGAGACAGAGCCTATGTGGTGGTCCCAAGATTGGGGGATGAGGTGGAAGACCCATCCGAGGAGGCTTCCGTGCGAAAGACCTACGAGCATTTATCAAAACGATTTGGACACAAAAAAGTTGCTCTTTTACACGGAAAAATGAGAGAGGCTGAGAAGGTGGAAATTCTGGACCAGTTTCGAAAAGGCGCGATTTCTGTTTTGGTGGCCACGACTGTTGTTGAGGTGGGGGTGGATGTTCCGGAGGCCAGCTTAATGGTAATAGATCATGCGGATCGTTTGGGATTGTCTCAGTTGCATCAATTAAGGGGTAGAATTGGGCGCGGAGGAAAAAGTGGGATGTGTATTCTGATTCAACGATCTGGTGGCGTGGAAGCGAAAGAGAGGTTGGATTTTCTGGCTGAGAATCGGGATGGTTTTTTGGTTGCGGAGAAGGATTTCGAGATCCGTGGGCCTGGGGATACCCTCGGAGATGAGCAGAGCGGGGCTCCACGGTATCGACATGCTCGACTTCCTGCCGACCTGCCCTTGTTGGGTGTGGCGACCCAAGAGGCAGAGGGTCTTTGGGCAGGGGGCTGGGAGAGGTGGTCGGGGTTAGTGGAGGCAGAGAAAAAAGCACGGGCAGATTTTGCTGCCAATTAGTTTGTCTCTTACGCGGACTGGAATCGGGGAGTGTGGGGGTTTACCCTTATTGGATGAGCCAAGGGGGTGGAAAAAATTCGCAGGAGTTATTTCGAAAAGCCAAAAAGGTAACCCCGGGTGGTGTGCACTCTCCTGTGAGGGCTTTTCGTGCGGTCGGCGGTGAGCCTTTCTTTGTCGCCTCTGCGAAGGGCGCACTCCTTCGAGATGTGGATGGGAGGGAGTATGTGGATTATGTCGGAAGTTGGGGTCCTGCGATTTTAGGACACGCTCATCCAGAGGTTGTGGATGCGATTCGGAATGCGGCGGGTAGGGGCATCAGTTATGGCACTCCTCATGAAGGCGAGGTGATTTTAGCTTCAAAAATCTGTCGGCATATTCCGAGCGTGGAGAAAGTACGGTTTTGTAGTAGTGGAACTGAGGCGACGATGTCGTGTGTGCGATTGGCAAGGGGGTTCACGGGGCGCAAGAAGATCATTAAGTTTTCGGGGTGCTATCATGGTCATAGTGATGCGCTCCTCGTGGCTGCGGGATCGGGTCCGCTGACCCTAGGGCGACCTGATAGCGCGGGAGTTACCCCCGGGGCAGTTCAGGACACGTTGATTTTACCTTTTCATGATCGTGAGGCTGTAAATGCATGCATCGAAAAGTACGGGGACGACTTGGCGGCTATTTTGCTTGAGCCGATTCCTGCGAATGTAGGCCTTATTTTGCCTGAAAAGGGTTATTTGGAGTTTCTTCGGGAGATTACAAAAAAGTGTGGAGCTCTGCTTGTCTTTGACGAGGTGATGACTGGGTTTCGCTTGGGTCTAGGGGGAGCCCAAGGATTGCTTGGAATACGCCCTGATCTATCGGCTTTTGGGAAAGTGATCGGCGGAGGAATGCCTGTAGGAGCCTTTGGTGGACGTGCTGAAATTATGGATCAACTAGCTCCAGACGGACCCGTGTATCAGGCTGGGACCTTATCGGGGCATCCTCTTGCTATGGCTGCTGGCATCGCTCAACTCGAAGTTCTCGAGAGAGGCGGTATTTATGAGAAGTTGGAGCAGATTGGGATGTCGCTCGAAGGCATCGTCAAGGGCGCGTTGGAGCACGCGGGCCTGAACTATCCTTGGGCACGAATCGGATCGATGACTTGCCTGTTCTTTCGAGAGGGCGGTGGAAAAGTTCGGGATTTAAAAGATGCACAGGAGTGCGATCGAGATGCTTACGCCTCCTTTTTTCATGCCTGCCTAGAGAAAGGGGTTTACTTCCCGCCCTCCCAATTTGAGAGCTGGTTTATCTCTGCTTCCCATGGTGATCAGGAGTTGGAGAAAACGCGTGTAGCGATGCAGAATGCGCTCCATCGGAAGGCTTGAGGGGGAGCTTGGGCTAAGGCAGGGTGATTGGGATGAGAGAGTTAGGCACATCTCTGACTGACTTTTTTGACCTTACAGGACAGGGGCATGAGGAGCTGTTCGCATCCGTTAAGGACGCTTGGGATATTCTGCCTAAAATCGCTGCTTACTTAAAAAAGAACCTGCCCAAGGGGACCAAGGGCAAACTCGTGGGGGCACCGATTCTTGGAAAAGATGTCTATTTGGGTGAGGGGACAGTTGTTGAACCTGGGGCCTATATTCGAGGACCTGCGTGGATTGGTAAAAATTGTGAAATCAGACATGGAGCCTATCTGCGGGAAAATGTGATTGCTGGGGACGGGTGTGTTTTAGGGAATAGCTCTGAGTTCAAGAACTGTGTTCTTCTGGCAGGTGCCCATGCCCCGCACTTCAACTACGTGGGAGATTCCATTCTGGGGAGGGACGTAAATCTTGGAGCTGGAGTTATTTTGTCCAACTACCGTCTTGATGGTCAGGTCATTCGTGTTCAAAAAGAGGGGCATCTGATCGAAACGGGATTGCGGAAGTTTGGTGCGATTGTGGGGGATCGTGCCTCAGTCGGTTGCAATGCTGTCCTGAATCCGGGCAGCTTGGTTGCTCCTGACGCTAAAATCTTGCCTGGAACAATTTGGACAGGATCGAAAAAGTAAAAGGTAGGTTAGGCGTAAGGGGCGCCCACAAAGCTGTGGAAGGGGGCGGCCGAAAAAGAGCGTTCGATCAATCCGTCAAAAATTGCGGGAACGGCATCCGCGGTTTGCGGGTGCAGATCGTGAAGAAGAATGATGGAGCCTGCCTGGCTGGCAGAAAGAACCCGCTGGGCAATCGCCGAGCTACCGGGTTGAGACCAATCCTTGGGATCAACTGACCAGTAGGCCACGCCGAGTCCTAGTTTCGAAGCGATCGAACCCTGCTCCCTGCGGAACGCTCCGTACGGGGGGCGAAACCAAACGGGTGTGACGCCTGTGGTACGAGTAATCGATTCCTGGGTTCGTGCGAGCTGTTGTTCCACGGCGGAATCGGACATGCCAGCAAGTCGGGGATGAGTGTAGGAGTGGTTTGCTACATCATGGCCCTCGTCCACAATACGACGTGCGAGTTGCGGATATGCGTCAACTTTTGCCCCAATCAAAAAGAATGTGGCGTGCAGACTGCGTTTTGAAAGTTCCGTCAGGACACGTTCGGTAACACCAGGACTAGGACCGTCATCAAATGTTAGCGCGACGCGGTTACCGAACCCAGGACCGCTATTGATAAAGGCCGGGTTTACTTCACATTCGCCCGGCTGAACGGGAATGCCTCCCTGTGAGAAGGCAGGAGTTGCATAGGCCGCCCCTGCAAGCCCGAGCAGGCGTAAGAATTCGGTGCGCCTCATTGAGTTTCACTTTAGCACGAAGAAAGGCATCATCCAAGGCTGTTTCCATGAAGATCTGTGATTTGACTCAAATGTACTCCTCTCAAGGAGGTGGGGTACGTTCTTATCTTTTGGCGAAGCGTAAGTTTCTAAGGGAAAACACTCCGCACGATCACATCATGATTGTACCAGGAAGCAGGACCGAGCAGGTAGAGGGGGGGCGGAGCCAAGTTTGGACTGTCCGGGGGCCGCTCGTGAATCAAACTTCGCGGTATCGGTGGATGCTCGATCTGCCTGCTCTGCTGAAGATTCTTTATGCGCAGCGACCTGATGTTGTTGAGGCAGGTGATCCTTATCATGCCGCGATGGTTGCCCGAAACTGGGCAAACCGACGTGGATCCAAGTTTTACATGTTCTATCACTCTCACTTTCCGGATGCGATTCTTCGTACGGTTCTGAAGTTTGCGGGTACTTGGGCTCGCTCTGTCACAGAGCAGTTGGCTGGGGATTATCTTCGTCACCTTGCCACAGGCGGCCGAGGAGTATTTGTGGGAAGTCAGAACCTGATTCAGATTTTGAGTGGCTGGGGAGTTCCTAGATTGATCCACCTTCCGTTGGGGGTTGATACAAAAACCTTTTATCCTGTTTCATTGGAAAAGAAGCAGGAGCTAAGAAGGAAACTGGGATTACCTTCGAACTCTAAGGTGCTTCTCTATGTGGGGCGATTTTCTCCAGATAAAGATACAGCACTTTTGCTCAGAATGTGGAAACGAGTTGAGGAACTTGAGGGTGGTGATTGGGTGGGGGTGATGGTGGGAGACGGGCAAATGAAGTCTGTGGCCGAAGAGTTTGTGAGGAGGCATCCGCGGATCCGAATTGTGCCATTTCTTAAGGAGTCCGCACAGTTGGCTGAGTGGTATCAAGCGTCAGATCTTCTGATTCATCCTGGACGATGGGAAACGTTTGGTCTGGTTCTTTTGGAGGCTCAAGCCTGTGCGCTTCCGGTGATTGCCTTTCGGGGTGGACCCATGGATGAGCAGGCTTATCAACTCAAGGATTGGGTTAACGACAGGAGTTCCAATTCGCTGGCTTTGGGAGTCGTGAAGAGGATGCACTCTTTACCTGATCCTGATCGCCACTCCCTGAGCGGGTTTATTCAGGGAAAGTTTAGTTGGGAGAAAACCTTCACTCAACAGTTGGCCGAATACGAGGCCAAGGGATGAGCATGTTGATTCGCTACTATCGAGCTGAAGATCGAGATCAGGTCCGTCATATTTGTGCGGAGACAGGTTTCTTAGGGGACCCCATCGATCCTCTTTTTCAGGATCGGGAGCTATTCGCTGATTTCCTGACCGCCCCGTACACGGATGCAGAGCCTGAGAACTGTTTGGTTTTGGAAGGGGATGGCGGTCGTCTCCTCGGATACATCATGGGTTCCAGAAGCTCATTCAAACATCTCGGGTACTTGGGGTTGAGGCTCCCTGGGTGGATTGTGAGAGTGATTTTCCGCTACTGCTTCGTGTATGGGAATCCCAGCCGGAAATATATTCGATGGCTTTTATTTCAAGGAAGAAAAGAAACCCCGCCGGCCCCTGCACGGGGTGTTCACTTTCACATTAATCTTCTTCCAGAGGCTCGTGGGATGAGTGTGGGAAAAAGATTGTTCGACACGTTTCTGGATCGAATGGGGGAGTTGGGTGAAAAAAATGTTTTCGGTCAGGTTGTGGTCAAGGATGAGCGAAGAAGCGCCCGAATGTTTGCGTACTATGGGTTTAAACTTGCGGATAGAAAGGAAGTTACAAAATTTAAGGATCAGCGGAAGGAGCCTGTTTATCTTTGTAATTTAGTTCAGGAGCGGGATCGAACTCCTCCGCCACGTGCTCCCAGGCTTCTTCTCTCCCTGCACGATTGTCATCCGGGATCCATTCATCAGATTCAGGAGCAGCTTGAGTTTTGTCTTTCAAGGTGTCCAGGGCACGCGTCTATCTTGGTCGTTCCGCAGTATCATCACGGGGTTCGGGTAGAAGATTCGAATGAGACCCTTGCCTTGCTGAATCGCTTGAATCAAGAGGGGCATGATTTAGCGATCCACGGTCTGTATCACGACCGCAAAGAGCTTCCCAACAGCTCCTGGTTGTGGACAAAGTTCTATTCCGATAACGAGGCTGAGTTCTTTGACTTACCGATGCAAGAGGCGGTCCAACGACTCATTAAGGCCCGCGCTATTTGGGAGCGTCAGGGGTGGAGGGCTAGTGGTTTTGTCGCTCCAGGATGGCTATACTCTGCATCCCTTGAGAGAGAGTTGGCCAAGATGGGATTTACCTATACCTGCACGCTACGAGATTTGATCTTTCTGCCATCTGGAAAGAAGGAGAGGGCGTGGGCGGGTACCTACAGCCTTCGATCAGGATGGAGGCGTGCTCTGGCAAAGGGGTGGCATCCGCTTTGGAAGCAGGTGTGGGGCGGGAGTTCTGTTGTCCGACTCAGCCTTCATCCTCGCGATCTGGAGGTGCCTTTCGTGCGAAAACAGTTGGCCGTTTTTCTCGATGAGTTAGCCGCGCGTGGGTATGGTAGTTACTCCTACGCCGACCATGTCCAAAGCTGATCTTCATCTTCACTCTCGATTTTCAGACCGCCCTTCGGAGTGGATTCTGCGGAAGTTGGGAATTCCAGACAGCCTGTCTGACCCTAAAAAGCTTTACGAAAAGCTGCGTTCTTCGGGTTTCGATTATTTTACCCTTACGGATCACAACACCTTAGGTGCAGCCAAAGAGTTGCGGGGTTTGGAGGGCTTTATTCCTGGTATGGAGATTACGACCTATTTTCCTGAGGACCGTTGCAAAGTGCATCTTTTGGCTTGGAACCTGAATGAAGCGCAGGCGGATCAGGTGGAAAAGCTGCGAGCCAATATCTTTGAGTTAAGCCTTTTTCTTCGAACGGAGGGAATCGTGCATGCCGTTGCGCATCCTCTTTTGCATATGGATGGAAAGATGAGACCCGAACACTTTGAAAAACTGGTTTTGCTCTTTCAAGTATTCGAGAAGACCAACGGCCTCCGAGCTTCGTTGGGGCAGGAAATCGCTTATGCCTGCTGTGAGGCTTTAACGGAGAGGAAAATTCAGGATTTAGCAGAACGACATAAGATTGAGCCTGTGGGCGTGAGTCCATGGAAAAAGTCGTGGATGGGAGGCTCCAATGATCATTGCGGTCTTTATGCGGGGCGAGTCTGGACAGAGATTTCGGGGGCTCGTGACGCTGACAGTTTCTTGCGGGCGGTAGCACGAGGCGAAGGGGTAGTTCATGGAGAGGGTGGTGATCCCGCAAGGTTTGTGAACGGGCTCTTTCACGTCATCTTTGATTTCTTGCGCGAGAAGGTGGGGCACCAAGCCCCGCGCGGTTCCGAGCTTTTGCTTCGTATCGTGAATCGTTTTTTAGCGGGTGAAAATCCCTTGGAGATGAGTTTTCTGGATAAAGCCAGGTATGCGGTGGAAATGGTGACTAGTGGGAAGATCCTAGAGTTTTGGAAGTCGCCTAAGGGAGGTTTGAGTAAAGAAGTGTCCGCGTATCTGACTCGACCGGAGACACGGGAAGAGTTGCAGAGGGTTTTGGAATCAGAAAAAGTTCCTGAGCGACGAAGCTTTCGATTGGCCTCAAAAGTTATGAACGATGTGGGGTTTCGAGTCGTTACTCGTTTTCTGGAAAAAGCTGAAAAAGGTGATTTTTTGGGTGGTTTGGAGCCTTTGGCGGGAGTTCTACCTCTAGGTTTGGCCACGGCCCCATATCTTTACTCCTTTCATGCGTTGCGAAGTGATCGAAAGATGTGGGGCGAGGTATCTGAACGATTTCTTGGGGAACGGCCCGAGGTTCTCACCAATCACAGGAGAGGGTGGTTCACAGATACTTTGGAGGATGTGAATGGCGTCGCGAGGACGATTCGAACAATGGCAGAAGCGGGCCGCGAGACAGGTGCTGACATTACGATTCTGACGAGCCGGCCTAGGTTTACTCCAGAGGCAGGGGTGGTTAATTTTCAACCCGTTGGGGTTTTCACGATTCCTGAGTACGACCTCCAAAAGCTCAGTTTCCCGCCAATTCTGGAGGTGGTGGATCATGTGGCACAGCGAGGATATACGGAGTTGATCTTAAGCACGCCTGGGCCCATGGGACTGGCGGGGTTGATGGCGGCAAATATCTTGGGGTTACGGACGAGTGCGATTTATCACACGGACTTTCCGCAGTATGCGCGTTTTCTGAGTGAGGATGATCCATTGGTCGAGGGGATCGCTTGGAACTATATGCACTGGTTCTACAGTCAGATGGATCGGGTTTATGTGAATTCGCAGACTTATCTGGATCGTTGGGTGGAGAAGGGGTTACCAAGAAGTAAGTTGGCGATTCTTCCAAGGGGCTTAGACACAAAGTTGTTTTCCACCTCTCACCGAAAAAGTGATTTCTGGACTCAACGTGGGGCGAAAGGAAAAGTGGCCCTGTATGTGGGCAGGATTTCAAAAGAGAAGGAGTTGGAGTTTTTGTCTAGGGTAGCTGCGGAAGTCGAAAAGAGTGGGGGCATTACCTTTGCCTTCGTCGGGGAGGGGCCTTTTCTTGCTGAGCTGAAGCAGAAGATGCCTCGAGGCGTTTTCACCGGGGTTCTTCATAATGAGGAGTTGGGACAGGCATATGCATCGGCTGATCTTTTTGTTTTTCCCAGTACGACCGACACCTACGGAAATGTGGTCGTAGAGGCGATGGCGTCTGGTTTACCTGTGGTGGTGTCCGATCAGGGCGGACCTAGAGAGCTGTTGAGAGATCCACGTGATGGTGAGAAAGTAGTAACGGGGGATGTCGCAAAGTGGGTCTCGGCGATCTTAAGAGTTGCCGGAAATGTGAATAACATGGAAATCAGGCAGGCGAGAAGAGACCGCAGCATCGCGGGAAGAGGCTGGCACGATGCATTTCAAAGTTTTTGGAGAGATGCACTTTTGTGAACAACTCCATGGGCAAATGAATTGACCCTAAGTGCTTTCGGTAGTTTTATTATGCGATGTCTGATTCTCCTCCGAAGCCCCCTACGCCTCCTCTTCCTCCAGGGGTTTCTGTATCTGGCGGTGCTCCTAAACCGCCTATTCCGAGTGCGCCAAGTTTACCTAAGCCGCCTCTTGCACCACCAGGCGCTGGGCTGAAGCCGCCCGCTCCGACTTTGCCTAATCCACCTGGGGTTGGGCTGAAGCCACCAGCTCCTTCTTTGCCAAAGCCTCCAGGGGCACCTGCTGCGCCTACACCCACAGCACCGGGGTTAAAGAAGGAAACGATGCGTCTCACTCCGCCTGTAGCACCAAAACCACCTGTTCCTGGGGCTCCTGCAACAGCTACTCCTCCTGCACCCCCTGTGCCGGGTATGCCTCCTAAACCCGCTGGTGCAACTCCCCCTCCAGTTCCAGGAGTTGCAAAACCGCCCTCTGATTTACGAAAAGAGACAATGCGCATATCCCTGCCTCCTCGCCCAGGTGGTGCAGGGGCGGCGGCTCCAGCTAAACCTACTGGGGGACCTTCTCCTGCGGCAACACAGGTAGCAAAACCGATCGCGCCTGTGGCGGGTGTCGGTGGGGTTGTCCAAAAACCGGGGGTTTCAACCCAGCCCGCTCCAACTGTTGCGCCCCGTGCAGGCGGAGCAGCTGTAGCTCGGACCGTTGTTGATAACGATAGCGGGGGGACAGCGCTGGCAATTGCCGCTTTAGTGGCCTCACTGGTGGCCTTTGGCATTGTGTTGATGAGTTACCTCGGTAAATAAGATCTTATGGCCGACGGATCCACCCTTACTCTAACTCAGTCGAACTTCGATGCAGCGGTTTTGAAGTCTGCCGTTCCAGTCCTTGTGGATTTTTGGGCTGAGTGGTGCGGACCTTGTAGAATGATTTCGCCCCTTCTTGAACAGATTGCAAAAGATCACGCGGGAAAGGTGGTTGTGGGTAAAGTGAACGTCGATCAGGAGCAAGCCCTCGCTGCAAAGTATGGAATTCAATCGATCCCCGCTTTTTTTATTTTTAAGAATGGAGAGATTGCAGAGCAGTTTATCGGAGCCCAACACTCCCGTCAGAGTATCGAAGCGAAGCTAGGGGTGTAAAAGCAGGGCAGGGCGCCAATTTGGGCGCAAATTCCAACCGAATCGAATGTCAGGCAGGACCTACGGATGTGTAGGTGCAGCGATAGAGACCAGCAATCCGTTCCTCGTCCCGCTTCATCTTGGTCCGAAGGACTTTCTCAAAGAGTTGGCGCTCATAGTCACGAATCATGGGAAAGCTGTCGAGACAGTCGAGGATGGCGGAGTTGAACTCCGTGATGCGGTGGGTGCGGGAAGAATTATCAAAAGAGTATTCGGCCATATAACCATCTTCTTCCCGAAGTTGGGCGAGGCCACGATAGCGAGATTCTCCCTCTAATTTCTGGAGTTTGATCTCGTAGCGCTGAGTCTCTGCTTTGTAGATGTTATGAAGAATCTTTTCTGGTCCTAGGGAGCCGTATATTTCTTTTACCGACTCCAAAATCTGGAGGCTGAACTGAGGATAGCGACTGGGGAAGAATTCGCGTGCCCCATCAGTCAAACGGTAGGCTTTTTCAGGGCGGCCCATGCCTTTTGGGCGGCGCCAAGTGTCCAGATAGCCGTCTCTTTCGAGCCCAATACAGTGTTGTTTGACCCCCATGTAGGAGAGGCCGACCCTTTGACAAAGTTCTGCGACGGAAAGTCCTTGGCTTCTCTTGATCTCCCGAAGAATCGAAAGTTTCGGGTTGTGGTTGTTTTTTGAAAGTAGCTTGGTCTTCATCCGAGAAGCTCAATCATCACTAACCCCGCATTCCAAATCAACTCCTGAATTAAAATTATTCACTAGCCCTAACGGGACTCGAACCCGTGCACCGGCCTTGAGAGGGCCGTGTCCTAACCAGCTAGACGATAGGGCCTCAATCATCCGAAAATAGCGTGTTCGGTCGAGGGAGCAACCTCGGAGAAGCATGTCGCGCACGATTATTCGACTGTGACTGACTTTGCAAGGTTCCGGGGCTTGTCCACGTCCCGTCCCAAGGCTACGGCGGTATGGTAGGAGAATAGCTGGAGTGGAATGACGTTCAAAATGGGCTGAAGAAGTTCATGGGTCTTGGGCACCTCAAGAATTGCATCCGCCAAACCCTTGACCTTTGCGTCGCCCTCGTGAGCAACCGCAATGACAGGGCCTCCGCGAGCCTTAATTTCCTGTAAACTGCCAAGATTTTTATCGTACACCCCGTCCGCAGTCGCGATCAGGACAGTAGGTGTTTCCTTATCGATCAAGGCAATCACCCCATGCTTGAGTTCCGCGCTGGGATAGCCCTCTGCATGAATATAAGTGATCTCCTTCATTTTTAATGCGCCTTCCAGTGCGATTGGAAAATTGGCCAAACGCCCTAGAAAAAGCATGGAGCGAGAGCGGGCGAAAGTATTTGCAACCTTTGCGACCGCTTCGGAGTGGCGCAACGCCTGCTGAATCTTTTCAGGAAGCTGAGAAATCGCCTCAAGAATTTCTGCCCCGTGAGCGGCGGAGAGTTGGTGTAGTCGTCCTAACAGAAGCCCAAGCAGCGCAAAGACCATGACTTGAGAGGTGAATGATTTGGTGGCCGCAACGCCGATTTCCGGACCTGCGTGCATGTACACACCACCATCACTCTCGCGAGCGATCGAACTGGCCACGTTGTTGCAAATTCCAAGGCATGAATACCCACGTCGTTTGGCCTCGCGAAGAGCTCCCAACGTATCTGCAGTTTCACCAGATTGACTGACTGCCAAAAAAAGTGTTTTCGGGGAAATAGGGGAATCACTATATCGAAACTCACTCGCGTGCTGAGTCTCGACGGGAATCTTGGCCAGGGTTTCGATCAGATATTTTCCCACCATTCCTGAATGAAGAGCTGTGCCGCATCCGATGACTGAAATCCGCTCCACCTGCCGAAGCTGATCGGAGGTCATGTTCAAACCGCCCAACTTGGCGGTAGCTCCATCTCGGTCGAGTCTTCCACGGAAGGCGTTTTCGATGGAGCGGGGTTGCTCCATAATTTCCTTGAGCATGAAGTGGGCGTGAGGACCTTTGTCTGTGTGGATCACGCCGTTTTCTATTTGCTCAACTTTGACATGGGCTTGTGCCCCTAAAGGGGAGGAGACGTCAAAATGGTCCGCATAAAGCGCGACAATCTCCTGATCTTGTAAAATGACGACGCGGTTGGTGTAGGGTGCTAGGGCTTGAGTGTCGCTCGCCAGGAAATTCTCACCTTGGCCGACCCCGATCACCAGCGGGCTTCCCCGCCGAGCTCCGACAATCAGTTTTGGGAAATCGCTATGAATGACTGCGATTCCCAGCGTTCCTTGAATTTGCGTAAGTGTGGTTCGGACGGCTTCGATAAGACGAGCTTCGCCTGTCGCTTTGTTATTTGCGTAAGAGTCGCCCAAGCAGTGAGCTAAGACCTCCGTATCGGTTTCCGATTCAAATTTGTGGCCTGCCTTAGTCAGCTTTTCTTTTAATTCAAGAAAGTTTTCAATCACGCCGTTGTGAACAAGGGCCAGTTTGCCCGAAGCATCCAGATGAGGGTGGGCATTGGCATCTGTGGGTGCGCCGTGAGTTGCCCAACGAGTATGACTGATTCCAATTTCACCTAGAATGGGCTTGGCCATGCAGGCTTTGGCAAGGTTTTCAATCCGACCGCTCTTTTTACGAACCTCGATTCCATGACCGTTTATAATTGCCAGACCGGCCGAGTCGTATCCTCTGTATTCCAGTCGGCTTAAGGCTTCCAGAAGAATGGGCTGAGCCTTGCGAGGCCCCACATAGGCGACAATTCCACACATCGTGAACTTGTTCTAGCGGTTGGGGGAGATAGGGTCAATTGATGAGCCAGCGCAGTGCAATCAGTACAGATCAGGTGATCAGTGTGATCTTGGGGGGCGGGGAGGGGAACCGCTTGTTCCCTTTAACTCAGGAGCGCGCCAAACCTGCAGTTCCCATCGCAGGAAAGTATCGGTTAGTGGATATTCCGATCAGCCTCAGCCTCAATTCGGGGATTAAGAGAATCTTTCTCCTGACACAGTACCTTAGCTCCTCACTTCACCGGCATGTTCAACAAAGCTATCGGTTTGATGATTTTATTCCTCGCGGATTCATTGAAATCGTGGCTGCTCAAAAGACCCGGGAGGGAACCGAATGGTATCAGGGGACGGCAGATGCGGTTCGGCAAGGGTTGATTCATTTTGACAATCATCCGCATGAATACGTTTTGATTCTTTCGGGCGATCAGCTCTACCGGATGGATTTCCGGGAGATGCTCGAACAGCACGTCTCAACAGGGTCGGAGATCACCATCGCCACTTTGCCCGTGGACAAGAAGGCCGCACCCAGTTTGGGGATCTTGAAGTCGGATGCGGAACGAAGAATCACCGAGTTTGTGGAGAAACCGAAGGATCCGGCTGTGTTGGCTTCGATGGAGAGCGGGTCTGCCATGCCTAAGGGCCGTCCCTACCTCGCCTCGATGGGGATTTATATCTTTAATCGGGAGACCCTGCGCGATTGTTTGGATGGAAATGATGGGAAGGATTTCGGGAAAAATATTCTTCCTGCCGCTATCGGAAGCAAGAAGGTATCCGCATTCATTCATGATGGGTATTGGGAGGACATTGGTACGATTGGGGCATTCTACCGCGCCAACCTGGATCTGCTGGCCCGCGAGCCAAAGTTTGATTTTGGATTAAGCACCGCCCCCATCTATACGAGAGCGCGGTTTCTGCCGGGTTCGGTGGTGGAAGATTGTCAGGTGGTTCAGGCAATTGTTTCGGATGGCTGCATGATTCGGAAAAGCATCTTAGATCAAGCGGTGATTGGGATTCGGTCACGGATTGGTTCGGGGTGCCAGATTCGTCGCTCCATCCTGATGGGGGCAGACTATTACGAAACCCCTGCCCAGCAGGAGGACAATCGAAAGAGGCAGCGGCCAGCCATCGGCATTGGGGAAGGGACAGTGATTGAGGATGCAATTATTGATAAGAACGTGAGGATAGGGCGGAACGTCGTGGTCCGAGCGGCTGGAAAGGATCGGGATATGGATGGGGAAAACTTCTATGTTCGGGATGGTGTGGTGATTATTCCGAAGGGAAGTACGATTTCTGACGGGACTGTGATCTAGAAAACCGTTGCGCTACGAAGAAATAAGAACGATAATTTATAAACGTCAGCGGGCGTAATGTAATGGTAGCCTGCGAGCTTCCCAAGCTTGATGTGAGAGTTCGATTCTCTCCGCCCGCAGATTTATTTTCACCAAGCTACTTGATCTGACGCGCAGGGTGACAAAGACAGGGTTTCAGCCAAGAATGGGGGGATGAAGATTCATGATCCAATGCTCCACCGAATTGCGGTGGGTGTGGCACTCGTTTTTTTGGGATTGGCCTGCTTAAACATTCTCCGTCCCTTCTTTGGGCCTTTGCTTTGGGCGGTCATTTTGACGGTGGCTACCTGGCCGGTTTTTCTTTGGATTAAAAACCGCATGCCTTCGCGCCCGATTCTCGCTTCGGTGTTGACCAGTCTTCTTATCGCCGTTTTCTGCATGATACCGATTACCTATGGGGTGGCGGTGGCGGCTCAATCGGTGAAGCCACTGTCGCAACTGATGTTGGATTATTCCAAGGAGGGCCTACCTCAACCTCCCTTGTGGTTGCGTGAGTATCCCTATGGGCAGATGCTTTTCCAGAAGTGGGAAAACGCATCGCAGGATCGCACGCAACTTCTGCAGGACTTAAGTCCGTTACTAAAACAGGGGGCGACAAGGCTTGGGCAGATGGCGGGAAAGGTTGGGGTAGGGCTCCTTGAATTCGCATTCAGCCTGATCATTTGCGGATTTTTCTTTGCGTATGGCGAAACATTAACTCGGTCGAGTCTTCAGACGCTGGAAAAGCTTTTCGGGCCTCGCGGCGGGGAGTTGCTTGATCTTTCCGCCAGAACGATTCGAAGCGTGATGTTGGGGGTTCTGGGTACGGCGGCGCTGCAGGCGGCTCTGATGTGCATTGGCTTTTCGTTAGCAGGAGTTCCGCAGGTTGTGCTACTGGGCTTTGCAGGATTCTTTTTTGCCAGCCTTCAATTGTCCTGCGGAATCGTATGGATTCCTGTTGTGATCTGGCTTTTTATGGAGGGCAAGAATGGCTGGGCTATTTTTAACTTGGTTTGGGGTGTTGGGGTAGTGGGTCTCGTCGATAATTTTACAAAACCGTACCTCATTAGCCGTGGGAGTAACCTGCCATTTGGAATTATCTTCTTGGGGGTAATCGGCGGATTTCTGGCTTATGGGTTTCTAGGTATCTTTTTCGGGGCGACGCTCATGGCCGTAGCTTTTCGCTTGTTCAAAGAGTGGTTGGCGGGAGAGGAAGGGTAGATTTTCGAGTTTTGGATTTGGAGGGACGGATCACTCTTTGACCCGCGATTGAAGTCCTATCGTTTTAGCACTAAGGAGTTCGCAGTCCTGATTTAGATTGAGGAGTTGCCGGTGTAAGACGAATGGCGGGTTGTGCAGTTTGGAGTTGTGGTTCAGAGGGATTTTGGGTTTTGAGGTAGTAGTCGCGTGCTTCTGTGAAAAGTATTGGTTTCTCGGGGAGTAAGATATTTCCAGAGGACCAGGCCCCAGCCCCAGCAATTAGTCCCACCGGAGGAAAAATAAAGGTGAAAGCCTTGGTGATGTCGTCCACTTCCGACATTTTCTTGTACCAGATCCGCACGGGGAGATTGTCCTGAGATCTGATGCCGACATCGATTCCACCCATTCTTTCTGTATCCCCGATTTTGAGTTTTGTATCGGAAAGGTAGCGGATGTATCCCAATCCATTGGCCTGTGGTCTAAGGGAAGTTCCTTTCGTGGCTTTTTTATCCTGCGGACCGTCGACGATTTTCACCTGTTTGTAGGTTCCTGGAAACACGACCACGGAGACGCTGTCGCAATTCAGGGTCTGTTCATTTGTTATTTCCAGTTGGCAATTTTTCGGACGGGTGGGATCCAGTAGGGGATCGATCATCGTTTCGCTGGTTTGCGGGAGCGGTGGAGTTGGCTTTGACGGTGCGGGTGTAGGAGTGGGGACGGCGAGGCGGGCGGGGTTTTTGGGCTGGACGGTGGCTGCCTCGGATGAGACAGCAGCGGCCGATCCTGGGTTTTGTGCCCATAGGCACACGGGAAAGAGGATCAGAGCTTGGAATGCGAAAATTCTTCTCATTAGAATTTGTAGATCATATTGATCCCGGTTCCCGCATTGAGTGCCTCATAATCCCCTGTCTCTGGAACGGATACGCTGCTGTCACTTTTGGTCCAGCTGACAAATGCGCGGAGCGAAACATATTCGATCGGCGTCCAAGTAAGGGACGCTCCGTAGGTTTGCTGGAAATCGAGGCGGTCTGCGTTGTTGAACTGATCGGCCAACTGGGTATCGGTGTATTTGGCTAATCGGTAACTCGCAAAAATCTGGGTACTAATTTCCTTCGTAGGGTTGGTCGACCAGGCAAAGGTCATGTTGTTGTCGGTACGGGTGAAGTTAGATGGGTTGGCGATGACATAGGAGGCCCGGCCTGTGATTGAGACGGAGTTCCAATCGGCCAAGGAGTGAAACCAACTCGCTGTCCAGGCTAGAGGATATTCATCGAGGAAGTTCACATACTGGGTGAGGGACTGGTCTCGACCGGAGCCCATGAAAATGTTCGCATCCGCGGAAAATGAAATGAATAGATCCTCGGTGAATGCCCACCCCAAGGAGACAAATGGATCCATCACGGTGAAGTTGTTTTGGGAAATACCGGTCTGGTTGTAAGGGGTGGAGCCTGGTTCGGCAGTGGCGTAGGTGAAGAACTGGTAGCGGAATCCCGCTCTGGGGAAAAACATCGCGTACTGTTCGTCCTGAATTTGTGGGGCGAAACCGATTTCGGGGGAAGTAATGATCTGCCACGCGGAAAACTTTTGGCCGCCGCTTTCGGCGTAAAGAACGTTGCTGTTGTAAAAAGCCTGGCAATCGACCGTTGTGTAGAACCAGGGTTTTTCTGTTGGCTTGGACATGATGCCGACTTCGCCCAAGTCTGTCGAAAGGGGTTTGGCGGTTACGGTTTCCTCTTCGAGGTTCTGGGACTTGCTCGAATCCGTTTCCTGTACCTGTTGTCGAAGTTGCATGTCTTGGCGGGTTTGTGATGAGACCGCCGAGGCCGATCCAGTTTGGGCTGGGACTGGATTGGATATGCCCAATAAGAGCACAAGAAAGAGGCAAAAAACTCTTCCCCAAAAGGATGAAAATAGGGGGGGTAGGGTAAATCGGAAAAGTCTCAGATAAGCCATCTAAATGCCCTTTTAGGCAATTGCACGAGAAGCACAACATATAGATAAATATTACTATATTTAGCCTAAATATAGTATTCTGCGTAAAAATTGTGAATAAAATTTATCTGTCAGAACGATTTTAAAAAATAGCAATTTTTTATATGTTGTAGTGACAGTTACTTACAAAAAATTAAAATTCTATCTATTGAAAAATCTCGAATTATATACTTAGTTGTAGATGTATGTCTCATAGGCTTTTAGGTGGAATTTATAGTTTCATGATTTGGAGAATTTCTTTGTGAGCTTTTTTCAAAAAAAGTTGGAAAACTATTTCGTCGTTTTCCATATGCTCGTAGTTAAGTGTACTGGTCTAATCTTGGTATTTGGAAGTTTTGCCTGATGGAAATAGGATTTTGATTTATGCCGATTTTAGCATTTTTCCCTAGATGGCTGGTTTTTGGTGGCTGGTTTTGCAGCCACCTCTTATTGGGCACGGTCTGGAGTGCAGAACTTGGGCAGGCCAAGGTTTCGGCGATTTTGCGGGATGTTCAGAAAACCGAAGGTAGCAAAACCGAGCCTGCCGCCGTGGGCGATGTGATTGCAGGTGGGGGCAAAATCACCACCCAGGGGCAATCGTTAGCAGAACTTAAATTTCCCGACGGTAGCGTGATCCGAATCGGCAATAATTCGACTTTCTCATTCGATCCCAACGACCGGACCGTTCGCCTCGACCGGGGTACGGCTCTTGTGAGCACACCTCCCAAAGCAGAAGGCATCAACATTGTTTCCGGCGGAGTCACTGGAACGGTTGGTGGCGACCCAGCAGGAAAGACTTTTCTGGTGACCGCCTACCCTGCGGAAGGCGGCGGAGCCAAAGGGGCTCCCACAGGTGGATTCGGGCTAATGGTTTTGCAGGGAAGTTCGGCAACCACCGTCGCTGCGCCCTCGGGTTCTGTCAGCATTGCTCCCGGTCAGTTTGCGTTGGTGGGGGGCAAGATGGATGGAGCGCCCAAAGTTTTGACGGTGGATGTGGGCCAGGTCTTTCGCTCGAGTCCACTCGTAAACTCGTTTCCGGAACCGCTTCCCACTAAGGGCGCGATTTTGAGCACGGCAATTCAGCAGCAGGGGAACCAAAGCTCGGGAGGACTTCGCTCGACCGGAACAACGGGTGTGGCACTTACTTCGGGTGGGGATCTTCTCACGGGTGGATCGAAGCCGGCAAAATCCGGTGGCTATACCTTTGAAATCGCCTCGAATACTCCTGGAACAGGCCGTCAGGAAAAGCAGGCGACGGCTACAGAAAAAAATGCATTGGATATTGCCACCGCTGCAGGCGGTCCGGCCGGGGGCGGACCCCTCCCGGTGACAGGTTCCACGGGTGGTGGTGGTGGGGGTGGGGGCGGTTTTAACGTCCCTTCGATTCCGAGCACTCCAGCAAACACGGGTCAACAGGCCATCGCGGTTAGTCAGAACAATCAGAATAACCAGAACAACCTGCCTGCGACCGTGGTGAATGCTCAGGTTCAATCCAAGACTTATGACGGGTTGGTTTCAGCTATCATCCAAAATTCGCTTCTTTCCGGAATCCAGTCGGGCGACAGCGTATCCCTGCAGAACGACACCACCGGAATCTTTGCCAACAAGAATGTGGGGACCTGGAGCGTCTCGACCACGATGGGATTAACTGGTGCAGACGCCAGTAGGTACATCCTGACTCAGCCGACCATGAACGGAACAATCACCGCGCAAGACGTTACGATCGCCTCCGGAACTGCTTTCGGAAAGGTGTATGACGGGAACACTGGCGCAACAGTTACAGCGGGAGGTTTGAGTGGTTTGGTGGCAGGGGAAATCCTTGGAACCAGCACGGCTGTTGGGACCTTTGC
>JBIKTM010000016.1:0-37272 GCA_044348085.1 Methylacidiphilales bacterium | reverse complement strand
CCCCCTACACACCCTTTACGCCCAGTAAATCCGAACAACGCTTGGGGCCTCTGTATCACCGCGGCTGCTGGCACAGAGTTAGCCGCCCCTTCCTCTCCGACTACCATCAAGCATCCGATTTATTAATCCGGATGCCTTGTTCGTCGGTGACAGGAGTTTACGAGCCGAAGCCCTTCATCCTCCACGCGGCGTCGCTCCTTCAGGGTTGCCCCCATTGAGAAAAATCCTCGACTGCTGCCACCCGTAGGTGTCTGGACCGTGTCTCAGTTCCAGTGTGGCTGGTCGTCCTCTCAGACCAGCTACCCGTCTAAGCCTTGGTGAGCCATTACCTCACCAACTAGCTGATAGGGCGCGGGCTCCTCCGATAGCGTGAGGCCTTGCGGTCCCCCACTTTGCCCTTACGGGCATATGCGGTATTAATTTGCCTTTCGGCAAGCTATCCCCCACTTCCGGATAAATTCCCACGTGTTACGCACCCATTCGCCACTCAATTTTTCCAGTTATTGCTAACCGGAAAAATCGCGTTCGACTTGCATGTCTTATCCACGCCGCCAGCGTTCGTTCTGAGCCAGAATCAAACTCTCCAATAGAGAATAGGAGCCGATCTCCCCAGGTTACCCCGAGAGAAACCAGCCTTAAATTCTGGCCAATATATTATTGGCCGACAAAATGTTTGGTCACCACCTCCGCCCTGAGCTTGCACCCAGACCGGCATCCTCGCCTCAGGCTGTCAACCCGATCGAGAACGGTAACCCGCACAATTCAATCTTCCTTCGAACTTCTGCTGTCGATTGTATCCCCTTGTCCGTATCCAGACAAAAGAACACCCCGTTGGTAAAGAACTGATTTCCCCGCAGATCCGAAAAAATCCGAAACTGAAATTAAGGGGATGGAAAAGATACGCCTCCCACAGATTAGGTCAAATGTTTTTTTATATATTTTTTTCATAACCCATTCATCTTATCCATATTCCCAATGAACCACTGCCACGCCCAAACAATACCCCCAAATAGCCACCACTCTTGCCACTCAACCCCTATCCTACCCCCACCCTACGGGAAATTAGCCCTACTCTCTCTCCTTCTATCTATCCCGCTTCACTTCATATCCTCAGGCCACATCTATATTCCATATAAATCTATTGTAGAAGTACTTATGTCATCAATAGTCGTTTTCTGGATTGGCCTTCCCCTGATCAAATCCTTTGTGAAAAGCGTGCAAACCATTAATCCAAATATGTTTACACTGCTAGGATCAGGCACACTAACTGCATATTTTTACAGCATTTTTGTACTAATAAATAATAATCAACAATATACACCACTTTTTTTCGATGCCTCCGCCGCAATCACCACCCTCGTTCTCGCAGGTCAATGGATCGAACAACGCTCCGAATCTAAACTCGCCCAATCTTTAAAAAATCTCCTCACTCTTACCCCACCAACCGCTAGACTCATCTCTCAAGGCTCCGAAAAAATTATCCCCTGGTCCGAAATCCAAGCCGGGTACCACCTCATCGTCCTCCCAGGAGAAAACATTCCCACCGATGGAAAAATTCTCGAAGGCCACGCCTCCGTAGAAGAATCCATCCTCACGGGTGAACCCCTCCCCGTTGAAAAATTTGTCGGCGACTCCGTCCTCGGAGGAACACTCGTCTCCGGGGGCCGACTGCTCATCCTCGCCGAAAAAGCAGGCAAAGATTCCCTCGTCGCTCGCCTCGCCCGACTCGTCGAAGAAGCTCGCGAAAATCCCCCACCCTTCCAACGCGTCGCCGACAAAATTGCCGGGATCTTCACCCCTCTCGTCCTCCTTCTCGCCCTTGCCACCGTCGTCGGATGGATCCTTGCTGGAGAAACGACAGCTACCGCAATCAATCGGGCTGTCGCCGTCCTCATCGCCGCCTGCCCCTGCGCACTCGGGCTCGCCGCGCCCGTAGCCACCGCATGCGGACTCTCCCGCGCCGCCCGCCTCGGTGTTCTGATTCGCAACCCCTCCTCCCTCGAAAAACTTTCCAAAGTAAAACTCCTCGTCGTCGATAAAACCGGAACCCTCACCGAAGGCAACCCCGCAGTCACCCATATCACTACCGCCGAAGGGATTTCCGAAACGTCAGCTCTTACCCTCGCAGCCTCCCTGGCCACCTCCAGCCTCCATCCTTTATCCAAAGCTATCGTCAAAGACGCCCAAACAAAGAATCTAACTTTGGAAAATATTTCCGACATTCAAGACACCCCAGGCCAAGGCATCGCTGGCAAAACTAAAAACCGAGAACTTCTCCTCGGACAGCTCTCCTTTCTCGTGCAGAAAAAAGTGAATATTTCCCAAACCCTTCGTACTACAAATTCCGGCATAGCAGGTCCTGCCGTCTGGTTAGCCGATGGAAACCGCTGCCTCGCACGTTTTGACATGGCCGATCCCATCCGCTCCACCACCCCCACCGCGATCCACTCTCTTAAAAATCTTGGTATCGATATTGAACTTCTCACCGGCGACCAGCCAGAACCCGCTCGTGCTGTCGCTACACAACTCGGGATCACCCGAGTTCAAGCAGGAGTCAAACCCGACGGCAAAGCCGCCCGCGTCTCGGCCTTAATCGGAACCGTTCCCGGTCTCGTTGCCATGGCAGGCGACGGCACGAACGACGCTCCCGCCTTCGCCTCCGCGGATCTGGGGATTTCCCTTGGAAGCGGAACTGATGCCGCCAAGGAAGCCGCCGCAGTCGTGGTGTTGAAAGGCGACATCGCTGGCGTCGCCCGCGCATTTCTCATGGGACGAGCCACCGTCCGAGTTATCCGTCAGAATCTTTTCCTAGCTTTCGCCTACAACGCTCTGGCTCTTCCCGCCGCCGCCGGCCTCTTCATCTCCTCAACCGGCTGGGCCCTCTCCCCCACCTGGGCCGCGACCTCAATGGGCCTCTCCAGCCTACTCCTCACCGGAAATGCGCTCAGGCTTCTTCGGTTTAACCCTTAGGCTCCCTCTCGCCTTCTTCCGATTTCCAAATCCAAACCTTCCGGCTGATGATCCGAATTGTTACAAGGGTTGGATAGGGCTTAGAATGATCCTCCCATGAGAGCCTCTCTTCTCCCTTTTTTGTTCCCGGCGATTCTCTTTCTATCCGCCGGCGATTCGCAGGCAGAGTTCCTCCAAAAAGGATCGCTTCGGCCACAGGAACAACCTCCCGCCTCGGCTCAAATCGTCAAAATCGGATTTTATCCGATTTCCGTCCATCACGTGGACGTGGCTAGCAACACATACGACATCGACACGTATATTTGGTTCCGCTGGAAGGGAGAAATCGACCCAACAAAAACTATCGAGTTTATCAACATGGTGGAGGATTGGGGAGGGAAGGTGACTTTTCTTCAGCCTGCACCGAAGAGGGAGCCTGATGGCTCCCTCTACCAGATTTTGAGGCTGGAAGGCCTGTTCACCCATCCCTTCTCGCTCTCCGACTACCCACTGGATCGGCAACTACTCAGCATCAGGATAGAGGACCAAACGTACGGCATCGACCGGTTGGCCTATGTCATCGACACGAAAGATAGTGGCGTGGGGGACCTCGTGCGAATTCCCGGCTGGAATCTTACTAGTTGGAAAGCCGAAACCTTTGCCCACGACTACCAGACCAACTTTGGCGATGAGACCACTCCAGAGAAGTATTCCATGGCCAGCTTTAGCATCGAGATTTCCCGTCCGATCAGTTTCTTTTTTTGGAAACTTCTTTTACCCCTGTTCGTGGTGATCATCGCATCCACCGCCAGCTTACTGATCCGCCCCCAGTTGGTTGGAGAACGAGCAGCCCTTCCAGCTGGAGCTCTCCTCTCCGCCATCTTTCTACAGAAAAGCTACTCCGACTATCTTCCCGACCTTGCTTACCTAGTCCTGATGGACAAGATCTACCTAATCGCATACCCAGTGATTATCCTGACGCTCATCCGGGTGATCTACGCTTACTTGCAGGTGGAAGATGCCAAAATTGCCCGGATTCGGGCAGTCCATCGAACCGATCTCCGGCTCCTGGCCCTGCTCCTCGCGGTTTCCGTCGTGAGCGCAATCCTGATTGTCTGGTTGCGCTGAGTAACTTCCTCCACACCCCATACGAATCTAGTCTAGGCGAATTTTCCTATTTCTCAGGAACGAAGAAATTAATACGTCTAACCAAACAACTTCCAACCATCATTCGGTCGGCTCGAGCCGTCGGGCGAATGCATCATGTTATTGCTGAAAGTAAGCTCCGCGCCCCGCTACTGAATCACCTACTGATACGGAGGCTCCTTCGATTCAAACCTTAAGATCTGAAAAACCGCCTCCTCAAGCTCATCCCCACTGAAAATGCAGTAAGCAAAAGAGTCCCACAGGTTGGCTCAGGAACAACGTCGAATCTAAATGTGGCGGATTCTCCGCTGACAGGCGAACCATCGTTGCCGCTGGCCTGCAAAGTGATCACGTACAGACCCAGATCACTAAAACCAAATTCTCCGTGCCCATGGGATCCCACATTGACGCTGAACGATCCATAACTCCCCGCGCCCGCACTTGAATCCCAAAATAGGCTGTTTCCCTCAAAAAGATAGAAATTGCCTGTGCCGAGGCCTGTGTAAGTAAAGCCGGTCATGGTGAAAGTAACAGTTCCAGTAAAAGGCGAAGCTAATTCCTCCGCGCTAAATCCGATGAATGGCATCGCCGAATCGTCTGCGGCGGTTTCATCCTCAGGAGAAACATAAAGTAGCCCCAAATCAGTTTCACCTCTCGGCCGAATCTCACCTACGAACTTCAGATCTGCACCCAGCTGTCTTCCGGTCTCTGGTCTCCTGCCCTCTCCTCCTCCATCGACGGCAACGGCAACCTGAGGGAAATCACCCTTCCCCTCTCCCACCCCCGCGCCTTCTTCCGCCTGATCGAGTTTAAGTAACCACCCTCTCGGAGCTCACTTAAACCTAAACTTTACCTTAAACTATCCGCCGGAACCGTGACTTGCCCACAGTCCACGCACTTGCAGGTGCTGGGCTCACAGCAGGATCCTTTTTCCACCGCACAGGTGTGAATTTGGATCGGGTAGGCCTGCGAGGAGATCCCCACAAAGGCTAAACCGCAGATTAGGGCGACTGCCAACCTCATATGACTTATCTAATCCCCACCTCTTCCCTGTCAAATGACCGTAGCTAGGTCCAAACACACCAAAAACTCTCAACGATGAACACCCAAGCCTCTGCTGGGCCCCGCTCCGCCGGGGTTATCCTCCGCGCCCTCTGCGCCTCTGCGGTAAAAAGTGGTAGACCGCTGACTTTGCAGAGAATTTTATTTCTCAATCCAATCTTCGGTAAGGCGGCGTGTCCCTACGCCGCCTCGTCGAATTTTATTGGCGTGAACTTTGCCTGAGGCGGCCTCGGAGAGGTCGCCCTACCTCTCCCGCTCTTCGCACAGGCCTGCGTCCCAATCCGTAACTTTCAACTTCGAGCAGAGCGGTTCAACTTAACCTTACGCCGCGCGCCGGCTTTCCTCGCGCGCTTCCGCCTCCGCCACCGTGATCCACTCCGGAAACGGATCCTTGAACTTCCTCCACCCCTCCTCCCCCAGCGCCAGCTCCGCGTCCGTCAGCAGGCACGACTCCAGCCCCGCCCGCATCTCCGCCTCCTTCAGGTTCTGACCGATATACACCAGCTGTTGCCGCCGGTCCCCATACGGCTTCTCCCAATCTTTCAGGATCACCCGGATCAGCTCCTCGTCGTCTGGCCAGGTGTTCCGCGCCGCCGCCGCCCACCAATAGCCGGCCGGCCGATACTCCGCACTGCCCCCCGCCAGCGACCACTCGCCGATCACCGCCGGCCGCGAGGCCAGCCAAAAATGCCCCTTCGACCGCAGCAACCCCGGCCACTTCGTGTGCGTGAACTTCCAGAACCGCTCGGGATGAAACGGCCGCCGCGCCCGGAAGACAAAACTCCCGATCCCGTACTCCTCCGTCTCCGGCTGGTGCTCCTGGCTCAGCTCCCGGATCCAGCCGGCCGATTGCTGCGCCTTCTCCATGTCGAACCTCCCCGGCCGCAACAGCACCTCCAGCGGCGCCCGGCTCCGCTCCGTCGTCAACACCGTCGCCCCGGGGTTCAGCTTGGCCAGCACCGCCCGCACCGTCCCCAGCTTCGTCCGCGAAACCAGATCCGTTTTGTTCAGGACCAGGATGTCCGCAAACTCCACCTGGTCCGCCAGCAGGTCGGCCAACGTCCGCTCGTCCTCCTCCCCCACCGCCAGCGCGCGCTTCTTCAGCGTGTCCCCCGTGCGGTAATGCTCGAGGAACGTGGATGCATCCACCACCGTGATCATCGCGTCCAGCCGCGTCAACGACTGCAGGCTCCGGCCCGCCTCATCCGTGAAGGTGAAGGTCTGCGCCACCGGCAGCGGCTCGGAAACCCCCGTCGACTCAATCAGCAGGCAGTCAAACCGCCCCTCCGCCGCCAGCCGCCCCACCTCCTGCAGAAGATCCTCCCGCAGGGTGCAACAGATACAGCCGTTGGACATCTCCACCAGCTTCTCCTCCGTCCGGCTCAGCTTCGCGCCCCCCTCCCGCACCAGCGCCGCGTCCACATTCAGCTCGCTCATGTCGTTGACAATCACCGCCACCCGCCGCCCTTCGCGGTTGTGGAGGATATAGTTCAGCAGGGTGGTCTTGCCGGCCCCGAGAAAGCCCGAGAGGACAAAGACGGGAAGCTTCTTGGCCGACTCCCCGTCCGCCGCCCCCGCCCAACGGCTGTCCCGTCCGGCCTTGGGGCCGGAGGTCGCCCGTTCCGCACTCACTTCAACTTAAGCTTGATCTTAAACAAGCCGCCGGATTTTCCGGCGGGTCACAGCCAACGCCGCCATTCCCGCGAGCAACAGCGCCCCGCTGGAAGGCTCAGGAACAACGTCGAATCTAAATGTGGCGGATTCTCCGCTGACAGGCGAACCATCGTTGCCGCTGGCCTGCAAAGTGATCTCGTACAGACCCAGATCACTAAAACCAAATTCTCCGTGCCCATGGGATCCCACATTGACGCTGAACGATCCATAATTCCCCACGCCCGCACTTGAATCCCAAAATAGGCTGGTTCCCTCAAAAAGATAGAAATTGCCTGTGCCGGAGCCTGTGTAAGTAAAGCCAGTCATGGTGAAGGTAACAGTTCCAGTAAAGGGGGAAGCTAATTCTTCTGCGCTAAATCCGATGAAAGGCATCGCCGAGGCGTCTGCGGCGATTTCATCCTCAGGAGAAACATAAAGTAGCCCTAGATTAGAACTTCCAACCGAAACGGGCGTCCGCGAACTGGCGCCAAAGTCATAGGAAATCACAGAGCCTTCCAAAGCAATCTCAGGCAAGCCATGATTGTGCAGACTTAACTCCAGAAGGCCGTCATGCTCATGCGCGCTTATATCCCAGTGACCGGTGGTATAGATGGTTTGCGCCGTTGCCGGGGAGATCATCGCCAAAACAACGGTTGCCAAGGTGATTAGGGTGGATTTCATTTTTTTGGATTTCATTTTTTACTAGCTCCTTTGTTACCTCCAACTTAACCCTCCGCGAAGATTTGTCAATGCGAATTTTTGCATTTGTTTGAAATGCCTCGACTTAATTTTACTCGAATCACGCTCGGCTTCGCTCCACTTTACATCCGTTATGCGTCACTCCCACGCCAAGGTAGCTAATCCCCTCAAAGAGTCGGGCCTCAAGTCCACCCCAGGTCGTAGGGCAGTCCTTCAAGTCCTGGAAAAGGCCTCCTCCCCCCTCTCACCGGATCAGATTCACTCCAAGGTGGGGTCCGAGATCTGCGATCGCGCCACGGTGTATCGTATTCTCGAGTCGCTTAGTGAAGCCGGCTTAGTCCAGCGCCTCATCCTTGAGGGGAAAACCCTTTACCTCCCCGAGGAGTCCAATCATCACCATCACCACATTGTCTGCCGTAAGTGTCGCTCCACCGTTTGTCTCGACGAGTGCCTCATCTACCCCTTAGAAAAAAAAGCTCAACAACTCGGCTTTCACGACATCCGCCATTCCCTCCAACTCACCGGCCTCTGTGCCAAATGCTCATCTTAACTTTAAAACTGATTCCACTTCCCGCCTTCCACCTTTTACCCCTCACTCCCTCAACACCCTCACCCTCATAAACTGTTTCGGAGCATCCGCCCTCGAAACCGGAGCCCGGTACACCACCTCCTCGTAATCCGCCCCCACCGCCGTCCCGGTCCCCATCTGTACGCCCAATCCTGACCACGTAACGGCCGAAAGATCCGCGGTGCTTTCCACCGTGGTGCTTAAGGTGTTGTCTCCCTTCCGGCGCTGATACCGAATCGCCAAATACTCCTGCCCCCCATCCGTCAGGTTCTCCATTTGGGGTTTACCTGCAACTCCCGGGATCAAGGGGTTTCCATTGAACGCATACTCCACTAAATTATTCGCCCCGTCCCCATCCGGATCCGCCCCAAGGCTGCTGACCGCCGGATCCGCGGCTTGCGCAGACGAAAAGTTGGCCAACTTCCATCCGTCGTATCCTGTCGGCGGCTGCACGGCCCCGGGAATCTCCCACCTTTCCACCCCAAAATAGACCGGGATCAGACTGCTCACCTCCTGACCCGTCGCCACCAATGTGCCCCGCACCCGAAACGTGATCCGGTACATTCCCGCCGCCTTGAAAAGCAGATTCAAATGACTGTGGCCGTTGGCCAGCATGGTGAGCTCAGCGGAAGGTTGATAGCCGGGAGGAGCGAGGCGTAAGGCCAACGAATCGTTGTACCCGTAAAACTGATGAGAAACAGGATTCGATAGGTTTTCGACCGAGTGGACGCTCCAAAAAACACGCCCATTACCGGATGTCCCCGAACCGGTGAACGTCCCGTTATTTGGCACCCCATAAGCCGAGAATCCTACGTACGGGGTGAGGGTGGCTGCACTTTCGCCCCCGGAGCTAGGAAGAATCCAGACATCATCACCTAGGGAGCCGAAAAAGGTAGGATCACCTTCCAAAACCTGGCTCCGCCCTGACTGGGGCAAAAACACGATCGCTTGATCGGCTTCATATTGGGTCGGGGGCTGTTTCACGCCATTGATCCACTCGTCATCGGTGCGAAAACCTCCGCGGAATGTTTGCGATGTCGCATCCCAAATGACATTCAGATCCACGTGGGGTGCCGGTCGGACTAGGTAACCCTGACCGACGGTGGGATGGTTTGCTTCCGCCCCGGGGACATTACTGACCAGAACACGGATTTCCTGCCCCAAAAGTGCCACGGGGAGAAACGAAAGAGCGATAGGAAGCATCGTTTTCATCAGCTCTAAAACGCCTTACTAATATCCTCTCCCCGATCTACCCGCTCTTTGACACTACGAGCCGCGATCGATTCAACGCGTCCGTCGGCAAACAAATAGTTGGAGGAGCCCGCAGTGCTATCGGCTGACTTGGGTCCGAACGGATCCACCCAGATTTCATTCCGCACCCCGTTCCAAGAGGTCAAAGCCGCTACATGCATATGGTCCCGATCTTCACCCCTGGGCTGGTCGACAAACATCAGGATCACCCGGGACGGCTGCGGAATCCGGATCAGCCGGTCGAAAACAACCGCGCCGGGCAATAGCCGTCCCCGAGAATCCGTAAAGGAAGCAGGTTCCACCCTTTCGTTCATCACATAACTTGTTCCGTGGGCCGATTTTTTCTTTTCCGTCGCCCGCGGATCCGCAGGACAAACTCTTACGTGTGTATAGTTGGTACCTAAATAAGGCTGGAGTTGCTCGATCCAGGTCGTGTCTGGGTTGACGCAATTAATGCTAGGGAGCCTTTCGTTATTCTCCCCGGCATAGAGAAGGATACCTTGTCCGATTTGCCGCATGTTTGAGGCACAGCCGGCCTGCTTCGCCCGCTTCATAACCCCCTGGATGCCTGGTATGCCCATCCCCACAAACAGGGCTCCGATTGCCACTCCCACCAATAGCTCCACCAGAGAGAAACCCCGATTCCTGTGATTTCGTATACTTTTCATGCCTTGAAACATGATTCTACTCACACCTCCTACTTATTTCAATGCAACTTTTCGCATTTATTATAGTTCGCATCACCTTGTAGGCGAAAAGCTTTTGCAGCCTGATAGGATCCAGTGGTAAATCTCCATTCCACCTGCTGCCTGGCCCCTCCCGCTAACACCGTCAACGTAACCCGTGAACGTGAACGAAGATTTTGCTTAGGACTTTAAAATTCCTAGCTCGAACTAGTACGTCCAACCGAACAATTTCCAACCATCATTCGGCCGACTCGAACCGTCGGGTGAATCCATCATGTTGTTGCTGAAGGTCGGTGCCGTGCCCCTCTCCTGAATCACCTGCTGGTACACGGGCTTGTTCGGACTGGCCGGGTTCACCGAGTCCCAACCTTTGTTTGCCATCACCACAAACATTCCCACGTCAGGACTGTTGTCTTCGGGTTGAATTCTGCTCCTCGCCTGCTCCTCCTCCGGATTGGCCACCGAACTCTGAACCTTCTCCTTATCCTCTGTCTTGCCGCTATCCGATCCACCCGATTTTACGGTACGTGAATCCGCCAATGGGTTTTTCTTGGGGGTCACAGGTTTCACCGCCCCGCCAGCCGTCGGATCATTCGTCTGGGCATAATTCACCCCCAACAAAGGCACACTCCAAACCAAAAACAGCCAAATCCATCTCATCTTCTTAGAATAACCGTCGTTTTCTATGGGTCAAACCATGCCCATCGGCTTCCCTCGACAATTTGACCCCGCTTGGCACGCTTTTCCCGTGCGCATCCTTGCCCTCGACCCCTCCCTCCGTGCCACTGGTTACGCCATCCTAGAGGGCACGGCCGAAAAACCCGCTGTCCTTGCCTCCGGCACGATTAAAAATCCCGCTTCCCGCCCCTCTCAAGATTGCCTGATCGAAATTCACGACCGTCTCTCCGAACTTATCTCGCAACACTCCCCAACTGCTCTCGCCATTGAACTCATCATCTATGTCCAAAACACCCGAACCGCTGTCATCCTGGGTGCCGCCCGGGGCGCGGCTCTGCTCGCCGCTGCCCGGGGCGGCCTCACCATCCACGAATACCCACCCAAACTCGTTAAGAAATCCGCCACAGGAAAAGGCGCTGCAAAAAAAGAGCAGGTCGCCTTTATGACCCGCGCCCTCTTTGGCCTGCGCCACAACCCCCTTCCCGATGAAGCCGACGCTCTCGCTGTTGGCCTTACCCACCTTCGCCGTGTGGCCTTTTCCTCCCGAATGGTTCCTGCAGTCTCCTAACATGATCTCTTTTCTCGAAGGAACCCTATCTGAAGCTTGGCCCACACGCGCGGTGATCAACTGCCAAGGAATCGGATACGAACTCATCATCCCCGTCACCACGTACGATCGTCTTCCCCAACCCAACGAAAAAGTCCGTCTCCTCACCCACCTTGTCGTTCGGGAAGACGCCCACACCCTTTACGGATTCTTTACCCCAAGCGAACGCGATCTCTTTCGCCTGCTCCTTCATCACGTCTCGGGGGTCGGCCCCAAAACCGCTCTCTCGATCCTTGCGGGTACCAGCCCCACAATCGTGCGAGATGCCGTCGCCACGGGCGACACCTCCACCTTAGCCAAACTCAAAGGTCTTGGAAAAAAAACGGCCGAGCGAATCGTCCTGGAACTTCGCGACAAACTTCCTGCACTCGACGCCCTCGCAGGTGGTGCTCCCTCCAAAGGTTCCCCTGCCCCACTTGCAGGCCACTCCCAGGACGCCCTCCTGGCCCTTCTTGCCCTCGGCTACAAGTCAGCCGAAGCGCAAAAAGCACTCGCCGGCCTCGACTCCTCCCTACCCTCCGGTGACCTCGTCCGCGAAGCCCTTCGCCGCCTCGGCTGAAGCCAGGCACAGGCGGTTCTCTGCACCCGCACGTCCACAAGCCCATAAATCCAAAATTAAAAAATCAAAAATCTTCCCCACCTCAGCTAAACTGCTCGACTTCATAGAAGCTCCTCGATACCTTTTTTACTCAACTTTAAACAAACTAAGGAAAAACTACTATGCCCCTCGATACCGCTGAACGCACCCAACTCCTCACACCCTCGGCCACTCTCGCAATAGATGCCCGCGCCAAAAGCATGAAGGCAGAAGGGCTGGACGTCGTCGGATTTGGTGCAGGGGAACCTGATTTCGATACTCCCGAGCACATCAAAGCCGCCGCTATGGGCTCCTTGGACGCTGGCTTCACTAAGTACACCCCTTCCTCTGGAATTCCAGAACTCCGAGCCGCAATTTCAGAAAAACTAAAAGCCGAAAACAATCTCTCGTACGACCCCTCTCAGATCATCGTGACCTGTGGAGCAAAACATGCCTGCTTTAATGCCATCCTCGCCACGGTGAATCCTGGAGATGAAGTCCTCATCCCATCCCCCTACTGGCTCAGCTACCCAGAGATGGTTCGCATCGCGGGCGGAGAACCCGTCATGGTTCCTACCAAAGCCGAGAACAGCTACAAATTAACCCCAGAACTCTTTCGCGAGTACATGAGCCCGATGACCAAAATGGTCATCATCAACTCCCCCGGGAATCCGACCGGCTCGGTTTATTCTGAGAACGAGCTCGCTGCTTTGGCCGAAGTTGCCCTCGAAGAGGAAATCTTCATCCTCTCCGACGAAATCTATGAAAAGCTTGTCTATGATGGAGTGAAACACTCCTCGATCGCATCCTTTAGCAAGGAACTCTACAACCTCACCCTCACGGTGAACGGTTTTAGCAAACCTTACGCTATGACCGGATGGCGCCTCGGTTATATCGCAGCCCCCGTCATTCTATCTAAAGTGATCGACTCGATCCAAAGTCACTCCACATCACACCCGACCTCTTTTGCCCAAAAAGGTGCCCTAGCCGCATATCGCGGACCACAAGATTGCGTCCAAGAGATGGTCAAAGAGTACGATAAACGCCGTCGTCGCTTCTGCGATCTTCTGGGTCTCATTCCGAAGCTCTCCTTCGTGAAACCCCAAGGAGCTTTCTACATCTTGGTCGATATCTCCCGCACAGGTATGAACTCGACCGAGTTCTCAGAGAAACTTCTCGAGAAAGAGCGCGTGGCAGTCGTCCCCGGAAAAGCCTTCGGACTCGACTCCACGGTTCGCGTCTCTTACGCCACCTCGATCGACCAGATCGAAGAGGGCGTTCGTAGAATCGCCAAGTTCTGCAAATAATTCCCTCCGCGGGAGTGAGTTACAAAGAAAGGGTTCACTCCCTCTTGCACTCCTAGGGGAGTCGTTTTACTTTACTACCTCATGAACGGACTCTTTCTTCTCACCTTCATTGGAACGATGGCCCTTTCCCTATGGGCTGCCGCAAAAGTAAAGATCGCCTACGCAAAGGGGAGCCAAGTTCCCGCCTCCTCGGGTTTTACCGGAGCTGAGGCCGCCGCTCGTATCCTCGACGCAGCTGGAATTCGCAATGTGGAGATCGTGGAGCAGGATGGCCTCCTCGGCGACCATTACGATCCCATGCACCGCCGGCTCGTTCTCTCGACTCAAAACTTTCACGGTCACTCCGCCGCCGCTCTGGGCGTCGCTGCTCACGAGTGTGGCCATGCGATCCAACATAAAATTGCTTACGCCCCGCTCCAGTGGCGCATGGCGTCGGTGGGAGCCACCACGTTCGCGAGCCAAATCGTGACATGGCTTCCCCTCTTCGGACTCTTCTCAGGTTTCGGAGGTTTCCAATCCCAAACTTACCTCACCATCATGGTCGCTGGATGGGGCACGATCATGCTTTTTAACTTGGTGACCCTGCCCGTGGAATTCGATGCTTCACGAAGAGCCCTGCAAATCCTACCGAAGATGAAATTTATCTCCCCTGGGGCCGAATCGAAAGCCGTGGATAACGTCCTACGAGCCGCCGCTTGGACCTACGTCGCCGCCTTTATTACCTCCCTCCTCTATCTGCTCTGGCATCTTCTCCCTCTTCTCGCAGGCCGGCGAAACGACTAATCCTTTTCATTGCGTCGACTCAAAGCCATCAACCACAACCCCTTGTGGGTCTATCGAATTTTCCCTTGCTTATTCGCAAACACCTTCTTATGTGTATGGCAAGGAGCTCAACCTGACTATTAAACTTAATTTACCAATCCTCGGCGCTCTTTTGTCATTGGCATCTGTTGCGCCGACCCTCGCCTCTGCCCCCGTATCAGAGACCTACTCGCACCCCCTTCTCAATCAGATTTATGAAATGCACTCCTTGGCCGAATCTGGCAATAAGGATGCTACCCGACGCCTTGTGGCTTGGCTGGAGGAACTGACTGCGGAACAACCTGACAACGGCATCCTCCTTGTTTATCTGGGCAGTGCTTACACACTTGCAAGCCGGGACGCCTTTATCGGACCAGGCAAACTTCGGTATCTTATGGCCGGCCGCGACTGCATGGACCGTGCCGTCACCATTCGCCCTACCGACCCAAACGTTCGCTTCATCCGAGCGATCAACAACTATCACCTCCCAACCATGTTTAATCGTCGCAGCATCGCACGAGAGGATTTCAGAAAACTCGTGGATCAGCTCGCCAAAATCCCTGCTTCCCTAGATGCTCTGACCTCTCAGGCTGTGTACTACTACGCCGGTCTATGCTTCGCCCAACTTGAGGAAGAAAAAAATGCCCGCGACTCGTTTCAAAAAGGCCTCGATCTAAAAATTTCAGGTCCCCTCACTGCAAAAATCACGCAAGAACTGGCTGAGCTAACTCCAACCGCTGCGGGTCAGTGATTCGTCCCCCAGGGCAACCCTACCTCTCGGCTTCGCAAATCCGTCGTCGGGTTCGAACCTTAGCTGCGTCCATCCGCAAAACCTACCAGAACCGCCCTCTCACAATCGTCGCACTTCTCAAAGGAAGTGTCTTTTTCGTTGTCGATCTCCTTCGTCATCTGGATCCAGATACCGAGGTCGAGTTTTGGAATATCTCCAGCTATGAGGGCACCCGCTCGACTGGAAAAATCCGGGGGCTTCACCACTGCCGTGGGAACTTTGTGGGCAGGGATATCCTCCTGATTGACGACATTCTAGATTCTGGACTCACTCTCGACCGCACTCGCGCTCACGCCAAGAAATTGGGTGCTCGCACGGTCCAGATCTGCGTTCTTTTGAGCAAGAAAAGAAAACGGTTACGCGCCATAAAAGCTCGTTGGGTCGGTTTTGTAATCAAAGACGAATTTGTCGTGGGCTACGGGCTCGATCTCGACCAGCGATATCGCGCTCTCCCCTCCATCCGCACCCTTCCCTCAGGAGTCTAACACCCGCAGTGGCTTACTGCACTGCTTGGATTACTCCGCAATATCTTCGTTCCACAACTCCGGTTTGGCTCGAATAAAATCCCCCATCATTTTCACTAACGAGGGTTGATCCAAAATCACCACCTCGACCCCATGGGATCGCAGAAAATCAGGGGCACCAGGAAAATTGACCGCCTCCCCAACCACTACTCTTGGAATTTTGAACTGCACAATCGTGCCAGAACACATGTAGCAAGGGCATAAGGTCGAATAGATAACCGTATCCAGATAACTTCTCTGTCTTCCTGCATTCATCAAACAATCCATCTCTCCATGCAAAATCGCACTCCCTTTTTGCACCCGCTGATTATGACCCCGCCCGACAATCTTATTTCCTCTAACTAGAATGGAGCCGATTGGAATCCCTCCTTCCGCTAACCCTTGGCGAGCTTCCGCCTCCGCTTCCTTCATAAATTGTAGATCGAGTGAGTTGGTTTTCATGAATTAGGCCTTTCCTGTCGAGGTTCGGACAATCAACTCCCCCTTTACAAGCACCGGTTTCATTACTGAATCATCTTCTCGCCCTTTTTTCCAAAGCTCAAATCCCAATCTACCCAGACTTGGGAAACGCACGGTAGTCAAAGGCACGACTCCATGGCGAGAAAACTCACCATCTCCCACCCCACTCACACTCAATCCTTGCGGAACGAGAACTCCTTTCTCCACACAGGCCCGAATCGCCCCGCCCGCTAAAATATCGGTTCCACAAATAACCCCTGTTGGTGGATCCTTTTTTTCAAGAATTTTCATCATCTCCTTGGCTGCATCTTCTGAATCCAACCCCACCATCCTGCCTCCTCCAATCAACGTCATCCCCCTTTTTTCACTACCCTCCACAACGGCTTGCATGTGAATCGCATGACTTCTCGCTGCGGAGTGACCACCCACATAAGCCACTCGCCGATGCCCTAAGTCATAAAAATGATCCAGCACAAGATCTGCCGCCCCCTTCATATCCCGTACAGCCCAACTCACCTTTCCACTCCCTAATCCAACATCCGCTGGATACCGCTTCAAAAAGACAACCGGACAACCCGCTTGGTTCACAAGCTCCAAGGCGGCCGACCGATGCTCCGTACTGATTCTGGGGAGTAAAAAGATTGCCTCCGCCCCTCGCCCAATCATTGCACGCACCTGCTCCATTTCCTCCTTGGCTGTTCGGGCGATTCCAACCAAAACTGCGATTCCTGACTCCTGAGCCGCCTCCACAAGCCCACCCGACACCATCGGACCCTCCTCCGAAGCCAGATCAGGCAAAACCAACCCCACCCAGCCACTCTGTTTTACCCGCAGACTGCGGGCCGCTTCATTGGGCCAATACCCTTTTCGTTTTGCCTCCGCTTGGACCCGCGCTTTTGTCGCCGCCCCAATATCCGGCGCATCCCGCAAGGCCTTCGACACTGCCATCACGGAAAGCCCCAACCCTTCCGCCAAATCGCGCAACCGAACTTTCACACCGCTTCTGGATCCTCCGCCAAGGCAGCCAGAAATTCCTCTGGTGTCTTCACCTGCATCAATTTCTCTCTCACCTCATCTTGCCTCAAAATCCGAGCCATCGCCCCCACCAAAGCCAAATATTCAGTCACCATTCTTCGTGGGGTTCCAATCACAAAAATAAAATGAATGTTCTCTCCACCATTTTCAAAATTTACGCCCGCTTGGCTCCGCCCCACCGCCAAAACAAGGCGTTTCACATGATCTGTTCGCGCATGGGGAAAAGCCACCCCGTTTCCTAAGCTCGTCGCCTCCACACGCTCCCTAGCTAGTAGCTCATCGTAAAATCCCTGAAAATGAGTGACCCCTTCATCCTTATCTAATAACGATGCAACCTTGTGAATGGCCGTTGTTCGCTTGGTCTCCTGTAAATCCAACAGGATGTGACTCGGCTGTAGCAGTTCGACCAGTTTCATCGTGATACTCCTGCCGCACCGCTCCACCCTAATTTCTGACGAGTCAAACCGTAGAAACCGAATCCAGCAGGATGCATAAGACGAACCACAGATCGCCCTACCTCCACCCGCAGAGAACCTCCTCGACTCAGATTTCCAATCTTCTTTCCATCCAACCTAACAACCGCGCTCGGTTCTCCTTCACTCAAGGTTAACTCCACACCCTCCTGCTCCCCGACCACCACAGGTCTCTGCGCCATCGCATGAGCACATACAGGAGTCAGCACCATCGCTCTCGCCTTTGGACTTACCAATGGTCCTCCAGCCGAAAGGGAGTACGCCGTCGATCCCGTCGGACTTGCAACCAAAAGTCCGTCCGCATGATACTCCGTTAAAACTTCTCCCCCTACCTTGACCCGAACCCTCACCATCAATTGCCCCGCCTGCGGTCCGACAGAGACCTCATTCAGTGCACTCCACGACTTATTTCCTCCCGATAATTTGACCGAGAGAACGCTCCGCGTGCTCAAACCATACCGCCCACTTAAAATCTCTGGCAAAACCATCCCCACTTCCCCTGCCTTGATCGAAGTCAAAAAACCCAGAGATCCAAGATTGATCCCTAAAAGAGGAATTCCCCACCCCATCGTTGATTGAGCCGCGTGAAGCATCGTCCCATCCCCGCCTCCCACAAACACCGCATCAATTCTTCCCCGCTTGGCTCGGGCTAATCCACCCTCCGAAACCCACCGGGCACTCACCCCAGCTTGACGAAAGATCGATTTTAAAACCATCCCAACTCCCACCGCCCCAGGCTTCCCACGACGCAAGCAGACGAGCACGTGCCGAATTCTTGGGTTCTTGGCATGAGAGTAACGAGCCATACTCCACAATTCCCCCAAAAGCCTTATCCCTCAAGAGGATTCCCACTCTTGCGCCAAACTCTCTCTGAAGTATTATAAGCTCTCCATGCCGCGATTCCCTCTTAACCACGCGATGCCCCCCGCTCAAGGGCTCTACCATCCGTCCCATGAACACGATGCTTGCGGGGTCGGAATTGTCGCAGATATCCAAGGCAGACGCACCCGCTCCATTCTCGAACGTGCCCTTAACTGTGTCTGCCAACTCGCCCATCGGGGCGCTCTTGATGCAGACGCAAAGTCAGGCGACGGGGCCGGCATCCTAACTCAAATTCCCACGAAACTCTTTCGTCGCGAGGTAGAAAAACTTGGTCACCAACTTTACTCCGAAGGGGATCTTGGAATTGGATTTTTCTTTCTCCCGGCACAAGACAAGTACGCCCAAGCCCACATTCGCCGCATCGCAGAGGAAGTAGTCGTCCGTCGCGGTCTCGTTTTTCTTGGTTGGCGTGTCGTTCCCGTCAACCCTCGCATCCTAGGAGAAAAAGCAGCCCTCTCCGCTCCCCGGATCGAGCAACTCCTCGTCGCACGACCGGATGCCAAGAAAATGTCGGATGACAATTTTGAAATGTCCCTCTTTCTCTCTCGCAACGAAATTGAACACCGCTGCGCCACGGATCGGACTCCCCCTTTCTACATCCCCTCCTTCAGCTCGCGTGTCATCGTCTACAAGGGAATGCTCACGGGCACCCAACTCAAAAGTTTCTATCTAGATCTTCAGGACCCCGCCTACGAAACTTCTCTCTCCGTTTTTCATCAACGCTACAGCACAAACACCTTCCCCACGTGGCCCCTCGCTCACCCTTTCCGAATGGTGGCTCACAACGGAGAAATCAACACCCTCCGTGGCAACCGGCACTGGGTCCACGCCCGCGAGGCGGACCTCTCCAATCCTGCCCTTAACCCATCCGATCTGCCTCTGCTTCATCCAATCATTCAACCTGGCGGAAGCGACTCCTCCAGCCTCGATAACGCATTCGAACTTCTATCCATCTCAGGCCGCGGCCCGCTCCACGCGATGCTCATGCTTGTCCCTTCCGCATATCGCTCGGAAGAATCCCTCTCCCCAGAAGTTCGGGCCTTTTACGAGTATCACGAGTGCCTCAACGAACCCTGGGACGGACCTGCCGCTCTCGCCTTTAGCGATGGTCGAATCGTGGCCGCTTGCCTCGACCGAAATGGGCTACGCCCCGCTCGGTACAAAATCACAAAGGATGGCCTCTTTCTCATGGGCTCAGAGGTTGGAATCGGCGACATTCCTGAGAAATCAATTATTGAAAAAGGTCGTCTGGCCCCAGGGGAAATGATCGCCGTCGATACGGTAAACAAAAAACTACTCCGCAACGCAGACATCAAAAATTTTGCAGCCTCTGAAAAGCCGTACGGCCAGTGGGTCAAAGATGGCCTTCAAACTCTGCCTAAAGTTTCCCCTCAACTCCCGCCCGTCCCCACTGATCTCACCTCCAAACTCCTCTCCTTTGGTTACAGCGACGAGGAACTCAAAGTCATTCTACTCCCCATGATACAAAAGGGCGAGGAGGCCACAGGCTCGATGGGGGATGATGCCGCCTTGGCCGTTTTCTCACGCCGCGCGCGCCTCTTTTACCAATACTTCCGCCAACTCTTTGCCCAAGTCACCAACCCCCCGATCGACCCCATCCGCGAAAAGCTGGTCATGTCCACAACGGTCTACCTGGGCACCCGACCCAACTGGCTTACCGATGGCCCGGATCATGTTCGCCTTCTTCGCCTCGACTCTCCTGTTATCGCTCCCGCGGAACTCTCAGAAATTTTAGGCCGAAAAGATTCGGGTCTTCGCTCGAAAACCATCTCTGTCCTATTTCCAATCTCCGGCGGTGTTCAGGCTTTTGAAAAACGCCTTCGCGAAATTAGCGATGAAGCCGCCTCGGCTGTCAAAGAAGGCGCCTCCATCCTCTGCCTCTCCGATCGCGGAACAACCGCGGAACAGGCCTCCCTACCTATGCTTCTGGCTATCTCATCTGTTCATCACAGCTTAATCCGTGCTGGCCTGAGAATGCGCACCTCCCTTATCGCGGATACGGCCGATTGCAGAGATGTCCACCACTTCGCTTGTCTCCTTAGCTTTGGAGCCTCAGCCGTCAGCCCCTATCTCGTTTGGGAACTGGCCGCGCGATGGCAAGCCGAAGGCGCCCTTCCAGATTTGGATGCAGCTAAAATCATCAATGCCTACCGACAAGCCATCGATAAAGGACTGCTCAAAATTATGTCAAAGATGGGAATCTGCATGCTGAGCAGCTACCACGGAAGTCAACTATTTGAGGCTGTCGGAATCGGACCTTCCCTCATTCGTAATCACTTTACCGACACCCCTTCTCAAGTCGCAGGAATCGAAGTTCCTGAGTTGGCTGACGAAACCATCCTTCGCCACACGGAAGGTTACGCAGCCGCTGCAAACTCCACAGAGCGTCTCCCCGATGCGGGGGTGTACCGCTGGCGCCGAGACGGGGAAGTTCATGCCATCACTCCCCCAACCATCCAAGCCCTCCAAGCTTTTGTAGGCCTTAAGGGGGCTGATCAGCGCAACTCTCCCGCACAGTACCAAGCTTATGTGGATTCTTTAAACAAAAATACCCCGATAACAATTCGCCACTTACTCCGCCTCAAATCCGGTCGCACCCCGATCCCTTTGGAGGAAGTGGAGCCGATTGAAGATATTCGTCGCCGCTTTACCACAGCTGGAATGTCCCTCGGAGCCCTATCCCCTGAAGCGCACGAGGTTCTCGCCATCGCGATGAATCGGATCGGGGGGAAATCCAATTCCGGTGAAGGAGGCGAAGACCGTGCCCGCTTCGCCACCATGGAAAATGGGGATTCAAAGAATAGTAGGATTAAACAGGTGGCATCAGGACGGTTTGGAGTCACCGCAGAGTACCTTGCGAGTGCGACCGAGCTTGAAATTAAAATTGCTCAAGGAGCCAAGCCAGGCGAAGGCGGGCAACTACCAGGCCATAAGGTCTCCCCGCTCATTGCGACTCTTCGCCGCTCCACCCCTGGGGTGATGCTCATTTCACCTCCGCCTCACCACGATATTTATAGCATCGAGGATCTAGCCCAACTGATTTACGACCTCAAACAGGTCAATCCTCGTGCAAAGATCTGCGTTAAACTTGTGGCAGAGGCAGGAGTCGGAACCATCGCCGCAGGAGTAGCCAAAGCCCATGCTGACGTTGTCCTGATCGCTGGCCACGACGGTGGAACAGGTGCATCCCCCCTCTCTTCCATTAAGTACGCAGGAAGCCCGTGGGAGTTAGGGGTAGCCGAGACCCAGCAAGTTCTTCTTCTCAACGGCCTCCGGAATCGCATCACACTCCGAACGGACGGAGGTATTCGGACAGGCCACGATATCGTTGTCGCCTCTCTCCTAGGTGCGGAGGAGTTTAATTTCGGAACTTCAGCCCTGATTGCCCTGGGATGCGTCTTTGTTCGCCAGTGCCATCTCAACAACTGCCCTACGGGGGTCGCGACTCAAGATGACAAGTTCCGGGCAAAGTTCCGTGGAACCCCCGAGGCGGTCGTCGACTTTTTTAACGCCGTGGCCGAGGATGTTCGTAAAATCCTTGCCTCTCTCGGTGTTCGAAAACTAAATGAAATTATTGGACACCCCGAGCTTCTGGAAGCTTTCACACCAGAAAATCATCCCAAAGCCGCAAAGGTAAATCTGCAACCCCTCCTTTCCGTGCCCGATGTCGATCCCCTTGCACCCCGCCACCACACTTGGGAGCGAAACGATAAGCTTGAGGATCAACCTATCGATGCCCGGATCATGCAGGACGCCAAGGATGCCCTCTCCAAAAAGCGAAAAGCCAAACTGTCCTACAAAATCAATAACTCCCATCGCTCCGTGGGTGCCGCACTCAGTGGTGAGATCGCCTATCGCTACGGAGACGAGGGACTCGCGGACGGCAGTATCACCCTCAAATTCGAAGGCTCCAGCGGCCAATCTTTTGGCGTCTTTCTTGTCAACGGCGTGAAAATGACCCTTCACGGGGAAGCGAATGACTACGTCGGAAAATCAATGTCAGGCGGAGAGATCGTCCTGATCCCCACAAAAGGAACGACATTTGATCCATCGCTAAACTCAATCTGCGGCAACACCTGCCTGTATGGAGCAACGGGCGGGAAGCTTTTTGCTTACGGCCAAGCCGGCGAACGGTTCGCGGTACGGAATAGCGGTGCCACGGCTGTCATCGAAGGCCTGGGGGATCACGGCTGCGAATATATGACGCGGGGCACAGTTGTTGTTTTGGGTCCTACGGGGAAAAACTTTGGCGCGGGAATGTCAGGCGGAATTGCGTATGTGTTAGATGAGGACGGAACCTTCCCCCAACGCTTAAACACAGGAATGGTCGGCTTGGAAAGACTGACAGGCGGCGATGACACAAAATCCCTACAAGCCATCATTTACCAACATCTCGAGGCCACCGAGAGCAAGAAAGCCAAAGAGATCCTGGCTCAATGGGAAACCGCCTCTAAGAAGTTCTGGAAAGTCGTGCCCCACCCTCCTGTATCCACTCTCCCTCCCGCCCAACCCCACGCCGCCCCCGTGGCAACCAAGGCTTAAATCTTTTTTCTTCTCCGATCGTATTCCTTCTTTTGGTAGGATCTAAATATGCTTCGGACTTTTCTTTGCGGTAAGATTCATCGCGCCACAGTGACTGATGGTTCCCCTGATTACGAGGGAAGCCTAGGAGTATCCGTCGACTTGATTGAAGCCGCAGGTCTACATGTGGGGGAAAAGATACTTGTGGGAGTGATTAACTCTGGCGCCCGATTTGAAACCTACCTGATCCCCGCCCCTGCAGGTAAAGGCTCGATCGTTCTCAATGGTGCTACGGCCCATCTTGGAAAAAAGGGGGATCTCCTCACGATTATGGCTTTTGCCCAACTGACCTCCGAACAGATCAAAACCCATCAGGCCAAAGCTGTACTCCTTGGCCCCGGAAACAAAATTGAGAAGGTCTCCAAAATCACCACTACAAACTGTTAATCAATAATCACTTCTATGGGGTCAGAGGTACTAGTAAAAATTAAGGCTCTTTAACGCAACGAAAACCGAGGTGTGAGGTTCCCGTACTCACCTCCCCCTTACTCCTCGTGCCTAAAATGTAACGGGCGCAAAACTGATCAGAACAGAGAAACGAACCCCCACGATGCACTCTTTTTTTGGCTTCAGGCTCCTCTGGATCGAAACTCTCCTTCGGGCCTTTCGGATCACGAACCACTCCACGCTTAGAATCCTCTGTATAGGTATCCGATCGATACCAGTCGGAGCACCACTCCCACACATTTCCTGATAAGTCATACAACCCATAAGGATTCGGCGGATATTTTTTCACAGGAGCAATTCCTTTCCATCCATCTTCCCCCGTATCAGAGCTTGGAAAGTTTCCCTGCCATGTGTTCGCCATCCACTTTCCGCCAGGCCGAAACTCGTCCCCCCAAGGGTACATTCCCCCCTCCCTTCCACCTCGGGACGCCCGCTCCCACTCCGCCTCAGTCGGTAATCTCTTTCCCGCCCACTTTGCATACTTCTCTGCATCCTCATACGCCACATGCACAACAGGAAGACTCCCCTTTCCATTTAGGTCACTCTTCGGTCCCATAGGATGATTCCAACAAGCCCCAGGCACATAACTCCACCAAGCCGTAAAATCATTCAACGCCACGGGATGATCGGGTGACTTAAAACAAACTGACCCAGGTATCAACACATCCTCAGGAGCACCTGGAAAATCCTCCGCCCTAGGCTTTCGCTCTGCCACAGTCACATAGTGAGTCGCATCGATAAATTTCTGAAACTGGTCGTTGGTAACCTCTACCTCATCCATCCAAAATCCATTCACATCCACCTCATGCGTTGGTTGTGAATCGGTAAATCCACTCCGCAAAAGGCTACACGTCGGTTTCTTTGGATCCGTAGCAGACAACGCCTGCTGACACGCATTTATTCCAGGTCCTCCCATCGAAAACTTGCCACCAGGGATCCAAACCATCCCCACCGGCTTTTCCCCCGAGGGCGCTTCCGTCCGAATGGACCTACTACAGCCCCCCATCCCCAAAAGAAAAAAAAGAGCTATGCCCCACACCCCTCCTTTCGTAGCCCTAACCCAAGAAAACTCAGGACACGTTACTTTCGGATAAAACACGTTTCACTCTCGCTTATTCGTGAGTCACAACTTGGACTTCAATGGAATTAAGAATCCGTCACTCAAAAAATAGATAAAACTCACACTGCTATGCTTTCTCCCACAACAGAGCAGCGCAATCCTTATCTATGAGAAGATTTCAAGATCCATGCAAGACTCCGAACACTTCTCATTCGAATCCACCATTCTGACCCCGTCGACATCCCTCTTTTCCAATCTAGCTCTTGACCCTTTTTCACTTAACCTATGGGTATGGTCATCGGTGTTCCCCGCGAGATCAAATCCCAAGAGGCCCGCGTCGCCCTGCTACCCTCCGCAGTCTATCAGCTCATCCAGCGAGGACATAAAGTTCTCATCGAAAAGAACGCAGGTCTCGGCTCAGGGTATCCCGACGACCAGTATACCTCAGCTGGGGCTACAATCGTAGCCACCCATGCCGAGGTTTTTTCCGCTGATCTCATCGTCAAAGTAAAGGAACCCCTTCCTGAAGAGTACCCCCTACTTCGCTCAGGCCAGATTCTCTTCACCTACCTTCATCTAGCCGCAAATATCAACCTAACGCAGGAACTGATGAGATCCGGCGTCACCTCCGTGGCCTACGAAATGGTCACACAAGGCCGGCGACTTCCCCTTCTTGAGCCGATGTCGGAAATTGCTGGTCGCATGTCCGTGATCGTCGGAGCCTACTTTCTTGCAAAACACACGGGAGGCAGTGGCGTTCTCCTTGGCGGCGTCCCTGGTGTTCTTCCAGGTCGCGTCGTCGTCATCGGAGGTGGATCCTCAGGCATCAACGCTGCCCGGATGGCCACTGGCTTAGGTGCTGATGTCACCATTCTGGAGGTTGATCTCGAGCGGATGCGCTTTCTCGATATCACCATGCATACTGCCCACACTCTCTTCTCAAATCAGGCCCACCTCGACGAACTCCTCCCCCATGTCGACCTTCTCATTGGAGCTGTCCTCGTTCCTGGTGCTAAAGCCCCCAAACTCGTCACCCGTGCCATGCTTCGCCGCATGCGCCCTGGTAGTGTCCTTGTCGACATCGCCATTGATCAAGGTGGTTGCGCTGAGACTTCCCGCCCCACCACGCACGACAATCCTGTTTATATTGAGGAGGGCGTTCTTCACTACTGCGTTACAAATATGCCTGGCGCTTATGCCCGAACTGCCACCCAAGCCCTCACCAATGTCACCTATCCCTATATCGAACTCATCGCCGACCACGGTCTTGCCGTTGCCACCCAACGTCAGCCAGGTCTACTCACGGGGATCAGCACACAAAATGGTAAACTGACCTGCCAAGTCGTTGCGTCCGCTCATAAACTTTCCAGCCAAACCCCAAGCTTCGTTTGAGCTACTCAATCCTCAGGCTCGCCAATTTTTAAGGTTCCGATTACCATTTTTCCCCTTTCACACAGTTTTACCCACAGCTTAGATCCAATAATGTGAGAGAGAGTTCCATTTAGTTTCTTAAGGTTTCAAATTTTAAACTTCTCCATCTCACGCGCTCCGCGCACTTAAGGCGGCACTCAGGGATTCCTGCTGTTGCAACTCATGCGACAAACTCAAACCTTGTGGAATGAAACAAAAACACAAAGAAAGATTGGTTAAAACACCTCAAATGGCAGCCCAGTGTGCCCTTTCCAAAAGCACCCTGCGGGAGCTACGCCGCAAATGTGGAGAAAACCTGGGTTTCCCGCGATCTCGCGAAGAAGCTGAGAAAGCATCCGCGGTGCAGGGTCTCCGACTAGGCTGTTCCCCTGAAGTTTTTCGCCGGTCGACCCCAGCTTTTTTAGGCGGTCCAATCCACGGCCTGGACGGCTTGGGCCAAGTGTTCTCCTGTGCTTGGCAGGGCCTTCTCCAATGGGAGATCCGGCGGGGAGATAGCATGCAGGGTAAACTTGGGAGGAATTGGCAAACCCGGCTCGACCGAACCGGCAAACGCATGGATTTTTTTTCCTAACTCCAACGCCCGGGCCACCAAAGCGGCGGGACCCTTTCCTTCTAGGGAGCTCCGGTCAAAACGACCCTCCCCGGTCAGAATCACATCCGCCGCCCCGATCCTTTGCGGTAAATCGAGCCAATCGGAAACCAGATCTGAGCCCGGCACTAGCTCGGCCCCAGCCACCACCATTAAGCCAAACCCGATGCCCCCAGCCGCTCCCGTTCCCGGAACCTCCAGAAATTCTGTTCCTCGGCCGGACAATTGCAAAAGCCGTCGAGCCATCTTGGCGGTGACCGATTCAAACCTTTCAAGATCCTTGGAAATCAGTCCCTTTTGCGGGCCGTAGACACGAACCGCCCCACGTTTTCCCAAAAGGGGGTTGGTTACGTCACACGCCACCCGGATTCCGGGAAAGCCGGAAGGCAAGATGCCCGTGATTTTACCAATTCCATCCCAACAATCGGGCGGGACAACCCCCATCTCCTTGCCTTGGTGATTCCAGGCCTGCAGGCCCAAAGCCTGGAGACAACCGAGGCCAAGATCGGAGGTTGCGCTCCCCCCGATGCCGATCAAGAGAAGGTCCGCACCCTGTTTTGCAGCGGCCACCAGAAGTTCGCCGGTTCCGCGGGAGGTTGTTTTCCATGGATTCCTTTCTTCCGGCGAAAGGAGCGCCAGCCCACTGGCTGAGGCCATATCCACGAGCCCGATCACGCCTTCCCGACCGGGAGTAATTCTCAACCGCGACCGCACCACCGGAGCCAGCCCCTTCCACGACACCAGGCCAAATTCACCCTCCACGTTCTTACCCAACGGCCCCGTAACCCCATGGCGGTACAGCGTACCTCCTGCGGCCTGGGTCAGAATCCGGGAAAAACCCTCCCCCCCGTCCGACAGCGGACAGAGATCAAGATCTGGGGCGGATCGAAGTTTTCGGAAAGACCGGGCGACCACCTCGCAGGCCTCATCCGCGCTCAAGGCATCCTTGAATTTATCAAAAGCGATCAAAATACGCATTGCTGTTGATGTTCGCATAAAAAGCTAATGCTTCGAGGATACATAAAATAGGTGCCACGACTGTGTTCCATACGGGATAGCATGCATCAAGCGTTGAGCATCGCGCAAACTCACGAATCTTTTGGAGGATGATGCGATTCCATCCACATCCCAGCACCCCGACTTGCCGATCCACACCTGGTTAAGCTACGGTATCTTGCTCGGACGCTTAGCTTAGTGGTAGAGCGCCTGCTTCACACGCAGGAGGTCACTGGTTCAATCCCAGTAGCGTCCATTTACTTTTTTCGGCCGGTCCAGTGATTCGCCACTACCGCGATCACAAGATCTCCCAACACGTTCACGCAGGTTCGGCACATGTCCAAGAACCGGTCTACCCCAAGAATGAGTCCGATACCCACTCCGGTTTTCATCGGGTCCACTCCCAGCGAGGCCAAGATCGCCGCCAGAATCGGCAATGTCCCGCCTGGCACTCCCGCCGTACCCAAGCTCCCGATGACGCACCAACCAGCCACGATGGCCTGCTGCGTAAGACTTAGATCCACCCCAGCACTCTGAGCCAGAAATAACACCGTCACTCCCTCATAAAGTGCCGTTCCATTCTGGTTGGTACTGGCCCCCGCGGTCAGAACAAAGCGGGAGACATGAGGACGCAAACCCAATCGACCTTCCGCCGCCCGAATCGAGACCGGAAGGGTTGCGTTGCTGGAGGCAGTGGCAAACGCCGTCAACATCGGCTCCCTCACCCCGGTCCAGAACTTTCTCATTTCAAAATTTCCCAACGTGCGCAATACCGCAGGGTAAACGCCAAACGCCTGAATACTTAGCGACACAAGAACTGCTAAAACAAACGTCCCAAGGTAAGCCAGCAGACCCGGGCCCGTTCGGAAAGAGGAGAGACAAGTCAGGCTGAAAACCGCCAATGGTGCCCAGCGAATCAACCCATCGATCACCCGCATACAGGCGGCAAAGATTTTCTCCCAGAGTGCGTGCAAAGGCTCACCCCAAGCCTTGGGCAAAAGCATTAGAATCAATCCCCAGCCCACCGCTACCCCGAGAATGATCAACATCATATGGGCGGAGGACGGACATCCCACTACGCCTGCCAAAAGGCCAAAAGGATCGTCGGGAATCTTGCTTACCGCTCTCAAAAGAAAGCCCGCATCCTCCGGCAAGGCCAACCCCTGCCCCCAATCCGTATGGGGAACGGCCGTCTTTCCAGGGTTCCAAAGATTTACCAACCCCAACGCCACGACTACGCTTGCGGAACTCAGCAAAAGGGTCATCCCAAGGCAGATGAGAGCCGTTCTTCCGAGATGAAACAAACTTCCTGCCGAAGCAATTCCAAGCGGCAAAGCCGTCAGAAGAACCGGAATAACCATGACAAAGAGAAGTCGAAGGAAAAGATCCCCCCACGGCTGAACCCAAGACTGGAGAAAACCTGCACTCCCAGGAAACCATTGGCGGAGCCCCAACCCCACAACCACTCCGGCGACCAACCCGCCGAGAACCCACCAAGCGGATGGCCCAGTCGGGCGAGTCGACGTTTCAGAGGCGTGCGACAAGCAACTCCCTCTGATAGATCATCTCCTTGGGCAGTTCATGATACAGCTTCAGAAAGAGCTCATTCTGCAACACCAACTCCCGCCGCCACTCCTCCGGATCAATCTGCATCATTTCATCAAAGCGCTCGCGCTTCATCCCTTGTAGCCCCTCCATATTCATATCCTCAAACCGCGGCACCCAGCCAATCGACTTCTCCCGCGCATCCTTCTGCCCGTGACAGCGACCAATGATCCACTCCAGCACCCGCATATTTTCCCCAAATCCAGGCCAATAGAACTTTCCCGCCGCGTCCTTGCGGAACCAGTTCACATGAAAGATCCGTGGCAAAATCTCGATATGTCGTCTCATCTCCATCCAGTGATCGAAATATTGGCCCATGTTGTAGCCGCAGAAAGGAAGCATCGCCATCGGGTCACGCCGCACCTGCCCCACCGCCCCCGCCGCCGCAGCCGTCGTCTCCGAACCCATTGAGGCGCCAACAAAGACCCCGTGAAACCAGCTGAATGCCTGAAAAACTAAAGGCATGGTATTGGCTCTTCGCCCCCCAAAGATAATAGCACTGATGGGCACCCCTTGTGGATCATTCGCTTCCACCGCCAACGCTGGATTGTTTTTCATCGGAGAGGTAAACCGGCTATTCGGATGCGCGGCATTTTCCCCACTGTTCGGAACCCACGGTTTCCCTTTCCAGTCGATCAGGTTTGGCGGCGGTGGATTGTCTTTTCCTTCCCACCAGACATCCCCGTCCGCTGTGCGGGCCACATTGGTGAAGATGGTATCCCGAGCGATCGTTTTCATCGCATTGGGATTCGATTTTTCATTCGTTCCTGGAGCCACACCAAAATAACCGTTCTCTGGATTGATCGCATGGAGACGCCCATCCGCGCCTGGTTTCATCCAGGCGATGTCATCCCCGATGGTAGTAACCTTCCACCCTTTGTAAGAATCCGGTGGAATCATCATGGCAAAGTTCGTCTTCCCACAAGCAGATGGGAAAGCCGCCGCCACATAAGTTTTTTGACCTGTCGGATCCTCAACACACAAAATAAGCATATGTTCGGCCAACCAACCCTCGTCGCGCCCCAAATAAGAGGCGATCCGCAATGCCAGACACTTCTTACCAAGGAGCGCGTTCCCCCCATATCCCGAGCCCACGGAAATGATCTCGTTCTCCTCTGGGAAGTGGGAGATGTAACGACGCTCTGGATTACAGTCTAAAACAGAGTGTGTTCCACGATTAAACTCCTCCCCAGCCCCCAAGTGATCCCAAGCGACTTTTCCCATCCGCGCCATAATCCTCATATTCAGCACAACGTAGATTGAATCCGTAAGTTCGACTCCGACCTTGGAAAGAGAAGAACCTGGTGGCCCCATTAAGTAAGGAATCACAAACAGGGTGCGCCCCTTCATGGCCCCTTGAAGAATCCCCTCCAGTTTTTGCCGCATGGCCCTGGGTTCCATCCAGTTATTGGTCGGCCCAGCTTCTTTCTGTCTTCGGGTGCAAATATAAGTGCACTGTTCCATCCGGGCCACATCATTGGGATTGGAATGATGGTAATGGCATCCTGGCCATTTCTTTTGGTCCAAAGGAATAAACACCCCCTGCTTCACCGCCTGCTCCGTCAAATAGACCTTCTCCTCTTCTGATCCGTCACACCAAAAAATATTCTCTGGCTGGACAAGGGCGATCGTCTTTTGCACCCAATCCAGGACGAATTTATTATTGGGCTGAAGTTTTCCCAGTTTGCCGTGGGCAGGAATGGCCTGAAATGGATTCATGGAATTAGCTTAGCCATGAATTGTTGGCTAGGAGGAACACTTTCCACAACCTGACCCCTTGCCTCCTTTAGGCTTAAAAAAGCGAATCACCAGATAGATGAGAGCACCCATAACTATTCCTCCCGCAACCCACCCCTGCCAACTTTCGCTCATCTTAAGAAAACCCTAACGCCCGACCCACAATTTGAACAAGCCAAGCCGCTCCATACGCCAACGCAGTCATATAGAGCATCATGAAAGCGGGCCAGCCCCATCCCCCCGTCTCCCTCTTTGCCACAGCCACCGTGCTTAAACACTGCAAAGCGTACACATAAAAAACCAAGAGGGAGAGACACGTCAACGGAGTATAAATGGACTCACCATTTGGCCAGCGAGCTCCCTGCATAGCCGCCACCAAACCCGACTCTTCACCACCCACGTGATACACAATCGACATGGTGCTGACAAATACCTCTCTTGCCGCCAACGACCCCACCAACCCAATCCCGATCCGCCAATCAAAACCAAGCGGGCGAATGACAGGTTCCAACAAGTGCCCCAGCTGCCCTGCGTAACTTCCCGCTAACTTTTCTGTAGGATCATCCGAGCGGACAGGAAAACTGGAGACAAACCATAGCAAGATGGACAAAGCCAAAATGACAGTACCCGCGCGCTTGAGAAAGATAATAGCCCGCTCCCACATCCGCAGTGCGACCGACCGAATGGCAGGCCTCCGATAAGGAGGAAGCTCGAGAATCAGGGGTGGGGATCCACCTCCCAACATCTTTTTCCTAAAGAACCACGCCAAAAGAAAAGCTGTTCCCGTTCCTAAGATATAAAGCCCCAAGAAAGCCGCTGCTTTTCCCCAAATGGGGACCAGAGCTGCAGGAATTGCTGCAGCAATCAGGGTCGTATACACGGGAATCCTGGCCGAACAGCTCATGAGAGGGGCAATCAGAATGGTCGTAAGCCTATCCTTAGGATCCTCCACCGTTCGTGTTGCCATAATTCCAGGAATCGCACACGCGTAGGAGCTCAGAAGTGGAATGAAGGATTTTCCGCTCAGGCCCACCCGATGCATCACCCGGTCCAAAAGAAACGCAGCACGAGCAAGATATCCTGAATCCTCAAGCAATCCCAAAAAGAAGAAGAGAATTAGAATTTGCGGGAGGAAGATCACCACTCCACCGACTCCGGCCACAACTCCATTCACCAAAAGCTCACGCAACACTCCTGCAGGCATATGTTGTTCAAGAAAAAGACCCGTCCAGCTGAAACCAGCATCGATCCACTCCATAGGATAGGAGGCAATGGAGAAGATGGAGATGAAGAGTGTCATCATCATTCCAGCGAGGACCCCCCATCCCGCGACAGGATGCAGGACAAGCGAATCAATCCTGTCGGTCCAAGTTGCAATCCGCGCCCCACCTAATACCCCTGTGGATCCCAAAACATTCCGAACATACTCATACCGAGCATGAATGACTGCCGCCGACCAATCGTAAGCCTCTTTTCGGAAGCGCTCCCGCCACCCAGCAGCCAATTTCCTTGCTCCCTCGGGACCAACGTTCGATCCCGCAAGAAGCTCCAAGGCTTTTACCTCCGCAGTCACCTCCGCTGGAAAGGATTCCCGCCATGCGGCTGCGATCTGCCCGACTGCCGCGGCAAGCGGAGGGGGCATAGTCCACTGTCTCGGCCCAGGTCGATGCAGGCCCTGCCCCAGAGCGGCTCGCAACTCGACCAATCCCTTTCCTCGATGGGCTTGAGTCGGAATAAAAGGGACACCTAGTTTTTGGCTGAGCTCCTGAGGCCGTAGATGAATTCCCTTCGCCTCGGCCATATCCACCATATTGAGAGCGACCAAAACGGGCAGGCCCAGTTCCATCACTTGGGTCACGAGAAAAAGATTTCTTTCCAGGTTACTTGCATCCACCACACATAAGACCGCATCGGGTCGCGGCACCCCTTTTGATTCTCCGTGTAGAACCTGCCATGCGATTTTCTCGTCGGGGGACCGTGGGGAGAGACTGTACATCCCGGGTAAGTCGATTAATTCCACCGCATCTCCGTGCAGGGTAAAGGCAGTACCCGTTCTTTTCTCTACCGTTACACCTGGATAATTTCCCACTCGTTGCCGCAAACCCGTAAGGGCATTGAAAAGAGTACTCTTCCCCGCATTTGGATTTCCCACCACGGCGACCCAGCGCTTGGCTCCGTCCTGATTCATCGTAAAAAAACGGGGTTACTTCCCCGCTTCAGCTTGTCCTACGACCTTCCGTCCACGTGCTCGACCAAAATCTGCTTGGCCAAGCGAGCACTCAATGCGACCCGCGTTCCACAGACCCAACAAACCAGATCCGCACCACCCCGTATTTTTGTGACCAGTGCGTTTTCACAAAAGCCCATTTCCCGTAATCGCTGACACGTTGTCGGAGCACACTCCAAACGGCTTACCCTGACTTCCGCCCCTGCCCCCACATCGCTCAAATTAAGAGCAGGCACACCCAAAGAGTTGCTGGACGACTTCACTCTGTAAACTTGCCCCTTTTGAGACTCAGTTGCAAGAGCGAGCTATCCAAATATCATGGGGTCAAACCCTCGGGACAGGTGTGGTGCCGCGTATAGGTTCTGACCCCAAGTTTCAACTAAGCGAACCAGCGATAGAGCATCAGATAAACAAGAACGCCCGTTACCGATACATACATCCATATTGGCCAGACCCATGGCGTCAATTTCTTATGTTTTTCGAATTGCCCTGTTGCCGCAAACCACACCGCCAACAGAATAAAAGGTAGGTTCAGGACCGCCAGGATCGTATGAGGAATTAAAATAAAAAAATACAAGGTTCTGACCCAGCCTTGCATGGGAAATAGTTTCGGTCCGACCGTAAATTTATGAATCAGATAGGACGCAAGAAACACACTCGAAACACAAAACGCCGTCACCATGATTTTTTTGTGGGCCTCCTTGTTTCCACGTTTGATCTGAATCCAACCCGCTAAAAGCAGAATCGCCGTAGCTGTGTTAAGACAAGCATTCAGCAAAGGCAAATCGTGTAGGGTCATTTGTTTTTTTGCTCTTCGCGCAGAAGAGAACCTACATCCGGAAGAACCCGAGCCAAAAGGTCCGCGTCTGTTCCATTATAGTAAGCACGGACCTGTCCCCGCCCATCGATCAGTGCCACCTTTGTGCTGTGGAGCACTTTGCCAGCTTGGGGAACTGATTCGGGCGGGTTCTCCTCCACCGCAACTTTGAAGCCCTCACGAGCGAGTCGGAACGTTTCCTTCAAGGACCCCGTCAGAAACCACCAGTTGCTTCCAGCTCCATACTGGTTGGCATAGTGCTGAAGACGCTCAGGAGTATCCGTAGCGGGATCCACTGTAATCGATACGATCCTGACCTTTCCCTTCGTTCGTTGTACCGCTTGTGCCAAATCTGCCATTCGACTGGTCAAAACGGGGCACGGTCCAGGACAAGAGGTAAAAAAGAAATCAGCTAGCCACACCTCCCCCTTGAAATCTGCCAAAGTCTTGGTTTGCCCACTTCTTTCCGTCAGCCGAAAATCGGTAATCTGACCGAGCACAGGTAACTCCGTATACTCTTGCCGAACTGCTGAACTCCAAATCTCACGCACCCCTGCCGCTATGACTCCGGCGAGACCCAAGATTAGGATTGCCCAAACAAAGGCGGAAAGATTTCGATTAGCAGGCCGCGGGCCGGGAGAAACCGGCGTGCCCAACGTCACGAACGCCGGCTGACCTGAAGTGCGCAGGCCATCACAAGCAGCAAGGTCGTCGCGCAAACAATCGAGAAGTCGTGAGACAAATCAACGGGTAAAGGCATTCCGGGCCGTGTCGCAAGCAACCCTGCCAAGGCATCATGCCCGTAGCTAAGGGGGTTAAATCGCATCAGGACCCGAATCCACTCCGCCGCACCCGCGGGCGGGAACAAGGCCCCACTTAGAAACCAGAGTGGCACGAAGAATAGATTAATTAAGGCATGGAAGCCTTGGGTTGAATCCATCGGCCAAGCAATGAGGAACCCCAAGGCGGTTAAACCAACAGCCAAAACGGAAATAATCGCCAGGAGATAAAAAAGAACCCGAGCATCAGGGTGATAATCCGAATAGGGCGCAAGAAGCACTACGACAATGGCCTGAAATACCGCCAAGAGAGTCCCGCCGATTAACTTTCCGAAAAGAATGGCCGATCGCCCATCCGGAGCTACAAGGACTCCCTGCAGGAATCCTTCGCGACGATCTTCAATCACCGACACAGTCGAGAATATGGCCGTAAACAAAATGATAAGCAGGACGATTCCGGGGAAAAAGTAGGTCAAATAATCCGTTCGTTCACGAAATCCTGGAGCCACTAACGATCTTCCGACTCCCGAGCCCAGAAGGAACCAGAACAGAACGGGGGTTGCCATTGCCCCGATGACCCGATTTTTTTGACGGAGGAAACGAGTGACCTCACGAAGAGCTAAACTGTAGGAAGCTTGCATGAACATGGTATTAAATCTCCCCTGGGGTGGAGGACCAGAGCCGGCCGGTCTTCTGGAGGAAAAGGTCCTCTAACGTAGGGCGACAAAGGGTGACGGAAGTGACCTCATGACTGTACTCGCGCCAAAGACGAATCGCCAAGGGAGCTGCTTGCCCTCGAATAGGCACCACCTTGACCGATGCGGGTTCCGCGGTCACCTCGACCTCCCCTTCTTTACGGATTTTTGCAGCTAACTTCTTGGGGCTATACGTTCCGAGGCGAACATACTCTTTACCTAAAGAACTGCGGAGCTCAGAAACCTTTCCAGACGCGACGGAGTGACCTTGATCCAGAAGCAGAATCTCATCCGCAGGCTCCGCCTCCTCCAGAAGATGGGTAGTGAAGAGAACGCTCAGTTTACGAGTGTTACGGATTCCTGAAATAATGCTCCACAGCTCCGATCGAATGGCAGGATCCAACCCTGTGGTAGGTTCATCCATCAAAAGAATGCTAGGACGGGTGAGTAGAACTTTTGCAATCTCAACCCGACGCCTTAGTCCACCCGAAAGACTTTCGACCATCTCCCCTCCCCGATTTTCAACCCCTAAGGCCACCAAGTTTTTGTTGATTCGGGTTTCCAAGTCGTGAGGGTCCAAGCCGTAAAGATTCCCGTGATGCCGAAGGTTCTCTCGGACCGTTAATTTCATATCCACTGCTGGGTTTTGAAAAAGGACCCCGATTTTCTTTCGCACGGGAGTTGGAAACTGGCGCAAACTGCGTCCCCCAACTGATATTTCGCCATCTTGAAGGGCAAATATCGTGGAGATGATCTTAAAAAGGGTTGTTTTGCCGCTTCCGTTCGGGCCGAGGACACAGAACATCCCACCCTCCTCCAATTTTAGATCAATATTATCAAGAACCCGCTTGCGCCCGTATGAGTAGCCTACCCCTTCCGCTTGAACGGCATATAAACTATCAGCCATAAGCGGTTACTCTGAGGGGAAAAAAACGCTCGGTCAAGCAACAGCAGCCCGAGGTCTCTACGAAATGCAGATAACTAGCGTAATCCAACCCGAATCGAACGAGCAACGGGGCCTTGCAACTTCGCCGGCACCCCTTGGGTCTGGAGATAGCTCTCAATTCTGGAAAGGGATTGGTTGGGAAGCGCCTTTGATCCCCGTGATCTGCACAAGGTCAAGACACACTGATGGGCTATTTCGCTAGCATCCATTCCCTTGGCTTTGGCGTGTTCGACCGAGAGTGTAAGCCTGCTTTTCCAGTAATTCATTCGATTATCGGCGCAACTTTGGTTCTCCTCATCGATGACCGCTTGCGCAAACCCCCAAATCTCTCTCTGTAAATCTTCAGAAATGCGTGTCGCATGCATACCGACATGGTGATGATGAATCTTCGAAATCATTCTAGGAGCTGAAACATTGTTCGATTCGCCCAAATAATACAATAATTAAGTTTCTATACGTATTAATATTTCTAATTACATAAGTTACTGATTATAAGCTTCCTATAAAACAAGAAGCGTGGGTGATCAAACCCACGCTTCTTGTCAAACACTAAGAGATGTAAACGATCTGTAGTAATAGACAGGGGAAGAGCCAAAACGTTCAAACTATTTTTAGCTATTTCAGCCACTTAATTGCCATGAACCCCCCTACCCCCAGAAGGAATAAAAGGGTAACCGCCACCTCCAAATACTTTTCAATATGAGGCTTCAGCTTGCCCCCCCCTAGGCGAATCACCGCAGCCACCATAAAGAACCGTCCGGCCCTGCCTAAAATCGAAGCTGCAACTAAAGTCGAAATCGGAACAGCAAAGACACCCGAAGCCACAGTAAAGACCTTATAGGGAATGGGCGTAAACGCTGCCGTAAGAATGAAAAGGAAGGCGTTCTGCTGGTAAAATCCCTCCACTTTCTGGAAAGTCTCAAGGGTGAACCCAGGAACATGGGCGAAAAACCAGGGGGCCACCGCACCCCACAAAGCATGCCCAATCCACCACCCAAATACCCCTCCAGCCACGGAACCCACCGTGCACCAAAAGGCAAAATGAGCCCACCTCTTTGGATGGGCAAAGCAGAGGGCTAAAAGCAGAACGTCGGGTGGAATTGGAAAAAAGCTGGATTCAATAAAGGCAATAGCGACTAAAGCTGGGACAGCTTGAGGTGTCGACGCCCAGTGAATTGTCCAATGGTACAACCG
>JBIKTM010000031.1:0-14362 GCA_044348085.1 Methylacidiphilales bacterium | reverse complement strand
ACATTACCGCGGGACCTTTGAATGCCGCCGACGACACCATTACGATTCCTTTGAATGCAGCTGCTTACACCACCCAGACCGTATCGTTACCTAGCATCTTCTATAATGACGGACTTGGATTGGGGAGCCCGACCTTTGCGATCGCCTCCACTGCGAACGGGTATTCGGCGGTGCAGAGAGGAAATGTAGTCTCGGTCAGTCGTGCCGCTGGCCTCATGGCTGGAGAAGCCTTCCGATACACCTTAGAGGAAGATATTAATATGAATGGAACGATTGAAGGGGGAGAAAGAGCGACGGGAGTGGTGAGCTTTGTTGTTGGGACAGATTTAGCCGGAACTGTGAAAGTCCTTGATACCCGTATGGATAGCGGAAACTTTGTGATCGTATTTTCGGCGATGCCGGGAACGAAGTGGCATGTCCAAAAGACCGCCTCCCTGGCTTCACCTTTCTGGACGGATATCGGAACTGACCAGACTGCGGACTCTAATGGCTACTTCCAGATCACTGATCCTGTGGGTTCAGCCGGATCTGGGTTCTACGAGGCTTATCGCGTTCCTTAATGCAGATTGTTCTTAAGGGGGATCAATTCCTTGTTTTCCTGGGCCATAATTTGGAAAAATTAAACACTATCAGTATTTTATAAGTATTTATCTATAAATAGTTAATAACGCTTTTTTCAGTTGTCGAAAGAGCTCCTCTCACTACCTTCATCGGATGGCAGCCAAGGAAAAAAACGTCGTAACAGGAACGTACGACGCTTCGAAGATCGATAAGCTGGAGGGGTTGGAGGCCGTTCGTAAGCGGCCAGGGATGTATATCGGGGATCCTGACGAGCGTGGATTGCATCACTGTGTTTTCGAAGTTTTGGACAACTCGGTCGACGAACATTTAGCGGGTCACTGCGAACACATCGAAGTCACGATTCACGTCGACGGATCGATCAGTATTTCCGATGACGGCCGAGGCATCCCGGTCGACATGCATCCGAAGTTCAAGATGCCTGCGGTTGAGTTGGTTCTCACGAATCTTCATGCGGGTGGAAAGTTCGATCAGGGAGCGTATAAATATTCTGGTGGATTGCACGGGGTCGGCGCGAAGTGCGTCAATGCCCTCTCTGAATGGTTTGAGGTTGAGATTTCCCGGGACGGGAAGCTCTATCACATGGAGTTTGAACAGGGTAAGACCACCTCGAAGCTCAGCGTTACTGGGAAATCGAAAAAAACAGGTACGAAGATTACCTTCAAGCCAGACCCGATCATTTTTACCGATACGACCAAGTTTAAGTTCGATCTGCTGGCCAAAAGAATGCGGGAGCTCGCCTTTCTTAATCCCGGTTTATCGATAACCCTGACCGATGAGGGGAAGAACGGGAAAACAGAGACCTTTCTCTATAAGGATGGGATCGAGGAGTTTGTGAGGCAGATGGTGAAGGCGAAGTCTCCTATCCATCCCAAGCCCATTGTCTTGGAGAAGAAGAAGGACGAGGTGTTTGTGGATTGTGTGATCCAGTACCACGACGGATATGACGAAACCCTTCTTCCTTTTGCTAACTCAATCCCCAATCCAGACGGGGGTACCCACGTATCAGGATTCCGTTCGGCTCTGACTCGTGCGATCAATCAGTACGCTTCGGGAAAGAATCTGGCCAAGGACAAAGATCCCAAGATTACGGGTGAGGATGTTCGGGAGGGGTTGATCTGCGTATTGAGCATTAAGTTGCCGAATCCACGTTTTAACGCTCAGACGAAGGTGAAGTTGGTCAATGCGGAGATCGAAGGGATCGTCGGAAGTTGTGTTTATGAGGGCCTCCTTGCTTTCCTGGAAGAGACCCCTGGTGTTGGAAAAAAGATTTTTGAGAAAGCCCTCACGGCAGCTCGTGCCCGAGAAGCAGCCCGGAAGGCGAAAGAGACGATTCGTAAGGGAGCCTTTAGCGGGGGCGGATTGCCCGGCAAATTGGCTGACTGCTCAGAACGTGATCCCTCTCAGTGCGAACTTTACATAGTTGAGGGTGATTCGGCAGGTGGCTCTGCCAAGCAGGGTAGAGATCGTCGTACCCAGGCGATTCTTCCGATTCGTGGAAAATTGATCAATGTGGAGAAAGCCTCGATTGATCGCGTGCTAAACAATAATGAAATTCGGACGATCATCACGGCCGTGGGTACCGGGATTGGGACGTCGGGGGACAAGGATAAAGAAACGGAGGGAAGTGGTGGTTTTGACCTGAGCCGACTACGTTATCATAAGATCATCCTGATGACCGATGCGGACGTAGACGGATCCCACATCCGCACTTTGCTCCTTACCTTCTTTTTCCGAAAAATGCCTGAGTTGGTGGCTTTGGGGCATATTTACGTGGCGCAACCGCCCTTATTCCTGATCAAGAGGAAGAAGAGGGAGGAGTACGTGGATGACAACGAGACATTGGACAAAATTTTGATCGAGCTTGGGACGGAGGAGGTTTCGTTGGTCCGTCTCTCGGACAAGAAGACTTACAACAAAGCTCAGCTCATGGATGTGTTGGTCTCTTTGCAGGAGCTGGAAAAGCTTTCCCGTGCTGTCACTCGCAGGGGAGCCAAGTTTGAGGATTATCTGGAGGCGCGTAACCCGAAGACAGGTGACCTGCCCAAATATATTGCGAAATTGAGAAAACAAACTGAGGAGACATTCGAGTTTTTGATGGACGACAAGGAGGTGGCTAAGTTCCGGGATAAGATGGGGATTGAGGATGAGGGGGATGAGGATGAGAAGGAGGATAAAGGCAGTAAGGGGAAGGATGCCAAGGAGAAGGATGATAAGGCCAAGGAAGAGGATAAGAGCGGTCCAAAGGCGAGGATTTACGAAATCTACGAGGCGAGCAGCATTTCCAAGGTTCTCCAAGGTTTGGCTAAAAAGGGAATGGCAATGGATCACTACTCGGCTCAGGACAAGCCCCTATTTGAACTGATTGAGGGTGACGCCGACAAACCTACCAAGACTCCGATCTTCTCGATCGCTGAAATTCTTACCGGCGTAAAGGGCGTCGGCAAACGGGGGGTTCAGATCACTCGGTTCAAAGGCTTGGGCGAAATGGATGCAAAAGAACTCTTTTCGACCACGATGGACCCAGAGAAGCGCCAGTTGTTAAAAGTGGATCTTGTGGATGCGGCAAAAGCAGATGAGATCTTCACCACTTTGATGGGAGACGAGGTCGAACCGCGACGTATTTTCATTGAGGAAAATGCCCTCAACGTCCGCAACTTGGACATCTAGGCGCGAGGCTACCGATTATGGCAATTTCCAAAGAAAAGATTGTTCCGATCAATGTTGCGGATGAGATGCAGAAGTCGTTTCTCGACTACTCGATGTCCGTGATTATCTCTCGGGCTTTGCCCGATGCGCGGGACGGGTTGAAGCCTTCCCAACGCCGTATTTTGTACGCGATGGATGGGTTGGGAGTTCAGCCCAACCGCAAACCGGTGAAGTGTGCGAAGATCGTCGGTGAGACGATGGGTAATTTCCATCCTCACGGCGATATGGCGATCTACCCGACCTTGGTGGGTATGGGGCAGTGGTGGGGAACGCGACATCTCTTGATTGAAGGGAGAGGTAACTTCGGTTCCATCGACGGAGATCCACCTGCGTCGATGCGGTATACAGAGGCACGACTCCATCATTTAGGGGCGGCTCTGATGAACGATATGGATCGGGACACGGTGGATTTTGTCCCAACGTACGACGAGCGTTTGACCGAGCCCGTTGTTCTTCCTGCCTCCTTTCCAAATCTGATTGTTAACGGTGGAACGGGAATCGCGGTGGGTATGGCGACGAATATCCCGCCTCATAATCTGGGAGAAACGATTGATGCGATTGTCGCGTTGATTGAGGATCCGAAGTTAACGGCTGAGCAGATCTTAAAGATCATGCCTGGGCCAGATTTCCCAACTGGTGCGTTGATTTGCGGTAAGGAGTCGATCGCATCGTACTACAAGACTGGGCGGGGATCTCTGAAGCTGCGGGGTAAGGTCTCGGTGGAGGACGGGCGTTCGGGCAAGCAGCAGTTGGTGATTACGGAAGTTCCCTACAATGTGAACCCGGAGGAGTTGATCAAGCGGGTGGCCGAATTGGTAGAGGAGAAAAAGCTAGAGGGTATCAGTGATGCGAGAAATGAATCGGATGAGTCGATCCGAATTGTACTCGAGTTGAAGAGGGACGTGATCGCCAAGGTGGTGATCAATAATTTGTATAAGCACACGGCGTTGGAGAGCAGTTTCGGGGTGATCATGTTGGCGCTGGATGGGCGTCGTCCGAAGTTAATGCCGATGCGGGACATGTTGTTCTGCTACTTGGAGCACCGTCGCGAGGTGGTGATTCGGCGGACCAAGTTTGATCTTAAGGTGGCAGAGGACCGGGCTCACATCCTTGAGGGGTACAAGAAGGCACTAGATCATTTGGACGACTTCGTGAAGATCATCCGGGCTTCCAAAGATCGGGCTACGGCGAAGGAGAAGTTGATCGCGAAGTACAAGCTGAGCGACCGACAGGCGGATGCGATCCTGGAACTGCGACTCTATCAGTTGACCGGATTGGAGCGGGATAAGATCGAAGAAGAGTATCTGGCCGTTATCCAGAAGATTGAAGAGCTGCGGAGCATTCTGGCGAGCGAGAAGAAAGTTTATACGATCATCAAAAAGGAGTTACTTGAGATTAAGGAAAAGTACGCGGACAAGCGTCGCACCCAAATCGTCAAGGATGAGGGCGAGATTGATGTCCAAGACTTGATCGCAAAGGAGAGCACCCTCATCACCCTGTCTCATGCGGGGTACATCAAGCGGACCTCGGCGGATAGCTATCGGGCGCAGAAGAGGGGTGGAAAGGGCGTGATTGGGATGAAGTCGAAGGAAGAAAAAGGGGAGGATGAGGAGACCGACTTCGTTGAGCATCTCTTTTCTGCATCTACACACGATTATCTTATGTTCTTTACGAGTACGGGTCGCGTGTATGTGGAGAAGGTTTACGAGATTCCCGAGATGGGTCGGACAGCTCGAGGGAAGTCGATTGCCAACGTACTGGCTCTGCAGCCTGGGGAGAAGATAGCGGCGCTGATCTGCGTGCAGGAGTTCACGGACAAGCAGCATCTAGTCATGGCAACTTCTTCAGGGATCGTTAAGAAAACCAACCTTTCGGATTACTCTAATTTCAGAAAGGGAGGAATTATTGGGATCAAGATTGAGTCTGGAGATCATCTGATTGCTTGTGCTTTGACAAATGGGAAGCAGGAGGTTGTTTTGGTTACTTCTGAGGGAATGAGCCTGCGATTCCATGAAGATCAGTTACGGGATCAGGGGCGTGCAACGGTTGGGGTTTTTGGAATTCGACCCGAGAAGAAGGATAAGGTGGTAGGGGCTGCCGTTGTCGACCCGAAGGCCACCTTGCTTGTCGTGGGAGAGAATGGAGTTGGAAAGAGGACTTCCTTTGAAGATTACCGAAGTCAGACACGTGGCGGCAAAGGAATCATTACGATGAAGACGACTGACAAGACAGGGTTGGTGGCAGGCGCTATTTCCGTAAAGGATACGGACGAGATCATGATGATCACAGAGAAAGGTCAGATGGTTCGGACAAAAGTGAAAGATATTCGTGAGTCCGGAAGAAACACACAAGGGGTTTACTTAGTTCGTTTGCAAAAGGGGGATCGGCTTCAGGGTGTCGCCAGGGTGGTTGATACGGAGGAGGACGAGCAGCTCGAGTTGGGCACGTGAGACGCGTCCTTGGGTCGCTGATTGTTAGTTGGGTTCTGGCGTTAGGCTGTTGGGCCCAATCTACTCTTGAGCCGGTTGAAAGAATCGCCTTCGGATCTTGCTACAAGCCAGAGAAGAAGACCGAGATATGGAAGGCGGTGAGGCAATTTGATCCGCAGTTGTGGCTCTGGTTGGGTGACAATTTTTACAATGATTGGGTGGAGGGTAAATATGTTCACTTCAATAGCGACCCCGCCGCTTTTTCGAAAGGATACGAGAAATTAAAGAAGAGTCAGGGTATGGAAGCCCTTCAGACTTTATTGCCCGATCGGGTAATGGCCACGTGGGACGACCACGACTACGGGAAAAACGATGCGGGCAAGGAGTACTCTAGAAAAGAGGAGGCACATCAAGCTTTCGTAAAGTTTTGGGGCGTCTCGGATCGGAAAGACGGGATTTACTCCTCTAAAGATTGGGGTCCTGCGGGAAAGTGTGTTCGGGTGATCATGCTTGATCTGCGTTCTCAGCGTGATCCCTTGCCCAAAAAGGGGCAGGGAGCTTCGGACGGGGACATGTTGGGAGAGGAACAGTGGCTTTGGCTTAAGAAGGAGTTATCCAAGCCAGGGGCGGATCTTGTGGTGATCGGTTCAAGCATTCAATTCGTTGCGGAGAAACACCGCTTCGAGAAGTGGGCCAACTTCCCAAAATGTAAGGGTAGGATCCTCAAGTTGATCGGGGAACTTGGCGTGAAAGGGGTTCTTTTTGTCAGTGGTGATCGTCACAACGGAGAGATTTCCTGCCAAAAGGGAACCGAGGCGGGTTATCCGATCTACGACCTCACTTCGAGTGGATTGACGGAGGTTTCTTCTATCACTGAAGAGGAAAATCCGAGCCGTGTCGGTCAACTGGTCAACGGGCAAAACTTCGGGGTAATCCGAATCGACTGGTCTACTACCGATCCCTTAATTACCGGCGAACTTCGTCGAGCGGACGGAACTGTGGCGGAGACGGTTTCTATCCCGTTGTCCCAACTTGCCCCGCCCAAGCGGTAATCTAACTTCCATTATGGCCATTGTTGTTCCTCGTCCAGATTTGAACTTGTGGGAGAAGCTCTACTTGCCCTCGATCGTTGGGGGAATGCTGATCACTTTACGGCATATGCTGGAGACCATTGTGGGTAGGATTTTCCCGAAAAAAGCCAAAGGCCCGCGTTCCCTTATGGATATGAGCGCAACGGGATTGCTCACGATGCAGTATCCCGAGGAGAAGTGGCCGATGCCGGATGGATATCGTGGGGCTCCGGTTCTGGTAAAGGACCAGCATGGAAGGGAGAAGTGCGTTTCGTGTCAGCTTTGTGAATTTGTTTGTCCCCCGCGGGCAATTCGGATCACTCCAGGCTTTATTCCGGGTACGGATGTCAACGCGAACGTGGAGAAAAAACCACGGGAATTCGATATTGATATGTTGCGTTGCATTTACTGTGGAATGTGTGAGGAGGTTTGCCCTGAAGAAGCTATCTACCTTCGGAAGGAGCAACCGATTTTCGTTGGGACCAGTCGGGCTGGGATGGTGAGGCATAAAGAGGAGCTTTATGCGCTGGGCGGTGTGATGGATCGCCCGATTCGCAAGTGGCACGGCAAGTAGACTCAAGGATCTTCCCCGGATGGAACCTCTTTTCTTTTGGATCTTAGCCGTAGGGCTAGTTGTTTCGGCATCCGCTCTCGTCGCATTTCGAAATCCCGTTACCAACGCGGTATGTCTGGTTGTGGCTCTAGTGATTCAGGCAGCCCTCTTTATTACCCTTGAGGCCTTTTTTCTGGCTGCTGTGCAGGTGATTGTTTACGCGGGTGCGGTGATGGTTCTATTTCTTTTCGTGATCATGCTGTTGGATGTGAAGGAGGAGGCGCGACGGACTCCACCTTGGGTGAAGATCGTGGGCGTGCTGAGTGTAGGCGGAGTCGCGATCTTAGGATTAACCAAGATCGTTCCTCTTTTTCCATTTACCCAGAAGACACTGCACTGGGGGGAAGGGAAGGGGGGTGGTTCGGCCTCGGAATTGGGAAAACTGTTATTCACCTCCTACAGCCCACTTTTCCTGGCGACAGGGGTTTTGCTCTTGGTCGCGACTGTGGGAGTTGTCGTTCTGTGTCGTAAGGACCCTGAGTCATGATTTTAGGTGAGATTACCTTAGGCCACTACCTGGCTCTCAGTTCATTGCTTTTCCTGATTGGGCTCGCGGGGGTGATTTTGCGTCGGAGTTTGCTCATCATCATGATGTCACTCGAACTCCTCCTGAATGCGGCCAATTTGGCTTTAGTGGCAGTTGGGAGATTTCAAGGGCTACCCGATCCGCAAGTGGCAGTCTTTTTTGTGATCACGGTGGCTGCGGCGGAGGTTGCACTGGGTTTGGCTATCTTGGTGGCAATTTTTAGAATCAAAAAAACAACGGCTGCCGATCAGTTGGCCACCCTTCGCTTCTAATGATCGCATACCTTCCTTATCTCATTCTGCTTCTTCCGCTTCTTGCGGCAGTTTCCATCCGGGTCTTTCTTCATCCATTTCCCCGCATTTCTGTTGCCGTATCCACCTTCGCTTGCTTGGGCAGTTTTGTGGGGTCTTTAGGGATGCTTTTCAGCGGCTCGGTATCTGGGGAAGTTGTCGCGCCTGTGCTTCCGTGGATTGAGTGGGCGGGTTTTAAGGCGAACTTTGGCCTGATGGGGGATCCGTTGGCTCGGGGAATGGCCACCCTTGTTTCTGGTGTTGCCCTCTTGGTTCACATCTACTCGATCGGGTATTTGGAAAAGGATCCAAGCCGAAGTCGTTTTTTTGGGGAGCTGTCACTTTTCGTGTTTTCGATGCTGGGGATTGTCTTGGCGGATAATTTAGTTTCGATGTTTATTTTCTGGGAACTTGTGGGACTAAGCTCTTATCTGCTTATCGGATTCTGGGTTGAAAGACCTGCCGCGGGGGCAGCGGCAAATAAAGCTTTTCTGGTGAACCGTGTGGGTGACTTTGGATTCATTCTTGGAATCTTGGGGGCCTGGGCGCTCTTTGGAACTGTGGGTTTTTCCGACTTACCGGCTCGTGTTGCGGGGGTGGCGCCAGGCTGGGCTGTCACCGCTGTGGGGTTGGGTCTGTTTTGTGGTTGTTTAGGGAAGTCTGCTCAATTCCCCCTTCATGTTTGGCTACCTGACTCAATGGAGGGGCCTACGCCAGTTTCCTCACTGCTTCACGCCGCGACGATGGTCGTGGCGGGTGTTTATATGTTGATTCGGGTTTTCCCAATTTTGGAGTTGAGCCAAGTGACAATGACGACGATTGCATGGGTCGGTGGCGTTATGACTCTTTTGCCAACTCTGATTGCATGTCAGCAGAACGATATTAAGAGGATTCTGGCTTACTCTACTCTTTCGGAAATCGCCTATATGGTCATGGCCGTAGGGTTGGGAGTGACTGGGCCAGCGATGTATCATCTTGTGACCCACGCTTTTTTTAAGTGCCTTCTATTTTTGGCGGCCGGATCCGTCATTCACGGATGCCACGAAGAGCAGGATATTTGGAAGATGGGGGGTCTCGCAAAAAGGATGCCTTTCACGGCGTTTGTTCTGCTTCTCGGAACTATCGCCCTGTGCGGAATACCGCCTGTTTCTGGTTTCTGGAGTAAGGACGCAATCTTTGCTGCGATGGCGCACTCTCCCGGATTGGCAGCGATCTCGATGGGGGCGGGATTTTTCACCTCCTTCTTTATGTTGCGGATGATCTTGGTGGCCTTTTGTGGGGAGCCGAAGAGTGAGGCCGCTCGTCATGCTCATGAGGGCTCATTCTTTATGATTGGACCGATGGCTGTTCTTGCTTTGCTTTCCGTGGTCGGAGGGCTGCTTCCGGTCGAAAAGTTTCTGGGGTATAGCCATGCCACGGAACACGCCTCATGGACCCTCTGGCTTTCGCTTGTGCTAGCAGTAGCTGGTTTTGTCCCTGCTTACACTTTTTACCGTCACGCGACCCAAGAGCCTTTGAATTTTGTCGTCTTACGCAACAAGTTTTACGTGGATGAGTTTTATCAAAGGGTTTTCGTTTCGACACAGGATTCCTTTGGAAGACTTGCGGATGCTTTTGAGGGTTGGGTGGTACGGGGCTTTTTGGTGAGGGGATCGGGTGTGATGGCAAGGGCGTCCGGGCAGGGGTTGCGTCTTGTGCAGTGCGGGCAGGTCCAAGTTTATGCGGCTGTTTTTATAATCGGCGTGCTGGTCTTACTAGGGTGGTTATGGAAGCAAGGGGTATTGCGATGACGCTAACTTGGGCTTTACCTCTACTTTTGCTTTTGCCCACTTTAGGTGTGGTAGCGATCGCCTTGGGGTCAGATCCAAGAAGAACAGCCCTAGGTGTATCTTTGCTGAATTTCATCCCCGCTTTTCTTGTTTCCGGAGTTGTTTTGAGGCAGGGAGAAATTCTGTTTGGACCTGAAGTTTCTTCTCTGCGTGAAGTATTTCCTGTTCAGTTTCGACTTGGGTGTGATGGTCTGAGCCTGCCGCTTCTCTGGTTAACTCTCGTTGTGACTTTGGCTGCAATGGGGGTGGCTCGCGCACAGGTGAAGAGGTCGAAAGAGTACTTTATCTGTCTTCTTTTGGTAGGTCTGGGCGGTCTGGGAGCATTTCTTTCGGTCGATCTGTTCTACTTCTTTTCTTTTCACGAAGTGGCTTTGATTCCGAGTTTCCTTCTTATTGGAATATGGGGTCAGGGAGACCGAACAGGGGCTGCGTGGAGAATGACTATCTATCTCATGTTGGGGAGTCTTCTGCTTTTGTTGGGTTTGTTGGGCTTGGTTTTTGCTGTTCCTGAAATTTCAAGGACTCTCGATTGGCGAGTATTGACTGAAACGTTGAGGGCCCAGCCCCTAGGAGTTAGGCATCAGACGATTTTGGCGGCTCTTCTTCTGGTTGGATTCGGAACCCTTGTTTCCTTGGTTCCATTCCATAGTTGGGCTCCTGGGGGGTACGCGTCTGCACCTGCCCCTGCTGCCATGTTGCACGCAGGAGTTTTGAAGAAATTTGGATTGTATGGGCTTTTGCGCTTGGCGTTGACCATGACGCCGCTTGGGTGGAAAGAGATCAGTTGGGTTGTGGGGCTCATGCTTGCCGGAAACATTCTTTATCTCGGTTTGGCCTCACTTGCGCAGCGGGATTTCCGTTGGCTCCTTGGTTTTTCGAGTGCCATGCATATGGGGACACTGTTCTTAGGTTTGATTGGGGGCACGGTTTTAGGTTTGGGTGGAGCTCTGGTGCTCATGGTGGGGCACGGGTTGAGTGCGGCTCTTGGATTTGCTGTAGCAGGGGAAATTGGACACCGAACAGGAACGACCTGGATGCAGGATTTGGGTGGATTGGCTAAGAAAGCTCCCAAGTTGTGGTTTTACCTCATGATTGCCGGAATGGCTTCCATTGGTCTTCCTGGGATGGCCAATTTCGCAGGTGAGATCATGATCTTTTTTGGAGCTTGGTCGTCCCATCCGATCCTCGTTGGGATCGCAGCATGGGGCGTAGTTCTCTCTTCTGTGGCAATGCTCCGTGCGATACGAAGTATTTCCTCGGGTCCTGTTTCTGTGGCTATGACAACCCAACAGACTTCGGACTTACAGGGCACAAGTGAAGTTTGGCCTTTTGCATTCCTTACGGTCCTCCTTTTTGCGGTGGGATTTATTCCTAACTTAATTTTAGGTCCGGCTCGACCCATACTTGAAAGGTTAATCCAGCCATGAGTCCTTGGCTTTGTCCTGAAGTGTTGCTGGTTTTGGCGGGAGTGGGCTTAATTCTCACGGACGCACTGCTTCCTCCGGGTAAGCGAGGTGTTTTGCCTGGGATCGCCTTGGTGACGAGTTGCGTCTTGTTGGCGGGAACAATTTGGCAATCGGGACAACCTATGCCGTACTCATGGGGAAATCTTTTTGTGACGGACGGGCTATCGTCTGTCTTTAAGCCTTTTTTTGTTCTTTGTCTTGTGGGTGTGACCCTGATTTCCGTGCGAACGCCGATGGGTAGGGAAGAAACCGTTCGGTCTGAATTTCTAGCGCTTCCGTTCTTTTCGACTGCTGGATTGTGTTTGCTAGCCAGTGCCCATGACTTTCTGGCGATCTTTGTGGCTCTCGAGCTTGTTGCGATCTCTCTCTATCTCTTGGTGGCTTTTCAACGAACCCAAGTGAAAAGTCTCGAGGCTGGCATGAAGCTTCTGGTGATGGGCGGATTATCTACCGGATTTCTTGTGATGGGGATCGCATGGCTGTATGCAGCCGCTGGCACAACGGAATTTACCCGAATTCTTCTCGAGCAGGCGGGTCGCCCTGCAAGTGTTGCTCTCCTGCTTGCAGTGGGGCTCATTGTAACAGGATTAGCTTTTAAAATTGCGGCGGTTCCTTTTCATGCTTGGGCTCCGGATGTTTATGAGGGTGCGCCGACATCCATAACTGCTTTTCTGGCAGTTGCGTCTAAGGCGGCTGGATTTGTCCTGTTGGTGCGAATCTTCGGATTTGGTGCCTTTGCTTTGGATTCGGTGGCTGTCGTGTTTCGGCCTGTCCTTCTGACTCTGGGAATCGCCACTGTGACCTTGGGAACCCTTGCAGCATTGCCTCAGCGAAATCTTAAAAGATTGCTGGCGTATTCAGGAATCGCGCATGCGGGCATTATGCTTCTGGCTTTGGGGACTCTTGGGGAGGCTGGGATGGGAACTGTGGTGGGCTATCTTTGGGCGTATCTTCTTGCGAGCCTTCCTGTTTTCATCGCCATCCAAGAGGTTGAGAGAATTTATGGAAACGCAGATGTTCGTCATCTGGATGGGTTGGCGCAAAAAGACCCAGGCACGGCCTTAGGATTGACGCTCTGCTTTTTATCGATGGCTGGGTTACCTCCGTTACTAGGCTTTTCCGCGAAATTGTCTGTTCTCTCGACCCTTTGGAATGCTGGAGAAATCCCTGGGTTAGTTGTAGGCGTGATTATGGCTGTGGTGGGGTTGGGATTCTACTTGGTCCCCGTACGGGCGATGTACTGGGAACGGGAAGCGGATTCGGTTCCTATTTGTCGCTTTCCAAGGTTTCTTGTTTGGATTTTGCTCTCAGCCGGACTTCTCCAGCTTCTGTTGGGGCTTCAGCCAAGACCTTTGATTCGTCTGGTTGAGAGAAGTCTGGCACCGAGCATGAGTGCAATTATTCAAGACAAGTAAGAGAAGCTGGCTGGACGGCTGATCCGAGTTATCTTACAGAGCATGAGTCACCCCACGGGAATTGAGTCGAGCGGACCCAAGATGGGCTCAGAAAAGCTCGTGAAGCTTTCTGAGGCGGCGGCGTCTCATCTTCATGGTTTATTGAAAAAGAAGGAGTATTCGGAAGGGGCGCTCAAGGTTTCGGTGGTGGGGGGAGGGTGTAGTGGCTTGCAGTACCAGATGGAGTTAGTGCCAGGAGCGGGTCCTAAGGATATTCTTGTCGAGAGCCGAGGGGTAAGAATTTCGGTCGATCCCAAAAGTGCAGTTTTCATTAGTGGATCGGAGGTCGATTTCAGCACGGACCTGCTCAAGGGTGGATTTCGCGTAACGAATCCAAATGCACGTGCTACCTGCTCCTGCGGGGATAGCTTCAGCACTTAAGACAGGTATTTCATGAAACATCGCAAGGGCAAGAGCACAAAAAAGGTCCACCTGGGAAAAGTGAAGCTTCCTTATGCGAAACGATTAAAGCTTGGTTTTGCCAAAGTACAGGGAGATCTGGATTGGTTGATGGGGTCGTTCTGCGAAATGCTGCACGATATCGGAGAGGAGAAGATTGAGAAGTCACTTCCTTTTCGGGGAGGCCAAACAGAGAGACTTGCGAAGATTGAGAAGGGAAAAGTCACTCGGGCCTATTCGATTGCTTTTGGTCTGCTGAATGTTGCGGAAGAGGCTTCGGCCGCTTCGATGCGCAGCATGAATGAAGCGATGAACGGGCCGGCTCACGAGCCTGGTTCATGGGCGCAGGCGCTGCATTCATTGAAGGCGGAGAATGCCGATCCAGATCTGGTGGCTGCGGAGTTGCCTACATTGCGAATTGAACCTGTGTTAACGGCTCATCCCACAGAAGCTCGTCGGCGCTCTGTGTTGGCATGCATGCAGGAGATTTATGGGATCTTAATGGAGAGATCGGGGCACGGTGATAGGCATCCTGGCGAGCGAGACCGAAGAACTAAGCTGAAAGTTGTGTTGGAGAGATGGTGGCGTACGGAAGAGGTACGCACGCAGCGCCCCACAGTGGATATGGAGCGAGAGGGGGTGATTCACTGTTTGGCGGGGTCGATGGCCGAATCTATTGCTCTGACGGATCGTCGCTTGCAGGACGCATGGGTTCTTGCGGGCTTGGGGAAAGGTGGGCCAGTTCATCCAGCAGTACGACCTACACTCTGCTTCGGAACGTGGGTGGGTGGCGATCGAGACGGGCATCCTTTAGTCACCCCTACTACGACCAAGCTAAGCTTGTCTGAGTATCGTGATGCATCCCTTCGACTGCTCTCTTCTTCGCTTCAGAAGTTGGCGGGACATTTAACGTTAAGTCGGAAATACCACGGGGTTCCGCCTGAGTTAGAGAAGTGGCTGGGGGATTGGAGAAGAAGAGTTTCTTCTGAAAAGCAGAA
>JBIKTM010000015.1:0-38529 GCA_044348085.1 Methylacidiphilales bacterium | reverse complement strand
AAGGCAGTCGCGCCAATCTCCCCAATCTCAAATCCCTAGGCGTTAGAATGGTGGAGGGCGACATCCGGCGTCCTGCAGATCTTGCCAAAATTCCAAAGGTCGACTGGGTCATCGACTGCGCCGCCGAACCGAGTGTCCTCGCAGGAACCAGCGGGAAGATGTCCTCCATGGATTTGCTGGATCACAATTTAATCGGAACTATTCAGATGCTGGAGTTTTGCAAGCAGCACAGCGCTGGATTCATTCTGATGAGTACAAGCCGTGTCTACTCCATCCCTCCCCTCGCCTCCTTGCCAGTTGAGTCGGTCCAAGGTGCTTTTCGCCCAAAATCCTTTCGCCCGGAAATCGGCCTGACCGAAAAAGGGATTTCTGAAATCTTTCCAACCTCACCCCCCGCATCCCTTTACGGAACCTCGAAGCGATGCTCAGAACTTCTTGCGTTGGAGTATGCCGAGGCTTTTGGGTTTCCTGTTTGGATCAATCGCTGCGGTGTTTTGGCGGGTGCTGGCCAGTTCGGTCGAGCCGATCAGGGAATCTTCTCCTTTTGGATCCGTTCTTGGAAAGAAAAGAAGCCCCTAAAATATATCGGCTTTGATGGGCGTGGCTCCCAGATTCGAGACTGCCTTCATCCGAGAGACCTGCTTCCCCTCCTCCAAAAACAGCTTCAAGGCGGCAAGCCCTCCGACCCAATCGATGGAATCGATGTGCGTATCTGCAACTTTTCCGGAGGCGCCAAAAATTCTATCTCTTTGTCGCAATTGAGTGACTGGTGTCGTGCCCGATTTGGTCCGCACGAAGTCGCCTCCGATTCCCAACCCCGTCCTTACGATCTTCCTTGGGTCATTCTCGACTCCACCCGTGCCACCCAACTTTGGAACTGGCATGTCTCCACCCCCTGCCCGATGATTTTTGAGGAAATCGCCAACTCATGACTCCCACCCCTTTGACCGAAAACCCCGCCGAACTCTCTAAAATTTACCAAACTCGGTTTTCCGGCCAAACCGACTATCGGATGGGAGTATGGAAGATTCTGATCCAGCACCTGTTTTTCCGCTGGATCCCCAAGGATGGGGAAATTCTGGATTTAGGGGCGGGCCATGGCGAGTTTATCAACCAAGTAAAGGGTAAGGCTCTATCGGCCATGGATATGAATCCTGATACGGCTCGTTTCTTGGATCCCCAGGTTCGATTCCTTCAGCAAAGTTGTTGCGAGCCATGGCCGGTTGTTTCAAACACCCTGGACCTTATTTTCACGAGCAATTTCTTCGAGCACCTCCCAGATAAGAACGCTCTCAAACAAACTCTTCAACAAGCCTACCAAGCACTGAAACCTGGCGGCAGGCTTGTTGCATTAGGACCTAACATTCGTCTTCTGCCGGGTGCCTACTGGGATTTTTGGGATCATTACCTGCCATTGACCGATCAATCCCTTGTTGAGGGCGCATCCCTTTGCGGCTTTACGCCAGAGCAGGTTTTCCCTGCCTCCCTTCCTTACTCGATGAGCACAGGCTTCCAACCCCCCCTCTGGACGATCCGAGTCTATTTGGCCCTTCCTTTTCTTTGGAGATTTTTTGGAAAACAGTTCCTCGTGATCCTAAGAAAGCCACAATGAACGCGCTGCAACTGCTGAGTGTAGTGATTCCCGCACGAGACGAGGAGGGTTGCATTGCCTCGACGGTTCAACATCTCCACCTCGAACTTGACCTAAAAAAAGTCCCCCATGAAATTATCGTCGTCGACGATGGCAGCACCGATCAAACCTTGACCATCCTCCAAGAGATCGCCAAAACCAGCCCGTATCTTCGACCCGTACAAAACCCCTCACCACACGGTTTTGGACGTGCAATTATTCGGGGTCTGGACGAAATGAAAGGGGACGCCGCGGTCATTATGATGGCGGATGAGTCGGATGACTGTCGGGATGTGGCCCGCTACTGGAGCAAGCTCAACGAGGGATACGATTGTGTCTTTGGCAGCCGGTTTATGAAGGGCGGCGGAACGATCGACTACCCGCCCATTAAGTGGGGGGTTAACCGATTGGCCAATACTTTCATCCGCATGCTCTTTCGCCACGGCCTGAATGATACAACCAATGCATTCAAAGCTTACCGCAAAACTTGCCTTGATGGACTTCGCCCTTTTCTCTCTCCCCACTTCAACCTCACGGTAGAACTCCCCCTCAAAGCTATCATTCGCGGCTACTCCTTTGCGGTTATCCCCATCACTTGGCGCAATCGTCGCCACGGTATCGCCAAACTAAAGATCAGGGAAATGGGAAGCCGCTACCTCTTTATCGTTCTCTACCTTTGGCTGGAAAAATACTTTAGCCGGGGGGACTATCAAAAGTCCTAAGTCGAGACACCCGATCCAGAAATTACTTTTTTAAATTTACCCGAAAAACCTGGTAGCCATCCACCCGCTTGATCAGCTCTGCCCCAGTTGTTTTTTTAAGACCCGCGATGTCTTCCACGGGCCTTTCGTGCCCCTTAATTTTTTTTCTTACATTTTCCCACCAAGACGCCTCGGGGGCGGGCAGAGTTTCAACAAGCCATCGGCTTGTTTTCAGGGCTCGCACCCGCTCCTGATCGGAAAGATAGGGGCCCCAAATCCAGGTTCGCCTACCGCTCAGATAACTAAACCCTGGAAGTTGTGGATATTCTCGTGTGTACACGCTGTGATTCGCTTTGATAATGACAAGATCCCCGGCGGGAATATTTTCCCGCATCCAAAGTGTTGTTTCCCGCAAGGTTTTGTCAGGCCTCATAAGATAAGCAGCCATGACAAGGCATCCTCCCACGACGCCCACCACCAGTCCCTCGCTCCACCCCCAACCTCCCCACTTAGGATAACGCAGCAAAGATGCTGATTTTCCGAATCCTGCACACAGAGGCACGAGAAAAGGCAGGCAGTAATACGCATGACCCATGCAGGTTTTTGGCCCCCAAAGGAGAATAAAAAAGATCAATCCCACGATCCACAGCACCATCACGGAATATTGTCTTAAATCTTTCACCACCGTTTCCCCCCTTAATAGAATCACGAACCAAACCGCCGGAGTTCCCGCAAACAGCAAAAGATAAAACCCAAGTCGCACCCAGTACACTGGCCGAAGCCTGTCCTGCCACTGCCCAAGGAATCCGCGCAAATTAGCCGTCGAGGACCAGTCGGAAAAATAGGCCGCGTTCACCGACTCGGTTGTTCGGCTCCAAGCCCAAAGGCAAATCAAGGTCAAAAGCGCTCCGCAGATCACCCGCAAGCCCAGAACCCCTTTCCAACCCGATCGAATCCAAAGAACCCCTGCAATCATAAGATAAAGATGAGAAACCGCTGGGAGTTTGATCAAACAGCCCACAACCCCAAGAATGACAATGTCCCACCACAAAAAGAGACTCGGCCGGTTCAGATAGCTTTGACACGCCCACACCAAAAGAACGGTAAGGAGCAAAACCAGCATTTCAGGCATGATGGCCTGCCCAAAAGCAATCGATAGCGGGCTAAAGACAAAAAGTAGGTTTGCCCAAAACGATTCCTGAGGAGCTAACCACCGCCTCCAGATCTGCTGAATGACGAAAAAGGAGGCGACCCAAAGCAAAATCGAGACTGCACGTCCTGCTACATGGAGGGGAATCCCCACAACCGTGCCCCCATAAACAATCAAGTTATAAACTGGCAGCTCCATCGCCAAACGCGCTCCTGTATCCCCCCGCCAACTTACCGCGGCATCCCAAGATGGATGCCCCTGGGCCATCCAGCTTTGGATCGCATCCGCTGTTTGCGTTTGCCGGATCCAGGAGTTGTCTTCCACGGGGGGCTGGCCGATCAGAACCAACCTGAGAAAAATTCCCAACCCCAACCAGAGCCACGCCTGCCTGTTCATGTCTCGACACTTCACCAGCCGCTTCTCATCATAGCAACAGCGTTCTGATGAAAATTCTCTGTTTTACTCCACTACCGTATGGGGATGGATCGGGTTGGTGGGGCAGGGATCTCGGGCTTACCGTTCGAGCCTTCCGCCAGCTTGGCCACGATGCTCAGCTTGTTTGTTACCCCACTACTCATTCAAAAGATCCCTTGGATCGCCCGGTTCAACTCATTACCCAGTCTCAATCAACATCCAGAGACTGGTGGATCCAACAAAGTCCCGACCTCATTCTTCTCGGTTTATGGAGTCAGTCCAAGTACAAGCCGATCCGCACTGCCGCCCTGTCTTCGAACGCTCTTGTCATCGAACGATGTGACGGCGACGGCTTTCGCCTGCCCTCTTGCGGCCATCGGCAATTCTGGAAAAACACAATCTCAGCGCAGATAGATGCCCGCCCCAACTGGCCCAGTGCTCTCGCCGCCATCTTTGGCGGGGGCAAAGCCGGCCTATTCGAAATCTTTGCTCAGTACTTTGAGTCCCGCTTCGCCGCTACTCTGGCCATGATTCCTCTCTTTCTTTCAGAAACCCCACTTTCCACCCAATCCCTTCAATCGTTAGCCTCAAGAATTGGGTCCAATCCCAGCCGATTCCAGCACGTGCCGCACCCGATCGATGAAAATGTCTTTTCCTATGCTGGGGAGCGTAAAAAAAACACCGTGATTGCTGTCGGTAGGTGGAGCTCTTGGCAAAAAGATTGGCCTTTGACACGGAAAGCTCTTGAAATCTTTTTGGATCGAAACCCAGATTATGAGGCCGTTATTTTCGGAAGTGGCCTGCCCAAGGGATCGATCAGTGAAAGACTATTTTCGCGCGGCATTTGCCCGCAGGAGGAAATCTCCAAGAGCCTCAGAGAGGCCAAGATTCTATTTTTTGCGTCTCGGTACGAAGGGAGCATGCTTGCGGGTGGAGAAGCCTTATTATCTGGTTCCTCCGTTGTCGGCCCTAAAACTACGCCTTGCTCATCATACTTTGCCTCATTTTTCGACGGCCCGACTCCACCCGAGAGGACCGCTTCAGCTCTCGCGTCAGCATTGGAGACAGAAGCCAGGGGGTGGAGTCAGTGCAGGCGAGATCCTCACAAGATCTCAAAAAATGCCCGCCATCAGATGGGCTCTCTTATGATTGCGCAAAAGATTTTAGCCCTCACATCTGAGCTCAATTCCGTTGCTCAAGGGAAGTCGTGAAAATTGGGATCTTCACATTTCACCACGTGGATAATTTTGGGGCCTTACTCCAGTGCCTATCGCTTACGCAGGCTTTTCAGCAGATGGGGCACGATGTCCAAGTTATCAACCACCAGTCCCCAACGCACTTGCTTCGATCGGGATTACGCCACGACCTCAGTAGCTGGCCCCAACTCTCAGTTCGGCTCCGAGGCCTCATCCACGGGCATAAACTCCACGCTAGTTTTGAGCACTTTCGTCGCCACTCGCTTCCCCTAACTCCACTTTGCGAATCAGAGTCTCAGCTAGCTCAAATAGCCAACTCTTTTGACGCTCTAGTCGTCGGAAGCGATCAGGTCTGGCACTTTTCCAGGGAGCCTAAATACTTTTTCCATTGGCGCCCCACTTTTACGAACCGCAGGATCGCCTATGCCGCCTGCTGTGGATCCGATATGCAGCCTGAAGTAGACAAAGCCCTCCTCTCCGCTTGCCTGAAGAAGTTTCATTTCATTTCTGTGAGGAACGACTTTTCTGCAAACTTGATTCAACAAGTTTCGGGAACTCTTCCGGAGGTCGTTTGCGACCCCGTTCTGCTGGTGGACCCGACCCCTTGCGTCACCCCCCCTCCTCTTCGAGCCGGCTCATACCTTTTAAACTACCGTGTTGGGTCTCCTATTCGTGGCGGGGAACAGACGCTGATGAAGCACTTTCAAAAACAACAAGGCGGCCTTCCTTGGGTTTGGATCAATGCCCAATCCCGAAGAATTTCGTCCCCACCTCCTGCTGAACACAAGATCTGGCATGCTTCCCCACAGGAGTGGTTAGGGTGGATTCAAAACTGCAGTTTGTTACTCACCGACTCATTTCACGCCATTCTGTACGCCTTAAAATTCAAAAAGCCATTTTTGGGCTACTTCACCGAACCCTTCCGAAGTGCCCGCCTGATGGATCTGTCAAAACGATATGGCTTCACAGCTCATATTGTGGGCTCGGTTGCTGAGGCTCTTCATGCTTCGGATTTGCAGCCCACAGAGCTGTCAGATCAGTTGATCCAAACCCATGTGGCCGAATCACGGCTTTTTTTGCATCGCGCCACCTCTTTTCCTCTAAAGTAAATCTATGCCCGGCCTTCGCCATCAACGCTTCACCTTGGCCCTGTTTTCCGCTTACGGCTCGATGCTATGCGTCATCGCTTACAGCTTCCTGCTTGTCCCTCTCTCCCTGGCTCACCTCCCTCTTGGGATCTTAGGCCTCTGGTTTCTTGCCCTCCAAGCCTCCCGCTATATGGAGCTGATCGATTTGGGAATCAGTGGCGCTTCCTTGCGATTGATGGCCCAGAGCCACGGCACTCCAGCCGATTATCGGAAAATGGTGACATGCTCCTTTGGCTTTCAATTGGCCCAGGGATCCTTGATCGCTGGTGCAGGTTTTTTTGGGTCGGGCCTCCTAGCTCAACTCCTGGTCACCGATCCTTCTCTCCGCCCCACCCTTTCAAAATTCATTTTTTGGATCTTTGTTCTTAACGGGGCGCGCTTTTCCCTGCGCATCTTTCCCAATCTGATCCGCCTGAATCAGGCGCAGCATCTTCTCAATCTTCTCTCAACTTTAGGAGTCGGCCTCAATCTTGGATTACTCACTTTTGGCTTTTTTCAAGGCTGGGGGATTCACGCTTTTCTCGCGGGATTTGTTGCAGAGTGGGGGGCTCAATCGATCGGCCCGATTCTCATTGTCCTGTTTCACAGAAATCTGACTCATCGCTTGCAGTTTTCCCCTCCCACTTGGACACATTGGAACTCCCTGACAGGATTGGGCTTCTCTATTTTTCAGATCAACTCGTTCCGCTTTATTTTAGAAAGTGCTCCTTTGGTTCTGGCAGGTCGCTTCTTCGGCCCCGACGCATCCGCAATCTGGTCGATTGCCACACGCGCAGGCACCTGCATTCGGGATCTTCTGGGCCAGATTCATATTTCTGCTGCTCCCGCATTTTACGACCTCATGGCCAAGGGGGAGCGAGCGAAGCTTAGCGCTGCGTTTACCCGCCTAAGTACTATCTCCCTTTCGCTGGGCCTGCTCCTCTTTGTAGCTTACGGCATCTGGAACGAATCTTTCGTTCAGCTCTGGACCCATGCGAAGTGCCAACTCCCTCCCTACCTTTCTTTCTTGTTGGGCTTCATTCTTTGGATCCAGATTTGGAATGCATGGTCGGTCGAGGCCTCCCTTTCATTAATTAAAACCAAAGTTCTTTCGACTGCTTTCTTTTGGGAATTCTTGTTCTTTGTTGTTGCTGTTCTTGCTTTTCGCCCTTTTGGACTAACGGGAATCGCCTGCGCCTCTCTTCTTGCCGCTTTTCTTGGCTCCTTTCGTAGGGGATTACGCTTATTTCGGGAGCTTTGGAGCTCGGCCTTTTTGGGGCGCCCGCTCCTTACCTTTGTTGTCTTCGGTTTTGTTGCGCTTATCTTGGTGGTCGCATCAGGTAACGCAGCTCTCCACTTCCTAAATCTGGATATCCGCGGATTCATGATCGGAGTCTTTATCACGGGAGCGGTTTTACTTCCGATTTGGGTGATTTGGCTTAAACCCTCTTGGCTAAAGGAGATTATTTCGGGTCGTTTCCGCTTTCCGATCTCATCTTAAGAATCTCTCGATAGAAATCGGTCGTTTCCCCTGCCACCACATCAGGTGCGTAACTTTTTACCCGATTCAGGCTCTTTTCACTGATTCGCTTTCTCTCTTCACGGTCTAAAATGACGATCCTTAACGAATTCACGGCTTCATCGAAATTATCCGCTGAAAACATAACCCCGCACCCTTGCCCCAACAGCGGAATGTTTGCCTCGATCCGCGAGCCAACCACACAAAGCTTCTTCGCCATCGCCTCGCAAACAGCAATCCCCATGCTCTCCCATATGGATGGAGCAAATAAAATATCGGCTTGGTCTAGCTCACCGGCCACATCGGCCACATTGTATCGAAGGTCGATCTTACGTGACGCTGGCAGGCGTTCGGCCATCGCAACTATTTCAATGAAATAAGGATGTTTTGGGTTTCCCATGCAGAGCATTCGCGCTTTGAAAGAGAGCCCCTCCTTCCACAACGTATCCACTGCACGAATGAACCAATCGGGTCTTTTTACATGAGTTAAATTGCCGACAAAGAGCACCGTTGGCACATCCCCCTTTTTTTCTCGTGATTCCAGATAAAATTCACTCCGGACTGCGTTGGGAATGAAGCGGGCCCGCGGCGTGATCCCTAATACAACCCGCAATGCATATGGGGAAATTGCAACCACCCCATCTGTTCTCTTGATTGCAAGCCGCTCCAACAAGGCCGCAACCCAATAGTGCCATAAAGTCCAGTTCCCTTTCATTTTGACAACTTCCCCCATCAAGCCGTGAAGAGTGATCACGCTGGGGATCCCGGAAAAAACTGCTGTCCATGCACTCTCCCGCTCCGAACCTTGGGCGTGAACAAGATCGAACGAGTGAGATCTGACATAATTCCTCAAGCTAAAGAACCTTCCCAGAAAACCACCCCCTGATAGGGCTCCGAAGGCCCTCCGATAAGGAATCGAATGATAGCGAACCGCACCTTTTGCAGCACGAATACTTCTGGGCGGCCGAAGCGATCCAAACAGCACGTCCACCTTAATGCCATCCAAGTCTTCAAATCCCTGAAGAAGGGCTTCAATCGCAGGATGTACATTGGGAGAGGGCTTCGTGTCACTTTTCATGCTCGAGCCACGGACGTCATTCGCATCCACGACTAGCATGGCGACCTTCAAAGGATTTTGTGGACTCCTCATTATTTCTCTCCTTTTACGTAAAGAAACTCCTCCGCCCAATCGCTGATGTGCACCAATTGATATCCATGCCTCAGGAGCATTTGATGCGCTCGGACGGTTGCCAAAAGTCCAACTTCCTCAAAACGGTGATGAAATTCGACTGCGATTTGAGATGCATGAATTCCCTTTAAGCACACGTCTTCGAGAATTGAATACTCGGATCCTTCCACATCAACTTTTAATATATCGAGACGACTGTGTCCAAGCTCCTGTACGAGGGTAGAAACTTTTTTGCAGGAAGCCCTCAAGAAGCAGGCTCCTTTTTTTCGCCCCCCTTTTCCCAGGCGCTCATACAGATCCAGTTTCCCATCATGCCCTGCCACGGCTAAAGGGTGATAATGAAATCCGGCAGGGATGCGGCTTTTTGCGATAAATCTTTGGCTTTCTATGGTGGGGTCAAATCCGTGAACCTTGGCTCCATGTTGCTGGATCATTCCAAGGTCAAAGGAAAGGTTTTCGGATAACCCAAGAGAGTATACCAGCGGCTCTTCAGGCAATCGCTCGCCGGAAATCACCCACGCCTGTTCCCCAGGATTGGGTGACGCCAACGGCACGCAAGCGGTAGGGCGAATTCCCCTCGTTGCCAACAAGATCTTTTTTAGGGCCTGGTGAATTGTGACTTGCAAAGAACGCCTCCCGTTCCCGAGGGGGTTGATGTGGATTGCAGTCATCGATGAAGACATTACTTTAGTGCCTGTGAGCAGTCTCGCCAATCTTACACCCCAGAAGGTTATCACGGCCCTGGTTTTCCTTGCTGGAGTGCTTGCTGCGCCCATCCTGACGAGTCAGTTCCTTGCGGGCGATTATCTTCCGGTGATCGCAGTGGTTTCGGGAATCGGGGCAATCTTTTATCTAACCTACCTTGGAAAACAGTGCTGGGTACTCATGCCCGCTTTTTTAGGTTTAAACGGCCGACTTAATTTTCTCCCTGCAAACTTAAGCATGATTGAGACGGCGATTCTCATCTCCCTTTTATTTTTGCTCTACCAGACAGTATTCGAAAAGAGTATGTCCATCAACTTTGGACCAGCCTGGATATGGGTTCCGGCTCTTCTGTTCTTGTCGATTATTGCTTATCACTGGGTTCGTAGCGGGGATATCGGCCTCCGGCTTTTTGGCGGAGAGAACTTCGGGGGAAGAAAAAACTGGAGTCTATTATTGGGCTTTTTAGCCATGCCCATTCTCTATTCGATGGTCAAGCCTAGGGACCCTTTATTGAGAAAAGTTCCCTTGCTGTATTTTATTATGGTGGCAGCCGATTTTCTTCCGTTTTTAATATCCACGGCCGCACCTGCCGTTGCACCGTATATCTACCGTTTTTATAGCTCCGTAAACTTAGACGCGTTTCAAGACACCTTGCACGGATCTTTTGGTGGCGTCGACCTTGTCCGAGTCGGGAATGTGGGTTTTTTCGCAACCGCCGCGCAAATTACCATGCTTTCCTACTTTCCCGCGAATATGTGGCTGAGGCCAAAAAACTGGTGGTGCTTTATTGCTTCCCTTATCTGTCTTTTGGCAACGATTTTTAGCGGCTTTCGGAGCTACCTTTTTCGCTATCTAGTAACTTGGCTGGTAGCCGGTTTCTCTGCCTCTCGCTGGTTGGTTATTCTTTTTGTGCCTTTCGCTGCAACGACTCTTTTTTTACTCGTCGCTGCTCAAGGCACCTATATTCATCTACCGCTGGCCATGCAAAGAACCTTAAGTCCCCTCCCTGGTAAATGGGATGCGGTTGCACTCGATTCCGCCTCTGGATCATCCAATTGGCGGCAAACAATGAAAAGGGTGTACTGGAGCGAGTATGCGGATAAGGCGGGCTGGTTCGGCGCAGGAATGACCTATAATCGTAATCTAACCCTCGAGGGAATTGATGACTTTTATCTGAAACGCCAGCGTCTGGCTTTCGAAAACGAACTGGCAGAAGCGAGATCCTTTATTGAGCGTCGTCAGCCCCATGAGGGCTTCTTGGACGTTCACTATCCGACTGGCTGGGTGGGAACAGGCCTGCTGATCTTTTTTTTCACTACGACTTCATTTTATGTTTTGAAAAATATTTATAATACTCGCGGCTCCGAAATGACCCCCGAGGGAATTTGGGTCTGTTCTCTCACTCTCATTGAGACCCTTTCTTACTTTACTGTTTATGGCGATCTTTCAATTGCACTTCCCCGTCTTTTTATCCTGATTCCCTTGGCCGTTCGCTCTTTTGAAAAAGTGAATCCGCAGGGACCCCCCTCATGCTGCGTCACCGCTCCCGCCGAGCCCTTTTCGAGCCTGAAAAACCTCGTGAAGTCGACCTAGCTTCTCCTGATACCTTTCCAGCGTAAAATAGTTTTTTATCCTCTCTTTCGCTTCCCGCCCTTTTTGAATTCTGAGATCTCTGTTTTGGCATAGCGGGAGCAGCCTTCGGTCAAGCTCCTCCGAGGCGAAGGTACTAAGCACTACTCCGCCCTCATCCTTGAGCACAGCCTCCCTGGCTCCGGTGTCATTACTGACAATGGCAGGGATTCCCGCGCTCATCGCTTCCAGCACTGATACAGGGAAGCCCTCCTCATAACTCGGAAGCAGGTAAAGATCCCATTGGGGAATCAACTCCTTCAAAGCCTCTCCTTTTTTTACCCCGTGTAATGTATAGGGTCGCCGAAAACGATGGAGAATTTCTAGACTTTCTGGATCTTGGATGGGGCCTACGAAATGAAACTCGATTAAAACTCCTCGCTGATCTGCCCACTCCGAGATTCTCCTAACTCGGTCCAACCCCTTGCGAAAGCCGATGACCCCAAGCCAGCCCACCCGCAGATTCCGCCCCTCTGCTGGCTCGTGAGTCGCGGGAGAAAAGCGGTGCGGATCCACCCCATAATGAACTGTGTGAAAAGCTTCCGCGGGGAAGCCGCGTTTTAAATATGATTCTCGAATCATTTCACTTCCGCAGATCGTAGCATCGGCAAGGTGAGCCTTTTCCATCTCATCCACAATTTCAGCGGGTAGTTTTTCTGCAAACGGATATCCCGCTTCTTGCCGTGCCTTTTGCGGAAAGCGAAAGAAGTCCTCGGGAAACATCGAGCCCCTTTCGACTAATCGAACCACAGGCCGCCTCATTAATTTGGGGAACAAAAACCGGTAGGCCGTGCCATTCACTAGGACCGCAGGGGCCAACTTTTGCTGCTCCGCCACCCAATTCCCAATCCGCCTCGGTTCATCCATTCTCAGCCCTGCAGGTAGTCGCATCCGATCTATTCCGTAATTCCAAAGAGAGGCTCCTGGCTTTGTGCGGATCTTTTCGGCTGGAATTCCCAGCCTAAGATAGCGGTATCTTGGAAACCCTCCGTATACGGTTCCGAGGTATCCCAGCCTCAAGAGCGCTCCACTCACCAACCCTAAAAACCAATCTCGCTCCCAAACCATATCCACTTTCCACTCCTGCTTGGGTTTCATTGGTTGCATCCAACTATGTCACGATTTCGCTATGCGGATCAAATCCTCAACCAAAGTCGGGTTTGCTCCGAGTTTGTATCTAGATTCGTAACGTTGGCGATTCTGGGAGCCAATGATCGGCCAGCGCTCTCTTCCCTTCGCTGCTTTCACAATAGCTTGGCTTAAATCCTCCGTTCGCCCCGGTGGAAAAATAAAGTTTTCGCCTGGGCCCACAACCTCTCGGTTTGCTTTCCAATCCGTTGCGACAATGGGCAAGCCCCACATCATCGCCTCCGCAAGAACCAAGCCGAATGATTCATAGGGTGCTACCGAAGGAAAAACAAAAAGTTCTGCCGCAGAATAAAATGCCCCCAACTCTTCAGGGGCGCGAGACCCTATAATATTGACCCTCTCCGATACACCATATTGTTTGGCCAAATCCCGAAACTTATGAAGGCTCCAAGGGGGAAGAGGGTCCCCAACAAGGGTGAGGGAAAGCTCTTGTGGAACAGAGGCCATCGCTTGGATTAGTCCGGGTGTCCCCTTCTCATCCCCAAGGTGTCCCACATAGAGTATGCCATTTCGTTTCTTGGAAAGGGTCAATGGAGTTGTTTGATCAGGAATTTGGTGTGGCCGAACTCGAATATCGGAAATCCCACAAACCTCGGGATCTGCACGATTCGCCTCCGCCATAATAAAAGCCACATCCGCTTTGCCTAAAAGCCGTGCCACTTTTTTAGCCAACCAATTGGGCCTGTTTTTAATTCTTTCGGCCAGTCCCGCCGCATGGAACTGGATCGCAAAGCAACGGCAGGCATCTCTTGCCCAAGGAACCAAAAACAGATCCCGGATCAAGGGTATTGTCTGCGGGCCTCCTACGGGAAACAGCAAAACATCCACTCCGCCCTGCTTTTTAAGCCGAGCCAAACGATTTCTTACTTTCAGTAATTCCCATACTTTATGCCAAGTCGCTCTTCGTACCTGACCTGTTGTTGGAGTAAATTGGAAAGGGCAAAAAACCGAATCGATATCCGCCCGAGCCTGTAAATCTTTCCACAACGCAGCAATCGCAAGGTTTTGTCCTCCCAAAGGAGGCGGAAGCTGACCGGCTATACCGATGCGGGGCCTAGAACCATGCATAGATTTGCTCAAGACTCGCATCAAAAGGAGTTTCTGCCCATCTTAAGCTTATGCGTCGCCTTTTACTAACAGGAGCTTCCGGATTTATCGGCACCAATCTTCTAGAGAACTGGAAGGGGCGGTATGAAGCCATACTGAATCTTGATTCCCGATCCCCTTTGGATGCCACTCACCAATCCTTTTGGCATAAAGCCGACTTGCTGGCTCCAGATGAATGGACCCGACAGATAGCAGATTTCCAACCCACCGAAGTCATTCATCTGGCCGCCCGGACTGATATGGATGAAACAACAACTCCCCAGACTGGCTATCGGGTGAATATCGAGGGAACCCGCAACCTTCTTAAAGCCCTTTCGAATCTACCATCGATGCAGCGCTTTATTCTGATCAGTAGCCAATTTGTATGTGGTCCAACTAACCCTCCTAAAAGCGACACAGATTATGCACCTGTAACCGTCTACGGCCAAAGCAAGGTTGAAGCTGAAAAGGTTCTCCGTGCTTCCCGAATCCCTTTCCCATGGGTCATTGCCCGGCCCACAAACGTATGGGGGCCGTGGCATCCTCGGTATCCAAAGGAGTTTTGGAAAGTTCTGCAAAAAGGCTGGTATGTTCACCCCTCCGGTTCCCCCGTCCGTCGCGCGTACGCTTTTGTGGATACTGTTTTACATCAACTGCAACAGACTCTCGTGTTGCCCGAAGAAAAAGTCGCGGGACAGACTTTTTACCTGAGTGACCCTGTCGATGATATCGCCCACTGGGTCGATGCATTTTCCCGTGCTTTGCGTGGCCGTCCCGCAAGAAGAATTCCACGACAACTTCTTTTTGCTCTTGGGATGGCAGGCGATGCTATCGAAGGCCTCACACGTCGCCCCTTTTATATCAACAGCTCAAGAGCGCGAAGCATGACTACGGATTACGTCGTTCCTTTGGATAAAAGCTTGGCCATTTTAGGACTCGGGCCCATCTCCTTGGAAGAAGGCGTCAAAAAAACCGTGGCTTGGTTGCGTGAAAGTTACCCAGATTTCTTTTTACCTGCAAAATAGCATTCCATACTGGCACAATGTTATTTCTGCCAGAGTCGCCCAGGCCACGTGGACCGAACTTGTTTCCCCTGAAGCAGCGTCCTTTTCATGCCTCCCCGTAAATAGAAGGCTGTTTCGATATCTCGAGCACGATGACAACCATTTGTAAGCCGTCTGATTCGATGCAGCCCCACCCACAACCAGCTCAACCAGTTCTTGAGTGATCCCGCGGTCCGATTGAGCCGTTTTCTTTCCTCTGTCGCAGTCGATGTCAACCCGAGGTTATCCCCACCATCGGTGAAGGTGCTGCAAAAGAAACCAAGGCTTTGAATCGTTTTCCGCTTCTCCATGAGGCGTACGAACCACTCCGCATCCGCCGCCGCACGGTAGCTGGTGTCGAAGAAAAAGCCCTGTTCGATTACTCGTCTTTGAAAGAAAGTGGCCGCAGTAAACGCAGGAAGATGGCAGGTCCAAACATGGTTCAAAAACGGGGCCAAAACTTTCCTTTGGCAAAGGGCCTGCCCTTTTGGATCCACCACAATCACATCCCCGACCCAAAGAGCTACAGAGGGTTCTCTTCCAGCAAGTTTTCTGACTTTTTCGAGGACCCCCGGCAAATACTGCTCATCACAATTTAAATAAGCGCAAATCTTGCCTACCCCATGCTTCAGTCCTTTGTTCACCGCGTCGTACATGCCTGAATCTTTTTCAGAGATCATGTAGCGCCGGTACCCGGGTCTTTCGGGCCATCTTTTCTCCATCTCTTTTGCAAACTCAGAAAAGCCTGCCGTTCCCCCATCCTGAATAATATGCTCACACGTAATTCCGGCCTGGTCGGCAACAGATGCGATACAACAAGCCAGATAGTCGAGCTGATTAAAACTGGGGGTGACAATGGTGAAATCCATGCGCCGATCATTACCTTATCACGTGCCCTCGAAAGGCGAGCCTTTCCTCGGCTTCTTTCTGGTCTTCTATTTTTTTCACGGTACATTACGATATGCTTTTTCACTTTGAACTACAGGCTGTTCCAGCTTTTTGGTGCTGCCTTTCCTGTGGTCCTGGCTCCAGCGAAGCGTGAATATATACCTCAACATATTTCTGTTGTTTGTTGGGATTTGGATCTTTGCCAGAACTCTTATTCAAGAAGGGATTATTCAAAGCCCAAAAGCGGGTTCTTTTATCACCACTGTGCTGATCATCATCGGGGCAGGGTTGATGATCCTTTCCCTTTTTCATTTTTTTTCTGATACCTGGTGAGAATCTTTCACACCCATCGGCTTCAGGAAAAGGCGCGTGCTTGTGAATGCATCAATAAGGGTCTAGTATAGTCCCTCTAAGTCATTTCGTTATGTCGATTTTACAAAATCTCTTAAGAATCAATCTTCCCATCGTTCTTATCCTTGTTGACTGGTTTTTATGCTTTCAGCTCGATCGCTCCGGACACGACCTTTCGATCGCCCCCTTTTTTTCCTTGGTTTCTTTTTTTATCCTATCCCTCTTTTGCGGTCCTTGGGTCGTACTGCTTTCGATTCCTCCCTTTGCTGCCTTAACCTACTGGTTAATAACTCCTCTCTCTCCTTTTTCTGCAATTCGTACGATCACTTTAATTGCGGGGGGATTGCTTGCAGCGTATGCGTCCCTTTTAAGAATTCGGGCCGAACAATTAGCAGCAAGTCGTGGGGCCATTTTTTCTCTGCTGCCCATTCCTGTTGTAATCTCTGACCCCACCAGCAAGATTATCGAAGCGAACGATGCCGCCGCTAGGCTTCTCAAGTACTCAAGGAAGGAGCTTTTGGATTTTTCTTGGTTCAATCTCCTTTTAGATTCTCCTAGGAAAAGAACGGATATGGAATCCTATATCAAAGTCGGTCAAAAGCCCCTGTCATCTGAACTTAGCTTTGTTTTCGTTGGGAAAGACGATGCCCAACACAATGTCTCGCTTGTTGCTGAACGAATTGGATCGCGGATCAACCTTATTACAACCTTTCGAGAATATCGCCAAAACTAGAGCATTTTTGTTCGGCTTGCTCGCCACGCCTCAACCCGAGTTCCTACCAGTTTTTCAATTCCAATTGCTGCCAATATCGACGCTACCACCAAGAGAGTGCCATCAACCTTTTTTTCTCCAGCTTGCTGAACTCCCAATAACCCTAGCATGATCCATTTCACCAGAATATGGACCACATAGATGGGATAACTTAGTTCTCCAAGAAATTCTCCCGACTTTCCCTTGAAGAGAAACAAGGCTGGGATGAGAAGCCCCATTGCTCCGCACGAAAGAATCGGGCCCACCCCAACGGGAATCCATCCGTATCCCATTACGACCATAAATGCCATCCATCCGCCTCCGATTCTAATCAAGCGATTCCTCCAAAAATCTGTAGAGATTTTCATCCACCGATAACTCAATATTCCCATAAGAAAAAAAGGAATTTGAAGGGGGAACCAAAAGTAGTTCAGTGACAAGCTTTCGGCCGGTTTCCAAACAGACAGCACTGTTCGAATAATAATTCCGGCGCTACAAAGCACGATGAGCCATCGACTTCGCGTCTGAACAAGAAATGGAGCGAAAAGATAGAACATGAGCTCAACAGCTAGAGTCCAGGCTTGGGGAACGAGGCAAAGAAAGCCGGCTGTCTTTCCTTCGCTGATCGTGCCGCCCAAGCCGAGAATGGATCCTTGAAAATCAAATAGGCTAAACCAATCCAACCCAAAGAGGATCAGTTGGCTTAATCCTATCCCCACCAAAAATCCGCCATGTCCACCCTCGCGCAGAAGACTATACCATTGAAATCGCTCCGGCATTCGTTGGGTCCAAATCAAAGCACTCCCATAAAATACTGCTGCTCCGATAAGAACAACCCAGTAAACAGGAAAAATTCTCGCGGCTCGGTTGGTGTAAAATATCCATAAACCCTTCCTGTTAAGCGGATACCTCTGTCCAAGAATCAGGGCCATATAAAACCCCGAGATGATATAAAAAAGTCTCACAGCTTGGTGGCCATCCACCAAGGGGATGTTCCCGGGAGTTGTGGAATGGTGAAAAACGACCGCCACCGCCAAAAGAAATCTCATCCAGCCCATATGTTTTAAACTACTGATAAGCCTATCTTTTTGCCCTCTTAAACTTAATCTAAACTTCGCTTTTTCACTTTATTCGAATACGCACATCTTCACTTTCCTCCGTATCAATACTCCTTAACATATCCCCATGCGTTACTTCTCTCTTTTACTTCTCCTTATTTGTTCCTTCTTGCAAACGGGACACTCTGCTCCACCTCTCGTCCTGCCACTCAATCCCTATTATCAGGACACATATGGTCTCTTTGGGGGACTCTCCTACTCTTATGACGATGACCTAATGCTCGATTCGATGACCGCCTCCGCCAGCATGAATGTTCTCAAAAAGACGGAGGCCGCCATGCAAAACCTCCGCAGACTCACCGATCCTCTTGTTTGTGCCAAACTCAGCGCCCCTGCTGGAATGCAGAGAAATCTTCTCCTTACCCTGTACTGGCTGGCCGAAGCCGATATGGCAGGCGCCGATGTGGAACAGGTTCTCCAGGAAATCTCCCGCCGAGGCCGCAATCAGGCCACCCCCGCAGACTCCACTATGGCTGAAGTCCTCCTCTTTAACTACCACACCGCTCGCCACCTCGGTGTTCTCAGCTTCGCCTGCCTCGTCAAACTTGGCCAAGGCCTCCCCCCTTCCATCCCCGAATCAGACAACAATCCCGACAACCGCCTTGCCTTCGCCATTCCCGTCCTTCCCCCCGACCGCTTCCCCCAAGTCGCCCACCAACTGTTCAACTACGAACTGTTCGATGGTCCCCTTCCCAAATCCACCTCCCGCACCCTCGCCCCTAGCCAAATCGAGTTCGCCAAAAAACTAATCTCTCGCGGCCTGCTTCCCCCAGACGCTTTAAAGGCTCCCTAAGTCGCATTTCACAGGTCTTCAGCCCTTAATCCGCTGCCCTCAAGAATACTTTTCAACGTCCCGATCGGAATCGATTTCGATCCATGAAAAGGAACAATGACCTGTCTCCCCTCTTCATTTCGCCATTTCTGGTGACTACCTGATTGGTCGATTTGTTGAAACCCGTGCTTTCGCAAAGCCCGGATCACTTCTTTCGCGTTGCGAACGGGAAATCTTCGGCTCAAGGAACGGAAAGTTCCAAAATCCTCGCCCGGCTCGGAATCTTTATCTTGGAAGGCTTCAGCCAGAGCGCGAGCGCTTCCCGGGCATTTTCTACCGCCTCCGCCTCCGTGTCGCCCGCACTAGCGCATCCGGGAATTTCAGGAAAAACTGCCGACCAGCGATCTGTTACCTTATCTTTTTCGACTACTACCCTAAACTTCATGTTTTTATTTTAATACCTATACCCCCTTTAGCAACCCACATCGTCACCTTCCGATAGTCCCCCACCCCACCTTTTCGATCCCCTTAAAATTCCATCCCCCACCTCCAGGCAATCATCCTACTTTCCCGGGAATGTAGGATGAGCGGCCTGCCTTTTTTCTCCCCACCTACCCTTTCCGGATCCACTTTACCGAGAAACCCGTCTCAAGCTTGCTTTATCTAACTAGTATGCTAACTAGTTAGTATGAAGTTCCAAGAAACGGGAATCTTTGACGCCAAAACGCATCTTTCCACAATGCTCTCGAAGGTCGCCAAACAGGGGGTTACCTACAAAATTACCAACCGAGGAAAGGCGGTCGCAGAACTGAGGCCCATCAAGAATGGCCAAACCACCAAGAGACTTCCCTATGGCTATGGAAAAGGAACAGTCCTGCACATGGCCAAGGATTTCGATGCCCCAATCGAAGACTTTCAAGAGTACATGCAGTGAAACTCTTGATCGATGGTCATGCCCTTCTCTGGCATCGAGACCAGAACCCTTCCCTTTCTCCAACAGCACGGGCCGCACTGGAAAATCCAAAGAACGAACTATGGATCAGTGAAGCCACATTTTGGGAACTCGCTATCAAGGTCTCTCTTAAAAAACTCGAGCTTCTGGGCGGGCTGGAGAGCCTCAGAGAAGAGTGGGTCGATCAAGAGATCGCAAAACCACTTCCCATCTCTTGGACTCATATCCGTCGCACGATTGACCTTCCCTTTCATCATCGTGATCCGTTCGATCGTATTCTCGTCGCCCAATGTCTGGCTGAAAAAATGACCCTCCTCACCGGTGACCCCCAACTTCATCAATATTCCGCCATCAAAACTCTTTGGTAATCTTGAGCGATTTCCCTCCTCGCTAAGAAAATATTCCATAGAGCCTTTTCTTGTTTCATCATCGCTCCATGTCCTCGCTCCCTGATGCCTACGATAAACTCCGCGCCCGAGGCAAAGACCTCGCCCTTCTCGGCGCCACCACAGGCCTCCTCAGCTGGGATCAGGAAACCCTGCTCCCCCCCAAAGGCCACTCCTTTCGTGCCGAACAGTCCTCCCTTCTCGCCGGCATCTCCCACCGCCTCGCGACCCACACCGACATCGCCCGCTGGCTCGATGAGTGCGAGAGCACTTCCCTCCCACCCCACTCCCCTGAAGCCGCCGCCATCGCCCGTTGGCGCCACGACTATCACCGCGCCACTCGTATCCCCGCCGAACTTGTCGAAGAAAACGAGCTCGCCATCGGCCTCTCCCGCACCGCGTGGGTCGAAGCGCGAAAAAACTCTCACTTCGCCACCTTTGCCCCGCACCTCGAAAAACTTCTCTCCCTCTCCCGCCAAATGGCTGACCTCTGGGGCTACGCCGACCAACCCTACGATGCCCTCCTCGAAGGCTACGAGCCCGGATGGCTAACCCGAGACGTCACTTCTCTCTTTGCCAAACTTCGCCCTCGCCTCGTTGCCATAGCCGAAAAAGCTTTCGCCCTGCCTCAACCACCCTCCCGTAAAACTCTCCGAGGCCACTACCCCCGCGCCGATCAGGAGAAATTCCTCCAACTTCTTCTTCCAAAAATCGGGTTCGACACCACCGCGGGTCGCCTCGACTCCAGTACTCACCCCTTCTGCTCTGGCCTCGGCCCGGGCGATACCCGCATGACCACCCGTTACGACGAAAGCGACTTCATGGTCTCCCTCTACGGTGTCCTTCACGAGGCTGGCCACGGTCTCTACGACCAAGGTCTTCCGGAATCCCAGCTCGGCACACCCCTCGGCCAAGCCGCCTCGCTCGGCATTCACGAATCCCAATCCCGCCTTTGGGAAAACCGTGTCGGCCGCTCCCGATCCTTCTGGAAATCCTGGTGGCCAGACTTCACCCAAGCCTTTACCGATCTAACAGGCCATAACCCCGAGGATTGCTGGCGCGCTTCCAACGCCGTGGAACGATCCTTCATCCGTGTCGAAGCTGATGAAGTTACCTACGACCTCCACATTCTTCTTCGCTTCGAACTGGAAACCCAACTTCTCAAAGGCGACCTCTCCGTTCATGACCTACCCGCCGCTTGGAACGAGCTGTTCGAAAAGCTTCTCGGCTTAAAAGTCCCCAACGATGCGCGCGGTTGCCTCCAAGACATCCACTGGTCCCTTGGCGGCTTTGGTTACTTTCCGACATACACCCTCGGCAACCTGACCTCTTCCCAGCTTTGGCAGGCCGCGAATCGGGATATTTCTACCCTCCCCACTTCTGTGGACAATCGCGATTACCAACCCCTCCTTCGCTGGCTTCGTGAGAAAGTCCACTCCCACGGCCGTCGCTATCCCGCCGCTGAACTCGTCCAGCGCGCCACAGCAAAACCCCTCGACCCCGAAGCCCACCTCAAAGTTCTAGAATCAAAGGTTCAAGAACTGTCCCAATGATCTCCTCGAATCAGATTTCCCTCGTTATCAGCACCTACAATCACGTGCGCCCTCTCGAGCTGTGCCTCGCTGGGTTTCGCAACCAAACGACTGCCCCCATGGAGATTCTCATTGCCGATGATGGTTCCGCCTCCCCCACTCGCGATCTGATCGCTCGCCTCGCCCCATCCTTACCCTGTCCAGTCCATCACCTCTGGCACGAAGATAAGGGGTTCCGAAAGAATGCAATCCTCAACCAATCCTTGGCTGCTGCGAAAGGCGCCTATCTTGTGTTCACTGATGCGGACTGCATTCCTCATCCCAGATTTATCGAAGATCATGCCTCCTTAGCCGAGCAGGGCTTCTGGGTTCAAGGCCGTCGCTCTTATCTTAATGCCGCAGCCTCTGCCTGTCTACAGGTAGGCGAATCCATTCCAAGTTTTCGTCTCTTCCTCGCGGGTCAACTCACCGGCGCCGCCAAAGCATTTCGACTCCCTTTCCCCATTATCAAACGTGATATGGCCCAGCGAGGAATCATCGGCTGTAACATGGCTATGTGGAAAAAAGATCTTCTGGAAGTCAACGGGTGGGACGAGGAGTACGAAGGTTGGGGACTCGGGGAGGACTCCGACATCGGCTCACGCCTCTATCACTTGGGCCGACCCCGCAAATTCGTCTACGGTCGGGCAATCCTTTATCACCTCCACCACCCGATCCTCAGCCGTGACCACGTGTCAAAAAGCCAATCTCGCCTAGAAGAAACCCTTCGGACCAAAAAAGTCCGGTGTATCAAAGGGGTGAATCAGTATTTGAAATAGAGTCAGGATCGGTGGGAGTGATACCCTCTACCTGCTTTTCCCTGCAGCCATGGCCGCACCTACAATTCCCGCTTCGTTGTGAAGCTTGGCAGAAACTACTTTTGCCCTCACCCCTTTTGCCGCTCTCGGCAGCCACTTTTCCGCTCTTTTGCTTACTCCTCCACCCACAATGATCAGATCTGGATTGATCAAGCGATCTACCTGCTGAAGGTACTCCCGAACTTTTCGAGACCACTTCTTCCAGCTCCACTCGTGCACCTCTCTTGCCTTTGCGCTTGCGGACTTCTCAGCATCTTTTCCCTCAAGGGTAAGGTGCCCCAGCTCAGTGTTTGGAATCAGAACCCCTTGATAGAACAACGCGCTTCCGATTCCCGTGCCTAATGTGATCATCACCACAACTCCCTTGTCATTTTTCCCGGCTCCGTAGTGAAGTTCCGCCAGCCCGGCCGCGTCTGCGTCATTGATCACCACAAAGGGTTGCTTCGTTGCTTTTTTAAAAATCTTTTCAGGATTCTTTCCCACCCATTGAGATGAAAGATTCACCGCAGTCTCAACCAGCCCTTTTCGAATCGGGCCAGGAAACCCAACGCCGACAAGGCCTTTCCACTGAAAATGGTCGACCATTCTCTTAATCACACGGGTAAGCGCTAGGGGAGATGCGGGTTGTGGCGTCGGAAAGTGAACAGGGTCCCCTTGAATGGTTCCTGCTGGAAAGTCCACCACGCCTCCCTTGACCCCGGTTCCTCCTATATCGATTCCCAGTACACTCATCCTTTAAATATAGTCGTAGATCATCCGCGGAACAGCTCACTCTCGACCATCATGATGATCCAAAAAACTACTCCCAAGCCGCTCCACCCTTGATGCGAACAACGCGACTCCCAACGCTTGCGATTCTACTCCAGCCTGCAAATTTCAACTTCATAGATGGACAACCCTGCGAAACTTCAGGAGGAACTGGAAGGGTATTGCGGCCTAGGAATGTACGACGAGGCCCTCCGCCGCATCACCCAAGCCCGCCGTAAAGGCGATCACAGCCTGACTTTGGATTTTCTGCGCACACGGATTCTTCGAGCTGCAGGTCGGTTTGTAGAACTTCGCAAAACGGCTGAGCAGTTGCGCCGTCAGCGGCCTGAAGAACCGGAGGTTTGGGTTTCTCTTGCCGACGCCGTACGCCACCAAGACTCAATCCAACAGGGTCGCTCCATCCTTCTTGAGGCCGAGCGGAAATTCCCAAATAATCCTCATATCAAATTTCAGTTGGGTTGTTATCATTGTCAGTTGCGTGACCTCGATAAAGCCCGCTCTTATGTACAGGCCGCCATTCGCCTGGACGAGTCGTGGGCAAATGTCGCCAAAGAGGATGCTGATCTTGCTCCCCTGCGCGAAAAGTCTTAGCCGATACTCCCTCATCCTTTCTCTTCTCTTTGCACTACTCCTTTCGGGGTGTGGTTTTTTTCGCTCCTCAGCCGACCACACGATTGGAGTTTCCCAGCCCCTTTCGATTGTCCTTCCGGCAAATTTTTCCACTGGCTATCGGTGGGTGCTCGACCCGCCACTTCAGACGGCTCACCTACTCGATGAGTCATACTCGTCACCCTCTCTACCTGGTGCGCCCGGCAAACAAACCCTGCGTGTCGTCTTCCCCCGTGAGGGTCGATTTAACTTAAAATTTGCCTATCGCCGCCTTTGGGAGCCGGCGACCGTTCCTGCGGCGCAAACAACCAATTTTGTCGTTCAGGTTTCGTCTGCAGCCAAGAATCCCAACATTATGCAGCAACTATTTCCGGAAAAGAACCTTCCCTCGTCCGTTCCCATGCCCGAGGAGGATCAACCCAAACCCGCCCCAGGAAAACTTCAGATCCGCAAAGCCTAGCTCTAGCGGCTATTCTCTAATACAAAGACACAATGTGTTCGCTGCGTATCCAACCTGCATCTTGATTCGGAAGCCGAATCTTGCTCCATCCTAAAAAGCTTTTCTCTAAACGGGCAATGGATCCTAGCGGATAGGCCTTCTCCGCTTGAGCCTCTACCTCTGTGGGGATCGACCGCAAAGGCTCAACATCCACAATCATCACCGCATTTCGGTCCGCTAACTTTCCATAAATTCCAAGTGCTGTTGAGGCAGCCATGAAAAGCATAAGTCCTATCGCAAAAGTCGCTATCCCAACTCGAACAAGAAGGGTTTTCTTTTGAGGGAAGTAGCCCGATCCCAAACCACATCCACAGCCAACCGCAAGGATCGTCACTCCCAAAACAAGGGCCACTTGCCATCCGAATACGCCAAGTCGTCCCGTAATCCACTCCCTGCTCCGCTCACTCCACAAGCCCATCACCGCTCTGTCCAACTGATCGGAAGATTGGGCAAAGATTCGGGTGTTCCATGACACAGAAGCCGTTGCTGGAGAAATAAGATACGCCGATAGCCCGTAGGCTAACGCCCGCTCCTTGTCGCCAAGCTGGAAATACGCAAGCGCCAGATTATTTCTGGCCACGGGATCCCGCGGGTTCACCAACACTTTTTCGCGCCATAACTTTTCTGCCTCACTGAAATTTCCCGTTTTATAAAGCTGGATCGGATCCTCTTTACTCGTCTTCTCCTCTTTGGGTTGTTCTTTATTAATTGCCTGCGCACCGACTGGTTCGACGGCGACAAAAAAGGAAAGAAGCACTGCCAGCCAAGGAAATAGATTTTTAGGTTTCAGTGGCGCCCAAGCCTTTATCGCAGGCAGATCGATTCTGCCGGCTAGGCGTTCGGCTTGGTCACACCACTCTCCATCCAAGCTCGGATTCCTCCCATAAAGCCCGTTTTCTGAATCAACCCAGCATTTTTCGAGCGTTTCTTGATCTGATTTTTCCATCGTTTGAATTCCGTCTGCAATCACTCCCCAAGCAGGAGTTGCTCCTTCAATTCCTAAGGTGCCGGCTACAGATTTCTGCCAAAAAAGAAGCGCCTTTTCGGAAGAGCGCATATCCTCCCCTGCCTCACGAACCATTTCGACCGCGCTTTTCCAGCTATGAAGCGACTCCTTCCTAAGTCTCTCTTCGTCTGTAAATAGGGCCCTTTGTCTGGCCCATCTCCACCAAACAACCAGCAAGATTCCCCACGGAAGAATTCCTAATCCTATCCACCACCCCTGCCCAACTGGCGCTATGCCCACGCCTGAACCATCGATTGGTTCTCTCGGCAGCCCTGGCTCCCCATACGCCAAAGGTTGCGCAACTTTACCTGAGGGGGCTTGCCCTGCTTTTTTACTCGGTGCAGCCGTGCTAGCGGCTGGACTTGTAGGAGAGGCCGGAAGGGCTAAGCCACTCGTCTGCTTCGAGACAACAATTTTAGGAGGTTTTACCTCAGCGGTCTCATAGGACTTTTTCTTAGGATCGAAGTATAAAAACTTAACCGCTGGCAGCTCGAACTCGCCACTCTTTGTGGGGATCATCACAAGATCCTCCACAATCGCTCCCGTAAAAAGGTCCGTGCCGTTAAATTCTCTTCTTAGTTTAGGTTGAATAGTGCGGATCTCCTTCGGAACTGCCCGAGCGGGCAATTCCACTCCCATGGGCCAATTCCCTGTTCCGCGTAACGTTAACGTCCAGGTGACCGGCTCCCCCTCGCCTACCTGCTCAGGCACCAGTTTCGATTCCAAAACAAACTGTCCCACAGCGCCCTTGAATCCCGCGGGCGCATTCGCTGGTAGTGCTTCAACATTCAGAGGAACGGGAGCTGCGACTGCCTCCACCTCAACCGAGCCAGGAGCGGTGAAGAAAAAGGATCTGCCCCCTGCCGCAGTGTCGATATCCAGTTTTTGCCGGATCGAGGGCAGCTCGAAGAGTCCCGCCTTAGGGATCATGGCCCTGGTGTGAAACTGCAGCCCCTGATTTCCCCCTGGCCCGATCTGTTGACCCCGATCCCACGCCTCTGCAGTAAAGTTTTGAACATCCCACAAAGGGGTGGTCTTCACCCGGCCGCTCCGATTGCCCGTCATAACGACTCTATAATTCACGTCGAAAACCTCGCCGATATACGGACGCCGCGGCTCCGCCTGGGCCGAGGCCTGCACAGCATCGGGCGGAACAACCTGACTCCCTGGGTTGGGAGCCTGATTTTGAAAAGGGTTGGGAGGGAACGGAAAATTTGGTGAGAGGGGATTGGACTGCCGCGAGCGGTTCGCTCCTGCCCCTGTCGCATCCAGGGTTAGACTTGGAACAGTCATTCTCCCCTTGTCCGTCACGACTTCAAACGAGGGGATCAGGATTCTTCCATTCTGGGATGCTTGAACCACGTAACTTAGCGTTGTGGAGGAGCTTGTTTGAAAATTGATCATGGAAAAGCTCGTGGCCCGCCCCGGCGAGCCTGAAAACTGAAGCCCCGACACGCTTGGTAAATTTACGTTTCCCTTAGGCTGACAATCGGTGAAAACCAGATCCAGTTGAACACCGGATTGCGGCGGGATCTGCCCAGGATCCGTCCACGCAACACTTTGGCTAAATGCCGTCGCACCCAAATAAATTCCAAAGCCGATTAGTAAAAATAACTTTTTCATATGTTTCACCACGGCTTCGCCGTCGACGATGCAGAAGGTCTCTGATCCTTGGGTTGTAGCCTTTGCTGAAGAAGTGCTGGACTGTCTGACTGACGAACTTGGTCCAGCCTTGCGGTCGCTTCCATCGTATAGGCGTCCGTGGATTCATCCTGTTTCTTTTTCCCCGATCCCCCACCCACAGACCTCATTCCTGCGGGCGCCTCCTTGCCCTCCTTTTTTGAATCCTCACCGCCTTGCGCTACTCCTTTCCCCTCCTCCTTCTTGCCTTTATCTTTTTTCTCATCTCCTAACTCGCCAAACCCTGCTTTCTGATCCTGGATGGGCGCTAAATCCTCCTCTTTGGCGCGATCCTTCATTTTTCCCTCTCCCTCCTTGCTCGTACTGTAGTCTTTGATCTGGTTGGGGTCTTTCTGTTTTCCCTTGGCCTCTTTCTGCTCCTTGCCTTGCTCGCCTTTTTCATCTGAGTCCCCCTCTCCGCCCTCTGAATTTTCGCCTTTCTCACCCCTTTTTCCTTTTTGATTCCCTTTTCCAGATGAAGGCGGGCTTTGCGAGTCCCCCTGTTCTCCGTCCTCACCCTTGTCCCCCTCTTTTCCTTCAGACTTCTCTCCCTCCCCCTTGCCTTTTTCCTGCGGCTCGCCCTTCTCTTTTCCAGACTTGTTATCCTTTTTACACTTGTCCTTCTTCTTGTCTTTCGAATCCTTTTTATCTTGCGAGGGCGGTGGGCGCGGAGGTTGCAGTTTCTTTAATTCCTCCCTCAACCTTGGCCAATCAGCCGCCTTGGCATCCATTCTTTCCCCCTCATCCACTCCGGCCAAAGCGTCCCCAATCATATTTCTCCATGGGCCCTGAGGATCCTCCGTATTCGGTGTGGCTTTATTTAGTTTATCCACTGCATCGGGTCTTTGGCCAAACCGCAGGGTCTCCTCTGCCAAGAGACTATAATCTTGAGCGGGTTTTTTACTTTTTTCGGCTATCGCGGCAACAGCGCGAGTCAACCCCGCTGCAGCATCCGCACCAGCCCCCGGATCGGGCGATAAAGCTCCATAAACCAAAGCTCCACTTAACCCAAGAAGGATAGCGCCGTTTAAAATCTTCATGCAGCCACCTTTTGCCTTTTCTCTTTAGAAACAAGTTTGGTTGTCTTTTTAATTACAGGAGGCAAGGCAGGCTCTCCATCCGTTACAGGCCCCATCGCAACTCTTCTTCGTGTTGGCAGTACGGGCATTTCCAGTGCGAGGCTTAGCGCCAGCAGAAAAACTGCGGGTGCCAAGACCCACTGAAACCTCTCTGCCTGCCTAGCTTCCCTCGTTTTTGAAAACTCCCCTGATTTGCCCTGCTCAATTGTTTCGCTCAAAAGCTCCTGCAGATCCACCCAGTTTGACGCCTCCCGATACACGCCACCTGTTTCCTCTGCCAACGCTTCCAAGGTTGCAGGCTCTAATTTTGTAAGCACTGCGGCTCCTCGGGCGTCCTTGATAACCCCACCCTGAGAATCGGGAAGAAGTGACCCTGCCGCTGTTCCGATTCCCAACGCAATAATCTTTACCTTTTTCTTTTTCAACTCCTCCAATGCCGTTTTCCAGCTCGGGTCATGTGCCTCCCCATCACTTAAAATAATTAAAAATCGATCTGCGGCCGTACTTTGTCCAAACGCCTCCGTCGCCACTCTCAACATTCCAGTATAATCCGTTCCCGCTTGGGGTAAATAGGATGGATCCAGCCCAGGTAAAATATCCCTCAACACTTCATAGTCGGAACTCAAGGGAACCTGTAGGAACGATGTCCCCGCAAATACAGCTAGGCCCACTCTCTCTCCTTTCAGCTCGTCGAGAAGGTTTCCAATCAGAAGCTTGGCCCTCTCCAAGCGCGTGGGCTTCACATCATCCGCAAGCATGCTTGCAGATAAATCCAACGCCAAAAGAACCTCCCGTGACTGATCGAAAACTGTTTCTTCCAATTGTCCATACTGGGGTCGAGCCAGCGCCATCAACGCCAACATCACTCCTGCAGCCAACCAAAAACCTCCCCGCCGCCTTGTCGCACCTGGTCGATCCACCACAGCTCGTGCCCCCGCCCACCGTCTCATAACTTTTGCCAGTTTAAGCGCACCGGATTGCCCCGCTTTTCCGCGAAATATCAACCAGCTAGCCAAAGGAACCAGTGGGACCAAAAGAAGAACCTGGGGCTCCTCCCAACGCACTCCATAAAAAGTCATGCTGCTCTTCCCCACCTTCCGGGTCGTGCCCATGCCAACCCACCCAGGAAAGCCAGAGTTCCAGGTGCGACCCACGCAAAAAACCACTCGTGAGCTCGTAGTTGTGCCTTGGCACTAAATTCGATCCTCTGTTTTTTGTCGATGGCCGCAAAAGCTGCCTCCGCCGTTCCCACGTCCATAGCCCGAAAAAACTTCCCTCCGGTTGTCTCCGCGATTCGCTGCAACGTGTCCTCATCCAGATCCGAGATCGCCTGCCGGTATCCCAATTTTCTTCCAGCGTTGTCGATCACGGGCATCGGCACAACTCCGGGCTGACCTGCCCCAATTGTGTAAACTGGTATCCCTTTTTTCTTGGCCAACTCAGCCGCTTGGCGCGGAGCCAATACACCGCTGTTGTTCGATCCGTCGGTCAAAAGAATAATGAATGCCCCCTTGCGTTGCCCGTCCTTCTCCTTCTCCGACTGTTCCAATCGAGAAACAGCCAACCCTAAACCATCCCCTACTGCTGTGGCATCCTCAACAAGCCCTACCCGAAGCCTAGAGATCTGCCGCGCCAACCACTCGTGATCAAAGGTCAGCGGAGAAAGCGTGTAAGCTCGCCCTCCATAAATGACGACTCCGATTCGATCCGTCGGCCTTCGTGAAATAAATGCTTCTATGATCGGTTGAATTGCCTGAAGTCTGTTGATTCTGCCTGTGGGGCCTTCGTAATCCTCCGCCAACATGCTGGGTGAGAGATCGATCGCCAACATGATGTCGTAGCCCTTTTGACGCACCTGCTTTTTTTCTTCCAGCTGTTGCGGTCGCGCGAGCCCCACAATGAGCAAAGCCAATCCTATTCCCGCCAAAATGGACGGCCCTCTGCCCAGCGAGATGGCGGGCGCCCCTGCCCAGCGCGCAACTCTTGGAATCACCAAGACCGGGCGAGACCTGCGACCTCTCCACCAAACAGCCAAAGGAATGAGAAGTAACGCCAACAACCAGAGCGGGTCGGCCAACGTCCAGCCCCCAGGCAAAAGCGTCTCGCTCACTTTCTTGCCCCTTGCATTCTTCTTCTAAAAAAAGTCACCAGCGGATCGAGAAGATCTCCATCCGTTCCCGCCGTCATCCTTTGTAGGGGGCTTGGAAACCACTCCTGCCATGCCGCCTCTCTCTCTGCCACCCACTGTGCATGTCTCTGTTGGCTCTCCTTCGTTCCCATATCAAAAGCAAGAACCTCTCCCGACTCTGGATCGACCGCAGGTAAAATACCCAACGTGGGCAGCTGAATATCCCACGGGTCATCCACCCTAACCCCAATCATCTCATACCGCTTTCGCAAGGCAGCCCATCCGGGTCCCACGGGTCGAGGCGGAAAATCTCCCAGCCACAAAACAATGCTGTGCTTGGGAAACGCATGAAAAAAAAGTTTCCATTCCAGGGAAACCTCGGGTCCGTCCTCCAACTTCGGAATCGGCTGGGCAAGTAGTGTGGCTGCTGTTCTGACAATATTGACTCGCCCCCGTACAGGTTGCCGCACGTGATGCCCCGATGGAGTGGCATGCCAGAATCCCACCCGATCCCTATTCCCTGCAGCTGTAAGGGCAAAAAGTCCTGCCAGCTCCAACAAGGCTTCTCGTTTTGTCCTCTGGCCCGACCCGAACTGAAGGGATGGGGTGTCCTCTAACAGAATCACTACGGTTAACTCTCTCTCTTCGATGAATTTTTTTCGATAAAGCTCCCCCAGTCTGGCCGAAACATTCCAATCCACATCCCTTACATCGTCCCCGAACTCATACTTTACGACCTGATCAAACTCCCTCCCCCGCCCACGAAATGCCGATCGATACTCGCCCCCCAAGAACGAGTCGGCCGCCATGCGCACCCGCCACTCCAGTTTGCGCAAAAGAGCGAGCGGTGCCTTGCGAGCCACCTCTCCGGGCGCGACTGCCGTGCTCATGTTCTCCGTCAGCTCCTCCGTCGTTAATACCCTGCGGGCACAGGAATCCGGTCGAGTACACCTCGTAAAATCTGATCTGTGGTTGTCTCTTCCGCCTCCGCTTCATAGGTAAGGCCCACCCTGTGTCTTAAGGCATCGAGAAACACATTTTGAACTACTTCAGGTGTTGCGTGATCCATTCCATGCAACCACGCCAAAGCTCTCGCCGCCTGTACCAAGGCAAGAGAGGCTCGAGGACTAGCCCCGTACGACAAAACTTTTTCCCCGTTTCCTGCCGCCGCTGCCGCCGCCTCACGAGTGGCACGCACAAGAGCCAGCATATACGCCTGAAGCGGAGGACTTAGATGAACTGCGTCCACCTTATTTCTCATGCCTAGCAACTCCTCACCCGAAGACACCGCGACCAACTTGGGCTGCATACTGAGTTGCCCCCATCGCTCCATCATCGCACGCTCTTCTTGCTCGCTTGGATAGTCGACGAGAATTTTGAAAAGGAACCGATCCGTCTGTGCTTCAGGAAGCGGATATGTCCCTTCCTGCTCCAGCGGATTTTGTGTCGCCATCACAAGGAAAGGCTTAGGCAGGTGATGCGTTTCTCCTCCAATCGTGACCTGTCTCTCCTGCATCGCTTCCAGAAGGGCGCTTTGAACCTTGGCTGGGGCACGGTTGATTTCGTCCGCAAGGACTAGGTTTGCAAAAACGGGGCCTTGATGAACGCGGAAGGTTCCCTCTTTTGGCTGAAACACCATTGTTCCCACAACATCACTTGGCAAAAGATCAGGCGTGAATTGAATCCGCTCGAAATCCAAGCCCATTGCCGACCCAAGGCTTTTGATTAGTAGTGTCTTGGCTAATCCGGGAAGACCTTCTAGCAAAACATGCCCATTTGCCAGAAGAGCCACGAGAAGGCGTTCGATTACCTCATCTTGGCCAATGATTGCCTTTTGTACCTCTCCTCGAATCCGTGCTGCCCACTCTTTGCCATTGGTCATAATTCAGAGTACTCCTTAATCATAATATCCCTAACCCCGCGCCAAATTTCAACCCCCGCGATTAGGTCCGCCTCTCCCTTTACTGGGTGGTAAAAACGACCACCCCTTTCTCAATTCGATCGAGCTGCACGCTTTTGGATCCCGGGAAGAGGGCCACCTGCTCAAGCAGACTGTCTACCCACTGATTCCATGTGCGCAAAACCAGTGCGGGCGGCAGGGGTAGCTTTCCCAGGCTGGCTTCTACCCGATAGATATTCTCCCCCTTTTCCGAGCGACTAAATATCAGTTCATGCCTTAAAACGAGGGTTTGTCCCAGCCATCGGCCCGTGCGATCGAGAGTCATTCCGCCCTCAACAAACTCCAGTTGCCACCTCTCCGTGCTCACAGCAAGGATGTCCGTCACCCCGACGACTGCAAACCGCAACCGCCGTCCCCACCAATCGTTAATCTCAGCATCGCTCAGCTTTACCTCCGCAGGCAGTGCCTCTTTGAGGCCCACCTGCGACCAGAGCAAATCTTCCAGCGTGGTTCGGTTATCTTTTTTGAGAACCAGTGGAGGCTCAGGCACGCCGATCGCAAGAACCGTCGCTCTTGCCATAAGAGAAAAAAGGCACATTCCTGCCAATGCCCACGCGCTTCCCTTCCACCAGGCCCTGTGCCGTAACAGCTCCACCACGCCGTGAAAAAGGAAGCTGAGGCCAAGAAGCGCGCCCCCAAAAACAAGCCCCAAGCCAGCCACGAAAACTCCTTGGCTGAAAAGAATTGGAGCTACCGCTGGGGCTTGAATCTTTGCCAAAAAGGCCTTCTTCGCGACATCGTTCCGTGTCTCCTTTTCCTTTTCCCAATCTTCTGGCTCAAACCACCTCCCTTCGAATTTTTTTCTGCCCGCTTGTTGGTGCTCCATCTCCAAGCGCCAAGGCGCACCGATGTTTTCAACCTCCTGCGCGCGCTCCGGAAACTCCTTCGAAAGCGCCGCCAGTGCCTCTACTTGCCTGCCAAGCTCTTCGGTCGTGTAGCTTTTTTTCCCATCATACGCTTGGGGAATGGCTTTCTCCGTAGCTGCGGCGAACGCCGCCTCGGCCTTGGCAAGCGCTTCGGGATCCTCTGGAGAGGGCATTTTGTCCAATCTCTCTTTCCAAATTTCCAGCTCCTTATGCAGCGGCTGTTCGAGATTTGGGTGCTGAGCCTTAGCCTCCAGAATCTTATTGATAGCGGATACTGCCTGCTCCCGTGATAACTCCTGCTCCGGCAAAGGCGTGCTGGGAAGTTTTCCCAAAACTTTCCCTAATTCCACCTCTCTTTTGGTTCCATCCAACTCCTTGAACTGAATTGTTTTTTTTTCTTCCCTGACTTCTTGTGCTGTCACAAGTACGGCTTCGCCGTTCTTATCCAAGATCAAGATTTCTGCACACCCTACACTGGGGCCCACCAGGCAGATCGCGCAGACCCACGCACGGAATAGCCGAATCAAGGAGCAAGTTTCCGCGCGGCAGAAACAATATCTTTCGGCCCCATGCCAAAATGTTCGTACAGCTCCCTAGCGCTGTAGGCGGAGCGCCCAAACTCACCCTTCATGCCAATGGCCGCTGTCTTGAGCGCAACTCCCTGAATCGCCAAAGCGTGGATTAGCATAGAACCCATTCCGCCAACCACCTGATGATCCTCGATCGTCACCACTCGTCCTCCCGCCGCAGTGACAGCAGGGGCGATTGTTTTTAGATCGGGTCGATTGACAAATGGATTATCAATTACCGTCGCCTCTTTCCCCTCCTTTGCCAAAAGTTCTGCAGCCTCAAGCGCAAGCGGCACCATCGGGCCACACGCCACCAGAACCACATCTTTTCCTTTTCGCAGAACTGTTGCTTTTCCCCAAGGGTATCCCTCAGGCCGTTCCCCTAGCCGTGCAGGAAAATCCTCGCGTCCTGCAAAAAAGAGTACGCTCTCCCCATCTTTTCCTGACTCCCTCTCTTTTGCCAACCGTTGGAATGCGGCGAGCATAAGCGCCTCCGCCTGCTCCGAACAGCTGACCGCGATCGCCAACGTGTGGGGAATCGCGCTGACTGCTGAGAAGTACGTAGTCGCTTCGTGAGAAGCCCCGTCGGCCGCATCTTGAAAACCCGCGTGCGTAAACGCACCCACAATGGGCCCTTGAGAAAGGGCTGCCATGATGATCGGCAAGTTCCCCTTCGTAATTCCAAATTGTGAAAATGTGTCCGCAACAGGAATAAATCCGGTCTTGGAAAGACCCGTGCATGTGCTGACCATATTTGCCTCTGCTATGCCAATATCGAACGATCGACCTGGCACAGCTTTTTGAAACGCCGCCACACCGGTTGAGCCCGGCAGATCCGCGCTAATCGAAACAACAGGCAATCCCTCTTGAGCCGCTTTCACGGCTGCTCTTGCAAAGCCCGCCTGTACTTTTTCTTTTTTAACCGGCGAAGAGGAGCTTGCCGCTCCGGCCTTGGATGTCTGTTTTGTCTCCCAATCTTTTCGAAGTCCCTCGGCCCATGTTTTAAGCTCTACGGGGGTTTTTCCGCCCGTAATTTCCTCAACAAACGGAATAATTTTCTCTCCGTCTTTGAGTGGGAACCCGTGTCCGCCGGATGAGCTCTTTTCCGTTTCCTTTACGCCATAACCCTTGATCGTTTTCACCCAAAGACAAACAGGTCTCCGCGGGTCTCCCTTCGCCTCTACCAGTGCTTGTTCCACCGCCTGGTACACTTTTTCCAGATTTTGCCCCTCCTTGACGGGACGAACGTTCCACCCCAGTTCCGCCAATCCCGCAAATGTGGGTTCCATCGAAAAACTGTCCTCAGAAATTCTTCCGGAAAGTTTGGTGTCATTGTCAGAAACAATCAAAATAAACGGGTTGATCTCATTGCGACTCGCCAATCCTGGAATCGCCGCCATTGCCTCTTTGGCCTCGCCCTCCATGCAGCCTCCGTCCGAAATCACGCAGAATGTGACACGATCCCGTTTTGCCAATTTGTCACCCAGAGCCAGTCCCTGAGCGACAGGAATTCCCGAGCCCAACGGTCCGTTGCTAATGAAGACTCCTTCTGGGTTGAGGTGGCTTTCTCCGTGACCCGTCAGCTTGCTTTCAATGGAGCGAAACTTTTTCAGATCATCAAACGTCATTCCATCGAACCCGTACTGAGCGCGTAAGGCGTACACCCCATTTTCCGTATGCCCTGCATCGTTGACAAAGTTGTACGCCTCGTGCCAAGGCCTGTTTTTTTCCGCAAACATTACCCCGTGGATTGCCGACATGATCTCGGCCAAAGCCGCAGGACCTCCCCAGTGACAAGCAGCGCCCCCAATGACTGCGTGGGTGTCCATCAGTGCCACCAACGCCCGAGTCATCACTGGGTCTGCCAAAATCACTTCCTGCCCAGCGCTATTTCGAACCTTCCTTGGGTACTTGGGGCCTTGTTTGGGTGTTGCGGCAAGTCGATTGGGAATTTTGAGAGGCCGCAACGGCGGCACCTCGACTGATTTTACAGGTCCAACTTCAGTAGCCATAGGTCCATCTCCTTAATTTTTTCATGATTTCAAACGGGCGAGAATCGTAAGGGTTGCCCACCCCCATTGGCAAGGCTCACCCCTTTTGCTTTTTTGCGACCCCGGGGGAAATCTCCATAATAACCCACGAATCCCCCTGCTTGGGTCGATCGTGTGCCGTTGCGTACAAGACTTGGCACTCATCCGGAATCACCCGCCAAAAGGCCTCCCGCCGTGCCTCATCCAGTTCTTTGAGGGCGTCATCCAAAAGAAATACCGGGCTTCGCTGTCTGCCCTGCCTCAAAAGAGCCAGCTCGGCCAAACGCACCGCCAAGCAAGCAGATCTCCGTTGCCCCTCCGATCCGTATCGCGACAAACTTTTTCCTCCTAGCTTGAAATCCCAGTCATCTCTTTGAGGTCCTGTCAGGTTGATGCCTCTTTCCCGCTCAATCCCCCAAAGGCGATCCCGTCCTGGCCCTGAATCAGGAACTGGTTCGTCGGGTTGATAGGTCACCTTCAACTTCTCCGCGCCTGCGGTTAGTTTTTTATGGGCCTCTTCCAAATGCGGTAAAAAAATCTCGGCCAAGGCGCGCCGTGCGGGTTGCAATATTTTTGCCAACTCTCCAAGACGGGTTGTCCACGCTTCCCACTCCTCTCGAGATGCGCGAGGTAATCTCAGTAGGGCGGATCTCTGTTTGCAAACTTCCCGCAAAGTTCGCAAATCCCCCAGCCGACTTGGATCTGTTTCTGCTAATAGCAGGTCAAAGCCTCCCCGCCTTTCAGCTGATCCGCCCTCTAAAATTGAGGTGTCTCCCCCATGTGCGACGACAACCAACGCTCTTCCCCAAAACTCATCCACCGTTGCGCCGACTCGCCCATCCACCTCCAACTCTCTAGCCCCGTTTCGCCAAACCATTCCCAATCGAACAGGCCCTGCCTCATCCGCCCATGATCCATCCACCCGCCAACCTTCGGCCCCATGCTGTGTAAGTTCCCGATACGCGCGCGTACGGAAGGAGCGCATTCGCCCGAGAATCGCTACCGACTCGAGAAGCGTTGTTTTTCCCTGACCATTCGCTCCAGACAACAGAACACGCGGACCAAGATTTTCCAGTTCAAGCGAAGAGTGGCATCGAAACGAGGTGAGTCGAAGATGCCGAACCACGCGGGGCGGCTCAGGCCGTCCGCATCGGCATGATCACATAAAGAAACGGTTTGTTGTAGCGGATCACGCCGGGGCTGAGCTCATCGATAAAATCAAAGTGAACGCTGTCGTCCTCAATATTTTTTAGAGGATCGATCAGAAAATCGGGGTTGAACGCCATCGTGAATTCCTTGCCCTTATACTGTACGGGAATCGATTCATGGGCCTCTCCCACGTCGGGCGTGTTCGCGGCAATTTCGAGATTATTTTTGCCAAAGGTGAGTTTGACCGAGTTGGATTTCTCGCTGGAAAGCAGGGCTACCCGACGTACGGAGTTCAAGAAGAGTTCCCTCTCCAAGGTGACCCTCTCTTTGGCATCCGCAGGGATGACCTGCCTATAGTTCGGATAATTTCCCTCCACCATTTTGGCCGCGATTTCTGTAGTCCCAAAGGAAAAGAGAATCTGGTTCTCTAGCACCACAAAAGAAACGTCCTCTTTGTCGCCCAACAAGCGCTGGAGCTCGAGAACCGCTTTTGCGGGTAGGATAAATTCTCGTTCGCCAGTTTTCGGAAAATCCATTTCTTGATCGGTCAAAGCCAGCCGCCTTCCGTCCGTTGCAACAATCGTGAGCTTGCCGTCCTTTAAACAAAGCAGGAGGCCGTTTAAAACGTAGCGCTTCTCATCTGCGGACATCGCATAGGAAACTCTCTTGAGGAGCTCCTTAAGGGCTTTCTGTTCGATTTTGTAGATAGGATTCTTCTCGCTGGTCTTTGCGGGGAATTCTGGGATCGCCGGGAACTCCTCGGACGGCATCCCCATAATTTTGAACACGGCCGAGCCGCATCGCATCGTCGCGCTCAGCTTGCTGTCCACGTCCAAGGTCAGCTCTTCAGAAGGCAGCTCCCGAATAATGCTAAAGAGCCTGCGGGCAGGCAGTGTGATGGACCCTGGCTTTTCCACCCCGACTTCGCACGAGGTCCGAATCCCGATATCCAAGTCGGTCGCTGATATCGTGAGTTCGCTTTTATCTGCCTTCAAAAGAAGATTGTTTAAAATGCCGATTGGGGTGCGTGACCCAACCACATTTTGGACTGCAGATAGAGCGTTAAGGAATTTCTGTTTTTGGAGGATGAGTTTCATGAAGTTTTGAGAGTCAGAAGATTGGGATAGGTAAATATAGAAGTAAATAAACCATAATCATAAGCAAGTGGATAAGCCACCAGTTTTTCTTTAACACGCCGAGCGTCAACAGGTTGGGTGAAGAATAAGCCGTGGATAGGTTTTAAAAATAACCCTGCTTGTTGGTGCGGGGATATCCTTCTCACAAGATTCTCGTCCTGATTTGATGGCTATTCACAGGGAGACTCAAATCCTCTCTGTAGCGGTGAGTAAATGGCAATGAACTGGGGATACCCACGGGAATAACAGTCGGGCAACCGTCGATTTTTGAGAAAAAAGTTTTTTTCATAAGCACTGGGTTTTTCGTTTTGCATCGCGAGCGTGTGGGGAAATGGGGGCTTTTACAAACGACATAAAATCTCTATCCCACGCGGATGCGCGGAAAAGAGCTTCGTGTCTGAGTGATTGGGTTTAACGCTCGGCCGGCTCTTCGAGCTTGTGAGTCAGAAGGCCCACCATTTGGTGGAGACGGTCATCCCCCTGCATTTTGGAGGTGATGGTCTTGCAGGCGTGGAGGACGGTCCCGTGATCGCGACCTCCGAACGATTCTCCGATCTCCTGGAGGCTTTTTCCTGTCATCTTTCTGCTCAGATACATGGCCACCATGCGGGGAAGAGCGATATGCGCAGGACGCCGCTTGCTGGTCATATCCGCGACGCGAAGGTCGTAACCTTCGGCAACACGGCGCTGGATCAGCTCGATCGTGACAATCGGCTTGGTTTCCTGCTGGATGAAATCCTTCAGCAACTCTTCGACTTGTGCAGGAGTAATGTGGCGATCATGCAAGGCAGCCCAAGCCGCAACGCGGTTGAGAGCCCCTTCCAGGCGACGCACATTCGTTTTGACCCGCTCCGCAATAAAGTGAAGGACCGACTCACCCAAGCGAACCTGCATGGTGGAGGTCT
>JBIKTM010000051.1:0-5207 GCA_044348085.1 Methylacidiphilales bacterium | reverse complement strand
GGGGGAATGAGTACTCCCGCCGGAACGAAGCGGGCGGGGCAAAATATGATCGATGCTCGCGGAGGGATGGTCACCACGATGGGAAGTGGAACTTTGTTGGATCTGGATGGAATTTCTCCCACCGTTCTTTTTCAAGATTTTGATCATCCTACCGATCCGGTGGCGAGCTTGATGGGTTCTGTAACTCCTGTCGCGCAGGAGTATCTGATCGCAAGTGGGGACAGTGGGGGTGGTCTTTTTATTGATGTGGGGGGAGTGACCAAGCTTGTCGGGGTGAATTCGTTTCTAGCGTCGTTGCCATACCCGTGGGACACCACGGGAGCCAAAGCGGATTACGGGGATTTAGCGGGTGTGGTGTCTGTGCAGAGTTTCGAAAATTGGATTTTTACGATGACCGGAGTGCCTGAGCCCTCTGCGATTTCCCTTCTCTTTTTCGGTCTTGGTGGTTTGGTGCTGATGCGAGGAAGGCGAAAATGATTTTGGTTTTATACTCGAGAAAGGTGGAGCGACCAACCGGTTCACCAAGGTAACGCGGCCTAATGGGAGTTTGCCTTTAGAGAGGCGATTGCCGCCATGATTTGATCGGCGAATTTTTGAAAGTCATCCCTGTTCTTGGGGTCGCCCTGAAAGCGCATTGGTTGGCCATACACGACCTGCATGGGGCGAAAGGGGTGCCAATTTCCATTTCGTGGCATGGCTTCGTGGCTACCGATAATGTGGACAGGAACCACGGGGACATTCGCCCGGGCAGCGATCATACCAATTCCAGGCTCGGCTTTTCCAAAAGTGCCATCAAAGGTGCGTTGGCCTTCAGGGAAAAGAACGAGAGTCCCGTTTCTTTTTAGAACTTCAAAAATATTTTTGAGTGAGGATGGGCCAGGGGAGTTCTGATTAACAGGAATCGACCCGATCGACGGAAGTAGCCAAGAGCAGATCGGGGGAGAGAACAGAGTGTGGCGTGCCAAGTAGTAGGTGACGCGAAAGAGGCCGCATCCTGCGGCGGGTGGATCCAGATAGCTCGCGTGGTTGGGAGCGAGGATGAGTGGACCCGGGGGTAGGGAGCTGGCCCCATAGGTTCGGAAGGAGTGAAAGATCTTAAAAAAGGTAAGACAGATCAGGCGGATGAAGTGAAACCAGACAGGGCAAACCTTCATGGAACAGTAGGGCCAGGTTTTTGACGGGAGCGAACCTCTTGAACGATCTGGTCAGCGAGGGACCGGGCATCGTTTTTTCCGCTATCCAACAAAGTGGCATCTGCAGCGCGAAGAAGAGGCGCGGCAGAGCGGGAGGAGTCGATCTTATCCCGAGCGGCGAGGTTGTCCTTTTCTCCCTGTTTGCGTCGGCGTTCTGCCCGAACGGTTGGACACGCATCGATAAAATATTTGAATGGGCTATCGGAGCAGACGACCGTGCCGATATCGCGTCCCTCCATCACAAGTGGGGCAGAGAGGCGAAGCTTGCGTTGAAGATTCACGAGGTGCTCGCGAAGTTCGGGAAGAGTGGAGACGATGGAGACAGCGGCGTTGACCTCAGGAAGACGGGTGTGCGGACCCAGATCACGGTTGGCTTCACGCAAAGTGATTTCCCTGTTTTGGATCTCCGCATGGAAATCAACTTTCTCGAGAAGCTGTTTCATTCGGGGGCGGGAGGCGGGATCGTGGCCCGCTTCGAGGGTTAGAAAAGTGAAGGCGCGGTACATGGCGCCCGTATCGATGTACGTATAGCCGAGATCGTGGGCTACGAGTCGGGCTACGGTGCTTTTGCCAGATGCGGCAGGCCCATCAATGCAGATGACAGGATGAAGCATAACTTAGCGTCCTAGTTCTTGGATCAGAGCAACCTGCTTTGCGAAGCCTGGGTAGCTGGTTTCGATACAAGCCGTGTCTTTGACAAGGGTTCGGCCCTTTGCAAAGAAACCCAAAATGGCGGCGGACATTGCGATTCGATGGTCTCCATGGCTTTCCACTTCGGCTCCGACAATTCGGCAACCGCCTTCAATCAAAAGGCCGTCGGGCTTTTCTTCCACGGGGACGCCGAAAAGGCGAAGATTTTTCGTGATGACGGCCAGTCGGTCGCTCTCCTTGTGTCGGAGTTCGCTCGCATCCTTAATTTCTGTTGTGCCCTCTGCTAACGCAGCGGCCACGGCGAGAATTGGGATTTCATCAATCAGGTTGGGAATTTCTTTCCCGGAGACTTGCGTAGCTTTGAGGCGGCCTCCTCCCGTGACTGTGATTGTGCCGAGTGGTTCGGGTGTGGGTTGCTCGACTTTCTCCATGATTCCTGCGCCCATGCGGAGAAGAGCGGAGATGAGAGCGGTGCGGGTGGGGTTTAGTCCGACTTTACGAAGAGTGAGCTTTGCTCCGGGCAAGCCTGCTGCGAGGACCATCCAGAATGCGGCAGAGGAGAAGTCGCCCGGGACATCTAACTCCGTGGCCTCGAGACGTTGCGGGCCGTGAAGGATGATAGACTTCTTCTCTGTGCGAAAACTGGCGCCAAATGCGGGGAGAAGTCGCTCCGTGTGGTCGCGGGACAGAGTGGGCTCTGTAAAAGAGCTTTTTCCTGAGGCGTGAAGGGCTGCGAGGAGGAAGCATGATTTGACCTGGGCACTGGCCACGGAGCTGGAGAAGTCGATGGCTTTGAGTTGTTTTCCGTGAATGGTCAGTGGGGGGCGGTCTCCTGCGCCCTCGCAAATAAGTTCGGCCCCGAATTTGCGCAGGGGATCGGCAATTCTGGCCATGGGGCGTCGGGAGAGGGAGTCATCGCCAAAGAGGCGGGTCGTGAAGGGGTAGCCTGCCACAATTCCTGAAAGAAGTCGGATCGTGGTTCCGCTGTTTCCGCAATCAATGGGTTCGGCTGGAGCGAGGAGTTTTCCTCCCCTGCCTTCGATCAGGACTTCGTCTGGTGCCACACGATCGATGCGACAACCCAGCGCTTGCATGGCGTGGAGGGTCGAGAGGCAGTCTTCGCCAGGGAGAAAACCGCGAAGCCGGGTTGTGCCCGTCGCGATGCCTCCCAGGAGAATGCCCCGATGGGAGATGCTTTTGTCTCCTGGGACGGAGAATTCTGCATCGAGTTTACGTAGGGGGCGAATCTCGATCTGTTTCATGAGTGGGATAGAGAGCGGCGAATTTGGGCTGCTTCCTGAAGAATATTTTTGAGTGAGGCAGCATCTTTCTGTTCGATGGCATGGGCGAGGCGGGTGATGGAGCCTTGAAATTCTTTGAGCGCCGCAAGGATATCCGTGCGATTTTCGAGAAGGATTTCTGACCAGAGCTCGGCTGGGCCAGCAGCGATCCGGGTGGTATCTCGGTAGCCAGAGCCGGCCAAGGGTAGAGCTCGCGTACCTGCGGTGAGGACGAGAGCTGTCGCAACGCAGTGGGGGAGGTGACTGATCTGTCCGACTTGGGTGTCGTGTTCTGTGGGAGACATGGTCAGGACGTGCGCGCCTAAAGCTTTCCAGAAGGAGGTGGCGTCCTGAAGAGTATCGGAAGAGGTGGTGGAAGTGGGGGTGAGTATGACGGGGGCATTTTGAAAAAGGTCGTGTCGTGCGGCGGCAAAGCCAGAGATTTCGGATCCTGCCATGGGGTGGGATCCGATCCAACGGGCCTTTTTTTGGAAGAGCGGGGCAAGGGATTTTTCGACGGATCCTTTGATGCTGGAGACATCGGTCACGAGAGTTGTGGGAGCGAGGTGAGGCAGGATGTTTTGAGCGAGAGGGACAAGAGCGGAGGGTGGAGCTGCCAGGATGACGAGGTCGGAGCCAGCGATGAGGGAGGGTTCGGTCCCGATTTCTGCTTTAGGCAAAGCGGAGCGAAGAGCGGGGATGGATTCTGAGCGGCGGATCCACAAGATGATTTTTGCTTTTGGAAAAGCGCGGGTGGCGGCCAAGGCGACAGAACCGCCGATGAGACCGGGGGCGAGAATGGTGATTCGGGAGAGAGTCATTTTTTCTGGCTAAGAATTTCGGGTAGTGCTTTTTCGAGGCGTTCCATCTGTTCGGGGGTACCGATCGAGATGCGAATCCATGTGGGGAGGCGGTAACTGCGGAGAGGACGGACGATGATGCCTTTCTTTTGTAAGGCGAGAAAGACGGCGTCTCCGTCGCCGACTTCGACCATGACAAAGTTCGCGGTGCCTGGAATGAAGCGGAGGTTGAGTTTCTTAAGAAAGGAGTGGAGGCGATCTCGGCCTACATCGGTCATGGAGACAGTTTTTTTAACGTGATCCGTGTCGGCGAGGCCGGCGAGGGCGGCGACTTGGGCGGGAGCGGAGGTGTTGAAGGGCTGGCGGGATTTTTGAAGAACGGCAGCGATGTCGGGGCGGGCGAGACCATAGCCGATACGAAGGGCGGCAAGGCCTTGGACTTTGGAGAAGGTGCGAAGAACGACGATGGGGCGACCTTCCTTTACCCACTGGACGGAGGGGGGAGGTTCAGGGATGAATTCGTAGTAGGCTTCGTCGAGGACGAGAAGGGGGCCAGCAGGAAATTTTTCTACGAAGGCGGTGAGTTCGGCATTCGAAATACGGGTGCCGGTGGGGTTATTGGGGGAGGCGATGAATACGAGGCGGACATCGGGGGTGAGACGTGCCGAGAAGCCTGCGAGGTCGTGATGAAAATTCCGATCGGGAACCTCCTCAAAAGGAATACCGAAGAGGCGAGCCATCAGTCCGTAGACGGCGAAGGCGTAGGCGGAGGCGAGGACTTTGCCTTGTCTGGGCAGAGTGTAGGCGTGGTAGCAGAATTCGATAATTTCGTTTGAGCCGCATCCGAGGACGACGTGGTCGGGGGTAAGGCCGTGAAGCTTCGCGATGGCTTGTCGTAGGTCGATGCCGGCTCCGTCGGGGTAGAGGTGAGTAAGGTCGAGCGATTCGCGAATGGCTTGAAGGGCGCGGGGGGAGGGGCCGAGCGGGTTTTCGTTGGAAGCGAGTTTGGCAATTTGGGATGTTTGGAGGCCATGTTCCCGGGCGACATCGGTGATGGGCCGACCAGGCTCGTAGGGGTGGAGGTCGGCGACGTGGGGGTTGGGTTGGGGGCTCATGGTTTTTGTGGGACGGATTTGGTTTGGCGGGAGCGGAAAAGGTGGAGGGCGCGACGGATTTTGGGGTGGGTGGGGGCGAGGCAGGCGGCGGCGAAGAGGGCGGCATTGATTTGGCCTGCTTTTCCAGTGGCGAAGAAGGGGCCTGGGGCAGAGGTAGCAAGTTTACGA
>JBIKTM010000014.1:0-39238 GCA_044348085.1 Methylacidiphilales bacterium | reverse complement strand
AGTGGTTTAATGCCTCAGCCAGCGAGTTAATACGAATCGGATTACCGAAAGGAGTGGTGAGCAGATCGTCCCGCCACGTTGTGCGATATGGACCCTGTCTATCGATTCAGTTTTTGGATCGCCTCGATCAAGTTGCACTCAAGCTTTTTGCGGCCATGGACCCGGTCAAATACCGGAGGCATTTGGAGGATTTGGTCGAAATGAAACCCAAATCCAAGGAAATCGATCATGCTTTGACTTGGATGCTCGGATGGAAGACCAGTCCAGCTTTCCGAAAAAGACTGGCCGCCATCCTTGTCGGCTTGGATTTTCCGAAACACGCCAAGAGAATTTTAAAAATATGCTGATTCCAGACTTTTTCCCTCGCTTCGTATTGTTTTGAGTATATGAATCTCAATTCGACTTAAACCTACTCAAGTTGCAAGTCGTTGTAAGGTCCCATAGCTCAAGAGGATAGAGCAACGGTTTCCTAAACCGTGGATCCCCGTTCGATTCGGGGTGGGACCATGTCTTTGGGCTAAGGGGCGGTCAGTCTTCAAGAACCACCGCGGAATCAGCCAACACTATTGGGATGTATGGGGCTAAGGACCGCCCCAGACCCACGCAATTCGAGTCGTCACCTTCTCCCTGCTCAATCCCGTTAGCTTCGAGACAGCCTCCGCATACGCCTCCAGCTGAGGCCGGTAATATTCCGCACGTTCCGTCCTATCCTTCTCCCCATCTAATCTGTCTGTCTTAAAATCCACTACCTCTGCCCCCACAACCTTACCCTTTCCATCCCGCCCCACGACTACCCGGTCAAAGGTCCCGGTCAAAACCTCCCGTTCCCCCTCCCTCTCCCACACAACCGCAAAGCTTCTCTCCCTCCACACCTCCAACTTCGCCACACCCGACCACCGTTTTTCCCAATCCTTTTTCCCAAAGACCCAATCCATCCCCTTTTGCATCTGTCCCACCACCTCTTCGGCCTCCTGTCTTACCTCCTTCTCCTCCATCCCCCACCACAACTCTGGTGCCTCCTCTACCCAACGCTTTGCCTCCGGCCCCTTCCCCTCCTGCCACTCGACCTTACTCAACCACGCATGGATCCGCGTCCCCCGGTCCAACGCCCTTCCGCTGCTCTGAGCAATCACATGGGACAGCCTTACTTTTCCGCCCCCCTCTCGTGCCGACGGACTTTCCAACTCCAACCGCGCCTCTGGCCTTCGCGGAGCCGTCCCCACCTTTTCCGCCACACCGGGATCCGCCGGCACAACCGCCTTTTTCGGACCGGAAAATTTCTCCGCATTGGAATCGAACACCTCCAACTCCCCCTCCGCTTGGGCCTCCAGCCAACCCCACTGGCTTCGCAAAATTTTGCCCAGGTTCAGATTCTCCCCTTTTCGCGGACCACCCACCACCACCTCCAGATCCCGCTTCGCACGCGTCAGCCCCACATACAACACGCTCAACGCCTCCATGAACTCCTCTCCCTTCACCTTATCCACCAATTCGCCCATACCCAAAAATCCAGCATCCTCCTCGCTCGGCAAAATCACCGCCCGATTTTCTTCCTCCAAAACCCGTACTTTCACCTTATCCATTCCTCCCGCGCTTAAGCCCCGGTCCAGATCCGCCAGGATGACCCGATCAAACTCCAACCCTTTAGCCCCGTGCACCGTCATCACCCGAACCTGCGCAGCGCGCGGATTTTCCACCCTCTCCGCTCGCACGCGCCGGACAAACTCTGCCAACCTTCCGCCCCCGCCCTCGTCAAACGCTCGTGCAGACTCCACCAACTGACTGCACCGCATCCGGTCATGGGCCGTTCCCGCCTCCCGCCACTCTTTGGAAGCCACCCACCCGCTCACTACCTCAGCCAAACCACGATCCGTAATCTCGGTCCGCAACTTCTTTAATAAATCCCTCGCTTCCGGGTCTTCGCCAGAAATCTTTGCCGGCACCTTCCCGCACCCAAACACCTCTGCCATACCGCCCGCACACACATGATACCTGGCCGCCGAATGTCCCGGATGGTCCGCCCAACTCAACAACGACAGAATCATCTCCACCGCTGCACTGTCGGTGAGAGGATTTCCACCTTCGCCACTCGCCTCAATCCCGTGCGACTTCAATCCCGCCAAAATTCCTGGAATCAACTTATGCGTCCGGCAGAGAATCCCCAAACTCCCCTTTTGGTTTTCCACATGAGCCTTCGCCAGCTGGACCACCTGTTTTCGAACGGCTGCCTTGACCTCATCCGAGCAGCTTCCTGGCGTGACATATAGAACCACTTTCCCCGACTGACTCGCCGCCTGCGGGGAAGATTTGTGCGACTGATAATCTTCCCTCCACTCCGCAGCCGCCGCAGCAAAGACCGGCTTCTCTTTTCCCTTCTGGTGAAAAAGCTCGGATTCCGGAAGCCCCACAAAAGCCCGATCCACCGCCGCCAACACCGCCCGGCTGGAACGGAAACTTTCGCTCAACAGCTCCCGCTTCACCCCGGGCAATACTTTCTCCACATCCCGCAACAGCCGAGGATCCGATCCCCGCCAGCCATAGATCGACTGTTTCCGGTCCCCCACCACCAAAACATGACCGCCTTTCCCCGTGGTCTCCTCCAACACCGGTTTGAAAAAGCTGAACTGCCGCCGACTGGTATCTTGAAACTCGTCCAACAGAAGATGTGCAATCCTGCCGTCCAACCGGAAATATAGCTCTTCGGAATCCAGCCCACCCGCCACCTGCAGGGCCGCCGCCTCCACCTCACGAAAAGTATAACTGCCCGAACTGTACGACTGCGCTCCACGCGCCCGGTCATACTTCGTGGCCAAGGCCACCAAGGCCGACTCCCGCAACTGATGGATCCGGACCATCTCCCCCCTCGCTTTATGGGCCCAAGGCAAAAACTCTTTGGCGAAATTTGCTGGAATATCCACCCCATCATACTTCCCCTCATTCAAAGCCAGCTTCCGCACAGGACCGATCTCCAGCAGATCCACCAAGCGGGGCGGTGAAGCCAGCAACAGTGCCAACTTCTCCAAGCTCTTCACCCAATGCCCGCGTTTCGGAGCGGTAAACGTCTTCACCGCATCCCGTAACTTAGTACAAGCGGCGGCTTCCATTCTTTTTGGCCCGGTATCGGTCGCCCAACTTCCGTCGCTCTGCAACCCCCGCAAATCGAGTCGCATCTCCTCAAACGTCTCCATCAACTGAGCCCGCAATCCCAAGGCCGGAGCCTTCCCCTTGAACTTCCTCCACGCCTTCCTCACCTCTGCCCCTTCCCATCCGGCCAACAGCTCGTCGACCGCCGATTCCGCCAGCCTCGCTGCCTGTTCAGGCAGTGCAATGGTCCAGACTGGCGGCAGCCCAACCGAAGGGCCAAACGAACGCGCCACCTTGGCAAAGATCCCGTCCATCGTTCCGATTTGCAGCCGATGCATCCTCTCCGTCATCGCCTCCAACACCTCGGCACACTCCGCTACCGTCGGCTCTTTTCCTGACCCCGATATTTCCCCAAGCTGTTTTCTCTTTTCCGGATCAAAGACAGCCCGGGCCAACCACCCCAGCACTCGCGAAAGAATCTCTCCCGCCGCCGCTCGGGTGAAGGTTGTTGCCAACACGGTCGTTGGATCCACCCGACCGCCCCCAGACTCCGGTTCGAGCAATACCCGCAGGAACCGACCCGCCAGCTGATAGGTCTTCCCACTTCCGGCCGAGGCGGAGATCAACGTCGTCGATACCGACTTTTTCATTCCGGCTCCTCCTCGTCGATCTCCCGGGGAATTCCCGCCTGACCACACAGCGCCAAGAATGTTTCCGAAGTCTGTTCCGGATCCAGCTCTCCAATATCTTTCCACTTTCCGTCTAAAATATCCGCCGCAACCTCCTTCGCCTTATCCAAAGCCCGCTCGACTAGATCCCCGTCCATCGGCTTTGACACCGCCGCCTTCTCCCCGTCCTTGGGTAGATGAAAATAAACCAGATCACACTTTTCCAGATCCCACACCCCCTCCTTCAATACTTTCGGCGCCAACTCCCGGTAGAGTGGCATCTGCAGATCGCACCATGTGCCGTCCGCCTCGCAATGCGCACGGTCGGGCGTCTTCGGCACAGAACTGGTTTTTACATCCACAATCCGCCACCTCTTCTGTTTTTCGTTCCAATCCATCCGATCCGGACGACCGTGCACCAGTAGCACCCGTCCCTTCGCGTCCTTCAACTCAAACTCCGCACGACCCTCTTTTCCTTTCTCCTCCTCGGCCACCACAATCTGCCATCCCTCGGCTCTTTCCCGTGCTTGGACCCGGGCAAAGGCCTCCAACCTCGCCTCCGCCATCTCCAACTGCCACCCCACCGCCGCCTTGGGTTGATCGCCAAATCTTTCCCGCGACTGCCGATTCAACTCATCTTTCAGAAAGGCAGAGATCTCTTTCTCATCCACGCTTTCACGTATTTTTCTGTCCTTCCCGAAAGCGCCCACCACTCGGTGAATCAAGCTCCCAAATCCTGCCGGAGAAAGTTCGCCGGGTTCATCCTCTACGGCCGCCAGACCGAGAACTGTCCGGAAATAAAAGTAGCGTGGACTTTTCAGATAATCCCGAAAGGCGGTCACCGAGACTCGATCAATCATCTCTTTCCCCGCCGGCACATCCCCGAATCCTGCTCCAAATTTGAGATTTTCTTTTTTCCGCTCTCCTTCTGGCTTCTCCGTCAAAGCCAAGACCCGAGCAGCCAACTCCTTACCCTTCAGCCCCGCCAACAAGAGCCGGCTTGGCTTCACCGGATCCCCCGCAGGATTAAAGGAGGGAACGACCAGTCCAACAATTCCTCTGTTTTCCGCCCTCGTCCCCAGCACTACGGCCAAGGCGTAGGCGTCCCGGGCCAACCTCTGCAGATTGTCGTTTACCCCCAGAGCCTCCCTCAGATTTCCGGGAAGAAACTCATCAGATGTCACACTCTTGGGTACTGAGCCTTCATGAAACGAGGCGACTGCGACGGAAGGTGAATCTTCCTCTGCCAACTCTAGCCAACCCACCATCTCGACCGCTCCAGCGCGAGCCGGCTCAGGCACCTGCTCGTCCTGCATCTCGGCCAATACCAAACGCAGGAAGTCAGCCGTCCGGATCTTTTCCAAATACGGCAATTTCAGGGACACCAATTCAGCCATCACCTTCCGAACTTTCTGCAAAGAATCCCGCATCATTCGGCCCGACGGTAGATCCAGATTCACCTCCATCGTTCCATAAATCCGAACGAGCATGTCGGAAACCTTTTGTGCATGACCGGTGCCAGATTCCTCGGTCGGCTCCAATGCGATCCGCTCCGCCAGTTTACCCGCCCACTCGGCTGCGGCCTCTCCACCGCGAGCATCCATCTTTTCCGGCACATACTTCTCCGCATACGCATCCAGCACTTCCGAAGCCTTCAACCATCCCCCCATTCCGTCCGGATGCCGCATCAGCAGGGCGGCCGACTCCCAAGAGGGCGCCTCCCCCGGTTTTCTGGAAACATAATCCGCCACTGCACGAAGAAAGCTGGCGACCCGACCTTCCCTCATCTTTCTTCCTTCCGCCCAGTGCGACTCCATCCCCTCTTCCCGAAGAGCCTCGCGAATCCCTGCTACGGCTTTTTCATCCGCCACAGCCAGAGTGGCCCCTGGCCAGGTCTTCGCCATTTCAGCCAGTCGTGCTGCCTGATCGGCCGATCGCACCACTGCGTGAATTTGTCCACTCTCCAGCCCAGCTTTCCGTTTCGCCCAGAATTCGGGATGCAACCGCCCCGCCTCGTCAAACCCCTCCTTCTCACTTTCGGGCGCAAAGACCAGCACCTGCGGAGGCTGGGAAAGACGTTGTATCATTTTCATAAAGATCGGACGGATCTCGACAACACCGGCCAGCACGACCTGAACTTGCTGTGGGGTTCCCTTCTCGGCCAGAACAGCCCTTCGCTCGGCTGGATCCATCCAACCGGATTTCGCCAATATCTTTCGGACCTCTACAAAGACCTCCTCCAACAACTCCCACCGCTCCGCCTCAATTTCCGGTGCCTCGGGCATCTTTTCCGACATCACCCTAGCGACCTCCGCAAAGCTCACTCCCTCCCCGCCCAATTCATTCCGAAGAGTCAACAAACGCTGGGCAAGCAACAGCTCTGGCTGACCATTCCGTCCCACACCTTCGGGTGTCTGGAACAGTTTGGATTTTTTTTCCTGTGGCAGGCGGCACAGAGCTTCCATCCAGGCAAGTTTTTGAGTCAACTCAGGGGCTGCCGGAAGAAGTCCTGCTGGTGCGGTGAAGAGCTCATCTACGATCCGTGCGATCGTGGCGATTTTTGGAAGGAAAAGAGGCCGCTTTTCGCGATCCGCCTCGACCGCCAGCTTTTCCAAAAGACGCCGCCCTGCCCGGGACCCCCGAACCACCACCCTGACCTCCGATAAATCCTCATAATTTTCCAATAACCACTTTGCCGTGTGTCCAATCACAGGCTCTTCCCAACCTAGGAATGTACGGCTCATCATCAGAAACCATACCCTAGCAGGTGGGACAAATTCCGTCCCAGCTAAGCTTTTGTATGCACCCATAAAATCCTCAACCTTCTGTAGGTAAGGCGCATCAAGTCAACGATTCCTACTACCCATTGACACCCTGAATTTCTCGCGGAAAATAACCAGATGAGCGTTACGGAGATCCTCGCTGCTGTGCGAAAACTCGACGAACACGAAAAAAACCAGTTTCTCGAAGGACTCTGTGATATCGATTTTAACGACGCTTGGGATCGCAGGATGGAGCACGATACAACGTCGGGTAAACTGGACTTTCTCGCCGAAGAAGCCCGACAAGAGTCCAATCAAAATAAACTTCGCCCATTCCCCGGTACGTGATCTCCCGAGTTACGGCCCGTTTTTGGGAAAACTACCATTCCCTTCCCATTTCCGTTCAGCGGTTAGCGGATGAAAAGTATCGTTTGTGGCTTACTCAACCACAGCACTCATCCTTATCGTTCAAACGCCTTAAAGGGCTCGAAAACCTCTACTCCGTCCGGATCGGACTTCGTTACAGAGCCTTAGCTTACCGGGACGACAAGATATACACTTGGGTCTGGATCGGCTCTCACGCCGATTACGATAAACTCCTCCAATCCTAAATCCTATTTACATGTCCCCTTCCCCCGTCTACCGAAAGGTCGCCTTCCGACTCATCCCCATCCTCTTCTCCTGTTACATCTTGGCTTATATCGACCGGGTCAACGTAGGCTTCGCCAAACTCGCGATGAGCGAGGTCCCCTGGTTCTCAGATGCCGTGTTTGCTGCAGGTGCAGGTATCTTTTTCGTCGGTTACTTTATTTTTGAAGTCCCTGCCAACCTCATTCTGCACCGCACGGGAGCCCGACTCTGGATCGCCCGCATCATGATCAGCTGGGGAATCATCTCCACCCTGATGGCCTTCAGCTACAACGCTACCTCCTTCTACATTCTCCGTTTTCTCCTTGGGATAGCCGAGGCGGGCTTTTTCCCTGGCATCATCCTGTACCTGACCTACTGGTTCCCGCGTGAACACCGAGCCCACATGACCGCCATGTTTATGACCGCAGTCGCCGCCGCAGGCATTCTGGGAAGCCCCATCTCAGGCTGGATTCTTCAAGTTTCCGACGGATGGCACGGGCTTCACTCTTGGCAGTGGCTCTTTATCTTAGAGGGCACTCCCTCCATTCTTCTTGGCCTCCTCGTACCCCTTCTCCTCACCGATCGACCTGAACACGCCCGTTGGCTGACCTCCACAGAAAAGTCCTTTATCCTCGAAAAGATCGATATCGAACAGCACCGCAAACTCGCCTCTGGCGAGCACGCCTTCAGCTTGAAGGATGCTTTTCGTTCCAAGCGAATTTGGATTTTCTGCCTCACCCAGTTCACCATCGTCTTCGGTCTCTACGGCGCCTCCTTTTGGCTTCCCCAAATCATTCACGACACTCTGACCCCGGTGGAATGGCAGATCGGTCTCTATTCGGCCCTGCCATGGACATGTGCCGCCTTTGGCATGGTCTGGGTTTGCCGCCATTCCGATCGCACGGGGGAACGCCGCCTTCATGTCGGCCTCTCTGCCCTCACCGCAGCCTTTGCCTTTGCCGCAAGCGGTTTCCCCGGCCTTCCCGCCTGGGCCCGACTCATCACCTTGGCTATCGCGGTCACGGGGGTTATGTCCACCACCTCATGTTTCTGGTCTGTGCCCACCGCCATCCTTTCCGGAACCGCCGCCGCCGCCGGCATCGCCTGGATCAACTCGGTTGGTAATTTAGCTGGTCTGGTTGCCCCAGAACTTTTTCGCTGGATGAAAAGCCACCACGGAATGGGTGCGGCCCTTCTCGGTCTAGCCGCCATTCAGGCCTGCGCGGGCATCCTGGCCCTCGTCACTATCCAGCCAAAACAAAACTAGTTTTTTACTCAGAACCGTCGCCCAACATCGTCGGTAGTCTTTTTTCCGTTTTTGCGCCCAGCTCACGCAACTTCTCCGCCGTGCCGAGAATGTTTCCCTTCTTTTCGGAAAGTTTTTTCACTGCCGACTCGTGCGCCTCATGAGCTTTTCCAAGCGCTTTACCAACCTCCGTCAAGTCCCCGCAGAAGTTCGCTAGATCGTCATGCAGTTTCCCTCCCAGCCGGGCGATCTCCTGCACATTCTTATTTTGTCGCTCGATCTTCCACAAATTGGCAATTGTTCGCAGGGTCGACATCAGGGAGCTCGGAGTCGTCAGCACAATCCGCTGATCAAACGCATACTCGAGCAGATCCGGATTCGCCCGCAGAGCCGCCCCAAACGCCGGCTCAATCGGAATAAACATCACGGTGAAATCCAGCGACCTTCCCTCCAGCAGATCCGGGTACGCCTTACTGGAAAGATCATCAATGAACCGCTTTACCGCCAGGCCGTGCGCCTTGAGGCTCTTCTCCTGATCTACCGGTTCCGTTGCCGAGCAGTAGGCATCGTAATCCACCAGTGGCACCTTGCTGTCGATGACTATGGCTCGGTTTTCCGGAAGAAAGACCACCGCATCCATCCGCTTCCGATCAGCCGACTCCTGCGTCCGATACTCCCGTCCCTTTTCGAGACCTGAAATCTCGAGCGTCTTCTCCAAGACCATCTCTCCCCATCGACCCCGGACTCCCGAATCATTTTTCAGGGCACTGGTGAGCGCATGGGTTTCCGATCCCAACTTCGTGCTCATGGCCTGGATCTGTTGGAGCTCTCTCCTTAAATCTCCCTGCAAGGTGGTTTCGGCCGTGTGCACCTCGTCCACCCGTTTCCGGAACGCCTCCATCCGATCAAGAATCGGCCGCAACTCAATCCCCACCTGCTTCTGATTATCCTCAGCCAATCGTTTTGTCCCCTCTGTCACCATCTGCTGGGCAACTGCCCGAAAATCAGACTGCAAACGAACGGCCAATTCCTCCTTCTCTTTCCTAGCTTCCATCAGGCTTCGCTCTGCCGACTGGCGTTCCGCTTCGGCCCTGACCCTGCCCTCCCGTGCTTCCCGGCTTTCCGACTCTGTTTGTATGCGGGCCTGATCCTGCTCCTCTGCTCTTCGCCGAGCCGCTTCGATCTCTCCCGAAAACTTTCCGATTCTTCCTGAGAAATAGGCATAAGCCGCCACACCTCCGACCAAGAGACCTGCCATTCCGGCCAATAAAAGTCCATTCATTCGATTAATATCTAGCGCGGTCCGGCATTTTTTTAAATTTCTTCCATATCACCAGCGCCTCCTTACGAAGCATTGAAGTGCATCGGGGAGACCGATTCCCTGGATTCTTTCGGATTTCTTTCTCAAGGACCCGGTCGTCAAAGTCGCCGTAGCGAAGGGCATCCCCGTGTTGTGCGGCATAGTAAATACGTCCGATCCTCGCCCAAAAAGCCGCCGAGTAACACATACTACAACACTCGGCACTCGTATAGAGGGTGCAGCCTGAAAGATCGTAGGTCTTTAGCTTTCGACAGGCATCCCGGATTGCCACAATTTCTCCGTGAGCACTCGGATCCTTGCCGGAAATCACCCGGTTATGCCCCTCCCCAACAATACGACCGTTCTTCACCACCACGGCCCCAAACGGACCTCCAGTTTTTTTCACCAAAGCACCTACCCGACCCAATTCGATCGCCCGTCGCATGAACCGGACATGGGATGCAGAAGACATCTTTTTCCTTCCCTTGATCCCCAATTTTCTCATGAAGGCAAACTCTCGCTCCGATTCGTTGCTGTCAATCGTTCCTCCTGTTTTGCCTGATTTTGCATCCATACATCCTGTCAACAGGGGTGGGACAAATACAGGGTGACCCAAGATCCAATATCCCTACTTTGGATTCATGATCCGAACTGCTCTATGCCTCATCCTGTTAAGTTCAATCAACCCTGCTGCCTTCGCAGAGGGCTATCAATCGTCCGTTCAGATTGATGAAAATCTATCCACCACTAAAACGTGGGATGGTGCATCGATCGTATACCCTTCGGGCACAGCGAAGGTGACGGGGGCAATCATCACGCTTCCCCCGGGAACCGAAACCGGTTGGCACATGCATCCCGTTCCCTGCCTTGCCCTGATTCTCGAAGGGGAACTACTGATTGAACTCAAAGACGGACGTACAAAAAGAGTCAAAGCGGGTGAAACCTTCGCAGAGGTGATCGGAACCGCCCACAACGGCAAAAACACGGGAAAAGTCCCCTTAAAGATTGCGGTATTTTATGCCGGAAACACGGATCTCAAAAACACCATTCTCTGCCCATAAGTCAGCTCTTGCCTGTCTCACGAATCGCCGCAACACAGTAGTACTTCACCGCGTCGCTCATGGGGGGATTCAGCGTTTCTAGGTCAGCCTGACTGCACCACCGAATATCGTGGTGCTCTGCGGGGGCGAGAGTCACATTTCCGCTCTTGGGCCGAGCTAGATAAATAATTCCAATATGCTCGTGCGTTGGACTCACCCGATGGATATCCAAAAACCTTGGCCTTACTAAGGCGCGCGTCCCAGGTCCTGTGGTCGGTTGCCTTTCACCGATCAGTTCAATCTCAAGTCCACACTCCTCTTTCGCCTCCCGATACGCCGCCTGCTCTGGGTCCTCATCCAACTCGATGTGCCCGCCGATCGGAAGCCAGCGATCCAACTTCTTGTGGTGAACCAGGAGAACTTTTTCCCCCTCAACAATAAAAAGGCTAACCGTGAAATCGATCTTCTCGTGAATATGAGGCATAGAAATACTGAGCCTTCGCTATACAGAAGAAACAAGGCGCACATACATGAAGTTGTTCGGTTGAAGCCTGATTTCCATACACCGTCTTCTCACTTCGGCACCCCATCTGCAACGAGTAATTTGGAAGTCGCTCGACCCAGATCGAATAACCTTCAATCTGAATCCTCGATGCCCGATCTCTCCCCTCATGGTTGGCTCCTTGCCTTTGCCGCCGCCGTCTCTGCGGGACTCTCCAAATCTGGTTTTGGTCCCTTTGGCCTACTCACAATTATTTTTATGGCAGAGGTCATGCCACCTCAGGAATCCACTGGAGTTGTTCTTCCCCTTCTGATTTTTGGCGACGTACTGGCCGTTCGCTCCTTTCATGAGCACGCCTCCTGGCAGATCCTGCGCACTCTCCTGCCAGCCACCTGTATCGGCATCATCACAGGTTGGTGGATCATGCCTCGAATCCCGACAGAGTTTTTCGGCCATACCTTGGGCTGGATCATCTTGGGCCTGATCGGAGTCATCCTCATCCAACGGATTCGCCCCCAGCTGCTGGCCTGGTTCACCACCCACCCTCTCCTTGGGTTGGGTTGCGGATGGGCCGCCGGTGTGACGACCATGATTGCGAACGCAGCCGGACCAATCACCGCCTTTTACTTTCTTTCCCAGCGCTACACCAAGATGGTCATGGTCGGCACAGGAGCCTGGTTTTTTCTCACCATCAATGCCATCAAACTCCCGTTCAGCTGGCAACTCGGCCTTCTCAACGGAAAATCACTCCTCTTTGATTTAATCCTCTTCCCCAGTGTTCTTCTAGGTTTTTACATCGGCCGCTTTTTCTCCAAAAAGATCACCCAGGAACTTTTTGAATGGATTCTGATTCTGATGGCCTTCGGAGCCGCATTGAGGATGATCTTGAAATGACTCGAATGCCCCTGCCGTCTTTACTGTTCTTATTAGGTGCCCTCTTTCTCGCCTCGTGCGCTTCCGTCAGCGTGCAGGATGCACACGAGATTTCCAATACGCCAATCAAGATGCCAGAAAAGATCTATGTTCAGAAGTTTTCCATGGATGGAGCCAAGGTGGAAATCGACAAACAAGGTAAGGAGCTTGAGGAATATAAGCAGGCCGTTGTCGATCTGCTTCACACTCGATTGGTGGATCGGCTGCCTGAAATTGCCCCTGTTGAAGAATACAAGGGTGGCCCCCTGCCGACTGAGGGTTGGTTGATTCAGGGCAAATTCACCTGGGTCAACCACGGGACCAAAACAGCCCGCGTTTTGGTTGGTTTCGGCTTGGGCGCAACCAAAATGGAAACTGAGGTCGAGGTCACTGAATTGGCCGCTGGAAATCCCCGTAAATTCCTTGCGCTAAAAACCACGGGTGGATCCAATGCCGAACCCGGTCTCGCCGGTTCACTGGTCACTCCGGGAGCCGGTGTTTCGGAAGCCGTGGCCGGGTCGGCCGCGGGAGCCGCCATCTCATTTCCAGAAGATGCTCTTCGAACCGCCCGTGAAATCCGTAACTATCTGGTCGATTACATTGAGGACCACAACCTCGCGCCGAATCGACAGTTTATCGAAGCCAACAAGGATGATGACGAGGACTCTACCTCATCTCCTCAAGAAACCTCACGATAGCTGAATCGCTACGGAGAGGGGGTCGGCCCTGTGTACAACATCATTTCCAATGTCTGACGCCCAAACTTACTCAACTTCATTCCACCTTTTCCATCCCCTTGAACCAACCCCCTGCAGTAGTACTTTCCTTCACTAGGTTTGCCGGGGTTGGCGATCAAGACAGGCTCTAAAACCACCTCGCCTCCTGCCTCCATCTTCAAGGGCAACCCCCACGGCGTCATTTCAATATCCCAAGATAGAGGCAGCGCCGACGGCGATTTACTCTCGACCCACTGCATCCAAGTAGGGGTGCCCATAAACGGAGGTACACGAACCGTGAATCCGCACGGCTGTTTGGAAAGTGCCTCTTCGCACGTCAAAGGAGTTCCCTGTTTCGCCGCGTTCAAAAGGGGAATTGGATCGATTCCCATTAAATTAAGTCCGTTCCACTCTCCATGCCGGTTCGGTTCCCATAACCTGCCCGGCTTGGCCGTTTCTACCCATTCCGCAAACTTTCCATTAATTTGAAACGCGATTTCAAAATGCAGATGCGCCCGCTCCCGCACAAGTCCCGGCCCCGTCCATCCCATCAATCCTAACGGCTCTCCCGCCTTCACCTTTTGCCCTACTTCCACACCGATCGAGGCTAGGTGCCCATAAATTGTATAAACAGGCTGCTTGCCCCACAGATGCCTCACAATCACCTGCTTTCCATAATCAGAAATCTTTTCGTCCAGATTTACCCGAACCACCTCTCCATCCGCCGACGCGCTAATCGTGTCAGTAGGATCCCCCTTTTTGTCCCTGTGCAAAGGCCGGATATCGATGCCCTTATGGAAATGCTCAAAGATCCGTGCTGGCTCCGGTTCCGAAGTCCGAACAAAACCAAACATGCCTGAAATCAACCGCCGGCTGATTGTGGGTTGATAAAACTTTTTATCTTCACCTTGGAAAAGAGCCCTATTTCCTGTTGGCAATTGCCAATCGATCCTCTCACTCCCTTGGACACTGTTTAGGATGAAAAACCCAACACCCGCCAAGTAACTCATCCACTTCAAGAAAGATTCCACCCCTGTACTCTATCGCGCCTTAAGCTCTACAGTCCCACTTCTCATCGCCACAAAGTTTCCCTGACGAGTGGCTCCTAAAACTGTAACTCTTACGCTTTCCCCTGCCTTAAGCTGCCTTACAGACCTAGGTAATTCACCCAAACTCCTGCAAGGCACTGACCCCAACCCCACAATCAACATCCCCTTCTGGATGCCTGTCTCCTCTGCAGGACTACCCTTATCCACCCCCGCCACCAAAAGTCCCAATCGTCCTGCATAACCAAATTGAAGTGATTCCTGAGGCGTAAGATCTTTTAAGGAAAGTCCAAACTTCTCCTTCAAAACCACGGCCGCTGACCGTGTTGCAGGCGCCTTGATTTTTCCCTCCACAATGCTGATTGCCTCCTCTACCCAACGCTTCACCCGCTCCCCAGGAATGGCAAAACCGATGCTCTCTACCGGTAGATTTTGTGCGATCGCCATTTTGGCTGAACTCAGCCCCACTAAGTTTCCCTCCACATCCACAAGAGGGCCCCCACTGTTGCCAGGGTTAATGGCTGCATCCGTTTGTAAAAGGCCCTCCATCGTCAAATCTCCAATCCTCAAAGTCCGATCCTTAGCACTCAAAATTCCCGCACTCACACTGCTCTCATATCCCACAGGGTTGCCTAAAACCAAAACAGTTTGACCGAGCAGATTAGGGGACAGTTTTTCCATATTTAGGTAAGGAAGCGGAGTTGGAGACTCAATTTTGATAAGAGCCAGATCCAGAAGGTCATCGTCTCGTAGCAGAGTCGCCTCCGTGTCAGTTCCATCCGCCAATGTCACCTTGATCTTCAGCTTGGCCGTTTTATCCACCACGTGCTGATTGGTCACAATATACCCATCAGGGCTGACGATGGCGCCCGACCCAAGATTTTGCACTGGTGTCTGCAAAATCCTGTTCCCCCGCGACACTCCTCCTCCAAAATATCGCTCAAAGAAAATATCGCGTGGATCCCGCACCTCCTGCGTGATGATCCGCTCTGTATTAATATTAACGACAGCTGGCCTTACCTTCTCGACCGCTTTGACAATCGGCTCCTCCTGGGGTGACAAGGCCCATAACGGCCCCACCCCGAATCCCAGTATGATGATGATCGCCCACTTCACTCCTCAAAAGATAATCCCTGCTTTAACGCACACAAGCCGACAGGAAACCCATCCCTTTGCAAAAGAATCGAACCCTTTGCCCTAATTCCCAGTTTAATCCCTATGCCAATCACATATAGGAAATGGGTTAAGGGCCATGTGCTCAGGGAGGAGCCAGGCCCAATACTCTCAGAATCCATTCTTCAGAGAATCTGGTTCGAGTTTCTTATCCGAAATCCCCTCACCACCCTTCAGGGAGAGTTGATTACCCTCAAACATCCTGGGATCTGGAATCATCGCTCAGGGCCTGACTTTCTTCGCTCCTCTTTCCTAACCCAAGACGGGCGAACTCTTTCAGGAGATGTTGAAATACATCGCCACTCCTCCGATTGGGATGCCCATGGTCACGGCACGGATCCCGCGTATCAACATGTCGTTCTCCATGTTTTCTGGCAGACCGACCCCTCCCTCTCCGATCTCACACCCGCTTCGATCCGCCAAATCGCCCTCGCCCATCAACTCGCTGCACCCCTCACCGAGCTTATTTCCCTCTTTCGGGCCAGCCCAACGGAGATTCATTCAGGTGAAAAGCCTGGTCGCTGCCACACCGCCCTTCTCTCCCTTCAACCCGAAGAGTTGCGGAAAGTCCTTGAGGAAGCAGGATCTCATCGACTTCAGCAACGCCGCTTACTCTCGACCGCTCGAATTTCAGCGCACGGCTTCGATCAGGCTGTTTGGCTCGCCCTTGCGGAGGGACTCGGATTTTCTGAAAATCGCGAGCCGTTTGCTACTCTGGCCCGTGCTGTACCGATTCAACATCTGCTAACTCTCTCCGACTCTTCCCTTCGCGCCTCCCTTCTTTACGGCGTAGCTGGGCTTCTTTGTGATCCCGCCACACATACGACTCCACGAGCACAACCCATTCTAAAAGAACTATGGGGTCACTGGTGGAAGCTTCGTATTTCTTGGGATGACCAGATTCTGCCATCCACTCTTTGGAAAATGGGATCCACTAGGCCCAACAACTCACCCCTTCGCCGAATCGCCGCCCTTACCCACCTTTCAAGTGCTCAAATCTGGCCTCGACTAGTCGAATCCGTTCGACAAGCCGACTCGCATACTTTTTTGCAAATCCTAAAATCTGTCTCCGACCCTTTTTGGGATCATCATGCAGGCTGGGACGGTCGTCTTCTCCCTAGCCGCTCTCGGCTAATTGGTTTGGAACGCGCCCACGCCCTCCTCTTTCAAGTCTTGGCTCCCCTAACCGAACGATCTGGTTCCGAGCTTCATAAAGTCATCTCCACATGGCCTGTCGGAGGGGATGCAGGCCTGATCCGTTCAGCCTCTATCCGCCTGTTTGGTCTTCCGTTTCCCCCACTCGAGATCCGATCCCACCTTGCCCGCGAAGGTCTCCTGCAGATCTACAAGGACTTTTGCCGTTCCAAAGCCGATGCCTGCCAGCAGTGCTCCATGCCCGAATTTTTGAAACAACGGTAGGAGCACCCAAAAGCCAAACCCCTTAATCCCTTAACCCCTTTACCTCAATCGGGTCATAGCTTCCCCAATCCCTCAAATCGTAGTGCCACCACTCGTCCGGCACGCCAGAAAATCCTGTACGAAACATCGCGTTTCTCAGGATTCTTGCCCGCTTTGCCACTTCTTTCGGAACATCGGAAAAGTCCTCATCCGCCTTTTTGCTAAACTCGTCATGGTCACTTGGCATTTCCAAGATCTTTCCATTCTTATCAGCCAGGGAGACATCCACACTCGTTCCCCTGGTATGACGACTCACCTTATTCGGTGGCGTCAGAAATTTTCCATCCGGCTTGGCCGCCCATAACGCCTTCTGCGCAGAGGCCGGCCTCCACGCATCCCATAAAACCAGTCGATATCCACTCTCCTTTAATTCTCGCGCCACCTTGGCCAACTTCTGGATCGTCTCCTGTCGCAACCAAGCACGGCAATCTGGATAAATCTTTTGGCCTGTAATATTTCGATCCGTTCCATATCGGATCTCCATCACCACCCCTGGAACGTTCTCAGACGTCACCTCAACAAGCTTTTCATGGGGCGCCTCCCCGCAAACGACCCCCCCACTCATCCCCAGGGCCAGCCCAAGGACAAAACCTACGGTTCGTGCAATCAACGCTTGCTCAGCGGGACTACCTTACGCCCGAGTGCTGGGCCCACATATTCGCTGTCAGGCCGGAAAAGACGATTATCCGACCACTGCTCAAGAACATGCCCAGTCCATCCCGCCATTCGTGCCACTGCGAAAATTGGGGTGAAAAGATCGGTCGGCAGGCCAAGGCTGTAGTACACCGTGGCCGAATAAAAATCCACATTGGCCTCCAGTTTTTTCTCCGTCCGCATGATGTGGGCGATCCGCTCGCTCATCTGAATCCACTTCGGTTCTCCCAACTCAGCCGTCAACTTTTCCGCCATCCGCTTCAAGTGCGGGGCCCGCGGATCCAACACCTTATAAACGCGATGTCCAATTCCCATAATCTTCTTCTTTTGACTCATCTGCTCCTTCACCCAGGCATCCACTTTCTCCAACGATCCAATTTGCTGAAGCATGTGGATCACACCCTCATTCGCCCCTCCGTGCAAAGGACCCTTCAATGTCCCGATGGCTGTGCAAATCGCGGAATAAATATCGGTCAATGTCGAGGCACACACCCGTGCCGCAAAGGTGGAGGCATTCATCCCGTGATCCGCATGCAAAACAAACGCCATGTCCAGCGTGGCCACCGCTTCCGGTCCCGCCTCCTGACCATTCAGAAGATAAAGAAAGTGAGCGGCTTCCCCCAGATCTCTTCGAATCGGCGGAAGGGATTGCCCCCGACGCGCACGGTGAAAATAGGCCGCGATCACTCCAATCTTGGCCGTAAGGGAAATCTGACGTTGCCGATTCAGTTCCACATGCTCCGCTCCGATCGCATCGTAATCGTAGAGCCCAAGCATCGACACACAGGTTCGCAGAATATCCATTGGACCCGCATCTTTGGGTGCCCGGAGAATGTAGTCCACCACCTCTGTCGGTAAATCCCGCTCTGCCGCCAAGGCCTTTTTGAGTTCAGCCAATGCTTTTGCCTTGGGAAGCTCTCCTTCCCACAAAAGATAAGCTGTTTCCTCAAAACTTATTTTCCCAGCCAACTCATCAATATCGTATCCTCGATAAATCAGTTTCCCCTCCAACCCCAGCACATCGGACAACGCGGTCCCCGTAGCGACAATTCCCTCCAACCCTTTAGCCACAATCTTGGCAGGTGAAGGTGTTGAGCTCATCTTACTTCCCTAACGCCAGAGCGACTTCTTTGCCAATCTCGCCCAGATTTTTTGCCATTCGAACTCCTGCTTTTTGCAAAGCTTCAATCTTGGCCTGAGCTGTGCCTTGCCCACCTGAAATAATCGCGCCCGCGTGCCCCATTCGACGTCCCGGCGGTGCCGTTGCCCCAGCAATAAAGGAAACCACTGGCTTCTTTACCCGTGCCTGAATGTACTCAGCCGCTTCCTCCTCTTCAGATCCTCCAATTTCACCAATCATAACAATCGCCTTCGTGTCGGGATCCGCATGCAGATACTCCACCGCTTTTTGCAGGGTCAATCCGTGAATCGGATCTCCCCCGACTCCAATACAGGTGCTCTGGCCCAGACCCTGGCTTGTGATTTGCCAGACCGCCTCATACGTCAACGTTCCACTGCGCGAAACCACTCCCACGTTTCCAGGCCGATGAATGTATCCCGGCATAATTCCGATCTTGCAGGCCCCAGGAGTGATAATCCCAGGACAGTTCGGCCCAATTAAAACACAGGAATACTCCTCCAAGGCATGACGTACCCGCATCATATCCATGACAGGAATTCCCTCTGTAATTGCCACGATCAACTGAATTCCAGCATCGGCCGCCTCTAAGATTGCATCTCCCGCAAACTCAGGCGGAACAAAAATCATCGAAGCGTTCGCCCGAGTCGCTGCTACCGCTTCCGAAACAGTATCGAAAATGGGAACGGTGTTCTCAAACTTTTCTCCACCGCGTGCTGGAGTTACCCCTGCAACAACCTGAGTGCCATACTCTTTGCAAGCGGAAGCATGAAAGGATCCCGATTTACCGGTAATTCCTTGCACCAGGAGTCGCGTGTTCGCATCTACGAGAACCGACATCTTATTTCCCCTTCTTCCCCGCAGCTGCTGCGACCGCTTTTTCTGCGCCTTCCATCAATCCCTCCGCAGGAATCAAAGGGAGCCCAGACTCTTTGAGTAATTTTCTCCCCTGCTCTACGTTCGTGCCTTGAAGCCTCACGATAATCGGAACGCGGGGCGGATTGCTCTTGCAAGCTGCGATCATCCCCTGCGCTAAGAGATCACACTTTAAGATCCCCCCGAAAATATTTACAAAGACCGCCTTTACCGACGCGTCCGCCTGCAACAACCGAAAAGCAGCCGTGATCATCGCCTCGGACGCCCCTCCTCCCACATCCAAGAAGTTGGCCGGCTTTCCGCCCGCTGCTTGGATCAAATCCAATGTGGCCATGGCTAACCCTGCTCCATTCACCATGCACCCGATATTCCCCTCCAACCCGATATAATTCAGATGATGCTCTGCCGCCGCCAGATCCCGAGGATCTTCCTGCGATGGATCTTGTAAATCTTGAATCTCTTTGTGTCGGAGCAGTGCATTGTCATCAAAATTGAGCTTCGCATCCAAAGCGACTACATCCCCCCCCTTGGTAACGGCGAGGGGATTGATCTCCACCTGCGAACAATCCTTTTCAATGAAAAGCCTGTAAGCGGCGTGGAGCAGACGGCAAGGTGCCCGCAATCCGGTGGATGGAAACCCCAGAAAAATACTCACCTTTCGTGCCTGATAGGGCTGAAGACCTAAACCAGGATGAATGACCTCACGAAGAATTGCCTCAGGGTTTTTCTCCGCCACTGCCTCAATCTCCATTCCGCCCTGCTGGCTGGCAACTATGACGGGACACCCGGAAGACCGATCGAGGACAATGGCCAGATAAAGCTCTCGGGCGATCTCCGTGGATTCTCCGACCAACACGGAGTTAACGGGTTTGCCTTCTGGGCCGGTTTGATGCGTGATCAGGGTATTGCCGATCATATGTTGAGCAACATCTCGGACTTGATGCGGGGTTTTCACCAAATGCACCCCACTTTTATACCCATCCACAAAATGCCCTTTTCCACGTCCACCCGCATGAACCTGCGCCTTCACCACAAAACTGTTGCAGGGAAGGCTCCGGGCAATGGCCTCCGCCTCCTCTGGTGTTTTTGCTACGGCACCCCTTGGGATCGCAACCCCTGACGCTGAGAGCAGATCCCGCGCTTGGTATTCGTGAATATTCATAAAGAAGAAAAACTAATGGTAGGAAGAGTCGAGGAAAGTCGCGTTTGAGTCAACCCACCAATCCCGTTCCCTTACTCCTCTTTCGATTCTTCGGCAGGCACTGAATCCGTACCTGCTGCCTGTAACCCTACATCTTTACCTTTTGACCCAGAACGCATCGTCAGAGGCTGCAACTCTTTTGCCGAGAAACCTGTCAGATCCCGCTCTGTTTTACTTGCCTCACTCAACTCCTTGTTATCCTGCACAACGGTAGGCTGAATCATCACCACAAGCTCTTGTCGGTTTGTAATGTCGGAAGTCGATTTAAACAAATTACCCATCAGAGGGACCGTCGATAAAAAAGGAACTCCAGCAACATTCTTAGTATCCGTTTGCGTAACTAAACCACCCAAAAGAACAGTGGCACGATCAGGGACAATCACCGTGGTGTTTAGCTCCTGAGTGTTGATGTCTGGAACCTGCACGCCACCACCAATTGCCTGACTGTTTTGAGAAAGGGTGTCGTTCGTTTGCACAATTTGCAGGCTAATCTCCTTCGCGCTATTGATCAGCGGGACCACCTCAATCTTCAAGACTACATCCTGATACTGAATATTGGACTGCTGGGAACCCGATGTAGTGTTTTGACTACCTCCTGCTCCCAAAGTAGTGACCGTACTCGTAGGTATAGCGATTTTTTGTCCATTGTAGATCGTCGCTTTCTTATTGTTTGCAGTGAAAACCGCAGGGCGGGAGGCGATTCGAAAGCGGGCTGTTGCCGTAAGTGCATTAATATAGAGATCGATTGAGCCAAGAATAAATGTTGCGATCTGCATTCCTGGCAATGCACCTACTGCAACCTGCGACATTTGTGCCATCGTCGCAGCAGCGGGGGAAAGAGGCGTAACCCCACTTTGAGTTTGTTCCGTCGGATTGCCATCTGTATTTGTTCCATACACTGTTTTTGCTCCTGATATAAATGGTTTTCCGCCGGCTACAGAGGCTGCACCCGTCCTTGGCCCTCCAATATATTTTTGCAAAATATTCACGGCAAATTCATCATCATTACTCACCTGCAACTGCCCAATCACTGTCGCCAAATATACCTGCATCGGTTTTTTATCCAGCTTGGTGAGAATCGCTTTCACCTTGTCCTTTGCCTCAGGCTGCCCAATCACAAGGATTGAGTTCGCCCGATTGTCCGCAATCAACTTTGTTTTCCCCACAATCAATGATTCAGCCGCCTGCTCTTCACCTGGTTCGGAAAGTACATCCGCTTTTCTTCCACTAGAACTCGATGAACCACTCGCCCCACCCGCCACCACCCCCCCTGTTCCAATTCCTCCAGAAACTTTTCCAGTCGATTGACTGCCCCCAGCAGCGCTATCGCCCCCCTCATCCCCCTCCTCCTTCAGCATATCTCCCAAGATCTGCAACATATCGGTCGCTGCCACGTAGTTCAGGGCATGCTCGTACGGATCTGTTAACTCAACCGCAATATCGAACTGCTGAATCAATGCCTTGATTGCTGCAAAATCAAATGGGCTGGCAATGACTAAAATCCGATTCGTTCGAGTATCTGCAATCAGCTGAATATCACCCGCAAATCCACTTTTCCCTCCGCTGATCGTCACTCCCGTCGCCCCACCTCCAGGCGCCTGCAAACCAGGAACGGATGGCTGCGCCGCCTGACCCGTAGCCGCCTTTCCACTTCCACCACTCCCACCCTCCTGTCGCTTTTCGAGAATCGTGGTAATCAACTCCACCACCCTGTCCGCATTCGCCTGGGCCAAGGTAATAAACTCCGACTTTTTTTCAGGAGCTGGAATGTCGATCAGATTTTTCACATCAATCAATCTCCGGATCAGGGTGGAGTTTTCCGTAATCACAACTTGGTTTGCCACAGGAACTGCAACCATGCTTCCGTACGGGTGAAGCACAATAAACTGGTTAAAAATTTCTACCGCATCACTGGCCGCCAGATGAGTCAACGGTAAGACATAGGACGCAACGACCTCCCCATCCGGTAGCTCGCTCTCATTCGTGAAAAGAAAAACTCCCTCACTTCGCGGATTTTTTCCCCCTGCCGTGTTAATTACCTTCACAGAATTCTTATCCACTGCGATGAATGCATACCCGTTCAAAAGAAGGGTCGACTCGAGAAGGCGAATCGCCTCCGCTTTGCTCACAGGTTGATTGAGGGTCAGACTTAGATTTGCACCACCCGCCAATAGGCTGGCATCTTTAATCAACGTGACCCCTTTCAATTTCTCATAAACCATCAGAAAATCAGAAACCGGATTATTCGGAAACTGGATTGTGTCGGGAGATATCATTTCAGACGTTGAACCCTCAGTTGCTTTTACATCTCCCCCAAGAGTCAAATCTGCTGGGATCGAGGTCTGCGCATGGACTGTTCCGTTTAAAAAACCAGCGCCGCTCAGAAGTAATGCCAATGATAAAGATTTCACTTCTTACCCCCTTGTGGAATTGGAATTACTCTACGGCGAATAACGGGCGCAGGGGTTGCACCAGGCTTTCCGCCAGAATTCATCTGGGCCTGACCAGGCTGTTGCCCAGGCAGACCGGGAATAGGAGGTTGACCCTGAGCCGCAACAGGGATCGGGGCGACAGGTGCCCCGCCTCCACCCGTAATCTCATACTTGAGCGTCGCCATCTCCGTTCCCTTCTTAATTTTTGCCTGCAACTTGGAGGGATCTCCCGAGGGATCTTTCTTCAAATCCTGTAAAACCATACCCTGCGCAGAGGGAGACGGCTTTCGGCCAACCATAATTCTTTCCGGTTTCGTCTTGTTGGCCACAATTACAAAATCCTCCCCATCCATCCGAACGTATCCCCCTAGAACGAGCTCTTTGGCAAAATCCGCCTCTGCTGTTGCAGACGCCAATGTAAAAGGGGACTTCTTTCCCAACGCATCGAATCGCGATAGATCGAGGGGCTTGGGCAGGCCTGAACTCGTCGTTGTCGCAACGGGAATTACAGGAGGCTGCGAAATGGTTTCGGTCGTCATCTGTCCCCAGACTATCCCCTTCCCGACTAAAACGAGGATAACCCCCACCACCAATGTGAAGAACTTGTTCACTCTTTGGATGTCCTAAAGAATTGCCCCACCTCAGCCTCCCCCACCATCTTGGGAGGCTCGGGACTCAGCTTCAGATTCAGTAAGGTTAAGGCTACCCCGCTCTCAGGTTGGTATAGTTGCCCCGCCCACTGGATAAATTGACCCAAACTCCCTGTTAACCTCATTCGATTACTCACCACCGTGCAAGCCACCCCTGGACGCGGGGCTTGAAGCGTCTGCTCCTCAATCTTTAATCCCGCAGCCGTTGCTGCACTTTGAGATTTTTTCTGGAGTGCAGGGGCAGGGTTCTCCGTAGGCACAGTTTTTAAGTTTTTCTCCAACCAGGCCGACTTCTCCTCCCACTCCGCTTTCTGCTCCATCCAACCTCTCGCCTCCTCAAGCTCATCCCTCTTTTGGACAACATCCCGACGATTCGCCTGATCCCAACTTAGCAAAAACTTAAGCCCTAAAAGATGAATCCCAGCCAAAACCGCAAAGGCAAGGAAAAGGGTCAGCTTTTTCTCATGGCGCGTCAGGGTTCGCATCTGTCCCTCCTTCCTCGGAAACTTGGCTCCCCAAGGGAAGCCCCTCCGCTTGAAATCTAGCATTTCCGTTCGGTAATAATGTGGGTTGCGGATGTTTCCACTGAAAAGCTGCCAGCATCGGCTCCTTCTTTAACCACTCAAAATACTTTTCCGTCTGCTCCAAATCTTTTCCCTCACCCTGAAGAAGCAACCTCTTGGAATTATAATCAAACGTAGTCAAACGCACCCCATCAATCTCCCCGGGATCTTTCTCAATCAACGGCCGTGAGACCTGCCACAATAATTCCAAAGCGTTCATCTTTGGATTAACCAAAGCCCCCGCCTCCCTCCAACTCATCGCTGCATCCCGAATCTTTGCAGACTCCACCCCAATGCCCGCTAGCTCCCTTTGAATCAGATGGCGCCGCACCAGCGGGACTGAAACATATACGACAGCCAATGCCATAAGAGCCGCGTAGAGTCCTATCCCCATACGAATAAATTTCCTCCGCTCGCCCATCTGCGCCTTCGCCAATCTTCGCTCTGCCAAAACCGCTGGCTCCAAGTCCCAAGGAGCTGTAGGCAGACGAGGCGCTGCCCGCGATTCAGTTCTCACAGGACATGGCAGCTGCTTGAGAAAATCTTGGCCCCCCAAAGGAAGCTCTCCCTCATCCCTCAATACGAGTAAACTTAATGGACCTAAAGTTCCCTCTGCATCCATCTGCGCAAGCAGAGAAGCGATCTCTGCCGATACCGAGCTTTGTAACTCCCTAGCCAAAAGCGGTTGGGTGTGAAGCCACTTCCCCCCCGAGTAAAAGTCGACCACCCAACGCCCCAACTCCTTTCGCAAAACTCCCGAAGCTCCTCCCGCGGGAGCTGGCAATACCCTCCCAGCAATTTCATGCCTTCCTGCCTCCTCAAGGAGCCACTCTTCCTCCAACGTGCCTGTTAGGACAGCCACCGCTTCCAGCTGACGCGATCCAGGTTCCCCCTCTCCCACTGCAGGGACGGGCTCATTTCGAATTGCTTCCATGGCCCACACCGCCGCATCGGGATTTGTGCCCAGAAGATTTTTCGACTCGAGTGCAATTTTTGCTAACTCCCTAGGAGCGATTCCCTCCTCAACAGGGATCCATAAGGGAATCGAAAAGAAGGAACGCGAAGGAAGGCAAACGACGCAACCCACACCCCCTTCTACCTTTTTTGGGCTATCCATTGGCCCCACACACTGAGCGCCGTCCTCCGTCGTACTCCAAGCCTCCCACCCCTCAGGCCCTGGAAAAATAAAAACAGGACCCGTAGCCGCTTTACCCTTGCCCTTCTTTACTTTCGCAACTCTCCCTTTCACGGTGCCTCCTCCTCCGACCAGCGAGCCCTAACCTGCGGGGGATTCGATTTACGGGAGATTAAAGCCACAACTTTTCTTGTAGCTTCCCCTACCGTACCCGTCGAGGTCACCCGCCAAAGATCATCCTCATCAGCCGTGACACGGTCCGCCCAAGCCGCCGAGTTCGGACCCAGCAGAGCCTGATTCACGAGATCGTCCTGAGTCCCAAGGACTCCATCCTGCCCTAGACGCTGCCGAATGAATTCACCCGCACTGCCGTTTGGCAAACCAAGGAATGCCTCGATCACGTCCTGATCTGCCGATCGAAGGGAAAGCCTTCCCAACCCAAAGACTGTGAATTTTTTTATCGCATCCACCCCCTTACTCCCCTCTCGAGCCTCCTTTGCCATTTCAGCCCACCCAATTACCTTCTCCAGTTCATCCACCTTTTCGAAAACTCCGTTTCGCACATTACTCTCTGTCGCACTGTTTGAGCCTGTTGCAAACACATCAGAATCGACCCAATCGATCAACGCGTCGATCAGGGAAGAGGAGGTCGTCAAATTTACCTCCCAACCCGCAAAGAGGTTTTGCAATACCGCCCGCGCCACTCCCTTATCTCCCAAAAGTAGTGCGTTGATGTTAAGCTTTCCAGCCTCCCCGGTCATATCTTGCGTATCGATCGTAAACTTAACTGGCACCTTGCCCTTCCCCGTTTTCCAACTTTCACTAATCCGACCACTCAACTGTTCAGACGCAATCTTCATATCTCCTGGATAAAGCCCAGGATTGAGGGCCATCTGGATTCCCGACTCGGCCACAAGCGTCGCTCTGGCATTTTGCAGTGCCGCAAGCTCCTGATCCAACTGTCTCTGGAGCAAGGCCGCCAACCCAAGCATTGCTGTCGCAATCAGACTCACAGCCCAAAGGACAATGATGAGCGCTACCCCCGATGAGTATTTAGATAAATGAACTCTTTTCATTGGGTGGGTGGACTCACCGTTGGATTCGTACTGTTCGTGGTCGTCATCAAACTCCTCGTCACTGGATCGACCGGAGCTTGCCCTGTTGGACTCATGCCCGCGGGAATCCAAAATAGTGCCGTGTTGGTAAATGTCTTTTTTCCTGTCTGCCGCTCCAGTGTCAGCCTCAGAAAAGCTGGCTTTATAGGCTCGTTCCAATCAGGTCGATTCATCTTCTCCTGATTTCTGGAATCCCCAGCCTCCCACTTGAGCCCCTTTACATCCTCCATAAGCCGGAACTCGTTGACCTCTGGCTTTTCCGCCTTGCCCGTGTTTGTCCGAGTTAAGGACTCAACCAACCACAACTCCTTGTCATCCCCTGTCTTGGCTTTTCTCAACTCAAACCCCAAAACCCGCACCCCATCGTACTGTTCTGGAAAGATCGCCACAGGTGCGTTAGTGATCACTAACTCGTAACCCTTTCGACCACCCCGATTTTCTATGGCCAGCTGCGAATTGACTGGCAGATCCAAACACAACTGCCGTACCAGCGCAAAAAGCCCGCTCACCTCCCGACTCCTTAAACTCGCTTGAGCCGCGGCATTTGCCCCCATGACCGAAAACTGCACGAGTTGGAAAATCACCCCGAAGATCAGAATCAGAATGGTCAATCCTAGGGTCACCTCAATTAGGGTAAACCCCCTCTGATATCTGCTGGGCTGTCTCATCGCTGAGGCCACATCAGGAAAGAGATGCTTTCGAGCTGGGCTCCTTTTTTTGTAGTCGCTTGAATCTGAACCTCCCACCAACCCGCAATGAGTCTAGGCGCAGGGCTATTATTTGTTCCAGGCAACTCGATCGGGGGATTAATTGGGTTCACCGCAGCACCCAAAAAAACCGTCCCATCATCTTCGATGGGCCGAAACTCCTTGCCCGTTGGTTGCAGATTGTTCGTTGTAGCCAGAATTTTTGCGGCACACGACTCCATCGCCTGCCTTCTCATCCCAGTTCGAAGCAACTCCACATTTATCCCGATCACCTCGTTCAGCGCCACCGCAAACCCCACAGCTGCAAAGGCAAAAACCGCCACCGCCAACATCACCTCGATTAATGTAAAAGATGGAGATCCCCTTTTCACCGCTTCTCCCTTGCTTCCGTCACACTTTCCCCCGTCAAAGCACTGAAGGAAAACTGCTCCTCATTTTCGTTATGTTTTAACAGCACACGCACCGGTTCCACCAACCCACCCCCGGTAAACAGCCACTGGTAATCCTCAGGCCTTTTCCATCCGCTCTTTCCTTTCGACCGATTGAGTGGAGTGACAATCATCATCTCAACTCCATTAGGGAAAGCACTCCCATCCACACTTCCCCCACCAAGTACCACCCTCTGCGCCCTTCCCGTACTTAAAGCCTTTTCTCGAGCTTGCCCCGCCTTCTCCTCCAAAAGCTTTCTAGCCGACTCCAAATCCCGATCTCCCCCCGTCGATGAAAGAAAAACTGCCGCTCCCCCCATAAACACCACACCAATCCCCACCGCTAACATGATCTCGAGAAGTGTGAACCCCTGTCTCCCACGCCCCTTCGGCCGCCGCATCTTCCGGCCCTTCCCCCAACTTACTTCGAACTAATATCGTCGCCCTTGCCCCCATCGTCCTTACGGTCAGGCCCCATGGAATACACCTTAAAGCCTTTGGCGGATGAGGAATCGATCTTGTACTTGTAATCCTGACCCCACGGATCTTTCGGCAACTCCTCAAAACCTTTTCCTGTTCCGACCAAAGCTTGCAATCCGGCCGATTGAGACAAAGGGACACCCCCATTTTTCATCTCATACATTCGCACCTGAGTAATAATCGCCTGCAGATCCCCACGTGCCCTTTGCTCCTTCGCAAATTCCAAATTACCCGTCAGCATAAAGATAGCCGACCCCATCAAAACGGTGATGATACCCACCACCAACATAATTTCGATTAAGGTGAATCCAGCCCCATGAGCCAGCCGATGGTTTCTTAAATTTTTTGTCTTCATTCTTGCCTTAATCCTACGACCCCACTGCCGGTTGACAATCCTGTCCGTAACTTCGGTTGTGCCCTTTTTTCGATAAAACTCTCCACCCCTTTCTCCAACACAGGGAGGGAAACCTGTGAAATAACCGCTTGTGGCTTCGAAACGGCAAGCGCCTTAGCCAACTCCTGACTCGCCTCACCAAAAACTACCTGAAGCCGCACATTCCTCACCGTCATTCCTCCCCCCACACCCGCTTGCCAATCCACCTGATTCTCCCCTTTTCGCAATAAACCCACTGGCACATACGCCAACACCGTTCGCCATCCCCCATAACGAAGACTTTGCCCAAGAGCTCCCTGACGAAACCCTGGGTCGTCCAAACCAGGAAGCTCTACCGCCACTGCCGCTAATGCTTGCCCATTCACCCATAACCACGGCTCCTCCCCGGGTGCCAATCCCGCCACCTGTGCCTCCAATCTTCCATACGCAGGCGATCCCGCAATCGGTGCAATAAATCGAACGGGACTCTGCCCATCAATCTTGATCGGGCCCTCATCCAAAACCGCATCCATAACCCGCCCTTTGTCCTCATCCATCGGCCGATGACGACCCCCTCCATGCATTTCGTCCCCAGGCAAAACTTTTCCCCCAGGAGTCAGATACAAACCAGACGGCGCCGCCCATCCTGCCGCCAAAACCAACGGCTCCACCCAAGACAACTCGACTCTCTCCACCACCGACTCCTCACCCGTCGACTCCACAATCAGCTGACCCGCACCCCCTAAACTACTTCTCTCAATCAAAAGCGTCCTTTGATGAAGCGAAGCCGCTTTCTCAAACAAGTTGCCACACAACGTCACGGCACGCCCTGGCCCCTGCCAAATCACGCGTGCAAACCCATCCGCCGGTTCCCGAAAAACCACCGTAAACGCCAACTTGGAATCTCCCCCAGGAGGACGAATCTGAACCCTCCACGTGGCCATCTGAACACCCCGTTGCGTGCTGACTGGCCCCGCCCAACTTGGTAACGAATCCCCTGCCCGCTTCACATCCCACACCGCAGGGGGAACTGCGTGCCCCGGAGGCGCCTCCGCAGTCCCCAACGAACTCGCCCAAAGGAGAAAGAAAAGCCATCCCATTCGGGCTAGACGATTGCTCCACTTCTTCACGCATCCAACTTTGGCAGGAATCTCCCGATTTCCTCCGTCCACCTGCCCGCTTGCTCACCCCATTCGTCAACAACCCTCGAACCAGCCCGAATAAGTTATTAAAGGCTTTTTCGCATTCCTGACATCGCCCCAAAGATACTGGTGATGATCGAGTACACCACTACGCCCACCACCAACGCAATCACGACAATGATCACAGGCTGGATCAATGCGGTAATCCTCTGAATCTTGCGATCCATGTCCTTTTCAAAACGTGCTCCCGCCTTATCCAGCGCTTTTGACAAATCCCCGGTCTGCTCCCCAACCGCTACCAGATCTAAAAACATGTCTGAAAAACCCCCCACCTGACGCAAAGCCCGACTCAAGGAGTATCCCTCCGAAATCTGAACCGATGCCTTTTCTAAACGTAACCGATAGTAAGAATTCGGCGTAGCCTGCGTCACCAACTGCATCGCTTGCAATAGGGTCACCCCATTCGTCAGTAGATTGGCCAAGGTCTGACTAAACTGCGCATAGAAAGCCGCCTCCAATACCGCTCCAGCCACCGGAATCTTCATCCGCGCCTGATCCCACCAGATCTTTCCTGCAGGCTTCTGAATCCACTGCCAAAAAAGCAAACCGCCCAAGGCTAACCCGGCCGCCACGAGCCAACCGTAGTGCACCAAAAAGTAACTGGTCCCCAAGAGTAGCTTTGTCACCAGAGGCGTAGTTTCGGGAGATTTGCTAAATAAACTTTCCAATTGTGGAACCAGAACCACGACAAACAGCACCATCAACAAAATCCCCGCCCCACTCACAAATATCGGATAGATCAGCGCCTGAATAACGCGACCCTTTAGATCGCTCAACTTTTTCAGGTACAGCACCTGCCGCTTCAAGATAGAACCCAACGCACCGCTCACCTCTCCCGCCGCCACCAAGTTACAATACAGATCTGAAAAACTTGCCGAAGCCGACTTCAGCGCACGCGAAAGGCTGGTTCCCTCTCGAACCTGATTCCGCAAACTCTGGGATACCGCTTTTAGTGCCGAGGCTTCCGACCTCTGCTCCATCATTTTTAGCGCCCCCTCCAACTGCAACCCTGCATCCAGCAAATCCCCCAACTCCTCCGTAAAAGAAATGATCTGCGCCTCGGTCATCGGTTGCTCCACGGCGAAACCTCCTGCTCCTTCACCCCCTGCGGCCACTATCGCACCCTCCTCCTGTAATTTAAGAGGTCGCAAGCGTAGCTTATTGAGATGAGCCAGCGCCTCCTGACGACTCTTTGCCTCTAACTTACCCGCCGTCCTCCCCCCACCTGCCGCCAGCGCCTCGTAAGCGAAAGTCGGCACTTTAACTTTCCTTATTTTTCGAGGCATCCACCACCGTCACACGCAGCACCTCCTCGATCGTCGTCGTCCCCTCAGCCACTTTGTCCCATCCGTCATCTCGCAAATTTCGCATTCCTTGGGATTTGGCCGCTTCTTTCAACGCCGCGTTTGTCGCTTTTGCCGTAATCATCTCTTGCAGCAGAGGCGTGACCAAACAGATTTCAAAGATCGCCCGCCTGCCCTGATACCCCGTTTGCCGGCACCGGTCGCATCCGACGGCACGATGCGCCGTCGCCGCTTTCTCTAGAGGGATCCCAATATCCTTTAAATACTGTTCCGAATAGGTTGCCGGCTCACAACACCAAGGACAAAGAACGCGAACCAACCTTTGGGCGATGAACGCCCGAACCGAGGATCCCACCAAAAAGGGCTCGATCCCCATATCCACCAAACGCGTGATACCCCCAATGGCATCGTTCGTGTGCAAAGTCGAAAAAACCAAATGCCCCGTCAACGCCGCACGAATTGCGATCTCTGTCGTTTCCACATCCCGCATCTCTCCCACCATCACCACGTTCGGATCTCCTCGCAAAATACTCCTTAGCCCTGCTGCAAAGGTCAGATTGATCTCAGGCTTTACCGCAATTTGCACAACCCCAGGGATCTTGTTTTCTACAGGATCCTCAATCGTCACGATGCGCCGATCCTTCGTATTCAGGGACGCCAAGAAAGTGTACAGCGTGGTGGATTTTCCCGACCCCGTCGGTCCCGTGATCAAAACAATGCCATTTGGAAGAGCTAAAAGATTTCTCACGCTGGCCTCGTGAATCGGACTTAAGCCCATTTGGGCAAAATCAAATCTCTGCTGCCCCAAAAGCCGGAGACTAATCGACTCCCCGGTCACAGACGGAATCGTCGCAATACGCACGTCGATCGGCCGTCCTTCAAACTCCAGATTAATTCGACCGTCCTGCGGAAGCCTCCTCTCCGCAATATCCAGATGCGCCATGATCTTGATTCGGGAAATCAGCGAGGCCTGAAAGAGTTTAATCCTTGGAGGGACCGGAATATTTCGCAATACCCCGTCAATCCGATACCGCACCTGCAGATCATCCTCCAGAGGTTCAATATGAATATCTGTCGCCCGCTCCTGCAACGCCTCACGGATGATCTGATTCACAAACTTAATGACCGATGCCTCCGAATCGTTTTCGTCTAAAATGGTTGTCTCCTGCTCGAGATCATTCGCAGAGGCAAACTCCCCCCCTGCCTCAAGAATTTCATCAAACGTCTCGGCACCTACTCCGTACCCGCCCCTTAGCCCATCTAAAACCGCTCTGCGCGGAGCCAAGATCCACTGGGTGTCTCCTCCCCAAAATCCTGCCAGTGCCTGACGAGCCAAATGATCAAAAGGATCAAAACATAAGACGGGCAGTGCCTCCCCATCCGCAACGGTGACGGGTAAAAGGCGATGCCGTAACGCAATCCTTGCAGGAAACTTTTCCCGTAAAGGCGCAGGGATAGGCGGAATTTCTCCTTCCCAAACAGGTAATCCAAGCGACTCCCCCAGTTTGTGCGCAAAGACTTTCTCATCCACCTGTCCGGTCTCCAGAAGAGCATTCACCATCGATCTCTGCTCCACCGACGCGTCCACCACCGCTTTTTCACAAACAGGTAAATCCTTTGCCCCGGACTGCTGAGCCAACTGGAGCAAGGATTGGGCTAAACTCATACCGTAAGAACCTTTGCCAGTCGCTCTGGATTGAGACCCGCCAACTCCTTGGTAACAAACTGCCCATCCTCCCGAATCAACTTTCCGTCAAAGAAGATCCTACCCCCTCCATGCGCTTGATCCTGAAGATTCACCAGATCCCAATGAATTTGGGATCGGTTTCCATTATCTGCCTCCTCGTACGCTTGACCTGGGGTAAAGTGAAACGAACCAGCAATCTTTTCATCAAAGAGAATATCCCGTATCGGATCCCGAATGTAGGGATTCAATCCCAAGGAGAATTCCCCGACATACCTCGCCCCCTCGTCACTTGAAAAGATCTCTTCCAAATCGCGACTTCGCTCCGCTGCGGTTGCCTGAACGATCTTGCCCTTCGCAAACCGCAAACAAACCCGATCAAATGGCATCCCACGATAGACCGCAGGCGCATTAAAGGTCACCTGCCCCTCAACACTATTTTTCACAGGTGCGGTAAACACCTCCCCATCCGGAATATTTCTCTCCCCCACACATGGAATCACGCCGATGTTACGAATTGAAAACCGCAAATCGGTTCCAGGCCCAAGAATCTGAACCCGATCGGTTCTTTTCATTAAGGAGACCAGCGGCTTCACCGCGTGGGACATCTTCCGGTAATCCAGATTACAAACCTTAAAATAAAGATCCGTGAACGCCTCTGTGCTCATCCCTGCCGCCTGCGCCATCGCAGGGGTCGGCCAACGTAAAACAACCCAGCGGGTATGATTAATGCGATAATCAGAAATAGGCCTCAGAATCTTTCCGGCCAATTTCTGCTTCTCGGCTGGAATATCGCTCGATTCAAAGCTGTTTTGAGAGCCCCGCAGAGCAATAAACGCCTGCATCGTTTTCATCCATGCTAACTCATGCTTTCCAGAAAGCTTCAAACCCGCCTCTGTCACACCCCGCCCGATCTCCCTAGAAATTCGTCCCGTGGAGACGCGGACATAGGGTTCCGCCCCACGTGCTCGAACTGCCCGAATCAGCTCGACCACAAAATCTTCAGGAATTTCCGCCGCCTCAATCCAGACCCGATCGCCACGGCGAAGGGCTGTCGAATATCCCGTCAAAAGCTGGGTTAATCTGCCGTATCGAGGATCACTCATCGGGATCTTTCCCCCAGGCAGAAGAGGGAGTAAGCTATGGGCAGATGAAGAGTCATAACCATAAGTTTCAACCAGTTACCCTTTTTGGCAAGCTGGTCGGCGCACTTCTTATCTTTTCCTGTGGCCTAACTTGGGCCGAACCCACCCCTGCTAGTCTGTCGGGTACTGCCACAATCCAACTCAAAAATAGCGATTCTCCACAAAATCTGGGCGGAATGGATATCGTGCTAGCTCCCCCCTCCCTGATTCCCGAGATTCGCCGCCTGCGAATGGAAACATGGAGAACTGAGGGCTTGGCCATTCAGCGAAAACCAGATGGCGAAGAGCAGCCTGTCGGAATCAAAATCGATTTTTCGGACGGTTACAAGAATCTGGACCTCAAAGCTCTAAGCCAGGCCGCCGCAAACGCGGCTACGGCTCGTACCCGGGCCTCGACAAATGGAACCTTTACCCTCTCCTCCCTTCCTCCAGGACCACACGCTCTCTATGCCCAGTACAAAAGCCGATATGCTGTCGCGTACTGGCTTCTTGAAGTCAATCTGATCGCTGGAAAAACAAATCAGCTTAACCTTTCACAAACGAACGCTGCCGAAATCTTCAACCGGTTCGAAAAGAAAAATACCTCCAGCCCCTCCCGCTAGTCTCACCCACTCGTGGCCTGCCAAAGGCGCCAATACGCACCTTTTCGCGCCAACAACTCCTCTCCCTTACCCTCCTCGACCAACCTGCCCTTCTCTAAAACCAAAATTCGATCCGCACGATGCGCCGCATGCAAACGATGGGTGACCAGTAGAGTTGTCGGACGACTCATCAACTTGCCCAGTACATCCAACAACTCTCTCTCGGTTGTCGCATCGAGTGCACTCGTAGGCTCGTCGAGGAGAAGAATGGGCGCATCCCGCAAAAAAGCCCTCGCGATTCCGATTCTCTGTCTCTGCCCCCCACTCATCATCACCCCTCTTTCCCCCACCGGCGTCTCATACCCCTTGGGTAGTCCCATGATAAATTCATCCGCTTGAGCCTCCTTGGCAGCTCTCTCAATTTCCCGCGCGGATGCTCCAAGTCGCCCATACGCAATATTTTCACGGATCGTTCCATTCAATAAAACTGTCTCCTGCAGCACCAGGGCTTGATGCGACCTCAAATCTTTTTTAGATAGATTCCGCAGGTCGATCCCGTGAATCTGAATCGTGCCTTTTGACGGATCGTAAAATCTAGGCAAAAGCGAAAGGAGAGTCGTCTTTCCTGCTCCTGTGCCTCCCACCACCGCCACAGATTCACCAGGCTCGATTCGAAAGCTTAAATCACGCAAAACCTCATCCCCTCTCGCATACTGAAAGTCCACGTGCTGAAATTCAATCGAACCTGCTCCCGTTGGCAATCGGACAGGTACCTTAGGATCAGGCAAATCATCCGGTGTATCCAACACCTCAAATACTCTTTGAGCTGCCGCCGCCGCCCCCTCCATCGACCAAGCCGTGTAACTCAACTGCTCCAAAGGCGAATACAACATTCCCAGGTAAGCTAAAAAAACCAGCATATCCCCCAACGTCATTCGTCCTGCCATCACTTCGCCCGCACCTGCCCACAATAGTGCCGCGGATCCGAAAGCTAAAAAAGTTCCCACAACCATAGTGCTTGCCACATTCGTCATCGAAAGCCGTAGATTAGCCTCCAGAGCCTGACGACAATCCCGACGGAAAAGATCCACCTCGTGCGATTCTCTGCCGAACGCATGCACCACGCGAATACTTGAAAGCCCCTCACTCGCCCTGGCCAACACATCGCTTTCCTGCGCTTGTAACGCCGCCGTCTCCTTACGAATCCGACCCGCATACTGCACGATCGCCAGCATGAGAAATGGAATCACTGCAAGAGAGAGAAGCGCGAGGAGCGGACTCATTCTCCACATTATAAAAAAAGTTCCAAAGAGGGTCAGAAGCGACCCCAAAATGGTTGCAAAGCCTCGATTAAAATAGGTCTGCACCGCTTGAGCATCGTAGGCGACTCGAAAACTCGAGTCTGAACTTCTGCGCGAATCATGAAACCGTAGTGGAAGAGATTGGAGATACGCATAGAGATCGGTTCGAACCCGCAAAAGAGCCTGCAGCCCCACTTCAATCAATGTGTAAGTCTGGGCCAGATTGACCGCTCCCCAAAGAAGGTGAATGAGGACAAGTGCCCCGCAAGTAACGGCCAAAGCAGTCGGAAAGGTCCAGAAACCCCCTCCCCATGGGAATTGAATTCCTCCCTGGGGCGCCGTCAAAACGGAATCGACGACAAACTTAAGAGGCCACGGCTTGAGTAGATTGAATAGTGTCGCTGTAACTAACAGGCCTAAAGCAAGGGAGATTCTGCCCGCGAAAGGCCTGTAGTAGCGGAGGATTCGTAGGGTCAGGTTCATTGAACCTGCCCTTGGCCTGTGAGCGGTAAAAGCTGTGCTCGCCTCGCAGCAACACGAACCAAATCTCCGACCCTGCGTCTCAGTTGCCAACCCGTCCAAAGCCAACCACAAATCGCCAAACCTAAAAGGGCCAGAAACGCAGGCAAAGCTGTGCGAAAAGACAAACCTACCAGCACATCCGCGGTCACCGCTGTGAGGGCAAAAAGAACACTAAAAGTGCTGGGAACGATGCCTTGATGAACCCGCGTCAATCGACGTCCATGAGGATAGATCTCCGTTAAGGTACGCAAACGAACATGCCACCAGCGGTTCGCAAAGATCTGAATATCCCACGCGTTCCAACCTGTATCCTGTGCATATCGCCAACCTTCTTCCTCGAGGATTTTTTCGACCTCCTCCAAAAGTGAAATTCTTTCTCTTCCCTGCTCACTCCAAAAAGCCAACTCCCGTGTTCTCCAAAGGGGCAGACTCGGGCCTGCATCTTTCTCGGGGGTCTGAACAACAGATTCAGGCGTCCGTTTGCCCCGTAGCCAGGTGAAGTATCGTGCCCAGTCCCGCACCAGCGGCTGGACCAGCGCGAGATAAAATACCGTCAGTCGGGCCAACACCGTGTCATGACGCGTTTCCACTCGAGCCAGAACCATAAAGGAAAGAGCTGGAATGAGTGTCGCAGCCAACATGAGCAAAGGAAGAATGCGAAGCGGCTCAATCTGAATCGAAACCAGAAATATAAAAAGGGTCAGCGCATTCCACTCCAACCCACCCACCAACTGTGCCCAAGGGCTCGCAGGCTTGGGATAAAGACACTGGAAAAACCCCGTCCCAAAAACCCCGTGATAGATGATCGGCCGATGAAAAACTCTCTCGAACCTGGGCAATCCGTAAATCACACCTTTCCACCGGGCCGTGCCCTGGGGATCAAAGTACTGCATATGTTTAAATCGTAACATTGCTTCCGCCTCTCCATACCCCTTCTGCTGTTTGATGTAGGCCTGCATCGTAAAGCGGCGGTGATGCCAAACGAGTGCGCTAGGACTAAATCCGATTCGATGCCCTCTTTGCAGAAGTCTCCAACAGAGGTCCACATCGTCTCCAGCCGTCCTAAACTCTCCATCAAATCCCCCCACCTCCTCCAGCGCCGTTCGCCAGAACGCCATATTGCAACCAGGAATGTGTTCCGCCTCCGTGTCGGTCAGCAAAACGTGCGTGGGTGCCCCAGGACATGCCGCGACGGCGGCTCCAATCGAGCTTTTTGCAGGCGGATGCAAGTTGGGCCCCCCTACCGCCGCAAAGGTTCCCTCCAAAAGTGTTGAAACCAGGAAGTAGAGCCAATCGGAATCGGGCATACAATCCGAGTCGGTGTAGGCAAGAATTTCCCCTGAGGCTGCCTGCATTCCCACATTTCTTGCCACAGATAACCCCCGATTCGGTTGGAGAATATTTTTCACAAGGGGAAATTCTGCCACGATCGACTGGGTGTTATCCTTGGATCCGTCATCTACGACAATGACCTCGAAGTTCGGATACTCCACTTTCTGAAGAGCTTCCAGACACCCCCGAAGAGTGGCACCCCCGTTATAACTACAAACAATCACCGAAACTTTCGGAGTTCGGGATAGCGGAAACTTTTGAACTAATGTGTCCCCTGAACTCAAAGTCTGATTCGAAAGAGTTCGGTACGCCAACTTAGGCTCTCGATCCCTGCGCACTAATCCAAAAGCCCAATCTTCCACATCGATTCCATCCGTGAACCACTCGTCCGTCCAAGAAAACAGGATCGTCCCCGCTAATCCACCGCGAAACACCTCATCCCAGTGCAAATTCAGCAACGCGGATTGCTCCTCCTCGCTATGGCGAATGGTGTCCATTCCGAACTCCCCCAAAACCAACGGACGGTCCTCTGCCAAATTCTGCAGCCGGGATAAATAGGCACGTAAATCTGGACCTCGATGCAAATACACATTGTAGGATAGAAAATCGGTCTCCTTGGGAATCAGATACTCCGTAGGCGGAAAGTTTGCGTATGCCGCCAATGCCTCAGAGTCCTCGTCTTTCACCAATCTCACTAACGAGTCCAAAAATCCTTCCACTCTCTGTGGCCCGTACCAACGCACCAGATCTGGCGGAATCTCATTATCAACGTAGTACCCCAACAAAGCAGGATGACCTGCCCCACCTTTTGCTGCTCTTCGGACCGAAGCCCGGATTTCCCTTCGAACGGCACCATCATCCAGAAAAAGGACTCTCCTTTGCCACGGCACGGTCACCATCACCCTCAGGCCATGCTCTGCAGCCAGATCTAAAAACCATCTTCCGGGAGGATGGTAGATTCTGATCATGTTAAATCCCGCAGCGCCAATCAGGCGGAAATCTCTTTTTACCTTCTCAGGATGCCCCAGATGCTCTTCCCCCTCACGAAACGGCCCGTACGTGACCCCTTGAATAAAATATTTCTCCTCACCCGAAAACAGAAACTTGCCGCGAACCTGAATTCTAGACCCACGCAACCCCTTTGGCCGATTCCGCACCTCCGACTCCGAGGGTGCCGGCCATGCAGGAAACAGGGGAACAGGGGCGGAGCTCAATCCCGGATCTGGCCCTGACCAGCCACCACATATTTATAGGAGGTCAACTCCTCAAGACCCATCGGGCCCCGGGCGTGAATTTTATCCGTGCTAATTCCAATTTCAGCACCAAATCCAAACTCCGCTCCATCGGTGAACCGTGTGGAGGCATTCCAATACACGGCTGCAGAATCTACTTTTCGCATAAACTCCTCTGCAACCTTGCGGTCCTCCGTCACAATCGTGTCAGAGTGATGGCTTCCGTACTCTTCAATGTGTTCCAAGGCCCCCTTCAACCCATCCACCACACGAATCGCCATTGTGAGATCCAGATACTCCGTTTTCCAAGATTTCGGTGCTTCCAAAGCTTGCCCTGAGATCCGAGCCGCCTCCGAATCACCAAAAAGCTTCACCCCCTTAGCTTGCAAAGCCTTCACGATACGCGGGAGCACTTTTTCAGCTCCGTCCCGATCCACCAGAAGAGTTTCGGCCGCATTACACGTAGCGGGTCTTTGGCATTTTGAATTTACCGTAATCGATTCCGCCATAATCGGGTCCGCATCCCGATGAATAAACACATGACAAATCCCATCCGCGTGCTTGATGACAGGCACTCGAGCATTCTGAACCACCGTAGCGATCAGACCGGATCCACCTCGCGGAATGAGTAGATCAATCACCCCCT
>JBIKTM010000030.1:0-14961 GCA_044348085.1 Methylacidiphilales bacterium | reverse complement strand
AAAGCTGGATATATCCCTGAACTTTCCTGATGCCTCAATCAAGTTCTGGACGGGAATCATTCTCAGCGTAAGTACGGCCCTAGTCATTCTCGGAGGGATTCGATCCATCGCGGGGTTTTGCCAAATTCTCGTTCCATTTATGGCACTCTTTTATGTCCTTGGATGTTTGATCATTTTGGGGGCCGGCTGGGAGAAAATACCCGCAACTCTATCTTTAATCTTCACCTCTGCCTTCACTGGGCAAGCAGCAGTCGGTGGATTTGTGGGCGCTGGAATTGCTGAGGCCATGCGCTTTGGAATCGCAAGAGGCCTTTTTTCGAATGAGTCTGGTCTTGGAAGCGCCCCCATCGTGGCGGCTGCAGCACAAACCAAAGACCCAGTTCGTCAGGCTCTGGTTTCAAGTACAGGAACCTTTTGGGATACTGTTGTGGTATGCGCCCTCACAGGTCTTGTCATTGTCAGTTCAGGCACATGGAATGGCCCGGAATTAACGAAAGCCACACTTTGCAATCAATCATTTAACCAACTGGGACATTTTGGATCTCTCATTCTCATTGGCGGACTCTTCACATTTGTTTTTTCAACGATCATCGGTTGGGGTTATTACGGCGAAAAAGCTTTGGAGTACCTTTTTGGAATTCGCGCCATTCTCCCCTACCGATGGTTATGGATCGTGATGGTCTTTTTAGGGGCAGTTTGGAAAAGTGAAAACGTATGGAACTTATCGGACATCATGAATGGGTTGATGGCCTTGCCAAATATAGCCTCCCTTCTCTTGCTCAGTAGCGTAGTCGCATCCGAAACCCGGCGCTATTTTAAGAATACTCCCCCATCCACATAACAGGTGGGGTGCGCCCACTTACTCTTTTGCTTTAAGTTTTGTAGGGTCGCCTCCCCAAGCGGCAACCTTTGCTTTGCCTGCCATTTCCTCAGCATCCAAAATTCTGCCCGCTCGTCCGTAGGCGAGTGAAAGACTTGTATACGCCAACTGATCTTTCGGCCTCAAAGACACCAGTGTTTCTAACGCAGGAATCGCCTCCTCTAATTTCTCAAGTTTCACCAGGCACATGCCTAGAGCCTGCCAAGCCTCTGCATTATTCGGATTCAATTCAGTGGCAGAGCGATAGCACACAACGGCTTGCTCCATCTCACCCATTGCCAAAGCAGTGTGCCCATCATCCATCATTTTCTCGTCCTGAGTATTTGTCATGATTTGAGAATCCCCCTTAAAACCGATTCTGACGACGGCTCCTTTGCCACGGAGCTTACCTTCCATCCGACACGTTTGGCGCTCCTCGCGGTAGCCGGTCCGATGGCTATCACTTGAGGCTCAGTACTCCATCGCGGAATGATCTTCCGAAATCGCTCAGCTGCTGTTCCGCTTGCAAAAACCACCCAATCTGCTCCCTCTGTGCGTAAAACGCGAAGGACGGGATCAGGCACTTCTTCCCCAGCGCTATTTTTATAAATGACCAGTCGCTCTGATGAAAAACCCATTTTTCGAAAACCTTTCACAAGGTCTCCATTTCCCGCATCCCCTGTTAGATGAAGGATTCTCCCTTGAGCCTTTTTCGGCCATCCGGAAAGCAACTCTTTCGACCCTGGACCCGCCCCGACCCAATCCGGAAACAAGCCGATGGAACGCAGGACTTGGGCCGTTGACTTTCCAACAGCCGCAATTTTACAGTGGGAAATACTCCTTAAATCGCCAGCGACAGATGGAAAAGCGCGCACAGCCGCCGCACTGGTAAAGACAAGCCAATCGAACTTCAACACTCGAGCTCTCCACTTCTTCTGCACAGGCAGTGATTCAATACGCGTCATCGGAATCTCCCACACCTCTGCTCCCTGCTCCTCAAAGACCTTGCGCCACTCTTTCCCCAGATTTTCACTCACGGTTAGAATAACCCTTTTCCCAAGCAGGGGTTTCTTGGTTTTTGGGGTACAACGGTTGCGAAGCGAGACAACCTCTCCAACAATAACGACAGCAGGGGCCTGTACCATGAGCTTGTTCGCCTTTTTGGCAAGGGTACCCAGAGTCCCAATTACCACCCTTTGCTTAGTCGTTGTTCCTCTCTCAATCAGGCTGGCCGGAGTTCTTTTGGTGAAGCCCAACTCTGTTGCATGAGCTAAAAACTGATCCAAACCATCCACAGACATATACCCCACTAGAGTCTTACCGGAGACAGTTCCTTCCGCTCGACTTCCTATTCGAAAAACAGCCTCCGTACTGATTCCTCTGTGAGTGACAGGAATCCCTGCATAAGCAGGAGTAGCGATCCCTGCTGTGACCCCGGGAACAACTTCAAATGGAACCCCTCCACGAACCAAGGCCTCTGCTTCCTCACCACCCCTCCCAAAGACATATGGGTCCCCTCCCTTTAATCGAACTACATTCAATCCCTTTTTTGCGAAACGAATCAAAAGACGATGAATTTCGTTTTGTTCCATTCTCTTCCCGCGAGGGGTTTTTCCTGCGTCGACAAAGAGTGTCTTTGGACGGGTCCCAAGCAAAATGCCGGGGTTAACTAAGCGATCATACAAAACAACTTGGGCCTGAAGTAGCACCTCTTTGCCGCGTTGTGTAATTAAGCCCATAGCGCCCGGTCCTGCGCCTACCAACCACACTTTCCCAGACTTAGCCACGACGCATCACCTCGGCGAGTTTTCGGCCCAAAAGCTCTTCCTCAGAACAGGGGCCCTCAAGCTTGGCTCGATAGACCCCGCCTGAAACGCTCTTTACACCTGCCTGGATCAGAAGTGTTTGATTTGGCTGAATCTGCGCAAATGCACCCAAAGACTCAGAACACCCGCCCCCGAAACTCTGCAAAAAACTCCTCTCCGCAGTTACGCAGCAGCGAACTTCTTTGTCGTCGATTTTACTAAGTCCCTGAATCACCTGCTTATCCTCTTTTCTGCACTGAACCGCGATAGCACCCTGTCCAGGGGCAGGAATCATCGAGTTTACTTCAAGGCGTTCCATCTTCAGACCAACAGGAACTCCACCAAGACGATCAATTCCTGCACAGGCCAAAATAACCCCCTTCCAATCTTCGTCGCTTACACAGCGCTCCATTCTGCGATCCACATTTCCTCTGATATTCTTAAATTGAGCCAAGGGATCCCTCTCCGCCCAAAATAACCTACGGCGTGGACTTTCGGTTCCTACCCATCGCCCCTCCTTTTTGTTCGACATAGGATTTGCCTGAGAAACCCAGGCATCCCGAGGATCTGCACGCTCCGGATAAGCGCCTACCATCAAGGAATCGGGCATCTTTGTAGGTAGATCCTTTGCGCTATGAACAGCCGCATCAATGTCATTCGAAATGAGCGCTTTCTCGAGTTCAGAACTAAACTCCCCCACAGTATTCGAAATCTCATCTCCGAATTCAGATCGCACATCTCCAGAGGTTTTTAGAATTACAAGTTCGACCCCGATCCCTGGACATTGACTCCGAATCAAATCCGCAACGACTCTGGCCTGGACAAGTGCAAGGCGACTACCGCGAGTTCCCAGCCGTAACCTCATTCTCCGAACACCATGCTCCCATCTCTACGAACTCGACCCAATACATAGGACTCCTCGTGCTTCCTTAAAACCTCCTCCGCACGGTGAATGGCCTGCAGGGAGCTTGGCTTCACTTCGCTTCTTCTAGCCAACTCCTCCAGATCCACCCATTTGGAATTGGGAAATGATCGCCGTAACCCTGTTAATGTTCGGGGAACACCTAAATCAAGGAGAAGCTCGGGTCCCCCTGCCTCGCAGTCAGACCATGGAAGCTCACCCCCAGCCAACGCAGAAACAACGACCGATGCCGCTTTCACCGCTCGTGGCCAATTGCTCCAATGGACAGCTTCAGCCCCGACATCTTGGGCAAACTGTTTCAGGCGCTCTTCAGAGCGAGAAGAGACCCAAATAGGACGATTTGAAAAAGATTTCTCGGCTAAAATGAAACTTCTCGCGGTAAGCCCTGAACCTAAAACCAGAAGGGGTCGACGCTCCTTGCCCTCTAAGATTTCATCCATCGCTTCCGAAGCCAGTTTTCCAACGGATGCATCCCCTTTTCCAAAGCCCGCGGCTGCACGAGCAGATTTCGCCGCCCTTAGGGAGGATTGAAATAGGGCATGCATGGCCTTACCTGCACCACCCGCTTCGTGGGAGGCGCCATAAGCTTGACGGACTTGAGCTAATATTTCGGACTCGCCCACCACCATGGAACGCAACCCCGAGGCAACCTCCGCGAGATGCCGCCAACAAGAAATACCTTCATGCAAATAGACTCCACATGCCTCTCTCCAGTTTTTTCCTAGCTCATGAGGAAGGGCCTGTGCAAGGGCAGAGAGAATCTCAAGCCCCCTCCTTTCAGTCCTTCCATAAATCTCTACCCGATTGCAGGTGCTTAAGAATACGACTTCGTCTGCACCCCGGTATTCAATCAAATGAGGGATCCAGCGTTCAGGCGCTGAAGCTGCAAGAATCTCTCTGATTCTTAAAGGAGTCGCATGGTGGTCGACGCCCACACAGAAAATGGACTGAGAGGTGCTCATCCTTTGCGCATGAGAATCTTAGACTTTTTAGGTATGGCGTCAGGAGGTGTGGGAACGGGTTTGCCTAACAGTTTTTCAATCTCCGCTTGTAGGGATGCTGGGGTTCTCAAATTCACATTTGACCATACCACATCTCCATTCTTCCCGAAGATCGATACTTTCATTTTTGTGTCATCGCTGCCCCACCCTAGAGACTCAGTTACCTTTCCATCAAAATCGGCAATACCACACAGGTCAGGCCGGGGATTGTTTGGATTTTTATTGGCTCTGTACCATGGAATCAGTCTCTCCGCCTCCTCGTTCAGATCTGCCCTCATTTTTCCAACGGTCCAACCCTTGAAAAGAGTTCCCAGAGATTTCCTTAAATCAACAACGACAATAACGCGAAACTCACTTCTCCCCTGCCATCCGTAAACCGCCCGCCCAAATTCCCGGGTGGTATCCGCCAAAGGTTGGCTACTTGCCAGCACAACTGTGATTCTGTTCGTTGGATTGAACTCCACGACCTTCCCGTCACAATCCTTGGGATGCGCCAAATCCTTCGCACCCACAGGAGCACACATGAAGAGCAGTGCCAGTGTAATCAGCCTCATTTCACCTCCAGAAGAAAGCCGCTCAAATAGCGACTTTCAGAAAAAGCTGGGTCCACAGGATGATCGGATGACTGTCCAAGGGTGGTCTTGATCTGCAAGACCCGACCCTCCTCTTTGGCAACTTGTTTGACCATGCCTAACAATTCCTCACTACCGACGCGGTGCGAGCAAGAAAATGTGGCCAGCAATCCACCCCTAGCAAGGACCTTCATGGAGCTGCGATGAAGTTCAGCCATCACCCTGGTTCCTCCTTCCGCACTATCTCGGCTTTTGACTAAGCCTGGTGGATCTAAAATCACCAGATCGTACTCCCCCTTGCGACACGTTCGAAGAAAGCGTGTGACGTCTTCCTGAGCCCACCGAACCTTCAATCCATGATGCTCTGCACTCTGCCGAGCCAACTCCAAGGAAGGATGGGAGCTATCCACTCCAGTCACCTCGATCGCACCAGCACGTGCTGAACGAAGGGCAAACCCCCCAGTGTGGCAAAAGAGATCAAGAACCTTTCGCCCCCTGCTCTCCTGCGCGACGATCCCGTAATTCTCCTGCTGATCCAAATAGGTTCCCGTTTTCTGCCCAGCCCGCAAATCGACCCAAACTTCCATTTCAGCAATTTCAACCAAGATAGGCTTTTCCGGGACTGTTCCGACTGCCTCGCCCGGAAGAATCTCCATCCCTTCGAGCTTTCTTCCTGCAGCATCCCTCCGGATCCATATCCCCTCAGGCTGAAGGAGCTTTTCTGCGGCACTACGAAGAAGCTCCCAATTCCTTTCCATGCCCTCGGTAGTGATCTGTGCCACTAGATACTTTCCATACTGATCCAGCACTAGTCCTGGCATCGAGTCCGCTTCAGACCAAACAATCCTCCGTGCAGGTGTCGCCTTTCGTTTTTGTAGGGCTAGCTGCAAAGCCTTCTCCACGAAACCTGCATCAAAATCACCGACATCTTTACGAAATCTACGCCATGCCACCCTTGCCCCCTCACGATAAAAACCGGTCCCAATTAACTGCCCCTGCTCACCCGTTGCTACGACCGATTGACCGCCCCACTTCTTGCCGAGTTCAGCTTCGATTTCCGACTTAAGAATCCAAGGGTGCCCAGCCAAGGCTTTTGATCGTACGCCCGGTTTCAGCCGAAGCGTCGGACGGTCTGCAGAGGTCAACCGCGAAGGTCGGCTACACGAGTTTGGCCGATTTCAGGGTATTCATACACATCACCCTTATAGTTTTTTAGAATTACGCGATTATCCGCCATTCCAACGATGTAGTTAGGGCCAATGGGAATCTTGCCTCCACCTCCTGGCCCATCCACGACGTATGTGGGAACAGCATATCCCGTGGTATGCCCGCGTAGTTGCTCCATGATCTCCTGCCCCTCTCGAATAGTTGTCCGCAAATGGGCAGATCCGCTGATCAGATCACACTGATAGAGGTAGTAGGGACGAACTCGACACAGAAGGAGTTTGTGAAAAAGGGACTTTAACGTATCCGCACGATCATTCACTCCCTTCAAAAGGACACTCTGATTTCCTAAAGGAATACCTGCGTCCGCAAGCCGCCCTAACGCCAGCCTCACTTCCTGCGTCAACTCTTTGGGATGATTGGAATGCACGCTCATCCAAAGGGGATGATGTTTTTTTAATACATTCAGAAGGTCCGTGGTAATGCGTTGAGGTAAGAAAATAGGAATTCGTGTTCCAATACGAATGAACTCAATCGTCGGGATCTGCCTTAGCCGCGTCAGGATTGCATCCAGTTTACTATCCGAAAGAAGAAGCGGATCACCGCCTGAAAGAAGGACATCCCGAACCTCGGGATGCTTCTCCAAGTAAGCGAAAGCCCCCTCCAGATCCATGGTTAGCTCCTGCTCCCCAGCCCCACTAACAACCCTGCTCCGGGTACAGTAACGGCAGTAGGAAGCGCAGCGGTCGGTAACAAGAAGTAGAACCCGATCGGGATACCGGTGAACAAGACCTGGAACTGGCATGTTGGAATCCTCTCCGCACGGATCCTGCATCTCGTCGGGAGCAGTATTGGACTCCTCAATACGTGGCACGACTTGGCGACGAATCGGGCAATCAGGATCCTCCCGATCAATCAGGTTGAAAAAGTGGGGGGTAATTCCAAGGGCTAACTTCTTTCCTGCTAAAATCGTTCCTGCCCTCTCCTCGGGAGTCAAAGGTAGGCGCGACTCCAGTTGGGCTAGGTTTTGGATCCGATTACGAAGCTGCCACGACCAGTCGTTCCACTGTTCAGTGGATACTGCGCCCCAAGGCTCGGAAGGATTCGCGGGAAAGTCGCGTGAAGTCACTTAAGTTTCACAACTATACCCCACCCTCAAGCTCGCGCCACCCCTTTGTTATTTAAGGTATACAACTTTAGCGACGTGTTCTTGCTAGTTGCAAAATGCGCTCTTTAACGTCCGCTGTAGCTTGAGCGCCCTCATCCCCCTTTTCCCGACTCCGAACCGCAACCTGACCTGCCTCAGCCTCCCTGTTTCCGCAAACCAACAGAAACGGAACTTTCTCCAACTGACCTCTGCGAATCTGACCTCCCAATTTATCCCCCTTCTTATCGACCGAGACTCTTAACCCTGCGGCCTTGAACTCCTCGGCGCACTTCTCTGCATAAGGAAGCATCTGATCATTTACGGGCAGAAAACGAGCCTGCTCAGGAGCAAGCCACACAGGAAAGGCTCCGCGATAATGCTCGATCAGAACCCCAGTAAAACGCTCGAGGGAACCAAAAGGCGCACGATGAATCATCACAGGGCGATGCTTCTGATTGTCGGAACCAGTGTAGGTCAAATCAAAGCGCTCAGGCAGATTGTAGTCGACCTGAACGGTTCCCAACTGCCACTTCCTCCCAATCACATCCTTCACCACAAAATCGATTTTGGGTCCGTAAAAAGCAGCCTCCCCAGGCTCTTCACTCGTCTGTACACCAAGCTTCTTTGCCGCCTCCTTCACCGCTTTCTCCGCTTTGTCCCAACCTTCTTTCGATCCAACATATTTATCTGAGGCAGGATCTCGTAGGCCTACCCGAACCCTGAAATCGCCAATGCCTAGGGTATCTAAAACAAGACGTACCATCTCCAAACATCCTTCCACCTCCTTCGCGACCTGTTCCTCGGTGCAAAATAAGTGGGCATCGTCTTGAGTAAAGCCACGCACCCGAGTCATCCCATTGAGTTCACCCGACTGTTCCCAACGATACACAGTTCCAAACTCGGCCAAACGAACAGGCAGATCCCGATATGACCTCGGGCGAGACGCATAAATCCGAATATGCATCGGGCAGTTCATCGGCTTGAGCAGATATCCCTCAATCTCGCCCTTCCCGATCTTGTTACTTAGCTCAGCACATGAACAACCCTCCTTGGAGAGCTTTTCCATCGTCTCCCGGTCAATGATCGGAGGGTACTGAGACTCCTGATAGTACGGAAAATGCCCAGAGGTGCGGTAAAGCCCAAGTCTACCGATGTGCGGGGTAAAGACCTGTTCGTATCCACGCTTCCCCAACTCCTCCAAAAGGAACTTCTGCATCTCATGCCGGACAATTGCCCCGTTGGGAGTCCACATCACGAGTCCCTGACCCACCTCGTCATCGATCAGGAACAGATCCAACTCCTTGCCCAGCTTTCGATGGTCACGTTGGAGGGCCTCCTCCTGCGCCTTTAAACTGGCCTCCAGCTCCTCCTTGCTTGGGAACGCTGTCCCATAGATTCGCTGCAGCATCTTATTCTTCTCGTCTCCCCGATGATAAGCCCCAGCCAACCGCAGCAACTTAAACGCCTTAATCTCCCCCGTGCTCTTCACGTGCGTGCCAGCACACAGGTCGGTAAACTCACCATTTGTATAAAAAGAGATCGCCTCCCCCTCCGGTATATCTTCCAAGCGGCCGATCTTGTAGCTCTGTTTCTTCCCTTCAAAGAATGACTTCGCCTCGGCCCGACTCACTTCCTTGCGGGTGAACGGTTGATTCTCCTTCACCACCTTTTTCATCTCCGCTTCGATTTTTGCAAAATCCTCATCACTAAAGCGGTGAGACAAATCAAAGTCGTAATAGAATCCGGCATCTGTCGGAGGACCAATATCCAGCAAGGCATCCGGCCATAGGCGAATTACCGCCGTCGCCAATACGTGCGCGGTCGAATGTCTCAGCTCCTCAAGTGGGGTCATGGCCATCGCTAGAACCTAGAGAGTTCCCAGCTTCCGCACCAGCCGCCAACTGCCCGCCGCATCCCTCACCTCCCACCCGTGCTTGGCCAACTCATCCCGTAACCGATCCGACTCTTTCCAATCCTTGGCTTTGCGGGCCGCCTCACGAGCTTCCCCCATTTTCCTGATTTCATCGGGTGCTTCTGCGACTTTCTCAAAAGCTGGTTCCACCCCAAAAACAGAAAGAATCCGATCCAATCCCGCCAGCTCCTTGCCAGCCTCTTCAGGGCTGAGACCCGTTTTTCGCTTCTGCTCAAGTTCCCCCACTGCCGTGTACATCGCCCCCAGGGCCTTGGGCGTCTCTAAGTCTTCCCTCAAAGCATCCCAAGCCGACTGAAAGGAGCCCCAGCCCCTCCCCTTATCTCCTTTGGAACTTTCCTCCAACCAAATGCGCAATCTTCCCAACCTTTCCCTGCCGTGATGAACCGCACTCATCGTGTCCCAAGAAAAGTTCAAGGGTTGGCGATAGTGACCGGAAAGCAGCACCAACCGAAGATCCGAGGAGTCCCATCCCCGAGACGTCACGTCATCCAGAGTATAGAGATTTCCCAGACTTTTACTCATCTTCCGGTTTTCCACCAAAAGATGGGAAACATGAAACCAGTGACGGACAAAAGCCTTACCGGTAGCCGCTTCGCTTTGGGCAATCTCGTTCTCGTGATGAGGAAAAATCAGGTCGGCTCCACCGCCGTGAAGATCGATCGTCTCCCCAAGAATCTCCATTGCCATCGCACTACACTCCAGATGCCATCCTGGTCGACCCTTTCCCCAAGGACTTTCCCAGAAGACGTCTCCATCCTCTTCTTTGTAGGCCTTCCATAAAACAAAGTCGGCCGCCTGTTCCCGGGCATACTCATCCGCATCCGCCCGACCTGAAGCCCCCTCTTTAACTTCACGTTCATCCAGATGGGATAGCTTCCCGTAAGAAGCAAAGGATTTGACCCGGAAATAGACCGAACCTCCCGCCTCGTAGGCATGTCCTCCCTGAATCAGTTTCTCAACCAGGGAAATCTGTTTGGGGATAAACTCCGTGGCACGAGGTTCCTTGGTTGGCTTCTGTAACCCAAGGGCCTGCCCATCCTTCCAAAAACGGTCAGTCCATCCTTGGGTAAAATCTCCCAGCTTCTGCTTAGCTTCCCGCGCCCCACGGATCGTCTTGTCGTCGACATCAGTCAGATTGCGCACGTGCTGAACCTTCCCACCAGCCTCCTGCCAAACCCGGACCAACAGATCTTGGGCAACAAAGGTCCGGAAATTGCCAATATGGGCGGGGCCATACACCGTCGGCCCGCAGGCATAGAACTTCAGCGACTTTCCGTCGGATGCCGAAAGAGGCTTTACCGATCGACTCGCTGTATCAAAAAGCCTGACTTCTTCCATCCGCAGATTCTAGCCAGTTGAGGACAAAACTTAAATCATTTCTCTACCCGAATCGATCATGGTCCGTTTTAGGGATGGGTTGAATCCACAAACCTAACTCAGCTACGCTCATCGATATGGACTTCTCCTCGCTTCACCAAGCCCTCACGACCGCCTTTTCCTTGGGCATGGTGGTGTTGCTCAGTCCGGAGGTATTTATTCTGGCTCTTGTCATGGCAGCTCATAAATCCCGTGCCCGCCTCAATTCCATCGTTTTCTTTCTCGGCTCTTCGATCGGCCTCTTTTTTGCCATTGGGATTGGTCTTTGGATCACTCCGAACCCGACTCCAGGTGTAGACCATCCCTCATGGATCCACTTTGCCGTACGGGCGAGCATCGGTACGGCTCTCCTTTGGGTGGGTATCTACCGGACCTGGCAGTTCTTGACCGGAAAGGATGACCGCAAACCAAAGCACGAATCATCCCCTACAGGACTCAAGGCGAAGTTTCTCGCCTTTTTTCCTTCCCTGAACACAAACTCCGAGCCCCCCATCGGCATTCACTATATTTCGAGTACTTTCCTGATCGGCCTCTTCACCACCGGTCTTCACCCCAAAACTTCGATTCTTGCCATCACCGTTGGGCATCAAATCACCCGGGCGAGTGGCAATCTGGCCAAAGTTTCCGCCTTTGCCCTTTTTAGCTTCCTATCCCTCTTGCCTGCGATTGTACCTCTTCTTCTAGCCATCTTCCGACCCGAGGCTGGTCCAACCATCAAGCAGAAGTGTTCCGACTTTCTTGAGAAGAATGGACGCTGGATCGCCGCACTGATCTGCTTTGCTTTTGCGTTCATTCTCTGGAAAGACGCCCTGACATCCCTGCCCCGCTGATTCTCGCTTCGGGCAGATTTCTTTAGTAGGATTCTCGTTCCGTGAAGAAAGAAAAGGCACTCAATATACGCATCCGTTCCCGACGTCTCCGTAGGACTTCCGGAATCCGCAGGCTTTTCTCTGAAACTGCTGTGTCTCCTTCTCATCTTGTCGCCCCGCTTTTCGTTATAGATGGTCAGGGCAAGCCGGAGTCTATTCCCAGCCTTCCCGGTCATTTCCGCTTTCCCATCCCTGCCCTTGTTCGGGAGGCACACCGACTTGCTCGTCGCGGTGTCGGGGGAATCGCCATCTTCCCATGTATTCCCCAAAGACTACGCACCCCCAACGCCAAGGAAGCCCTCAATCCGAAAGGGCTGATCTATCACGCTATCCGAACCATAAAGAAGGAGCTTCCGGAGTTTCCTGTTTTTGCGGACGTCGCCCTCGACCCTTACACCTCCCATGGACACGACGGCCTCTTGAATCGTTCTGGCAACGATGTCGACAACGATTCAACCGTTCGCCTCTTAATGAAACAGGCTGTCCTTTTAGCTGATGCAGGTGCCGATTTTGTCGCACCCTCCGACATGATGGATGGTCGGATCGGATACATTCGCGGAGCCCTCGACAAAGCAGGGTTCACCGAAACCGGGATTCTTTCGTATGCCGCTAAGTTTGCCTCCTCCCTTTACGGACCTTTTCGCGATGCGGTTGGGAGCGCCCAATCTGCTGGAACCCATTCACTCGATAAGCGTGGCTATCAGGCAGATCCTTCCAACCGCAGAGCCATTCTAAAGGATGCACTACTAGATGAAAAAGAGGGCGCTGATGTGCTGATGGTAAAACCAGCCGGCCCTTACCTCGATATCGTTCGTGATCTTCGAGAGAACACCCGACTTCCCCTCGCTGCCTATCAGGTCTCAGGCGAGTTTTCCCAGATTCACGCCGCAGCGCTGAAAGGCTGGGGCGATCTACGGAAAGCCAGAGATGAGTCCTTGCTCTCCATCCGCCGAGCTGGCGCCGATCTGATTTTCACTTATTTCGCCAAGGATATGTGACCAACACGCGGTGTTGCCGTTAACCGCCCCTTGCCTTGCGCCTTCCACTATCCCCTCCCCGTTCTTTCCTTCCTGATCGTCCGCCTTACAATAATCCTATGCCCGTGGAACCCGAATATCAGCTGATTGAGGTCAAAGTCCAAACACTCCAGCAGATCTTTAACTCGATGGATCCATCCCCCTTTCGTGAGCGGGACCTAGATCGCGAAGCTGAAGAGTTCATCATTAGCTGGGCCAAGGAGCACTCTTCTCGCAAACCCTACAAACTAATTGTTCATATCGGCCAAGGGACGGATCGTGCCGACACTGTACAAATCCTTTCCGAGTCGATCCGAAACTATTTCGCCTATCGTGCAGAAATGAACCGCCGCGAGTTAAAGCAACTCCTGCACTACGGCTGGATCAATCTAGCCATTGCCACCCTATTTTTAGGACTTTGTGTCACGATCGCACAGACGATGGATCCAGAAACCGGTCGCTTCCTCCCCATCCTCCGCGAAGGACTTATTATTATAGGATGGGTCGCCATGTGGCGCCCCCTCGACATTTATCTGTACCGATGGTGGCCAGTCCACCGCTTGGGCAAGATCTACCGTGGATTGAGCAAGATGCCGATCGAGATTCAAACCTCTTAAGATACCCACACCGTTAGGCTCCGTTGCGCCAACAGACCGTGCTGAACTACTTCAACCAAAAGGCCGCCCCAGTCCCCATCACGGCTGTCAGCGCCAGCACCACCAGAACCGTTTTTCTTAAAGCCTTGTCCCCATACACAAGCACTACTCCGGCCTTGAGCAAGGTGTTAGCGACTGTCGCAATCAGAATTCCCTGTATGGCTAGAACAACCGACTGCCTTTGTTCTGCCATCTGACTTAGTGACAACGCGATCGCATCCAAATCCATCAATCCGGAAACAGCGCTGACCACGGAAAGGCCGACCCCACCGAAATAGTGATCTGACGCCTTCACTGCAAACAGGATTAAGGCATAGAGCGCGCCAAACTGTAGGGAGTCCCGAAACCCTAAAGGATTCCGATACACGGCCTGCTCTCCCTCACCCCGTCCCTTTCCATGCCTCCAAAGCCTCCATCCACAAAAAAGAAACCCAGGAATACTCATCCAAAGAATCCACGGGAAAAGCTCAGGAAAGATTGCTGGATGGACAGCCGTGGCCAACAAGGTCACCCGCCATAGCATTACCGTACACGCAAGAACGATGGCCAAACCGCAGTCCGGGGCGAGCGAGGGTTCCGAACGGCTTTGCCGGCTCATCGCCATGGTTGTCGCGGTGCTCGAGGCAACTCCACCGAGCACCCCCGTTAAAGCCATCCCCATACTCTGGCCAAAGATCCGAACAGCCACGTACCCCCCAAAGGAGGCTCCGGAAACGAGTACCACCATCATCCAGATCGAGTGAGGATTCAGTGCATCAAATGGCCCCCAATTTTCATTTGGCACCAAAGGCAAGATGACGCCGGTAATCGCGGCAAACTGCAAAGCCATCCGAACATCTTCCTTGCTAAATTTCCGGGACATCCGATGCACGTAAGGCTTGAGAGCCAGCAGGATCACCACAGTCATCGTCAAGACCAAGGCTACCTTCTCTTGGTGCCAAGCCACCAAACCCCCGATCAGATAGGTCAGGAGTCCGACAGCACCCGTCGTGTAGCCGTGCCCGTCGTGTTTTTTCTGCTTAAAGAAAAGAAAAAGACTGATCCAAATTCCCATCGCGATAAACCCCGCCAGAAAGAAAAGCGGATGAACAGTTTGCGTGAAATATCCGCAAAGGTTCCCCAGCAAGGCCCAAAAAGTGAAGGTTCTTAACCCCGCCAAAAGATGAGTTTTTGGATGCCAGTTCTCCTCATCCCACTGACGCTCGAGGCCAATTAATGCCCCTAAGCAAAGGCTGACCAACAGGGATTTAAGTAGTTCAAGGCCCAGCACGTCTCAATGTAACGCCCTCTATCCTGAGGGCCAACTTTATGAATTAAATATGCAGTTCTATTTGCTATGTCCCAAATAGGACATACGTTAACCGCATCATGAAACGTACTCCAGCGAAAAAGAATCCCATCTGCTGTAAGAGTGTCTTTCTGTCTCCCTCCCAAGGAATGATGCCCGAACTACTTCGATTCTTTTTCTTGAAACACTTTGGAATCAAAGCAAAGCCATATTTGTTAAAGGGTCGGGCTTATCGTTATGGTGACTTCATCATGCATAACGGCGATTACCCGCTACCTAAAATTAAGGGGAAAGACTTCTGCCTTGGAATTTACAAATCGGACTGGAACAAGACCCAAATCCTTTTTTGGAC
>JBIKTM010000050.1:0-5340 GCA_044348085.1 Methylacidiphilales bacterium | reverse complement strand
GGAGATCCTGCTCGGTCATCTGCTCCAGCAGATCCAGCCGAAGTTTCATTCCCTTAATCTAATCCCGTTGAGGAGAGCTTTCAAGCCCGCTTCGCCAGCACCTTCTTCTCGTAACTTTCCGCTTCCTTGATCCACTGCGCCTCACCGGGCACGCCAGCACGCTTACAACACTCCTCCCAGACCTCACCGAACGGCATCACCTTCAACCGCTCCATCAGTGCCAACCGCTGGGCTCCCTTACCCTCACGCTGTAGCTGGGCTAGCTCCCGATGCGGAGTAAGCAGAGAGTACAGAATCGCCTTCCTTGTAGCCCTGATCCCGATCACATAAGCGGCAATCCGGTTGATACTCGCGTCGAAATAGTCCAAGGCTACCTTCACCCGATTCCAAGCCTGCCCTGCCCCCACTTCATGGAAAACAGCACGGGTCGCATCATCAAACAGCACCACATGGTCTGAATCCCATCGGATGGGTCGACTCGTATGCAACAACAAGCCCTCATGGAACTGAAGGAGGGCGGAAATCTTGTCGGCAATCCCCTCGGTCGGGTGGAAATGTCCCATATCCAGACAGAGCAGTTTCTTTCGGCTCAGCGCGTAAGAGCTGTAGAACTCCATCGACCCCGCCACGTACTCCTCGCTACCGATCCCGAAGAGCTTCGGCTCAACCGCGTCCAGGCACAGCTTTTCGTCAGGAACCTTGGCGGCAAAGATCTCGTCGTAGGACTTCGTCAACCGGGCGCGGGGCGACCATCGATCCCCTGGCAGATCCTTCAACCCGTCCGGAACCCAGTGGTTGTTGACACAAACCCCGCCCTGAGCTTTGCCCATCGCTGCTGCGATCTTTCGGCTGGCGATGCCGTGCTTCACCCAAAATTTACGGACTCCCTCATCGGCACTGGAAAGCGTGAAGCCATCGGCCGCCTTGGAATGGGCGAAGTAGGTGGGATTAAAATCCAAGGCAATCTTCCGGCTCTTGGCCCAGTCCATCCAGTTTTGGAAGTGGGAGAGATCCATGGCATCCCGATCCACCTGCTTCTTCCCGGGCTCGGCATAAAAAGCATGAATATTGACCCGATGAACCCCAGGCACGAGAGAAAGGACCTTTTCAAAATCCATCCGCATCTCATCCCCGTTACGCGCCTTGCCGGGATAGTTTCCAGTGGACTTAATTCCACCGCTATCGGCTGCCGACCCACCTGATTCCAATCCCGCCACATCATCCGCCTGCCAGCAGTGCATGGAGATGGGAACCTCGAGCGCCGCTTCCACCGCCTTGTTCGGATCAATACCCAGATCTGCGTAAACTTTCATAGAATTAAAGCTTGCTGGGATTTCCAGCGCGATCAATCCAACTAAGGATGGCGCAATCCTCCTGATTCACATCACGACAGACCATTCTTCTTCCAAAGAAAAACTTCATGCAGGTGTTCGATTGCAAAAAACTGACTTACTGCAGTTGCCCTTGATTGAAACAGATCTTGGCAATGTCCCGATAAAGAAGGGCCTGTTCATAGCGGTCGGTTTCCTCGATCAGTTTTCCGGCCTGATTGGGAAACAGTCGGGCATAGTAGGATCTGCCCGAAAGAAGTTCGGGCGAAAAGATAAGCACATCCCCCGCTTTGGCATGGTGCAGAAAGCCGCGCATGGCGCGCGTCCACATAAGACGAAAGTCAGAGAAATAGTCCGTGCCCCCGCTGGCCGCAAAAGGGCGGGAGCTAACATCATCCACAGGCATCTGCATCTGACCCGGACTCGCGATCCGGCCGTGCATAAAGCCAACGCGATCGAAGATCGGCGCCATAAATTCCATCTTCATTTCCAGCCCGCCATAAGGCATCTCCTGCCCGCAGTAGTAGTGGCTGAAATCCCCGTTGAAAAGCACCTCGGGAAACTTCCGAGTGATCTGAACGGTGCGCCACATATCCTGAGTGATGGTGGCCCGGTGAGTTTCGATGAAAATAGGCAGCCTGGTTTTTTCCGAGGCGGCTAAGATGGCCTCAACGAGACGGAACACCTCTTTGTCATCTTCGATCCCCCAGCCAACGTGGACCGTCACACACTGATCCCCTCGGTCGGCGTGGCGTTGTGCGACGGGGAGTGCCTCACTAGGAGTGTTGATGCGGTCGAGACCGCAGTAGGGCATCAGGCCAGCAGACGGCGGCACGCCGTCGGTCACTTGCACTCCGTCAAAACCATCAGCGCGTAGCCTAGCCAAACTTTCATGTCCTTTCAGGCCGGGCCAGACGGTTCCCGGGCGGAGGTCATCCAGATTGGCCAAGTTTAGGTAAATGAGCAGCTTGGGCTTATCCCCCGATCCGTCATTTAGGTAACGGGGCATCTTTGGATTTTCTACCGTTGATCCGGGAATCAGCAAATGCGACGGCTTGGCTGTAGATACTTTTCTTCCCGCGGAATCCGTTTCAGCTCGTGCTTTTTCCAGTAATACTTCAAGTCGTCCCTCTGCCATCCTGCGTAGATATCCTCCCAACTCAGTTCGGTGTGCGGATTTAGCGAACCTTCCTCGATCGGCTCATCAACGGACTGATAGCGCACGTCCAGCGATAACCGGATCATCTCCTTCTGCTGGCAGCGCAGGGCTTTGTGGATGGTGAAACTCGGGAAGGTCAACACGTCTCCCGCCTCGTATTCGACTTCCACCCAATCCGTCTCCCACGGACAAGTTTGTGCAGCGATGCTCCCGGCACCCTTGGAGGGCTGGATTGGCACGTAGCCGAGTTTATGCGTTCCGCGCAAAACGGTCAGACCGCCCATGGAGCGCGGGCAATCTCCCAACGGAATCCATGCGGTCCACGTCTTGGTCGTACCTTGGATCAGCGGAAAATCCTGATGTGGCGGAGTAGGCACCATGGCACGATGCCCCGTGATCATACGCGCGATATGACGCGCATGGACCAGAACTTCCGTCCCGAAAAGCATTTCATAGAGGGCAAGCAAACGGGGATGATGAGGCAACCGGTGGAGACTCTCCACCTTCTGTGCGGTCTTGTAAGCGGCTGTGCTCACCCCGATATCCAGACGCATTTCCTCCTCTGGCACCTGATTCAAGGATTCTAGGTCGATAACACCGCCTTCCGCATCCTGCCCTGGCTTACGCCATCCATACCCGTCGACCACGGCCAGCAAGTCACGCCGCACGGTACGGACGTCCTCTTTGGGCAGCAGTTGCTTGAAAAACAAATAGCCATCCTCCTCCGCCCGCGTCCGCAAGGCCTCAGCATCTTCCAGAAGCGGGGTAGAATCGATCATCCGACGGTTGTTTTCCTCAAGAACGGGTGCTTGGTTCATGTCTTTATCTATACGCCTTGTGATCTATTTATGAATGGCTTACTCTTTAGAAACATGACTTTTTCTATCAAACCTCGTGCACCTAAAAACCGCGGCCGCAAGTCCAGCCCGATCCTCGTCTATGCCAACTGGTTTCAGTTCGGCGCCTCGAAACGCTTGGTTCAGCCCAGAGTGGAAAGCCGGATGCTTCTTTCGGTGCACCGCGGCTCCGGCACTCTTCACATCAACGGTCAAACCTATCCGGCCCGGTGCGGCTCCTGGTTTTTTCTGCCTTGGGCCCATGCCATCGAGTATGCCGCTGATGCTTCCGACCCCTTCTTTGTGGGGGGGATTCATATCATTCCAGATCACGCCCTCGGGATTCCGGTGCGCAACTGGGTCGCCCACAGCAGCGGGGATGCCTTGGCCGGCGTCCCTTACCGGCGCGATGCCGATCTGCCCTGCGGACGGGGTCTGCGACAAGGGTCGTTCGAGCCTGGCCGTGGCCGGCTGAATGCACTTATCCATTACCTGATTGAGTCGTTCCAAACCGAGCGACCGGACGGACATAGACAGCGGCGGGCGGCCGAGTGGCTGCTGGAGGAAATTTCTATCAACTTGAGGCAGGCCCCCTCCTCTGGTTCCGAGATCCTTTCGCCCACTTTATTTCGGTTGGAAACCTATATCCGACAAAATCTGCATCGTCCCCTTACTATTCCGATCTTGGCTAAGGCCGCAAACTGCAGTGTAGCTGGAATCCACCGCATGTTTCAGTTGGTGCGAAAGCAGACACCAGCAAAATGGGTGGCCGCACAAAGAACCGAGCGGGCGGCTCACCTCCTGCGTACCACCAGCTTACCCGTTCAAGAGGTCGCGATAGAGGTCGGCATTGCAGACCCGTTTCAGTTTTCCCGTTTTTTTAAGCGACATACCGGCTACTCACCTAGGATCTATCGCCGCCGCCAAGGAATCCTTTAAGACTCGAAGCTGTTGTAGGTAATGGTGGATTTCCTCATTGCCGAAACCGATCTGGGGCAAGGTTTGAGATTAAGCCCTTGGCGTTTTTGTCCTTATTTTTGGCACCAAATGCAGATTCCCCGCCACATGCCTTCGGCTATCTAGAAAACAGTGTCTTTTCAAACCGCACAATGGATCGGGGACAGGAAACGGAAAACCACCGGGAAACAACCCAGCCCCTTTTTGCGGAAATCCTTCCTCCTTCTGGAACCCGTCCGCCGTGCCACCCTCCATTGGACCGCCATGGGCGTAGCTGAACTTCACCTCAACGGCCAGAAAGTCGGACGAGATTTCCTCATGCCCGGCTGGTCCGACTACCGGAAGCGCGTTCAGGTCCTCTCTACCGATGTCACCAAACTCCTTCAGCCCGGCCCCAACCAGTTCGGCGCCATTCTCGGCGACGGCTGGTACTGCGGCTACCTCCTCTGGAAGAAGGACCGCAACTTCTATGGCCAGCACCCCCAACTGCTCGCTCGGCTGGAAATCGAGCTGATCAGCGGCCGCCGAATCTCCATCGTCACCGACCGCACCTGGGAACTCCGCTACGGCCCCATTCTCTCGGCCGACCTCTACGACGGGGAGAGTTACGACGCCCGTCGGGAAATTCCGGAATGGTCGAAACCAAATTCCCCGATACGCGGCTGGCGCTCGGCGGACGTCTTTCCAAAATACCGGGGAACTCTTCAGCCCAAGATCAATGAGCCGGTCCGCATCACTCAGACGCTGCCTACCCGCAAGATCACCCGGCCCGCCCCCGGAGTGTACGTTTTCGACTTCGGCCAAAACCTGTCCGGAGTTTGCCGCCTCCAGATCCGCGGCCGACGCGGTCAAACCGTCACCCTGAAATTTGCCGAGATGCTCAAGGCGGACGGAAACGTCTATCGCGAGAACCTTCGCTCCGCCCATGCAACCGACACCTACGTCTGCCGTGGCGGCGGCATCGAGGAGTGGACCCCGCGCTTCACCTTCCACGGTTTCCGTTACGTGGAGGTTACAGGCCTGACCCGCCCGCCAGCCAAATCCCTGCTGACCGCTC
>JBIKTM010000049.1:0-5359 GCA_044348085.1 Methylacidiphilales bacterium | reverse complement strand
AACAGAAAAAATATTATGACGAGTTTGAGCGTTTAGCCGCCTTGCAGGCGGTCCGAGATCTCCCGCCATTTTTCTCGACGACGATTTCCCGATGGCGTGGATCGGGCGCCCAAGGGCATTGGCCATTTAAGCTGGAATCGGCGGCTCAGGGTCAACTATCACTGGCGCCGTTGTTGTTGTACGATGCACCCCACCGCTCTGTCTGGCTTTCTCAGTTGAAGGAATTAATTCTTTCGTGCATGCCAGATCTCGGGGAGGACTGCCTCGGGCGTGGAGAGTTCACCTATGACGAGGAGGCAGGCACCGCCCGCGAAGTAGAAACCCCCTACCATCCGGGGGGGAAGCCGAATCCAGTTTGGGAGGCCAAGGGTTTTGTTTCTGCGGCGAGGTCTGGGAATTCGCCGACAATGTTTGCTCGGGCCCTGCTGGCGGCGGACCCACTGTTTCCCGAGTTTGGGTGGAAAAAGGTTGCTGGGCGCATCCTTGAGAAGATGGATATAGGGCAGATGCTTTATAAGATTGACCCCAAGGGGCATCTGCCGGAGAACCAGAAGTGGCTTGAGCGTTGTTTAAGTGGCGATGCCGTGGTCAACTGGCTGTGGAGCTACTGGCTGGCAAAGGCGCAGAATCAAACGCCCAAGTCCACCGATGATCGAACCTCACACGCAAAAACACCTCACCGTTCGTAACTACATTCTCGGATTAATTCGGAGCGGACGGCTGCGGCCTGGGGAGAAAGCGCCTTCCGAGCAGGCTCTCGCCACGCGATTTAAGATCAACAAGACAACCTGCAATAAAGCAGTGGCGATGTTGGTGGCGGATGGGTACCTGGCGAGGCGTATTGGAGCCGGGACTTATGCGGTCGAGGAATATGCCAAAAATGCTCCGATGATCGGAGTTTTGATGAATTTACGGCCGGGATCGTTCTTTGCGCATCTGCTGGTGGGGATTCAGGAGGAAGCAGCCTCGCGTGGGTATGGGGTGCTTTTTTTTCAGTCCCCGACAGGGGAGTTCGATGTTGAAAAGTTTCGCCAATACGTACTCGCGACAGGGATAAAGGGATTGGTGATTAACCGGCCGTTTGTGAAGCCGTTTCCAAAAGTGCACAACATTTATCTAAATACCGCTGCACCGGTTGGCGAGGTAGTGGACCAGGTGCAAACCGATGATTTCCATGGGGGGTACCTCTTAGGTCGGCACTTGGTGGAAATGGGGCATAGGCATGTAGCCTTTATTTCCCAAGATGTTTTGCGGCATGATCTACTGGAGCGGGCTCGTGGGTTTCAAAAGGCAATCGATGAGAGTAAGCTGAAAGAGCTTTCTGCCAAGTTGCACAGCTTTTCAAAATCTGAGCACAATCTTTCGAGTGTTTTACAGAAAATATTCCGCTCGGATCACCGCATTACTGCGATCGCCTTTGATTCGATTCACGTGGCCTCCGAAGGATTTCGTATCATCAAACGGCTAAATCTGGCTCTTTCAGAAAATATTTCGATCGTCGGATTTGGGGATCTTGAGCCGGGAGAACAAACGGTACGTCTCACCACGATTCAGCAACATCCGCTTGTGCTTGGGCATACGGCAGCAGGGACGCTAATTGATCGTATCGAGGGCCGATTAAAGAAAAAGGTGGAGATCAAGATTGCGGTAGAATTGGCACTTGGGGATAGTGTGGCGGATCTACGAAGACTCAAGCATAGGGGAAAGGGTGTTTTCACGGGAAAAGGGAAAAGCATAGCAGGCGAATGAGTTACCTTTTGGCTGCTTCGGGCAATGCCTGCTTGGAATTCGAGGGGTGGGAATCAGTGTGAGGAAGTGAAAATAGCCCAACCTACTTTGCCTTTTCGAGGGGTTATTCCGGCCATTGCTTCACCCTGTGGAGTGGAGGATGCCTTTGATGAAGAGGCTTTTTCCCGTCTGGCTATTTGGTTGATGGAGGAGAAGGTGGCTGGGCTTTACGTGGGGGGGTTGACTGGGGAGGGCTACCAAATGACCTTGGATGAACGCAAAAAGGCGGTGGAGATGGCGGTCAAGCTGTGTGGATCTAGGTTAGCGATTATGGCGCATGTGGGGACGCAAGACGTTCGGATGTCATGTACTCTGGCTGCTCATGCTGCAAAGGTGGGTGCTCATGGAGTGGCCGCCATCCCGCCGATGAGCAGGCCGTTCCCGGAAATTGAGAGCTACTATCGGGAGTTAGTCAGCGCGGCGGGTGGGCTCCCTGTCTATATTTACTATATTCCCGTCTACAATAAGTGGGAGGCGACGTTTGACCAACTCGTGCGCCTAAGCGAAATCGGGGGGGTCTCGGGTATTAAATTCACCGATTATAATCTTCTCTTGATGAGGCGTCTGGCCTGCATGCGTAGTGACTTTGCTGTTTTGTATGGGAGAGATGAACAATTCGCCGCGGCCTTGGGCTTGGGTTCCCATGGGGGCGTTGGATCGACTTACAATGTTTTCCCTAGAGCCTTTGTGGCAATGCAACTGGCTGTGGAGGGTGGTCGGATGGAGGAGGCATTTCAGATTCAACGTATCGTGACCGATGCGATTATTTTAATGGAAAACTTTGGGGTCTTGGCCTGTATTGAGGCAATTCTCGCGAAGACTGGGGTGAGTCAGGCGATACGACGCAGGCCTTGTCGGCGTCTTTCCTCTGCGGATGCAGCGGGGATGTGCAGCCAGCTTAAGGTGATCCTGGAGAAGCTTCCCGCTCATGCGCAAAGCAACTTTGTCCGTCCACTCTAACTTGCTGTAAGTTTCCTCTCCAAAGATGAGCCACTTCGTTCTTCCGATGTTTCGTCTCGACGAGAAGGTGGCCTTAATTGTCGGAGGGGCTCGGCATTTGGGTTATGATATGGCGGAAGCGTTGGCTGAAGCTGGGGCAAAGGTGATTCTGACGTCGCGCCATGCCAAGGATGCGAAGGAATCGGCAAAGAGGTTAGCCCGAGATTTTGGGGTTGAGACCACCTCCTTTGGCCTTGATATAACCGAGGCAGGAAGTGTGGCCCAAATCATTGGCCAAGCGGGAAGTTGGAAAAACCGTCTGGATATTTTGATCAACAATGCTGGGGGAGGGTCGGGGAGTGGAGCTTGTCATCTACTGGAACGAGACCCTGAGGACGTTGGGCGACTCATTGCCACCAACCTCACAGGGGCACTGCACTGTTGCCAAGCAGCCGCGCGGATCATGATCCCTCAAAAAAGCGGAAAAATTATTTCTATTTCCTCGATGGCTGCCCTTATGGGTCGGGATCGTCGGATGTATGAGCGGAATGGGATGAAAGGGCAGCCGATCGAATACGCAGCGGCCAAAGCTGGAATTCTTGGGATGACGCGTGATTTGGCTGGTTTACTCTCCCCGAAGGGTATTTGTGTGAATGCGATTTCCCCTGGTGGTTTTGAACGGCCAGAGATGCCTGCTGGTTTCGTCAAGGATTACAGCGATCGGACGCCATTGGGTCGCATGGGGAGGGATGGGATTGATTTGAAAGGAGCAGTTCTTTTTCTGTCTTCTTCTGCTTCGGACTATGTGACGGGGTTAAATCTGGTTGTCGACGGCGGTTTTTCTTTATGGCATTGAAGCGACGTATTGTGGTTGTGGGTTTGGGCTCCATTGGTCGAAGGCATGCGAGGTTACTTGCGGAAAGGCAAGATACTGCGGTGGAATGGTGTGAGTCCTCTCAGGAGGCTAGGGCAGGTGCCGAAAAGGATCTGCCAGCCCCATCTGTGATCCATTCCTCGTTTGAGGAGATGCTGGCCACCCAACCTGAGATGGTGGTTCTGGCGACACCGCATCATTGTCATACACAGCAAGCCTGCGCTGCTTTGGGTGCCAATATTCATGTACTCTGCGAGAAACCGCTGAGTGACACGCTGGAGAACGCCAGGGCCATTGTGAGCGCGTCCGCAAGATCAAAAGGAGTGTTGGCGGTTGGCTTCCAACTCCACTTTCACCCTGCGTTACGCAGGATTCATCATGCCATAAGGTCGGGGGAGCTTGGTTCGATTCATCACGTTCATTGTCGTGTGGGAACCTATGTCACGTTGGTCAATTCGCGAACGCGATATCAACAGGACATGCGAGGTGCCCTGTTTCTCGATTATGCACATCAACCTGATGTACTTTTTTGGTGGTTGGGAAAGGCGCCGAAAGGGATCTATGCGGCCGGAGGTCAAGGGGGCAACCTGCCATTGCAATCTAATCCCAACTTCGCCTCGGTCACCTGCGATTATGAGGGGCCACTGATTTCTACGACCCACCTAAATTATTTGCAGGCACCCGAAAGGCATGAGTACGAGATCGTCGGTGACCGGGGTTGGATGATTTTTGATCACAACACGGGAATCCTTAGATTTGGACAAGAGAATGGGAAGGTGCCGGAAACTACTCTTTTCCCTGCTGAGAGAGATAGTCTTTATCGGCTAGAGCATCAGGCTTTTTTTGAGGCTGCGGCAGGGCTGCGAAATCCGGAAAGTTCTGCGTCGGAGGCAATCGTGTCCATGGCCGTGATTGAAGCGACTCTTCACTCCCTTGAACTCCACAAGCGCGTGCCGATGACTTTTCCTGCAACCTAACCGCGCGATTCTAGCGAGACGGTAAAAGGGCATCCGGTTTTGGCCTGAATCTGGTCAAGAGTGACGCCATCGGAAAGCTCGCGAAGTACGAGGCCGCCTCCGGGCAAGACATCGAACACGGCAAGTTCCGTAATGATGCGATTGACCACGCCCCGACCCGTGATGGGAAGGGTGCAACGGGCCAAAATCTTTGGAGTGCCATCTTTCGCGCAATGTTCCATGACGGCGACGACCCGAGGAACGCCCGCAACCAGATCCATGGCCCCGCCGGGGCCTTTGACCATTTTCCCCGGCACCATCCAGTTAGCGATATCCCCGTTCGCAGCCACCTCAAGAGCACCCAGAATGGAGAGATCGATATGACCGCCGCGGATCATGGCGAAGGAATCAGCGCTGGAGAAAAAAGCTGATCCTGGCAAGTTGGTAATCGTCTGCTTTCCAGCGTTGATCAAATCTGGATCGACATCGGCATCTGTCGGAAAGGGGCCAATTCCCAGAAGGCCATTTTCTGACTGCAGGGTAACCTGGAGGTCAGGTGGAATAAAGTTGGCTACCAGCGTGGGAATTCCAATTCCGAGATTAACGCAGAAGCCATCGGATAATTCTTGGGCCGCTCGTCGTGCAATTTGTTCGCGGGCGGGAGCTTCCTTCTTTCCAGGAACGCCTTGCACGGTGCGTATTTCAATGCGTTTCTCATATCCGGTGCCGTGTAGGATGCGATCCACATAGATTCCAGGAGTGTGAATCTGGTCGGGATCCAATTGACCGATCTCGACGAGTT
>JBIKTM010000013.1:0-40563 GCA_044348085.1 Methylacidiphilales bacterium | reverse complement strand
TTCCAAACTGCCCCTAAAAAGACCATCACGATCCATAACCATCGGTAGGGGAGAATGGCGCGAATTCCAAAAAGGTACTCCAAAGCTTTTTCGCCGTAGTAACCCCAACCGATGATCGTTGAAAAAACAAATGTGAAGAGTCCGCCAATGAGAATGAGAGATCCAAAATGCCCCAGTTGGTTAAACGATTGATTGCAAAGTGTGGCTTTCGTTAATTCTGGGCCACTCCATGTGCCTGAACTGACAATGACAAGCCCTGTGAGGGCGCATACCACAACCGTATCCCAAAAGGTTCCCGTACTTGAAACCAGAGCCTGACGAACTGGGTCTTTGGTTTGTGCTGCAGCCGCCACGATGGGGGCGCTTCCGAGACCTGACTCATTCGAAAAAAGACCCCTTGCGATTCCAAAGCGCATGGCCTCAGCAATCCCAGCGCCCACAAATCCCCCGACTGCAGCTTGCCCAGTGAAGGCAGAGGTGAAGATTAAAGATAGAGTTGCGGGTATTTTCTCCCAGCCGGCCCCCAAAATGATCAAGCACCCAAGGACATAAAAGAGTGCCATAAATGGAACGAGAATTTGGCAAAACCCTGCGATGGATCGAATCCCTCCGAGAATGACTAGGGCCGTACTTACGCTGAGAATGATTCCCGTCCAGAACTTGATTGAGGCATCAGGAAAGTTCAGGGATATATCCAGCTTTTTTGCGACGATCATGTCTGCAATAGCATTGGATTGAGCCATATTACCGATGCCAAATGCTGCGATCGCAGTAAAGACAGCAAAGAGTATACCTGCCCAACGAGCATTCAGAGCACGCTCGAGCACATACATGGGGCCTCCCGACATCTGGCCGTGACGATTTGTGATGCGATATTTTACGCTCAGGAGAGCCTCCGCGTACTTTGTTGCGATTCCGAACACACCCGTTAACCACATCCAAAAAACGGCTCCCGGCCCTCCAAGAAGTACCGCACCTGCAACTCCGTAAATATTTCCTGTACCGATTGTTGCGGCGAGGGCGGTAGTGAGAGATCCGAATGCTGAAACATCTCCTGGGGCACCGGGTTCTTTTGTGATGGAAAGGCGTATCGCATGGAAAAGATGTTTCTGGATCCAACCTGTTCGGTAGGTGAGGTAAAGGTGTGTGCCAAAAAGAAGAGCCACCAACCACGGCCCCCAAACGAATGAGGCAACGTTTGATATCATTGAATCAATATTCACAACTTGGCCTTATTTTTCCTGAGAATTCGGTGGTTGCATTCGAATCTTATCCTGAAGAAGGACCCGCGGCCCACCTTGCTGTATGGCTTTTTGATAAGCATCACTTGCCTCATCTCGTAAACCAAGACGGCTTGCCACATCTCCAAAGTGTTCCAAGAGTGTGGGGTCGTCAGGAACCTGTTTCAAAGCTTCCTCAATGAGTGGTCTAGCTGCAGCAGGGTTTCCAAGGCGAAAGAGGGCCCAAGCCTGACTATCTAAGTAAGCGGGATTTTCAGGGCTCAACGATAAGGCTTTCTCGATAAGAATGAGCGCTTCCGGAAGATTCTTGTTTCGCTCCGCCCACATGTAGCCCAGGTAGTTAAGGGACTGGTGATGATTCGGGTTCAACTGCAATGCACGCCTGAGGGCGGCTTCCGAGCGTTGGGGTTGACCTGCTTGTTCACAGGCAGATCCATACTCAAAGTAGAACCCTGCATCGAGAATGTCTGACTTTCCTTTTGCCAGCCTCTCAACTTGAGCGAAGGAAGAGGCAGCATCCGACATTCGATTTTCAGCTTTTTCCGTCAGGCCTCGAACCAAAAGAAGCTGGAGTGAGTCTGGATGTGCTATGGCAGCTTGAGAGAGGGTTTGGTGAGTCCTCCGCGTTTGATTCTGCTTCAGTTGCATGAGAGCTAAACGCAGATAATCCATAACCGTTGGCTTGGGTGACGTGTGAAGAGCCAGAACGCGGTAAATTTCAGCACGCGCCGGAAGATTAAGCTCCTCATAAAGATTCGCCATTACGGGATAGAGATTGGATCTGCTCGGTTTCTCGATCTCTGCGCGTTGGAGAAGGGTATCTGCTTCGGCAGGCTGACCATTGAGAATGAGAACCGCCGCAAGCTGTTCAAGGAATGAGACTTCGTTGGGTTGCTCATCGACAAAATCACGAAAGTAGCGGATCGCAGTGGGCAGATCGTCGGCCACTAGGGCGATCTCAGCCGCACGTAAGGTAAAGCCTCCCAGGCCTGTGTTCAGGTCGGCTGCACGGACAAAGGCAGGTAAAACCGACGAGGCGATTTCTCGTTGTGATTTGCGTGAAAGGGAAGCTCCAGATCGTAGAAGCCCCTCAGCCACACGTGCAAGTCGGGCAGGATCTTCAATTTGCCATCCTGCAAGGGCAGTTAGGGCGTCTCGCTGTGCGAGACTTGCAGCTTCACCCTGCTTGCACTGAATCAAGGCAAGGCAGAGGAGGGTAGAGCGTTCGGCCTCGTCCTCTGGGGAGGGCGCTAAAGACTCTAGAAGAGTTCGAGCATCCTCCGCTCTGCCTAGATCGAGAAGAGACGCTGATTTGGCTAGAGCAGCTTGTCGGGACGAAGGATCGAACTCTAGGGCTCGAGAGTAAGCCTGGAGAGCGATATGAGTTAATCCAAGGCCATCTGCTCGGCGACCTTCTGCGAAGGATAGTGCAGATTCGACACGACCCGACCTTGCCGATTCAGCGGCTATAAGCGGAAAGGCAACCAACGAAAGCAGGGCGAAGAACGCCCCAACTTTACGTCTTATACCGGAGACGCTTCTTATGGCGGTTCGCGCGGCTACGCTTGCGACGTTTATGCTTTGCGATTTTTGATTTCCGCTTCTTTTTGACTGATCCCATACAGGCATCGTGGCGTTCGAAGGCTTAACTGACAACCTTATTCAGCGGGTATTCAATGATTCCTTCTGCTCCTAACTCCTTGAGACGGGGAATAATGGAGCGGACGGTCTTTTCCTCCATCACAGTCTCAACTGCTACCCATCCGCTCCTTGCGAGTGCCGATATCGTCGGGTCTCTCAGGGAAGAGAGAGTGGAGTTCACAGAGCGCAAACACTTTTGAGGAACATTCATCTTAAGACCGACAAGATCCCTCGCACGCAAGGCACCCTCCAAAAGCATCGATAAGTTTTGGATTCGGGTTCTGTCAGGGGTGCTGGCCCAAACTTTTCGATTAGCAATCAGTTGAGGGTAGGACTCGAGAATCGTGTCTAAAATTCGAAGCCCGTTTGCTGCAAGTGAGGATCCAGTCTCAGTAATGTCGGCCACCGCATCCGCTAATTCTGGGACCTTGACCTCTGTGGCACCCCATGAAAATTCGACCTTGGCCTTGATCTTTCGCTTTGCGAGGTATTGGCGAACCAGTCCAACTGCCTCGGTGGCGATTCGCTTGCCGCGAAGCTGGGCAGGTCGACGGATCGGGGATCGGTTCGGCACAGCAATAACCCAACGAGCAGGTTGGGCCGTTGCCTTGCTAAATCGAAGCGTGGAAACGGCTTGAACTTTTGCTTTTGTCTCCTGTATCCAATCACTTCCGGTAAGGCCTAGATCAAGGAAACCATCTTGCACATAGGCTGCAATTTCTTGAGCCCGCAGAAGTCGGACCTCGAAATTAGGGTCGTCAATAGCAGGACGGTAGGTGCGTGAGGCGCGAGAAATCGAGTAACCAGCCCTGCGGAATAAATCCAGGGTGGCCTCTTGGAGGCTTCCGGAGGGGAGACCAATGCGTAAGGGTTTCATCGTTTGGAAGGGTAGTCGGAAATGGCGTAAGACTCAACCCACCCGTTTGGGTTCCCTCGAGAGGGTCAAGAGGTGGAGGGAATAGCAGGCATCTGTTGAGTGATGCAGTGAATGGCTCCAAGGCCTGACACGAGATCGCGGCAATCGATGCCTATCACTGAACGATCAGGGAAGTATGGTCGAAGTAGATCTAAAGCGACCGAGTCTGTGGGGGACTCAAAAACTGGCACGAGAACAGCTGAGTTACCGATATAGAAGTTTGCATGACTTGCAGGGTTTCGATGGTGCGGGCCATCGGCGCGGGGCGGCATAGGCATCTCGAGCACTTTTAATGGTTGGCCCTTCGCGTTTGTTGCGCTTTTAAGTCGAAGCAGATTCTCAGCCAGAGGCGCATGGTTTGCGTCTTGTTTGTTTGGTTCGACAACCGTGACCACAACTCCAGGGGCTATAAATCGGGAAATATCATCAACATGTCCGTCTGTGTCATCTCCTTCCACTCCATCGTGAAGCCAAATAATTTTCTGAATCCCGAACCAGTTACAAAGGCGTTTCTCAATTTCATTTCGGTTCAAGGAGGGATTCCGATTTGGATTCAGGAGGCACTTTTCCGTGGTCAGAAGTGTTCCTTCGCCATCCGTGTCCAAGGAACCTCCCTCAAGGACGAAGTCGTGAGTCACGATTGGGAAATCGAGCATTTTTGATGCCTGTTGCGGAATGATATCGTCATTGTCCCAGGGGCCATATTTCCTGCCCCAGCTATTAAAGGTAAAGTCGTGAGCGATTCGGCGCGGAGACCCTTCGTCTCGCCTCAAAATGAATATTGGGCCGCTGTCTCGGACCCAAGCATCGTCATTCGGAATGATAAGGACCTTTAGGTTGGGAGAGTGAACCTTTGCCTTTCGCAACGTCTCATTAATCTCCTCAGCCGCTTCGCAATCTTTCGCGAGCAGATAAACTTTTTCTCCAGGTACGAGGGCTTGAATGATCTTAAGGTAAGTCTTCTGCACGCCAGCAAGAAGCCCTGGCCAAGTTTCTGAATTGTGGGGCCAAGCGAGAAATGTGGCCTCGTGTTTTTCCCATTCAGCTGGAAGACGGTAAGTAGATCCGTCGAATGAGTGACTAGAAATCGGCTGTTTCAAGTTTTAAGAAAACGTTGATCTAGGCCTGCGTAAGCATCGATACGCCGATCCCTCAAAAAAGGCCAGTGTTGTCGCGTAGTCGTTGTTTCGGAAAGATTCAGGGTGGCATGAAGGATTTCGGGTCGATCGGTGGGGGCTTCTGAAACCACATGCCCAATCGGGTTGCTGATAAAAGAGGTGCCCCAGAAGTCTAAGTTATTTTCACGACCTGTTCGATTGATGGAGAGTACAAAAAGTCCGTTCGCGATGGCATGGCTTCTTTGGATGGTCTGCCAAGCGCTTCGTTGATCCTGACAGACTTCTTTCTTCTCTCCTCGCGCCCAACCAATTGCCGTTGGGTAAATTAAAATCTGTGCCCCACGGAGGGCCATTAATCGAGCAGCTTCGGGATACCACTGGTCCCAACACACGAGAACCCCCAAACGGCCCGCAGGTGTGTTAATTGGTTGGAATCCTGTGTCTCCAGGTGTGAAGTAGAACTTCTCATTAAATCCAGGGTCATCCGGAATATGCATTTTGCGATAGGTCCCAAGAATTTTGCCATTAGGTCCAAAAACAACTGCCGTATTGTGGTAGAGACCTCCCGTGCGTTTCTCGAAAAGGCTGGAGACAAGAGTGATCTTATGTTTTTTCGCTGCACTGGATAGCGCCTGAGTCGTGGGCCCGGGAATAGGTTCAGCCAGCTGAAAGCATTTGTAATCCTGCTTTTGACAAAAGTAGAGAGATCGAAAAAGCTCAGGCAAACATACAAGTTTGGCTCCTTTTTTGGCTGCCGAAGCGATTTTATCCAGTGCCGTTCGAAGGTTGCGAGCTGGGTCAGCACTACAGGACATCTGAATGAGTGCGACAGAGATTTTCTTGGGATGCGACATAGGGGTATATCAGCGTAAAGCGACGGGGGGAGCGAGCACTTCGGAAAGAACAACCGCCCTTGGCCAGTCTGTAGGAACGCCACGAAAAAGGGATTTCAAAGCGTAAGGATCCTTTTTTGTTTTCTGAACGTTTGATTGCTTGGGCAAAGAGGCTTCATGGTGTGCGATACGGGGTAAAGGCATTGTGGCAGCTTCAACAGATGGAGTGAGGGTTGGGATCATGGGCTCGAGAGGAGGGAGAATTCGTGGGGGTAAAGGCTTTTCTGTTTTAGGAGGGGCAGGGGGTGATTCATGTCGTCTCCTGCCGAGTGCCTCCAGGAGATCCCCAAACTCCTCCAGCGGGTCTGTCCTCTGAGCTGGTTCAGGTGCTTCTTGGGTAGGTGAGGGTGAGGGGGGAAGGACCTGACGCCGCCTAACCCACCACTGGGCAATACTAACTAAGACAAAGAGAATCGGAACAAGCCATTCCATGTCAAAGGATCGTGATTTTAGTTTGTCTTGCCCGCGTCCTTCGCAATGGAGGATCGCATATCGGTATCTGCAGAAACGTTTCGGATCTTTTGGTAGTCCATAATCCCTAGGTTGCCCTTACGAAAAGCTTCCGCCATTGCGAGAGGAACCTGAGCCTCAGCCTCGACAACTTTGGCGCGCATTTCCTGTTCAGCTGCAACAGCAGCGGCGCGGCGCATCTCTGCCTTGGCTTGGGCAACCTGTTTGTCGGCATCCGCCTGTTCGGCTTGAAGCTTGGCCCCGATATTGGTTCCGACTCCCACGTCGGCAATATCGATGGAAAGGATTTCGTACGCAGTACCCGCATCCAACCCCCGATTCAGCACATCTTTCGAAATGTCCTGGGGATTTTCCAGAACACCTTTGTACGTCTCTTTGGAGCCGATGGCCCGCACGATTCCTTCGCCCACTCGGGCGATGATGGTCTCCTCTGTGGCGCCTCCCACAAAACGATCCAAGTTTGAGCGAACGGTGACGCGGGCCCGTGCCCGAACAGTGATTCCATCTTTCGCCACACCATCGATCGTGCCTTTTCCTGAATCGGTGCCAGGGCAGTCGATCACTCTTGGGTTAACGCTCGTGCGAACGGCATCAAATACGGTCTTTCCGGAACCTGACGTCGCTAAATCGATTGCGCAGCACCGATTGAAATCGAGCTTAATGCCGGCTTTGTCTGCGGCAATGAGGGCGCGAATGACTTGATCCACGCTACCCCCTGCGAGGTAGTGAGTCTCCAGTTGTGCTGTGGAAACCTCAATTCCCGCCCGAACGGCCGTAATTCGTGCATTCACGATGAGAGAGTTAGGAATTCCGCGTAGACGCATCGCAATCAGTGTCGGAATCCCCACTGGGGCTCCCGAGGTGAGGGCGCGAAGCCAAAGGCCGAAAAAATTAATCAGGACAACAGCAAATACCAACCCAACAACACCAACTGCGATAAGAAGGAATATAGGCATAATCTATTTTTAAGGCGAAAGGAACCCCGCAGGAAGTAGAAAGTTGTCTTCTAACCAATAGGAGCGTGAAGGGATTAGGTTACTTCTTCTTTTTTACGTTTTGGATGGCCTCAACAAAGATCGTCGATCCTTCGACCTTATGAATTCGAATGCCCCGACCTTGAGGAATAAATTGTCCTTCCGCTAAAACATCGAATGTTTTCCCATGAAATTCGGCTGTTCCACTTGGGCGGAGATCTGTCAGAGCCGTTCCTTTTGTTCGTGGAGGTAGGTTAAGTTCAAGCGGAAGTGAGGCAGTTGGAGAGGTCATGCTAAGGCGAAATGGTCGAAATAGTACGGTTTCTGGGAGATATCGAGCAGCCAGTAATATCGCTGCTAGCCCACCAAAAAATCCTAAGGACAGGTTCAACGCAGGAGAGTGAAGTTGTGCAAGGGTAGGGAGGGTGGCATCGGAGGGGTAACGATCGATCATCGTGTTAAGTGCAGCATACAGAATAAGAGCAAACCCGAGCAGACCCGGAATCAGTGTTCCAGGAAAAACAAATAGTTCCACGATCAATAGAGTCACTCCAAGGAGAAGAAGAAGAGCGTTTTCGTATCCAGATAAGCCGGCAATATAGTGCCCAAAGAGAAAGATAAAGGCGCAGATACCACAGAGAACTCCAAACAAACCAAAACCCGGAGTTTTAAACTCGAGATAACCAAAAAGAAATGCGGCGCTGAGGAGCAGCGGTGAGATGGTAATAATCCATCGGCTGATGCTCTCAAAACCTGTGGGCTCAATTCTTACAATTGTTGCGCCTGGGAGTACGGTCTTTTGAATTAGAGTTTCAAGGTTAGATACAACCCCCTCGGCCAAGAGGGGGCGGGGTGGGGATCCCGAACGACGAGTCGCTTCTTGGGTCGTGAGGGTGAGAATATCGCCCTTGGCAACAATTTCACGGCCATCGATGTTGAGGCCTATCTGCTTGTTTACCATGGCATCGAATATGGCGGGGTTGTGGCCATTTTGTTCTGCTGCAGCTCGAATCATAGCCGCGTAACCCGAAACAAATTTGGGCGGAAGCTCTTTTGGTCCCTCTTGTCCTAAGGTCACGGGCGAGGCAGCGCCGATAATGGAACCGGGGGCCATCCAGATGTGGCGTGTGGAGGCAGAGATAAAAGCACCTGCCGAGAAGGCCTCTCGATTTACATAAGTGTAGGTTTGATCTGCTGGTTCAAATTTCGCAATCGTTGCCATGACCTCCTTCATTGCCTCTCCCTCTCCGCCGGGGGTATTCATGTCCAGAACCAGTGCTGAGGCCTTGGCTTCGAGTGCGGCTTTCACTCCACGGCGAACCACATAGACGGTGCCTTTTTGAATCTCGCCCTGAATCGGAAGGACATAGACGGGACCTGCAGGCGAGGGCGGAGCAGAATAAGTAAAGGGGCAACTCGAAAGGAAAAGAGTGAGCAGCAGAATGCGCGCTGAAGGATTTGAACCTCCGACCAACTGCGTGTAAGGCAGCCGCTCTACCGCTGAGCTAAGCGCGCGAAGTAACATGGTTTAGTGTAGTGGAAAACCTTACGGATAACAAACCACCTGCCATACCCTATGGTCACCGTGTGAAAAGCATACCACAGCGGTTGTGAAGTACTGGTTGCGCTCCGGGATTTCGATAAGAAGACGATTGTAGATCCAGTCGAAGCCCTGCTGATGGTTGGGAGTGCGCCCAAAGAAATTGATGACCCCAATATTGTTCTGTCCCACGAGAAGCTCGTGAAGTTGCTGGGGTGTATACGGGCTAGCGCCACCTTCAAAACCGATGTCTTGAGAAGGAGCAGAAATGGGGAAGGATAAAATTGAGAGTAGGCAGAGGAGGGGTAGGAGGAGATGAGTTGTCATTGGTTCATTATCCGATGTTCTGGATAAAGTGCCAGCCCTGCCTTGACCCCTTTTTTTTCTAATCCTATGCCTATAGAGATGAAGTGGGTCTCTATCTTTACCATGGGGCTAGTGATTGTGGGTTCGACTTTTACTTCTCGGGGCCAAGACGAGGCGGAGAAACTTCTTTTCGCCAAAGGACCTGCCCCAGCCAAGGGTGAAAATGGGAAGTGGGGATTTTTATCCCCAGACGGGACCTGGGCTGTGGAGGCGAAATTTATTGAGGTGAAGCCTTTTCATGGTGATGTGGCAGCGGCACGGGAGAAGGATAAATGGGGCTATATTGATGCGACTGGAAACTGGAAAATACCGCCCCGCTTTTCTTGGGCGGGCGAGTTTTCGGAGAATCTGGCCCCTGCGTCAGAGGGGGATCGCTTGACGGGCAAGTTTGGGTATATCGATCGCCAAGGCAGATGGGCAATTGAGCCTGAGTATGATTGGACGCGACCTTTTCAAGGGGGATATGGGGCTGTTAAGGATGGATCCAAATGGGGTTTTGTAGATGCCAAGGGAAAGCTCGTGGTCGAGCCTGACTTCGATCAGGTTGGTGGTTTTTCAGAGGGTCTAGCTCCAGCTCAAAAAAGTGGACCCCCCGGAGATAAAAAGACCTGGGTTTTTATTCAGCCAGATGGCAAAAGCCCTTTTGACTCAAAGTATGCGTGGGCAGGAGGATTTTCTGAGGGGTTGGCTCGTGTTCAGCTGGAGGACCGGATTGCAGGCAAGTTTGGGTATATCAATTCAAAAGGAGGAATTGCGATAGCTCCAGAGTTTGATGAAGCAACAGATTTTCATAATGGGAAGGCTCACGTTCGCGTTGGAAACCAGTCTCGAATGATCGATACCAAGGGGAAACCTTTGGATTGATCTGGGGTGGGAAGTTTCCTTGTCTTGATCAGATTCGTAGTTAGATAGAAGTACATGATTTTAACCTCCATGACATTAGGTGCTGTTGCTGTTCTTGCTGGGGGAGCCCAACTTGTGAAACATCGCAAAGACATACCGCATTTTCCCATTGTAGTAGGTCTCGGACTTACCATTCTTATTCCTTCTGCCATTATTTTACTGGTGATCGAGTGGATGGCACTGTGCTCTTGGAACCCGTTGATTTGGATGGAGTAATGTTCGTTAAAGTTTGACTCGGGTCGGGTGTTGTCAGACAGAATTTAGCCCTTACTATCTTAATTGGAATCAGGGCAGTCGCCCCCAGCTTGTCTGGGGGAGGAAAGTCCGGACACCACAGGATAATCCGCCCTAGGAAAGCTGGGGGCATCTTCAGCGCAAGTTGAGGATGACGGAAAGTGTCACAGAAAAAATACCGCCTAACGCAAGTTAGGTAAGGGTGAAAAGGCGGGGTAAGAGCCCACCGCTTCTTGGGCAACCAAGGAGAATGACAAACCACGGATGGTGCAAGGCCGAGCAGGGGGAACGGGTGATCCGCCCGTCTTGCGTAAGCGAGACACTCCCGGGTTGGAGCCGCATCGGGGAAGTGGCAACACGGAACCGAAATTCGCCTTCGGGCGGGTTAGAGAAATGGCTGCCAGTTCTTTGAGGAAACTTAAAGAACCACAGAATCCGGCTTACGGATTCCACAGGAACGAGGGCCGGGTGGCGAAAAGGCCATCCGGCCTTCGCCTTTTATCGATCAACCGCTCTGCTGATACGCTGCTTCCACTCGGTCCGCAATGTCCCGGAACTGGCTGTCCACCTCGTAGATTTTCTTGAACTCCTCCAAGGCCTCCTCCTTTTTACCCATTTCCTCAAGAATCACTCCTAAACAGTAGATCGCGTCTTTTTTAACATGATCCATTGCCACAATTTCGGATGCAGCAAGAGCGTACTGTTTCGCAGCAAGATCCAGCATTTTTCGTTTCTGATAAGAAACTCCAAGCAGATTCAGCGCCCGATGCCGAACCGAGGGCTGACGGAGAGCCTGCTGAAGTTCTGGAACGGCTTCCTTATAAAGCCCATTATCAATGAGAGCTTCCCCTAAATCGAACCTGTACTGAAGATCGTTAGGATATCGCTTCACCCGCTCCTTTGCCCCTTCCAGAACAACAGATTTCTTTCGAGCTATAATTTCTTCACAAACCGATTCCTCAGATCCAGCAGCTTTCGCCTGATCTAACTCAGAATCGAGAAGGGCACACTGAAGCCGAAAGACCGCTTTCTCAAGAGCAGGGTCAGTCTTTTGAGTGAGCTCATGGGCAAATTGAAACCACTGGAGGGCATGATCCAAGGACCCCTGAACCTCGCACAACTCCGCTATCTGCTTCGCAAGCGTCACATTCTGCGGTTCATTTTCGAACTGAGCATGAAGACGGGTTAACTGCTCCGTAATCGCCTCTGCAGATTTTACGACTTTGGAGGCTGATTCAAGTGCGGCGCTCTCATCCTTATTTTTGAGGGAATCACGAAAATCTTCTGACTTTTCCCACCCACCTGACTGAGTGGCGACAAGAGCGCTGGCATCTTTCATACCCTTTAATGCCGCCCCGTCATTCGGTGTAATCTCGAGGATAGTTTGATAAATATCCCGGGCTTTAGCCATCTGCTTGGCGGCAATTAAGGCACGAGCCAATCCGTGTAAATTTTGAGTATCTTGCGGTTTGCCCGATCGGACTGTCTCAAAAGCAAATACCGCTGTGCCCGGGAGATCGTTTTCTAACGCGATTTCCCCTAAGGCACCATTCGCCTGAGGACTGAAAGGGTCGAGAGTTAAAGCCTCTTCAAGTTTCGCCAAACCAGCACCTAGAGATTTTCCAACGGCTGATTTGGCCTGCATAACAGCTGGGGCGATTCGAACGGCGGCCATGCTTTTATCCATTTTTGAGGCGCTTTTTGCCTTTGCGATCTGGCTGGCCCGTAGGATTTTACGGCCCTCCAAAAGCCCGGGATTGGCTTCGAGAACGGGAGGCATCAGCATGATCACATAATCATGATTTTGCCGCGACATCGCATCCTTGGCCTTTCGAAAGGTTTCCAAGTTGGAACCCGTCAATTGGGCAGACGTGATCTCTGGCATAGCGGGAAAGAATACCTCAAAAGGACTTTTGACCCAACGGAAATTCTTGCGGGGTTTTCCTTGCCCTTTTCGTTTCACTAGGCCAACTCGCTTCCCATGCACAACCCGGTCTTTTACGTCCTGACAGCCTTTTTCTTGGGGTCTTTACCCTTTGGTCACTGGTTGGCCTTGGTTCGTGGAGTTGATTTAAGGAGCCAGGGAAGCGGAAATACAGGAGCAACCAATGTCGGTCGTGTCCTTGGAAAGAAGTGGGGGATTTTTGTGTTTGTTTTAGATCTAGGAAAAGGGTGGATCGCGGTCGCTCTGGCCCAAAGTGTTGGCAATTTACCGGAGACTTGGTCTGTCACTGTGGGGGTTTTTGCGGTGTTGGGCCATGTCTTTTCACCCTGGCTTGGGTTTCGAGGGGGCAAGGGCGTAGCCACTTCAGCGGGGATACTCATCGGGTTAGCGCCATGGGTTGCCCTGGGTGTGGCACTGATTTGGTTCCTTACTTTTCAAATGAGCCGAACTGTTTCGGTAGCCTCCTTGTGTGCGGCAACTGCTTTTCCCTTGTTCGTTTTCTGGCTTATGCCAGAGCAGAAAGTCTTTCAGTGGATCTCGATCGGGATGACTGTGCTGGTTTGGTTTCGACATCGGGATAACCTCAAGAGACTTTTTCAAGGAAAAGAGAACCGTTTTGTAAAAACAGAGAAACCGTGAACCACACCATTTTAGGAAAAGGGGCCTGGGGGCAGGCGATAGGTCAGGCTCTACAAGAGCACGGAAATTTAGTGCACTGGCTGGACAAGGGGGATTTCGAAATCCCATCGAAAACGGATCTTCTTTGGATTGCGCTTCCTACGCAAGTGGTGCGGCAGTGTCTTAAGAACGTAAAAGGGCTTCCAGTGAAAACGCCTATCGTCAGCCTTTCTAAAGGGATTGAAATCGCTACGGGAAAACGAGTGAGCGAAATCCTTAGCCAAACCCATCCCCAATCGCCTCTTGCAGCGGTGTCAGGGCCTAGCCTGGCTGGGGAGATTCTCAAAAAAGTGCCAACTGCTTTGGTTGCTGCTTCCACGCAAGAGTCCATCGCGCTGCTAGTCCAAAAAGCCCTCCATGGGCCCGCCCTTCGGGTATATCGCAGTATCGACCTGATCGGAGTGGAGTGGGGAGGGGCGCTAAAAAATGTGTATGCCCTTGCGGCTGGTATGTGCGCGGGATTGGGATTAGGGGAAAATAGTTTGGCTGGCTTAACCACGCGGAGCTTGAGGGAGATGACCCGTGTGGCTGTCCATTTTGGTGCACAGGAGGAAACGGTTCAGGGGTTGAGTGGAGTAGGGGACCTGATTCTAACATCCTACAGTCGCTCCAGCAGAAACCGTCGCGTAGGAGAACGCCTAGGGGTGGGCGACACAGTGGCAGAGGCATTGGCATCCGTGGACGGTGTTTGTGAGGGGGTACCCACCACGGAGGCTTTGCATAAAATTCTTGAAAGTAAAAAGATCGAAGCCCCGATTGCTCAGGAACTGTTTCAGGTTTTGCAGGGAAAGAAGTCGCCCAAAGAGGGGTTACTGGCTCTCTTAGATCGTGGGTCCAAATCAGAAACAGAATAAAGAGAGATTACTGTTCGACGGCAGGGGGCGGGGAGGGAATGATGTCTGGATATGAAACTGTATCATTGCCCGCACACGGGACTCCCAGGGCCCTTCCTAAGCCTTTCAGGCTTTGGCTGTGGTGCTAGATTATCTCAAAGAAGGAGTGTTCTGTGACCAATCGACCGATTTATATCGCACCTTCTATTTTGGGGGCTGATCTGGGCCGTATTGAGGCTGAAGCCGAGAGAATTAAGGCCAGCGGGGCAGAGTGGGTTCATGTGGATATTATGGACGGGCACTTCGTTCCTAATATTTCTTTTGGCGTCAATATGGTCCGAACCCTGCGCCGTTACATGGGGGAGGCTACTTTGGATGTTCATCTCATGATTGAGCAGCCGGATCGTTATGCAAATGAGTTTATTGATGCTGGGGCAGACTGTTTGAATATTCATCTTGAGGCACGACATCAATCGGCTCGCACCTTGGAATCGATACGCCAAAGAGGCTGTCGCACTGGATTGGCAATCAACCCTGCCACGCTTCTCAAGCACGCAATTCCATTGCTACCCCTGTGCGATCAACTTCTTTGCATGACAGTAAATCCCGGCTTTGGGGGGCAGCCTTTCCTTGCTGAAGTTTTGCCGAAAATTCGTGAAGCTCGGGAAGTGATTGTACGTCAAAATTACCAAGTCGATATCACTGTGGATGGTGGAATTAATAACGAAACGGCAGCGCGGTGTGTCGGTTCGGGGGCAAATATCCTTGTGTCAGGATCTTTCCTGTTTGCGCAAACTGACCTGACCCAAGCGGTCTCTGCAATGCGATCGGCTGCAACAGCGGCAAATGTTTCAGGCTGAAGCCTGTTTTCGTCTTTCTCTATGGATCCCAGCCTCATTCGTAATTTCTGTATCATTGCGCATGTCGACCACGGCAAAACCACGCTTTCGGATCGCCTGCTTCAAGTCACTGGACTAATCGCGGAGCGAGATATGCAAGCGCAGTTGCTGGATTCGATGGATCTCGAGAGGGAACGGGGAATCACAATCAAAGCCCATCCCGTGACCCTCAATTATACCGCAAAGAACGGCAAAACCTATCGATTGAACCTTATCGACACTCCGGGGCATGTGGATTTTTCCTATGAAGTTTCTCGTTCCCTTGCCGCATGTGAGGGTGCCCTTCTTGTGGTGGATGCTGCTCAAGGGGTCGAGGCCCAGACCGTGGCGAATGTTCATCTGGCAAACAAAGAGGGTTTAACGCTCATCCCGATTATCAATAAAATCGACCTACCAAGTTCCGACATACCCGGAGTCAAAAAACAACTAGAAGAGATCCTCACGATTCCCGGGGAAGAGGCGATTTTGGTCAGCGCAAAAACAGGGCAGGGGATTGAAGATGTTCTTGAGGCTATCGTTGCCCGACTCCCCGCACCTAAAGGTGCTGACGGAAAGGAACTCAAGGCTCTTGTTTTTGATAGTGTTTTCGACACTTTTCGGGGCGTCATTGCCTATGTTCGAGTGATTTCAGGAGAGTTGACGGCAGGGACTCCGATTATGCTGATGCAAAGTGGTCGAAAATATGAGGTGAAGGAAGTGGGCACCTTTAGCCCAAAAATGACGATTGGAAAAAAACTCGGACCGGGTGACTCGGGATATCTTGTCGCAAACCTTAAAACCACCGCGGAAATCGACATTGGAGACACAATTACGAATGCGATCTATCCGGCAAAGGAGGCACTCACAGGTTTTCGAAAAGTCCAACCGATGGTTTTTTCGGGCCTTTATCCAATCAATACGGATGACTTTGAGAAACTTAAGCTGGCTCTGGGAAAACTACAGGTCAATGACTCCTCCCTTGTTTTTATTCCTGAAAGTTCTCCCGCCTTAGGATATGGATTCCGATGCGGTTTTTTGGGTCTTTTACATATGGAGATCGTCCAGGAGCGGCTCTCCCGAGAATTTGGAATGGAAGTTCTTTCGACTTACCCAAGCGTGATCTACGAGGTCCGACTGACCAGTGGAAAAGTCCTCTCTGTTGAAAATCCTGTTCAACTCCCGGATCCCAGCGTGATCGAAGAGATCCGAGAACCCATGGTGACTGTATTTTTGCTTTGTCCCAACGAGAACATCGGTGATTTGGTGGCTATGGTTCGGGAAAAAAGAGGCGAGGTGACCAAGACCGATTCTTTGGATGCGAAACGGGTTATGCTTACAACTGAGATCCCTTTGAGCGAGATCTTGGTCGATTTTAGTGATCGGATTAAGAGCATTACTCGCGGATATGGTTCCATGGACTATGAGCACGGGGCCTATCGGGCGGATGACTTAGTTAAACTGGAAATCTTGGTGAACGGTGAACCGATGGATGCTTTTTCCTGCATTGTACATCGCGAGAAAGCACCGGCTCGGGGTAGAGCGCTGACGGCAAAACTCAAGGAGGTGATTCCACCCCAGTTGTTCAAAGTGTCTCTTCAGGCGGCCATTGGGGGAAAGATCGTGGCGAGGGAAGACGTGAAAAGCTTCGGAAAGAATGTTATCGCAAAGTGCTATGGAGGAGATATTTCGCGAAAACGAAAACTCTTAGAGAAACAGAAAGAGGGGAAAAAGAGGATGAAGCAGTTTGGGAAGGTGAATATTCCCCAGGAAGCTTTTCTCCAAGTTCTTAAGGCATTCGGAGACTAAATCAGTGATTGATTTTCTTTTTTTCGGCAGAGCTAAGGAGGAGAGGAAGCACCTCCATGCCATGGCTCACTTTCTTGCCAAACGAGTTCATTACGGACGGGATGTTTTGCCCGAGAAACTGGTAGAGCGATTGAATCAAGCACGAGAGATTTGCGCGGAGGGTTTGCGTATCACAACCCCAAGTCAGCGTCGCAGTGACCTTCTGGCGCAATTGGAAAAAGAGTATGGTGATTTACTTCGAACCGATCGTCATCATGGGCGGAAGGAAAACGCTGAAGTCGCGCTAGTCGCGATTGTTTTAGCCTTAGGAGTACGAGCTTATTTTTTACAGCCCTTCAAGATTCCAACCCACTCGATGCGGCCCACTCTTCTTGGAATTTTAAACCAACCTGAAGATGAGAATCCACCCTCATGGCCAATGCGTATCTTTGAGTTGGCGAAAGAGGGAAAAAGTTATCATAAGGCAGTAGCGCCACGCGAAGGTCAGATTGTATCCGTTCGTGAAGGACGTCTGTTTGGATTTATCCCTTGGACAACCACTGAGATTCTTGCGGATGGCTGGAAAGAGTTCGTGGTGTGCGGCCTTCAAGAGGCCCGGGAAGGGGGCCTTAAGGTTCGAAGTGGGGATCAGGTCAAAAAGGGAGATGTTCTCGTAAACTTCACCTCAGCGACTGGCGATCACCTTTTTGTAAACAAATTTATCTACCACTTTCGGAAGCCCAAAAGGGCTGAAACCTTTGTTTTTACGACCGAAAAAATTGATGGCATCGAGTCAGGGCTACGGTTACGTGGAATCGAAGGGTCTCAATACTATATCAAACGGTGTGTGGCGCTGGGTGGAGATCTTTTGCAGGTCAGACCGCCAGAACTTTGGATTGATGGAGCTCCTGCGACTGATCCCGCACACATTCGAGTCGCGAGCAAAACGAATGGCTATCCTGGATATACATTGGGGCAATCCTACCTGAATAACCCAAACGATACTTATCGTGTCCCTGGACGTGATTACTGGGCCATGGGAGACAATAGCCCGAATAGCTTTGATTCAAGGGGCTGGGGAGCCGTACCAGCAGCTAATCTAGTTGGAAAAGGCGCCTTCGTTTATTGGCCGTTCACTAGCCGCTGGGGCTGGATTCGATAGGTATAGTATCTGTCCGTTCTTAGGACTATTTGTCGCACAATAAATATTGTATCAAACTTACACTTTACCACGAGAAGCCTTGATTTCCCTGCTCAATAAGGTTCTGATCGCTCGTGCGGCACGTGCTCTATGGCTTATCCGTTTTTTTAGAGACGCAGGAAGCTCTCCAAAGGTCTTACGGAAACCGCGTGGTTGAAATATAGGGTCATATCCAAAGCCCCCTGACCCCCGTTCCGCCTTGGTAATTTGACCCCAAATCCGGGCGCTTTTCGTGCCCAAAATCCGCCCGTTCCTAGCTAAAACCAAGGTGGCTTGGAAGTAAGCCTTGCGACCACTCCCACTAAGCCCAACCATCTTTTTTAATAGCTTACGGCGATTCTTTTCTGGGGTGGATTGAGGTCCCGCATACCTTGCTGAACGAACTCCAGGATGACCCCCCAGTGCTGGCACAATCAGACCGCTGTCGTCCGCAAGAATGAGTCTTCCGCATAATTCCTGACTCAACGTAACCGCTTTGATCTTTGCGTTGGCGAAGAATGTGTCACCCGTCTCCTTGATTTCAGGAAGTTTCGGATAAGAGTAAAGATCACGAATAAAAGCCCATCTCGCGAGAAGAAGTTTAAATTCTCGTGTTTTGCCTCGATTTTTAGTGGCAATCCATAAGGTGGGTCTGGCAGTGGATGTTGGACTTGGCATAGCGCTTTGCGTTTAATAACTCCTTAACGTCCTTATGCCAACCCGCGCGCCATATCCTTTTGCTGAAATCGAACCCCGCTGGCAGGCCGCTTGGGCCAAAGCAGACAGCTTCCGCGCGGCGCAACCTGGTCAACCTGGCTCCGAGAAGCCTAAAAAATATATTTTAGATATGTTCCCCTACCCTTCGGGTTCGGGACTCCACGTCGGACATCTCGAGGGATACACTGCGACCGATATCGTGGCGCGATACTGGAGAATGAAGGGTTGCAATGTTCTGCACCCCATGGGATGGGACGCTTTTGGACTCCCTGCTGAGCAGCATGCGGTTCAAACGGGCACACACCCCCGAGTCACGACGGCAAAGAATATTGCTAACTTCAAGAGGCAGATTCAGGCAATGGGCTTTAGTTATGACTGGTCCCGCGAGATTGATACCACCGATCCAAAATATTTTCGTTGGACACAGTGGATCTTTCTAAAGCTTTACGAGAAAGGTCTCGCCTATGTGGCTGAAGCGCCCGTTTGGTACTGCCCTGCCCTTGGAACCGTCCTCGCCAATGAAGAGATTCTCAATACACCAGACGGCCCCCAATCAGAGCGCGGCAATCACCCCGTGGAGAGACGACCCATGCGCCAATGGATGCTCAAAATTACTGCATATGCAGAACGTCTACTCCAGGACCTCGATCTCCTTGATTGGCCAGAGTCGTTGAAGGAGATGCAACGTAACTGGATTGGAAAAAGCGAAGGGGCCGAGGTGGATTTCTTGGTGGATGGGACAAATCAAAAAATACCCGTGTACACGACGCGCCCCGACACTCTTTTTGGAGCTACCTATGTCGTTTTGGCCCCTGAGCATCCTAGCGTTTCCTCTCTAACATCCCCTGAACAGCGATTGGCTGTGGAAGCCTATCGAAAGAGTATAGCCTCTAAATCCGACTTGGATCGAACCGACCTCGCAAAAACAAAGACGGGGGTCCCCTTGGGAGTCTTTGCCATCAATCCCGTCAATGGAGATAAAATCCCAATCTGGATTGCTGATTATGTCCTCGCATCATATGGAACGGGAGCTGTCATGGCTGTCCCCGCCCATGACGAACGGGATTTCGCGTTTGCGGAGACTTTTCAACTACCGATTCGGTTTGTAGTTCAACCCCCTCAAAATCATAAACCCGGAATTTGCTTTTCAGGAGAAGGCATAAATTTCAACTCGGCTTTTATCGATGGAAAACAAACCTCCGAAGCCAAGAAGGAAGTTGTGAGGTGGCTTGAAAAGAACGACAAGGGGCGGCCTCAAATTCGCTACAAATTGCGGGACTGGCTTTTTTCTCGTCAAAGATATTGGGGTGAACCTTTCCCAATTGCTTGGCGAGGAGATCGTCATGAGTCGTTATCCGAGCAAGATCTCCCCCTCACCCTGCCCGAGATGGTGGACTATCAGCCCTCTCCTTCTGGCGAACCCCCTTTGTCCAAGGCTGTGGCTTGGCGAACAATGCCGGATGGTCGAATGAGGGAAACCAATACCATGCCCCAGTGGGCAGGATCTTGCTGGTACTACTTGCGTTTTTGCGATGCTCAGAACGCTCAAGCCCTATGTGGTACAGATGCTGAGAAATATTGGATGAGCCAAGGTGGAGTGGATCTGTATGTGGGCGGAGCTGAACATGCAGTCCTTCATCTTTTGTACGCACGCTTTTGGCATAAAGTACTTTTTGACCTAAAAATCGTTTCCCATCCCGAACCATTCCGCAGATTGGTCAACCAAGGGATTATTCTTGGGGAGGATAACCGCAAAATGTCAAAGTCGGTTGGTAATGTGGTGAACCCTGATAAGGTCATTGCAGAACATGGTGCGGACGCTTTGCGTGTATTTGAAATGTTTATGGGACCGCTGGAGCAGATGAAGCCATGGAGTTCGAAAGGGATGGAAGGGGCAGTCCGTTTTCTTGCCCGAGTCTGGCGTCTCATTTGCGAGGAAACTGAATCGGGGGATTGGATCGACTCTCCTTCCCTAACCGACACCAATCCTGATCCAGAAACCGTTCGGGCATTGGCAAAAACCACAGCGAAGGTCACAGAGGATATTGAGAATCTGCAGATGAACACGGCGATTTCCGCACTTATGATTCTGGTGAATCACCTTACAGGACTTTCTAAGCGCCCGAAAAAAGCAGTTCTTCAGCTAAGCCGCCTCCTCGCGCCTTTCGCTCCGCATCTAGCTGAAGAAGTCTGGTCTCGCTTAGGTGGAAAGGGATTGGTCAGTTTATCCGAATGGCCCACTTTTAAGTCTGAGGATCTCGTGGATACAACCGTAGAATTGCCGATTCAGATCAATAGCAAAGTCAGGGGAAAGATTGTCGTCTCCCCTTCTGCGACGCGGGAGGAAATTGAGGCGGTTGTTCGCAATCATCCCGATCTATCGGCTTGGAGTTCGGGGAAGAAAATTGAGAAGATTATTATTGTTCCAGGAAGAATCGTAAACTGTATCTGCCCGTGAAAAGCTGGGATTTAAGACGTCGCGAAAGAGCCCTGATTCTTGGGTTTGGCCTACTGCTTCTGCTTGTCTCCGCTTGGCGGGGATGGCGTAACTTTGCGTAACCCGTAGACAAATCACTAACCTTCGATCATAATTTTGTCGTGAGCCTCCTTTCACTACCTGAAGCCATAAAGAGGATCCGGGAAACCGATCCTCGTTTTGCACCAGCCGCATTCGATTTTGTAAGACGCTCTCTGGATCAGTCCCTCCGAAAACTAGGACGAGGGGAAGACAAAAAGCCCTCCCATGTCCGTGGGCATGAGCTTTTAGAGGGTTTTCGCCAGTTAGCCCTAAATGAATTCGGCCCAATGGCCAAAACTGTTTTAAATGAGTGGGGAATACAAAACTGTGCTCAGGTGGGAGATATTGTCTTTCACCTGGTTCAATATGGAATCTTGGGCAAGAGCGATACGGATCGACCGGAGGATTTTCAAGAAATATGGACGTTCACAGAAGCTTTTGTGACTCCATTTCAGCCCTCCCAAAACAAGCCTCAACTCAAAAAGGTCCGCCGGGAATTCGCCCCTTCGGCTGCGGTTCGCAGAAAAAGGAAGTCCGACTCCACGTCTTCCCAAAAGAAATCATAATATGGCCGAGATCCAAAAGAATAACCCTGCCTTGAACTCGGAAATGACGAAGCGGTTTGTCCAGTTCGTCATGGTTCAGGCTCAGAATATTTTATATGTATTAGGTCGTATTCCCACCCCTGAGGGCGATCGAATCCCTCCTAATCTACAAGCGGCAAAAATGATGATTGATCACCTTGAACTGATTCGCATCAAAACGGAGGGAAACTTATCACCCCAAGAGACAAAGATTATTACGGAAGCCCTCCAGCAAGTTCAGTTGGCGTTTGTGGAGGCAAGTGGCGGAACTCCTGTCGGAATGATGCCAGATCGCGGTCCTCAAGTTGACATGTCTGCACTTGAGGAAGATGAAATGATTTCTGAAGAGACTCCAGACCCTGCAGCGCCAAAGGCAACTCCCTCCCCTGCCCCCACGGTTACGGCAGAAGCAGATGAGAAAAAGAAGTACTATAAAAGCTACGGATAGAGCCTGATGGATTTATTTGGGTGCGGGGCCAAATAAACTCTTAAGAACGTTCACCGCAGCACCCGCCGCATCCCCTGATCCCTGAGCCCCAGCTGCTTTTTCTAAGATTTGCGCTCCCGTGCGAATCGCTGTTCGAGTTAGTGCAGCGGTGAGCTTGGGCTGGAGATCGTTTCGAGGCGAATCCATCGTCCCTGAAATCTGAATGGACTGAACTGAGTAACCATTTTCCAAACGAGAAAAGCATTCGCCCCCGGTCAAGGCATTCACTTTGCGGCCTAAATCCCCTTCTAAGCCTAATTCAATCCTTCCGCTCAGCCCTTGACCGCGGATTTGGATTTGGCCGACTGCGCGTAATAGACCTGGAGCCTCGGCCACAATCTCGGTGATATCATAAGCATTGGGTTGCATGAACCAAGATGCCTTAGCAGTGGTCAGGGGGCATCCCCGCAACCTGGGTTCTCCCGTAAGTAATCCTAGAAGACCCAGCACGGTCTCAGAGCCCTTGCCGGGCTCAAGCCTGGCATCCACCAGACGAACCTGCCCTTTCCCAACAGGTCCATCTTTTCGAAACTCTTGTAAAATGAACTCACCTGACATCGATGCGGGAATCTCAAATAAACCAACACCAATTTTGCCACCTGGTATAGGCCACTTCTCCCAGGAAACTCTTCCCTTGGCTTGTGGCGCTTTCCCGGGAGTTACTTCACCGGACATGTCCATCGATCCCCCCGTTTTTCCTTTCAGTAAAAGTTCGGTCAGAAAAAGCGTAGGCTCTACATATCGTCCCTTCGCTTCAACTAGAGAAACCTCACCCAGCCAGTTCAATGGGGTTTGTATAAAACCATGCTGGAATGTGAAATCCGTCTTTTGCTTACTCGGTTTAATCTGAGCAAGAATTCCCTTTGCGCCCCATCCACTTGTTTTTGGAGATGGGACGATTTGAAAATCACGAATTTCGATCTTCCCTACCTGCACATCGCGAAAGAGTTCCGCGCTAGAACCCTCACGAGACGCAGGAGCAGGAGAAACCTCCCGAGGGATGGTTACATTACTCCCTGATTGAATGGCGAGTCGTCCAATTGTGATTTCAGAAAAGCGAAGAATGCGGTCTAAGAGAAGACGTGGAGAGATTTCCGTCCGGATATCTTGGAAATCCCAAATCCACGGTCCTGACGCCCCAGGACGAGACTTGAATCCTGGTGTGTAGACGGAAAATGAGGACCACTCTAGCGATTGAAAGTCCCCCTCAGTTTGAAGAAGAGAAGAAACTTGCTGGGATGCCAATTTCTGAAAATCCTTGCCCCCCAACCACTGAACGATCCAAACAGGCAAAAAGGCAGCTAGAGCAACTCCTATGACGACAAGAAGCACAACCCCTCCTCCCAAAATCCATCGTAATGGAGACCCCTTGTGCGCCTGATGAGATTCCTTCATTTCCAGATTTTAGCATAAAGCGATCTGGGCGGGAGCACTTTTCCACGTTGCCTTTGCACCACAAAGGGTTTTCTCTTGTTGGGTGCTTGTACTTGATTCGATCCAACTTCAAATCGAGGGAGAAGAGACCCCTCTGCTCTCCAATATTTCAGTTTTATATCCAGCAAGCCATTTCGGGGCAATTTTAGGCCCTTCTGGTTGCGGGAAAAGCACCTTACTCAAAGTCATCGCAGGTATCCTCCCCCATACGTCTGGGTCCCTTTTCTGGCAGGGCAAAAACCTTGAAAACGAGGATCTTCCCGCCCATCAGTTGGGCTACGTCCCCCAGTTCAGCTGTACACACCCCCGCCTGACTGTTCGAGAAAATCTTCTCTACTGCGCTCGCCTCAGAAAAAAAGGCACACCTCAAGAAATTGCATCCACCGTTGATCAGGTATCTGAGGAGACTGGGCTTACCGAACTACAGAATCGCATGGCCGGTGTCCTATCGGGCGGACAACTCCGACGCTTGGGGTTAGCCATGGAGCTCACCACACAACCCAGCCTTCTTCTTGCCGACGAAGTCACCAGCGGACTGGACCCGAAATCGGAGGAGGAAATTACCGAACTACTATCTTCCCTTTCCCAAGAGCAGGGGCGACTTGTTTTGCTTGTTACCCACAGCTTACGACAGATTGAGGTGTATGATTCGATTACAGTTTTAACTGGCGGGAGACTCGCTTTCTCCGCAGATCCTCGGGATCTAGCCCAATATTTCCAAGTAAAGAACCCCGAAATGATATACCCCGCCCTTGCACAGCGAGAACCTGAAGCATGGGAGCAGGATTGGAATGAGGTGGCCAAGCCGGACGGGATGACTCCTCGGAATATTCTTGGCGAATTAGAGTCCATGACGATCGCGGATGAAAAGGAAGAGGCTCTTCAATTGCCCGGCTTCCTTTCCCAGTCGTGGACATGGCTGTGTCGTCGACTGAAAATATTCTTTCGGGATCCTGCACAAGTATTTCTTCAGCTTTCCCTGCTTCTCATATTTCCCGCTGTTGTTACTTTATTTGCCTATCGCGGACTCCCAGAAGTTCGAAACATGGCTATGTCGTCCGACACAGGTGTAGTCGAGCAGCTTCGTGACTCCCTTGCTTTTACAATTCAGTCGAGCCGGGTGGGCACCCTTGTTAGTGGACTTGCGATGTTTCAAGTTATTCTCCTGGCTCTTATGGGCTCCAACAATTCCGCCCGAGAAGTGATTGGGGAACGACCCATTTTAGAGAAGGAGAAGCTGGCAGGTCTGCGCACCGGCTCTGCTCTGTTTGGAATGGGATTCTTTCTTTCTTTTTTGGTCTTGGCTCAATCGATATGGATGACCCTTTTTGTGCGGGCGGTATGCCAATTTCCGGGAAATCTCTTGGATCAGTTTTTGCCATTCTTCTTTCTAACAGGTGCAGTCACTGCGCTCTGTTTGGCAATCTCCAGCTGGGCTTCTTCGTCAGAACAGGCCTCTTTAGGTAGTCTGTATCTGGTTGGATTTCAGCTTCCCCTTTCTGGAGCAATCTTAGCCCTTCCAGACTTCCTAGGAACTCTAACACGCCCATTCATAAGCGCTTACTGGGCATGGTCTTGTTATCTTCAAACCCTGAGGGAAACACGATTCTACGATTTGGTTCGTTTTATCACGGAAACCCCATTAGCAGGGTCTACAGTTTCTATCTGGATTCTATTTGTGCACCTGGGGTTAGGAGGAGTTCTTGCCTACTTCGGAATGCGTCGAAGCCAGTGGCGATAGATTGCCCCCACCCTCACTTCCGTTGTAATTTACAGTATGGCACGACGTGCTCATCAAAAAACGCCCTCCTCCCTGATTATTGGTCTTATAGCCATCCTTTTTGTCTTTGCCGCTGGTGGCGCTTTCTTCCTTCAAAAAGGAGCAAACCCATATAGGACCGTTGAACCGCTCAAACCCAACGACTACTTTGAAAATGCAAATAGCTTGCGTGGGAATATCTACCAAGTTGAGGGAGTCATCCTGAATGCCCTCGCACAAAATCCGGAAAAAGGCCGTCTTTTTAGCATTGTGGTTGCCAGTGAATCGAAAAAGTGGCCCATGCCTATTTTTATCCCCAGCAAACTGAGGCAGATTAATCTTCAAAAAAACCAGTCGTACCGCGCGAAAGTCCGTGTGGATGACGCAGGAATTCTTGTGGCCGAGGAGATCGAGAAGTCGTGAAGCTAAATCCCCTCCTCTTGGTCCTAGGATGCACAACTGGTATAGCGACTTCCGTTTTTGGACAGGAGGGTGACTCTAAGGCGGCAACAGGTGGCGCTCGCCCCGCCCAAATGAATCCAGGTTTTCTCGGTCGAGACGTCCCCGTGATGGACCCAGGTTCGGACACATCAACATTTGACGGAAAATTGTGGAACATGAATAACAACCGTCTCTTTAGGAGTCGTTTCGAAAAATATCTCAATGCACCCGCAGAAACCTCGGAAGCAGATCTCGAATACGAAAAAACAATCAACGAGATCCTCTCACTTCTCAGTCCTGGCAAAGTAACGACTGCCAACGTCGATGCGGCATGGAAACTTCTGCCGAAGGCCTCGGAGTACCGTAGCGATGCCAACCTTTGTGCCTCCATGGCAGACGTTGTGTACAGCGTGTGGTTAGCAAAAAATGAAGTGGCTCGGTTGGAGATGGCGAATCGAACCCTCCAAAGGGAGAAGTCTGCTCTCGAATGGAATTACCGAATGAATCTGGGGCCGAGTGCGAAAAGCATGACCCAAATAGGGACCAATCCCACAACTCAAAGCTCGATTCTATCTCCTGAAGATGAAGCTCGCGTTGAACCCATCAAAGAAGCCTTGTCGGATGTCCGAGCCACCATGGTGAACAATAAGCTCAAAAAAGAGGCGTCGATTGTTCAGGCTAAGATCGATTTCCAGACCATGATTATTCAATACTTTGCTCAACGCAGGTTTCGGCATGTGCTGATTGGTACACGTTTTTATCGAGCCCTTTTTGGGGATGGCGATAATCGCATCAGCGCGTTGGACCAGATATCCTCCTCCCTTCCTGTGGACAAGGATGCGGGGCAGGTAAAAGTAAAAGCAAAACTAGATCCCAAGATATCTGGAAAAGGCGGTTCGGGTGCATACGCAGGCGCAGGAACGGGGACCGGGTCAAATAATAGCGGAAAATACACAGGGGCTGGCGCTGACACCTCAGCATCGGGTGGTGGCTTCAGCGCTGAAGGTCTTCAGTTTGGTGTAGAAAATCTTGGGGTGGAAAGCTTGATCAGTGCGGGTGCAAGTGGACTCAAGGCATTAGGAAAAATGATTAACTCTCTTGGTCAATTGGATGCGCTCGCCAATGAAGCCATTCGGGATGTGGATGAGGGAATTGAGTCTTACAAGTTTCTACTAGAGAAAAACGAGCTCAAAAGCGCAACCGAACGTCTTTTTGAAACATTTATGATGGGTGAATACATGCCTTCCGTGCGAAAACTTTCTCGAGACGAAAAACGACGCGCCCTCGAGTTTACTCAGAAAACAAATGAGCTGTTAGCTGCACTCGAGGTGAATGACCTCACCCGTGCCGAGGACCTGATTCGAGAACTCAGCAAAACAGCACGTGACTTCGACACTTCGAAGCCTTTGGCCGTGGTGGAGACCGCAAAGACAGTCAGTGCTATGCATCTAGCAAAAGCTAAGGCCGCAGCAGCTTCAGGGGATAAGAATACTTTAGAAACCGAACTTCGGGCTGCGACGGAAATCTGGCCCAGGAATCCAGCCCTTGCCGAAGTTTCGGGAGCAATCTTCAGCCAAACAGATGTTCAGCAGCAGGCTTTAAATGACTTTGATCGTCTTGTCGCTCAAAAGAACTATCGCCAGATCTTTGATGACAAAGTTCGTTACATTGCTGCGACCGCAATGTTTCCGGATCGCCAGGAAAAGCTCAAAGGCGTTCTGGATCGCGTGCAAAGTGCGGAAGCCGCTTTGATGCGCTCTCATGAACTCGCAAAACGCGGGGACGCTGCGGGAGCCTGGGAGAGCGTAGAACGGGGGTTTGCAGATTATCCAGACGACCCAAAACTCAACCAAGCAAGAGCAGACTACACAACGCAAGCGGCTGAATTTGTTCGCTCCGTTCGCACAGCTCAAGAAATGGAGCGCAAAAGACAGGTCGGATCGAGCTTGGCCTGGTATTTACGAGCCTTACAGGATTATCCGAATAGTGAAATAGCCCGCGACGGAATTGATCGCATCTCGTCAGAGATCGTAAAATAGTCGACGTTCACGAATCGCTTTTTTTCTTATCCCTTCCCCGCCACCTCCAGCGAAGCGGGCATCCCCCAAGATTGAAGTGCTCACGCACTCGATTGGTTAAGAACCGCTCATATGCTTCCGACATAACGCCAGGATGATTCACAAATCCGACAAGAGTCGGAAGAGGACCTTCCACCTGTGTGGCGTAATACAAACGCAACTTTTTCCCACCCTTCACAGGGGTGCTTCTTGATTCGGTGGCTCGAGACAAAACCCGATTCAACTCTCCGGTTCCTATTTTAACAGAGCGAGCCTTTCTCATATCCGTTACGGCCCGGCTTAGCTCCTCAAAACCACTTCTTTTGGTTGAACTCATGAACACCATGGGTACATCCGGCAAGAAAAACAGCGCTTGGCGTAAGGCAGCTTCATACTCCTTCCGAAAGGCTGCCCCTTGAGTCTTCTCACCTCCTTGATGTGTCAAATCCCACTTGGTCACAGCTACAATGCATGGCCTTTGGGCTCGTTGAATCAATCCAGCAACCTTTTTCTCGACTAAACCTGCACCGAGAACGGAATCCACGGCGAGGATAGCCAAGTGACATCGATCAATCGCATGGGCTGTTCTGCCCCCCATAATCTTCTCTAAAGGATCTTCGACCCGACGTTTCTGACGAAGTCCTGCTGTGTCGATAAACAAAACCTCCTCCCCATCAAGGAGAGCAGGCACATCGACCGCATCCCGTGTTGTTCCTGCTATTGGAGCCACCATGGTTCGGTCCGTCCCCACCCAGGCATTAACCAGAGATGACTTTCCAGCGTTAGGACGACCGACAACTGCAATGCGCATCCTTTCATCCTTCTGATGATCCTCTTCAGACCATCCCTGACTTATCTCTGACATCAACACCCCGAAGCCCAATCCGTGTTCAGCGGAAACCTCCATTCCCGCCCCAAACCCAAGCTTCCTAAACTCGCTCTGTTTTACACCCCCGTATCCGGGATCCATCTTATTGATGACGAGAGTGACTTTTTGCCCAGCTTTTCGAAGGCGTTTGGCAACTTCAGTGTCCAAAACATGCAACCCCTCTTTCCCATCAACGACCAGAAGTACTCGACTGGCAGAGGCAATAGCCAAATCAGCCTCTCGCTCGACTGCCTCTTGCAGGCCAGCCCCATCCTCAAGTCCTAGCCCGCCTGTATCAATCAAGACAAAGGGACGCCCTTCCCAATCGGCATCCGCAACCAAACGATCTCGCGTTACCCCAGGACGATCAAAGACCAGCGCAATACGACGACGACAAATTCGGTTGAAGATCGCGCTCTTGCCAACGTTCGGCCTACCCACAATCGCCACAACGGGGCGCTGTGTTTTAGGATCTGGCAGGTTCGCCATAACTAGACTGATGCAGGAGCTTCCAACCCTGCCTCAAGTAAATCACCAGCGATAAAGAGGTCATCGCACCTGCTGCCCATAAAACAGGCCATGTAGATGGGTTTCCAGGCAGGAGGAGCCCAAGCAGAACAACGGCAATTTGAAAGAATGTGCAGACCTTCCCCGTCCAGTGCGGTTTCACGAATTGATAATTGTGAAGTAGGGTCCCAACGAAAAGGGTTCCTGAAACTATAATTAAATCCCGACTCACAACAAGAATAGGGAACCAAAGTGGGAGTCGCCCTTTTCCCGCAACGCCAATCGTGCCCAAAAGCACGATTCCTGTGACGAGAAGAAGCTTATCGGCAATAGGATCGAGAATCCTTCCTAAATGACTTCGCTGATTAAAATGACGTGCGATCCATCCGTCCACTCCGTCGGTCAAAGAGGCTAAGGCAAAAAAAGCGATTGCGGCATAATACCAAGCATTCCCCGTATATCCCTCTGAGTGATATTCCCGGTGATAAAGAAGAGCTCCTGCAAAAAGAGGAACAAGAAGAATTCGAAGTAAGGTGAGAGCATTCGGAAACGTCATGTCGCCTCCCCTAATTTTCCCGAATCAAAAAGTGATCGAGTACGACCCAACCGCGCCACAACGGTCTTTTTGCCCAAGACCGTCAAGAGAGGAAAAAGGGATGGTCCAACCGTATGGCCTGAGACAGCAGCACGTAAAAGATGAATTACTTTTGCAGGTTTGGGCAAGGCCGCATCCTCTGCAACCTTTTTGCATATCGCCTCCGCAGTAGCATCAGTTAGATCACCATCTTGAGCGGCAAATCCTTGCTCAAGTCCAAGCAGAAGCTTTCCTGCATCTGGATTTGAGAACTGCTTCTTTCGTGCTTCTGGTGAGTACGAGTAATCCTCTGTTAAATACGGATCCATCCACTCCGCCAACTCCTTGCCTGTGCGAATCTTTTCTCGAATCACCCGAAGTAGCCCATCCCTCAGTCCATCAGGAAGAGAAGCGGCAGTGGGCCGATGTTTCGCTAAGTAGGTTTTCGCAAACTCCGAGAATTCGGAATCTGCCATGGCACGCCAGTACTCTCCATTAATCCAAAAAAGCTTTGCTGCATCAAATCGAGCATTACTACGGTTCAGGTCTTTCAGTTCAAAGCGCTTCACAATCTCATGAATGTCCAAAACCTCCTCATTGGCTCCTGGAGACCAGCCTAACAGACACAGATAGTTTCTTACGGCTGCAGGCAGGTAACCTGCGTCTTCATAAAAACCAAGTGCGGCGCCATCATCCCGCTTACTCATTTTTGATCCGCTCTGATTTAAAATAAGAGGAATATGGGCGTACTGGGGTGGAGTCACCCCAAGTGCCTCATAGAGCGCGATATGTTTTTGGGTATTGCTGAGGTGATCTTCCCCACGAATGACGTGAGTGATTCCCATCTCAAGATCATCCACTACATTCACGAAATGAAAAACGGGGCTTCCGTCTTTCCTTCGAATCACAAGATCAGGTTCAACGGTCCGGTCAAAGGTCACATCACCGCAAACCATGTCTTTCACCACGCACGGAGTTTTCGGCATCTTGAATTTAAGGGCTCCCCCATCCTCATACGTCTTTTCTGTTGCCTGCAGTTTCTCCAAATACTTTGCGTAAATCGAGCCACGCTGACTTTGAAAATAAGGTCCCCTCTCCCCTTTGGTGCCACCCTTGCCATCCGGGCCCTCATCCCAATCCAATCCCAACCACCGCATTCCGCGAAAGATCACATCCACAGCCTCCTGCGTATTTCGTGACTGGTCAGTGTCCTCAACCCTTAAGACAAACTTCCCTCCTACGTGCCGTGCATAGAGCCAGTTAAAAAGTGCAGTTCGGGCTCCCCCAATGTGCAGAAGGCCAGTTGGGGAAGGCGCGAAGCGAACACGTACATCACTCATATCTCATTCATGCCAGCAACCTTACCCAAATTCAATGTTACTCGCTTGCAGTAACCAACGATAATTAGGATTCCAGGTGGAACTCTTACACGAAAAGGGGTTACTCAATACCCTACACAAACTCTAAAGGGATCTTCCCGTTGGTGGCTACGAGATGAATTTTACCTTCAGGCTCACTAGGATGACTTCGCACAACTCCCCCAGCTTCCTCCACCATTAAGGCCCCAGCGGCAATATCCCAAATACTGACACCCTGCTCAACATAGGCATCAAGTCGTCCAGACGAAACGTAAGCTAAATCCAATGCAGCAGAACCCATTGCCCTCAGTTTTCGAACCCTTCCCCCGTAAAACTGATACAACTCCAAACATTTATCGATCGTCTTCTTCCCTTTTGAAAAACCTAAAGCAAGGATTGCCTCATCAAGCTTCGTCCTTTCAGAAACCCGAATCTTTTTATTATTACATGTAGCTCCCCCACCTCGATGGGTGGAAAAGAGCTCATCCCGATTTGGATCGTAAATAGCACCCGCCAAAGATTGCCCGTCCAGACGACATGCCACAGAGACTGCATAGTGGGGAATTCCATAAAAAAGATTCACCGTACCGTCAATGGGATCCACAACCCACTCGTACTGACCCGGTGATGCAGATTCACCTCCTTCCTCCCCAAGGAAACCATCTTTAGGGTAGACTTGATGAATCTCCTTTCGAATCTGCTCCTGAATTCTCCTATCGAGTTCGAGTTTAATGTCATGTTGTTCAGCCGAATCAACATGGAGCACTTCCGATTTCGAGCTCCTCAGGACAGCCCCAGCGTTGCGAGCAACCCGCTCCGCCGTCGCGCGTAACGACTCAAGACTTGGGTTCACCTAGGCTTCCGCCTGAGAAAATAAAGGAGTTTCCTCATCTCGCGTTAACTTGACCGACATCATCCGAGAAACACCAGGCTCGGTTGCCGTTACCCCGTACAAAAGATCTGCCGACGACATCGTCCTCTTATTGTGGGTGATCACAAGAAACTGCGACTTTTCAACAAACCGTTCGATGATCTGAACAAAACGAACAGTATTTGATTCATCCAAAGGAGCGTCCATCTCATCCAGTACACAGAATGGGCTTGGTTTCACCGAGTAGATTGCCAGCAGAAGCGCGAGGGCTGTCATGGCCTTCTCACCACCTGATAGCTGAGATATGTTCTTAGGCTGTTTTCCTGGAGGTTGAGCTTCGATATCGATACCTCCGTCTAGAGCATCCTCACCCTCCGTCATCTTGACGGTGGCGCGACCACCACCGAAAAGCTCTCCAAAGAGAGTCCCAAAACTAACCCGAACTTTATCAAACGTTTCCTCAAAGAGGAGACGCGTTGTCTGATTGATTTTACGGATGGCCTCCTCAAGTTGCGCCTTAGCTGTGGTCAGATCCTTCTCCTCTGTCTCAAGAAACTTAAGACGATTCTCTAGCTCATCATATTCGGAAATTGCTTCTGTATTCACAGGGCCCATCTCGTCCATTTTCTCCCTCAAGGCCTTTGCCTCATCCTCAAGCTTGCTCCAATCCTCATCTGTCTGAGGGAGTCCATCCCCATCCGATTTCGCCTCCATCAAGGGAGTTGCATACTCTCTCTGGAGTCGATCAGCTAGGGCTTGGCGTTGGAAATCAAGTTGAGAGCTTTTGACCGCAAACTCGGCAAGTCGATCTTTCGCCTTTTCACCCTCTTGCCTCCACCGCACCACATCAGCTTCTTTTTCGGTTAAAAGAGCGACCTCATTTTCTCTCGCTTGCTTAAGCCCCGAAGTGGAAGCCTCGACCTCCTTGGCTCTCTGGCTGGCAACTTGCTGAGCTTGAGCTGAGGATTGGGATTCAGATCGAGCACTCTCCATTCGAGCTGTGTCAGAACTGATTTCCTCTCTTCGCTTCAGCACGAGATCGGCTAACTCTTTACGGCGGGCCTCCGCAGGATGTAATTGAGCGGCACAGGAGTCTCTGCGCTGCTGCTGGGCGGACCTTTCAACCCTTCGATCCGTAAGAACATCATTCAACCTCAACTCCTCGGATTCCGCCTCTTGTCTCCTTTGCTCAGACCCTTTGATGTCTTCGTCGAGCCCCTGCTCGTCAGCCAGATACTTCGATGCTTCCGCATTTTTCTCCTGTGCAATCTTTTGATGAACAAGAATCTCTTGTTCTAGTCGTGTGGCCTCATCTTTTCGACGAACCGTCTCTGAAGCCAAGCCACGAACCTGAGCCTCTTTACGGTCATGCTCCCGACGAACATCGTCCAATGACTGGCGAATCTGCCTTTCATGGCTTCTCGATATATCAAGATGCTCTCTCCCCTTCTCAATTCGATCCCGAATCGATGCAACTAAACTTGTGGCATCGGCAGTGACCTTATCGAGTCGAAGCACAAGTTCTCTTGCCGCCTCACACTCTTGCCGACCGGGTCGCGAATTTCGGGCTTTGCCACGACGCTGCCATCCTCGAGCGCTGATCATCCTTCCATCGCGACAAATGACCGTAGCCTCGGGCCGACCGGCATGCAGAGCCTTTGCCTCCTCCCAAGAATCAACGATACAGATGCCCGCAAGAAGACGATTCAGCAGTGCCTGCCACTCGGGTGCCCCTTCGACAAAATTCCACGCACCTTCAGCCCAATCACTATTTCCTAAGGGGGAGATATCTTTCGACAGAAGAATGCCGGATGCAACCCCTTCACCCTCCTCAAGGACTCGAGCCATCGACTCAATGTCATTGACCAATACGCCGTCCAAAACAGGTCCTAGAGCTAGCGAAATCGCGACTTCGTACCCCGGACGTACCCGGAGAGCAGGCCACAATGCCTCAGCACCAACTTCCCCTTTCTCTAATCCCACTTTTAAGCAAAGCTCGGCCTCTCCGGTCGATCGCTCCCGAATCGCCTCCTCCCGCGATCGAGCCAGGGTCCTTTCTGATTCCGACTCAGACAGTTTTTTCTCCGCATCCACCAGATCCGACTCGGCACGTCGCAACTCCTCCTCTGCATTTTTCAGCCTATCCCTTGCATCAGGAAATAGGGCTTCTGCCTCGCCCAACCTGCGGAAAAGCTCCTCCAACCCACTTCTCTCTCTTTGCTCCTCGGTATCTTTCGCCGAGATCTCAAGGCGAATCTTTTCAAGTGCCTCGCTGCGCTGACGAGTGGTTAGCTCTTCTGCATTTGCCCGGGCACGAGCTCCCTCCCCTTCACGTCGTGCAGTCTCACGCTTCGATCGAATTAGCTCCATCTGCGCAACCGCCTCTTCTCTTTTGCGGCGTGCTACTGCGACTTGTTCCTGCGCCTCTTGGCAGGCCTGTTCAGCTTGCTGAAAGTCCGTCGTAACTTTCTCCATTTCTGACGTCAGGGATCGGATCAGGTCCTCTTGGGCGGAATTTTGTCTTTCCGCTAAAGCTATCTCCCCACGAGCACGCTCAATCGCCGCACCCAACTCCTCAGCGCGTTGAGCCTGCATACTCGCCCGCTCCCCACATCGAACCTCCTCCGCTTGGGCCGCCACAACCTCTCGTTCGGCATCACGCCACGCACGATCCGCGTCTTCAAGCCGTGTTCGCTGACCCCGCACCGCCTGCTCACAGGTAGTTTCAGCCAGTTGGGAGCGTTCTAACTCTGCCTTGGTTGAAGCTTGGGCACTGGAAAGCTCATCGATTTTCAGCAAGAGCTGGTCCCTCTGTCTGGCAGATAGAGCTAAATCAAATCGCTTCAGTTTATCGAAAATTTCGCGATGCCGTCGCGCTTTGCCCGCTTGGCGTTGCAACGACCCAATCTGGCGTCGAACTTCCCGCAAAATATCGGCCAATCGCAGAAGATTCGCCTCTGTTCCCTCAAGCTTTCTTTCCGCCTCTCTTTTCTGGACTTTGAAACGCATCACCCCGGCAGCTTCTTCAAAGATTGCTCGGCGATCCTCTGGCTTGGAGGAGAGAATCTGGTCAATCTTCCCCTGCTCCATGATCGAGTAGGCTGCGCGACCGATACCGGTATCTAGAAAAAGTCTCTGAATATCCTTAAGCCTGCAATCGACCCCGTTAAGCGCGTACTCTCCTACCCCGTCACGAAATACCCTGCGAGTAATCTGAACCTCGTGGTAATCGGTTCCTAAAACAGTTTCACAATCACTGAAAGTCAGGGTCACCTCCGCCATGCCACTTGCCTTACGACCCGCTGCTCCGTGGAAAATACAGTCTGCCATCTCTTGCCCACGCAAGGCCTTGGCCGACTGCTCGCCCAAAACCCACCGTATCGAGTCGAGGATATTACTCTTTCCAGTTCCATTCGGACCGACAATCGCAGTGATTCCCTTGTGAAAATCTAAAACTGTTCGATCGCAAAAGGATTTGAATCCTTCTATCTCAAGACGTTTCAACTTCATTCCCTTCTATGCCTAGTCCTAGACCCTTTTTAGGCAAGTAAATCCAATATCTTGTGTGAATACATTGTTATGTATCTACATATGGAAAATATCCCTCTTGCTACACCCTGCGCTTTTCGTCCATAAGTGAATTTGAATGACACCTGCAGGATCGAACCCAAAAGCCAAACGAAAAGAATCAGACTCGATGGGAACCGTTGAGGTTCCTGCCGACCGTTATTACGGGGCCCAAACCGAGCGTTCCCTTCATCACTTCGATATCGCCCATGACACGATGCCCGCTCCACTCATCCATGCCTTCGGTCACCTAAAACGAGCCTGCGCTTTGGCCAATCAGGAGCTCGGCTTCCTGACAAAGGAAAAGGCCGATCTCATCGTCAAAGCTGCCGCTGAAGTTGCTGAGGGCAAACTGGACGATCACTTCCCGCTTCGCATTTGGCAAACCGGTAGCGGTACCCAGACAAACATGAACGTGAACGAAGTGATCTCCAACCGGGCGATTGAAATAGCCGGAGGAGTCCTCGGCTCAAAAAAGCCGGTCCATCCGAATGATGACGTGAACATGTCGCAATCCTCCAATGACACCTTCCCCACTGCCATGCACCTGGCCGCTGTATCGGAACTCAAAAAGACCCTTCTTCCTTCGGTGCGACAACTCCGCGATGCCATCGACAAAAAAGCGAAGGAGTTCAAGGATCTGATCAAAATCGGCCGGACTCATCTGATGGATGCTGTTCCGATGACCTTGGGACAAGAGTTTTCCGGTTATGTCGCCCAACTGGATGCGGCCATGGCCCGGATCGAAGCATCCCTTCCCGAGCTTTATGAGTTAGCGCTCGGCGGAACCGCCGTAGGAACCGGCCTCAACACTCATATCCAATTCCCCGATAAAGCTGCATCCCACTTGGCTAAGTCCACGGGATTTCCCTTTGTTTCAGCCAAAAACAAGTTTTACGCCCTAGCCACCCACGATCCCCTAGTGGCGGCAAGCGGAGCTCTTCGCTCTCTTTCGGTCGCCCTTATGAAAATCGCTAATGACATCCGATGGCTTGGATCAGGGCCTAGGGCCGGACTTGCCGAACTTCAACTTCCAGAAAATGAACCCGGCTCTTCCATCATGCCCGGGAAAGTGAACCCAACCCAATCGGAAGCGATGACCATGGTTTGCGCCCAAGTACATGGAAACGATTCCGCCATTGGATTCGCGGGTTCCCAAGGAAACTTTGAACTCAACGTATTTAAACCGATCATCATTCATAATTTTCTGCATTCGGTTCAGCTCTTGGCTGATTCGTGCCGTTGTTTCCGGGAGTTCTGTGTGGATGGAATTAAGGCTGATGCCGCCAAGCTGAAAGACTATACCAGCCGCTCCCTCATGTTGGTTACCGCACTCTCCCCCAAGATCGGTTACGACAAGGCGGCCGAGGTGGCCAAAAAGGCTCACCATGATAACTCGACCCTGAAAGAAGCCTGCCTCGCCCTCGGATACCTAAAAGCCGATGAATTCGATAAACTTGTCCGACCAGAAGACATGCTCGGGCCTAAGGCTTAGTCCGTCCTTTCGCTAAGCAATAGCTCTTCTGCTTTAGAAGGTTTTAAGTCAGTTCTTTTTCTTGGTCGCTAATTTAATTGTAAATGAGTGGTTGCCAGCCCCGTGATTCCAGAAGCTGTCGTCGCTAGCTTTGTAGTACGACCGACTTCCTTGGCTGGACTCCCGCTTAGGGCTAGGAAGATGGAAATCACTGGATAGCCGAATGGTGTTCGCATCAATCACGGCATATCCATAGGGTTTGCCAGTAATCAGATCCTTCTTGTTGTCGATGAATGTAGCGGGACTTTTATCGAGCTCATCCAACTCGGTGGGTAGGCGTCCCTCGCTTTGATAAAACCGATCCACGTCATAGTAAATGCTCCTTAAATCTTTCACCCGCTGCTGATCCTGAGCAAAATAGCGGGCTTTGACGGGCCCACCGCTGACATAAATCGCCCCGGCCACTGAAATTCCTATCAAACCGATCAGTAGGCCCTTGAGTTGCGCCGCGGAGAGAAAGGATGGAACCAGCTGTTTATCCGACTCTCCTAAACGAAGCTCTTTTAAATAGTGCAAAATAACTCCACCCGACAAAGACCCCGTGATCACGACCTTCAGGAGAAAACGCGAAGTGAGATCCCCTTCCAGAAGCCGCAAAACAAGAAAGATAAGGTCAGTCAAGAGAACGGCCACGGCCACAAAGAGAGTGAGATAGGTTAGCCAGCGGCGGATCGGGGAGATTCCCAGTCCGGGATCTTTCTCCATCTCCCTTCGGATGATGTGCTGCATAAAAAGAAAAACGGGGAAAGCCGCAACGATCGAAGCTGTCGCCCAGCGAATTTCCCCGAAAAAATCGTTGGCCGACTCCGAGGGCAACGGGAATGCAATGTTGGTAAACTGAAAAAGGAGGACACCCAAAGCCCACGCCCAAATATAGAGCGAAGTGAATAGGGTTAGGTGGAAAAATGCCTCCCGGGGCGAGTTGGAAGCTTTTTTTCTCGGCACGGGAACGGGAAACACCGCATCAGAAAACGCCTGGAGGGCTGACTGAATTTCCCTCTCTGACCACCCGCCTGTCTTCAGGGCCTGGGCAATCTTGGTCTTCGAAAGGCCTTGGGCTAGGGATGCTTCCACGAATCGGGTGATTTCCAGCGAAGCCATACAATTGTTTTACATCATGAGCTCTTTCCTATCATTAATTATTTTAGGATGAATTCGATAAACTTGTCCGACCAGAGGACATGCTTGGGCCTAAAGCCTGATCGATAATTCCCATCGTGCTTTTGGGGATTGTTTCGGGCAATCTGTGCGATGCCTTTTCAACAGCTAGGCCTAGCAGTCCCGATTCAGCAAGCGGTCAAGGAATCCGGCTACACGGAACCCACCCCGATTCAGGTGGCTGCGATCCCTGTCATTCTTCAAAGGCACGATCTAATGGGCATCGCCCAGACAGGCACGGGAAAGACAGCTGCGTTCGTTCTCCCTTTGCTTTCGCTCATGGCGGCGAATCCACCCCAACATCGCGGGATCCGCGGCCTGATCATGGTTCCCACTCGGGAACTGGTCGTTCAAGTCGAGGAAAACATCCATAACTATGCCCGCCATCTTCCCCTAAGGATTGCTACGATTTTTGGAGGTGTCAGTGAACGCCCTCAAATTCGGGCTCTTCAACAAGGCGTGGACCTGGTTGTTGCCACCCCAGGAAGACTTCTCGATCTGATTCGCGGACGGGAGCAAAGCCTTCGGACCTTAGAATTCCTGGTTCTGGATGAGGCCGACCGCATGCTCGATATGGGTTTCGTACCTGCCATCCGCCAGATTGTCAGACTTCTCCCCCGCCAGCGTCAGACGTTGCTCTTTTCCGCCACGCTTTCCCGAGAAATCGAGCGTTTGACCCGGGAGTTCATGCACAACCCGAAACTGATTGAAATCGGGCGTCGCTCGAATCCGGCGGAAACGGTAACCCAATACTTGTTCGAAGTATCCCACCACGCCAAATCCGCCCTTCTGTCCCATCTTCTAAAGAATGAGGCCATGAAGACCGTTCTTGTCTTTTCCCGCACGAAACACGGGGCCGACCGCATTGCCCGCCGATTAGAATCCCTACGAATCCCCTGCGCAACTCTTCACGCCAACCGCTCCCAAAATCAACGTCTCCGTGCACTCCAAGATTTCAAATCCGGTCGTGTTCGCGTCCTCGTCGCGACCGACATCGCCGCGCGCGGAATCGATGTGGAAGGCATCTCCCACGTGATCAATTACGACTTTCCCCGTCATCCCGAGGATTATGTCCACCGGATCGGGCGTACTGGCCGCGCCCAAGCAGTGGGAGAAGCCATCAGCTTCCTAGCCCATGATGATTTCGCCCATCTAAAGACATTGGAACGGTTTCTGGGTCGCGGGATTCTCCGCAGAAAGGTTGAAGGCTTTTCCGAGCCTGCGAACACTGCGGCTCCCCATCGTCCATCTGGGCCAAGGGATCCCTCTGCTCCACCTCCCGCGCCATACCGCCCCCGTCGCGATACCATGCCTTGGCGCCTCCGCCGAAGCTGGAAAAACAAGGAGCGCTTCCCTCCTCACCAACGCCCTCGTTAATCGCTACTTATCATTTATTTTCGGCGCCCAAGATGGGCGCCCTACACCACGCCCCTCTGTAGGGCGGCCATTCTTGGCCGCCAACTTTCACCTCATCCTCGTGTTGACCTTTGCAATCTTTCACCCAAAGGATGTTGTTGTGGATCTGATCCCCTCCCACCCCCTTTCCTCGCTTCTGGAGGAAATTCCGTATCACCCTAGCCGAAGTTTTGTCCACCAAGTTGAGTCCGACCAGTGGAAGGAACTTGGCATCCAGAAAAAAGACCGGCTCCTTCTGGTGTTTCGTCCCCTCAAGGATCTCGACCTTGCGCTGATCCATCACCACGGTCAGTCGGTTCTGACACGATATCGGCAACATCCTAAACCTCATTTCCTTCCCCCTTCTCCGTCCCCTTCGATTCCAGAAAGCGAGGCGGTCCTCCAAGGTGTCGTGACCTGCCTTATACGCATGATGTGAACTCACCCCGCTCAATTCTTCACCTGGATGCTGATGCGTTTTATGCATCTGTCGAACAGGCGGCCGATTCCAGGCTACGGGGCAAAGCAATTGCCGTAGGGGGATCGACAAGAGGGATTGTTGCCTCAGCCAGTTATGAGGCGCGGGCAAAAGGCGTCAAAACGCCCATGCCCACCTCTCAAGCACTTCGACTTTGCCCCGAACTAATTCTCGTCCCAGGTGACTTTGAGAAATATGAGCGATTCTCCCAACTTATGTTTGCCTACGCATATGACTTAACCCCCGAAGTAGAGATTTGCTCGATTGATGAGGGCTACCTGGATCTTACCTCCCAGCGATCAGGACAGCCCCGTGAATCTGCCCTGCGCCTCTCCTTGCAAATTAAAAAAGAGTTGAAAATCACCATTTCCCAAGGCCTCGCCTCAAACAAATTCTGCTCTGCTGTTGCTTCAAAAATGAAGAAGCCAAACAACTTCATTGAAGTACCTGCTGGAACAGAAAAAGAGTTCCTTGCGCCCCTTCCCGTTCGATGGCTACCAGGAATCGGAACAAAAACCGAACCCCGCTATCTTGAAGCAGGCATTACCACGATTCATCAGGTCGCCTCCCTATCCCTTCAGGAACTAGAAAGGCTAGCTGGTTCTTCGGCGCCAGATTTGCACCTTTTTGCTCAAGGAATCGACTCACGCCCAGTGACTC
>JBIKTM010000029.1:0-15280 GCA_044348085.1 Methylacidiphilales bacterium | reverse complement strand
TTGTCATTATGGGAGGGAGCGGTTGCGGAAAAACCACCCTTCTCCGGATTCTCATCGGCGCCCAAAAACCCACCTCGGGATCGGTCCACCTTTTCGGGGAGGATATTACGAAGGCAGCCCCTCAGGAGCTCGATCGGATCCGGCTCCGTTTTGGAATGAACTTCCAATTCGGTGCCCTCTTTCAATCTATGACCGTCGGCGAAAATATCGCCCTTCCCCTTCTCGAACATAGCCAAGTCGACCCGTCCCTCATCGAAATGATCGTCAAAATGAAGCTCGAACTTGTTGGCCTCACTGGTTTTGAGAATTTTAAACCTTCCGAATTGAGCGGAGGAATGAGAAAACGGGTCGGCCTCGCCCGCGCCCTCGCTCTCGATCCTGAACTTCTGTTCAGTGACGAACCCACCTCTGGACTCGACCCTGTCATGACCGCCGTGGTCGACCAGTTAACACTCGACAGTACTCGCAAGATCGGCGTCACCGCCGTAGTCGTAAGCCACGATATGACTAGCTGCTTTCGCATTGCCACTCATATGCTCATGTTGGGAAACGGACCCCGCCAAGGAGAGATTATCGCCGAGGGAACCCCTGACGAAATCCGAGCCAACCCCGACCCCTTTCTGCAGCAATTCGTCCGCGGGGAGGCGGACGGCCCGATTGCCTTCCGCCTTTCTCAAGATGATTACTTGAAACATCTCCTCCAAGAGGGCTGAATAGATAGTCTGTCATTATGAAAAAAGTGCGTTCCGACTTCCTCATCGCTGCAGCAGTCATTCTCTGCAGCTTAGTGCTCTTGGGCGCCCTCTCCTTGGCTATCTCCGGGACCGATCTCGACCGCCCCAAAGCCCTGTTGACCATCGATCTTCCGAGCGCAGTCGGACTCGATCGCCAGGCCCAGGTTCGATATGCAGGCACAATTGCCGGCCGGATCCGTTCCCTCCGCCCACTGACGGATGAAGAGCGCACCAAGGAATCCCCGGGATGCTCAATTCGGGTCGTCGTCGAAATTCGTCACCCCCTCCCGATTCTTCGCGTCGGAACAACTGCGTCGGTGATTTCCGATACAGTACTTGCTGAAAAATATCTCAATCTCAACCCGGGCCCCGTAATTAGCCCCCCTCTCCCCCCAGGAACGATATTGTACTCCAAACACTCCGCCAATCTGGATGAAGTCCTGGCTTCTGGTAAAGAACTCCTCGACGACGTGAACCAGCTCCTTACAAAAAATGATTCTGCCATCAGTCAGGCCATCTTGGATCTCAAAAATGTTCTCGAGAACTTTAAGGTGGTCGCGACCTATGCCAAAACTTTCATGGGAACCGTCGCACGCAAGCCTTGGCGCCTCCTTTGGGGTGGCCCTGTTCCCCGCCTCCCATCGGAAGAGAGCATCCTTAAGACTGACAAAGTCGTTCCCGGACCGATCCCCAACGATTAACGGTGTCCCAGTGCCTGAGGCCTCTTCAGCCCCCGAATCCTTGATCGATATTGAACTCGCGCCTCCTCGGCTACATGGCTTGCGCGATCTGGCGGAACGATGGGCCCTTTACTCGGGCTTCAACCACCTTGATTCTGGAAAAATTCTTAGTGGGGTCGACGAGGCACTCGCCAACATTCACCTACACTCCTATGGAAGTCGCCCTGGCCCCGTTCACTTAGAAATCCGGCTTTCCAAGGAAGAACTTATTTTTGAGATCTCGGATCATGGAAAAACTTTCAATCTCGAACATGGTACCGGTCGTAAAGCGGGTGAGCTAGGAATGGGGGGATGGGGCACCTTGATGATGCAAAACGGATTTCAACGGATCGAACGCCGCAGAGTCGGGAACAAAAACATCCTGCTTCTGGCCTGTCACCTTCCCATCCAGAAAGGAAAAAGATGAAGCTACACTTCTGGGGTACTCGCGGGAGCATCCCTACCCCATCCACTCCTGCAATTCCAACGCATGAATTTGGCGGGGACACCACGTGCCTCAGTCTCGCCTGGGGCAAAGACAACCTTCTCGTCATCGATGCAGGTTCGGGCTTGCGCCAAGCCGGATTGAATTGGACTCAGGAAGGTCACCGCTCCTTCACTTTTCTTTTCACCCACTCCCATTGGGATCACATTCAAGGATTTCCCTTTTTTGCTCCCGCATTTCATGACGGAATCGACATCACTATCTATTCTCCCCGCCTTCCCGGTGCTCACGCCGGAAACCTGATCGAACGCTCCCTTCACGCCCAGCAAAGCGAACCTTTCTTTCCCGCCGGATTCCCCCAACTCCGCGCCCAGATCACATTCCATGAAATTCAGCCCGACCATGACTTGAAACTGGCCTCCGGTCCGGATTCTCTCCTCATCCAGGCTGCCGCCCTCTCCCATCCGGGCGGTTGCCTCGCCTACCGAATTGATGGGGTCACGGCCGAAAAGAAACGCTCCTTTGTCTTTGCAACCGACCATGAGCCTCCCGCCTCTTCTCCAAACCCCCTCACACAACTCGCGCAAGAAACCGATCTTCTCATCTCGGACGGGCAGTACACTCCAACCGAATACAAAAACAGGACCGGTTGGGGCCATGGAACTCCGGAACTGTGCCTGCGTGAAGCGGTTGCCGCCCGCGCTCGCCGTCTCTTGATTACCCACTTTGACCCCACCCACTCCGACTCGACTCTGGCTAGCATGGAAAAAGAGTTTCAGAAATCCGCACATGCATCCCGCATCCCTGTCTCCTTTGCCCGACAAGGGCAAACCATAGAACTTTAGCCTCTTAGGGGGCGTGGACTGCCGCAAGATCTCCTGCGGGTCGAACTGTCACAAATTTTCCCTCGAAATTCACCCATCCGTCTTTTCCATTTACCGCACTCACCTTCGCCCACCCACTACGAAATCCTTTTGCACTCAAAAATTGAGGAGGGATTTTCCACTCGCCCTTGGTATCTACATATCCCCACAACGTCTCAAGCTTCGCCGGAATGAATCCCTCCTGTGCGTCTCCCAAATCCGTAAATTTAGGTTCGATAATAAAGTTTCCCCGATCACTAATCACTCCCCACTTCCCACCCACTGCCGCTGGAGCCATTCGATCCCCCACAGGAGGAGCTAAATCCACTCCTTTTACTCCTTCGAAAAAATCCGTTTTATCCACCAAGCTAGGCTGCCCGCCCAACTGCACCGCCGCGACTCCACCCCGAAAAGGACGTACATCAGAATAGTAGGGCTTTACGATCCACCCCCCATTTCGATCAATAAACCCCCAAAGCTTTCCCTCGCGTGCAGGTGCTAGCCCTCCGCAGAACGGTCCAATCCAGTCATACCGAAGCTGGCCGACTCGCTCAAAAGTTTCGCTGATCAGATACCAATTCCTTCCTTGTCGAACCCCAGCACGCCCCTCCGTAAACGGCCAAGCCCAATCTAATTTTGCCTCTACCACCACGGCGCCACTTTGATCCACATATCCAAATTTCTTATCCAATCGGACAGGATGAATTTCATCCCCAGCCCAACTGACCGATATCCATCCCAAAAGCAAAAGAGCGATAGATCTCATAATCCAATACTCCCGTTTCCCGGATTCCCCGACCAATCCTTCTTAAGACCCCAAACTCGATTCGGAGAATAACCTGTGACTAAAACCGGCCTCCTTGTTCTTGCCCCAGATCCTCCTATTCTCGAAAGATGCCCGAAATCGTTTTACCAAAGGAACAGAGCCAGTCCCACCGCTCTCTTCCTCCCATGATGCGGGCGATCTATGCACTTGGATCTCTCCATCTGGCCATGCTTCTCCTCATCACTCTCACAGGAGTTTGTATCGCGGCCACCCTTCTCGAGTCCGGGTTCAGTTCCCGCGTGGCGCGCGCTTACGTATACGGATCCCCTTGGTTCAACCTATGGCTCGTTCTTCTTTGCCTTAACCTCATCAGCTCGACCCTCACCCGGTGGCCTTGGCAACGCCACCACATCGGATTCGTGATCACCCACGCAGGCATCATCATTCTTCTCGCAGGCGCCCTCATCGGTCGTGCCCGCGGATTCGAAGGTTCTCTCGACCTTTCCCGCGGAGCCCCACCCGCTAACCAAGTTCTCCTCGATCGTCCCCGACTGACCGTCGAAAGCCCCGCCACAGGCCAACTTTTCTCAACCCCATTTGACCCCGAAGTTCGCACCCCTCGACCCGATCGACCTCGCCTTCTACCTCTTCCCAGCTCTGATGTTCAACTCGTCATCGACGGTTACACCCCCCGCTCTATTGAGGAAACCCATCTTAAGCCCGACCCCGCTTCCCCCAACCCAGGCATTACCGTCGAATTGACAGGCCCATTCGGCTCCGAACCCATCCGCCTCTCACTCATTCTTAATTCTCCGTCTGATTCCCGAGCCAATCTAAGCCCCCAAGCAATGGTCGAATTTCTCCCTAAACTTCCCTCCACCTCCCAACCCTCTGTCACACCCACATTCCGCGAGACCCAGATGATTCTCGCAAGGGACCCTGCTCAACCCATCCTCCACAACACCACAGGCAATCCCAGCGGTTTCCGTTTTTTCCTAGGCTCCCGAAATTCGGGTGACCCCCTCGAACTCGAAATCCTCCGCCCCGACGGTTCAGGCGAAATCTACCGATTGACCGACCTTCTTAACCGTACCCTCGAAGACTTCTCAGGCACAAAAATTCTCGTAGCCCGATACTGGCCCAACATGATCCTGCGCGATGGGCAACCTACTACAGAAGGCGATCAACCCATCAACCCCGCGGTCCTCGTCATGCTCGAGGGCTCCCTACCCGACACCAATCCAGCCCGCCTCACCCTTGCCCCAGGCCCCTCTACTGACTCCCTCCTATTTCTAGGTGAATCCCCCTCCACCCCACCCACCCGCGGCTCTGTTCAACTTTCCAAAAGCTTCTCCCCAGGCTGGAAAGGTTGGTCCGTTCGCCTCGTTTCATTTGAACCTCACGCACGGCTCGAAACAGTCACCTTTCCCTCCCAAAAACAGGAGACCACCCCAGGTCGCCCCGCCCTCCACGCACATCTCCGCTCCCCTGATGGAACCATCGGCCCTGCTCGCTGGATCGCGTCAGGCACCTCCGCCGTTCTGACCAGTGCAGGCGCCGCTTCCCGCATCGGCTTTGGACTCGAGCTTCAAAATCTTCCCTTCTCCATCCGTCTCGACTCCTTTGATGTTCCCCGCGACCCCGGAACCGATGAGCCCGCCAACTTCCTCGCCTCAGTCACCTTCACCGACGAGAAAAAGAAACTCGAAATCCCCGCTCAGCTAGAAATGAACCACCCCGCCACCTATCCACCAGGTCTCTTGCCGCAAATCACAGGTCTCTCCTACAAATTCTCCCAAGCAGGCTGGGACCCTCAAAACCTCAACCGCACCACTCTGCAAGTTCTTCACGACCCAGGCTGGTTTTTAAAATGGAGTGGCTCGCTTCTTATGGTCGCGGGCATCTTCTCTATGTTCTATCTTCGTAGGGAACCCACCCCACGCACCTAACCCATGATCCGACTTCTCTCTCTACTTTTTTTCGGTCTCAGCCTGACCTCGGTTCTGGCTGTTTCCAAAGACCCAGCATCGCTGGCTGAAAATGACTCTGCTTACGACACTCTCGTCCTTCAACATCGGGGCAGGATCAAGCCCTTCCTCTCCTTTGCCCAAGAACTCACCGCATCCCTCACAGGTCGCACCTCCATCTCTCTGCCTGACCATGGCAAAGTCGGCGCCCGACAACTCATCCTCTCCCTTTGGCAGAAACCCGCCGGATGGGAAAATGAGCCCATCATCCTTGTCGAAGACCCCGCCCTTCGGAAAATACTAAATCTCGCGCCTACCACCCGCCACTTCTCTCCCCGCCTCCTAGTTACCCAACCCCGACTCGCAGAACTCACCCGCGAAGCTGAAACCGCCCGGTCCGCTGGTCCCCAAGCAGAGATTCCTCACCTCGCTAACGCCGCGCAAACCGTTTCTCTCCGCCTCCGGCTTTTTTCCTCTCTTGTTTCTGGAGATGCCCTTTGTGTCATCCCACCCGCCACCCCATCCCTTGAAAACGCCCCGTGGTCCTCCCCCCAACTTCCAATCCCACTATCCGAACTTCTCGAAAAACAGAACAGCTCGGCTTTTTCACGGGCAAAAATCCAGATCGAAGTCGCCTATCTAAAATTCCATCCCTTCCGCCTATCTTGGATCGCTTGGCTTCTCTCATCCATTGTCCTGCTTGCCGTGGGCCAAAATAAAAATCCACGCCTTCTATCGATCGGAACTCTCTTGGCTTGGGTCGGCCTTTCTCTTTTGGTTATCGGATTTGCCATTCGTATCTGGATTGCAGGCCGACCTCCTGTAACCAACATGTATGAAAGTATTCTCTGGGTTGCTTTCGGGGCAGGTCTATTCGCTGTCATTTTCACCGCCCGTCACCACTCCACCGTCTATCTCCTCGCTGCCTCCCCTGTCATTATCCTCTCCCTCATCGCTTCCGATCTTCAGCCTGCCGTTCTCGATCCCTCTCTCAACCCCCTCGTCCCTGTTCTTCGAAGCAACTTCTGGCTTACAACCCACGTCCTGACCATCACACTTAGCTATGGCGCCTTTGCCTTGGCGACTGCCTTGGCCCACTTTCTTGTAATCCGCTCGATTCGCTCCAACAAACTCCCCTCCGCCGATGACTCTTGGGTTCTTCACCTGTACCGATGCCTTCAAATCGGTGTTCTTCTGCTAGCCGTCGGCGTCATTCTGGGCGGCGTCTGGGCCAACTACTCTTGGGGTCGGTTCTGGGACTGGGATCCCAAGGAAACTTGGGCCCTGATCGCCCTCATGGCCTACATCATTCTCCTCCACGGCCGACTCGGCGGCTGGTGGGGCGGATACGGACTCACCGTCGGATCCATCGCCTCGTTCCTCACCATCCTCATGGCCTGGTACGGGGTAAATTTCGTCCTCGGCAAGGGCCTCCACAGCTACGGCTTCGGCAATGGTGGGCAACTCTATGTCGGAGCTTTTGCCCTTGTCGAAATTGCGTTTCTGGTCTTCGCCCTCGCCCGTCGACCAAGTGCAGTTACTTCTTCTGATCCAAAGCAGAACTAACCGCCTGCATAATCCCATCCCCGCGTAAACGACTTGCCACGACCTTTCCGTCTGGATCAATCAACCAAATCGAAGGAATTCCAGTAACTCCATATTTTTTTGTCACCTCATCCTTTCCCCAATCTCCAAGAAATCCATCAACCCACTCACAACCATTTTGCTTGGCATATGTCATCGGCTTTTCTACCTCCTTATCGAGAGATAGACCGATCATCGCAAAATCCTCCCTCTTACCGTATTTTTCGAAGACAGCCTTTAGATTAGGTGTTTCCCCCACACAAGGCCCACACCAAGTCGCCCAAAAATCTAACAAAACATATTTTCCTTTAAATTCAGCCAGTTTGATCTCTTTCCCATCCACCGTTTTTACCTCAAAAAGCGGCGCCTCTTGCCCAACCTTAATCTTTTCTTCCCTACTCTTTGCGCCCGAGCTACCTACCCTTCGTCGGACTATGGGTGCACGGCTCATCGAATTCTCCATCGCTTTTTTAAACTCTCCCTCGGGTAGTTCCTTCACCCACTTCTCCGCTGATGGCCGATCCCTAAAACACCAACCATATAAAACTTTACCTAGAAGCTCTTCCTTAGTTTTTTGGTCAGTTTGTCCCTCAGCATACTTAAGAGCAGGAGAACAGTCCTCCATCGCCCATGATTGAAGAACCCCTCCTAATGCAGCCCGTCGATCAGGTTCAGATTGAATTTTCTCCGCCCAAGCCATTGCATCGCTCCGACTCTTAGCCCCCCAAGCTTGCCCTAAGCTATCCAGAGACTGGATCCTCTGAGGGCCCTCTGGCATCTCCAAAACCCAAGAGGAAGCCGCCAGGGGATCTTTCACCACCCAAGCACGAGCGATAGACGAGAAAACCCACCCCTCATCCTCACGTAGATTTTTGGACCACATGGCCGCGGCAACAGGATCCATCTCAGCCCAGCCTTCTATAATTCCACGCAACGCCTGCATTCGCGCGTTCATTGGCAGGGTCCGCGCCCACTCCGCCGCCGCTTCAGGTGTTGCTGGCGCGACAGATTCGGCACGACTTGGCAAGGAGGCGAAAATAAAGCAACTCAGCGTTCCGATAAGACAAGTGGAACTTTTCATAAGGTATTTTTAAAGTTGTCGCCAGTAGTTCCATGTCTCAAGTCTAATTACAGAGAAACTAACATGTTTTACTATCCAGAATCAGTTTCCTATACCAATACTCAAATATGACTTTTTTGTTTTTTCGTAGGTCGACTCCTTTGGTCTATCCCCATAGGTTATTATGTTGAACCTAATTTTGAGAAACCATTTATGATTCCTATAATCTCCATCGTCGATCTCGAAGTCACTTGCCATTTAGGAGTGCCCCCCGAAGAACGTGCAAAACCCCAAAGAATTCTCTGCACAGCCGTTTTTCCCGTCCCCAATCTAAAAAAAGCCGCCGAAACCGATAACCTCGTACATACCGTCAACTACTACGACCTCAGCCAACTCCTGCAAAAAACCGCCCGCCAAAAAGAGCGTAAACTAATCGAAACGCTGGCCGCCGACCTCGCGCACTCCACCTTCGCCGCATTTCCCATCCCTTGGATTGATCTAGAGTTGAAAAAATTCATTCTCCCCGAGACCCGCCACATCTCTTTTCAGGCCCGCTTTCTCCGCCCGAAATCGAAAAGCCAGCGTCGCTAGACCGGATTTTCTGTCTCCCCCAAATCCCTAACCCGTGATAGGGTTTCAAGACTACCGCACCGTTAGCTTAGTGGTAGAGCGCCACCTTGACACGGTGGAGGTCAGAGGTTCAAGTCCTCTACGGTGCACTCCACCTTAATCCGATCACTACCCTTGAAACCGAAACGCCTCCTCCAAGATCTCTTCCTTTTTCAAGATCTCTGCAATGTCTTTGTCATTCGCGATGGCTCAGAGGCGATCGCCATCGATTTTGGATCCGGGCGGTGGAGAAAATATCTTCCTCAGCTAGGCATCAAGAACCTCCGACACGTCTTTTTGACCCACCATCACGCCGATCAATTGACCGGCCTGTCCGGACGTCGTTGGCCTTTCGATATCCATGCCTCCGCTGGCGAAAGGACATTTCTCGACCCTGCCATGCTCCGCACAATCCTCTCGAAACCATCCGGAGCGGTCTGCCCGCCTAGTTATGCTCCTCCAGCGAAAGGAATTCCAAGGATCTTATTTGATATGACTCCTTCCGGAGACTTTTTTTGGAGCCGCCATCGCTTACGCTTTGTCTCTACACCAGGTCACAGCCGATCCGCTCTGACAATCCTTGCCAACCTCGGCGACCAGCAGGTTGCCTTTTGTGGAGATGCCGTTTTTGGAAATGGAAAAATCTGGGAGCCCCATCACTTGGAATGGCACCATCTTTATCCAGATGGAGTCGAAGCCGCCCGAAATGGCATTCTTCGACTGGCCGATTTGGGCAACGACCTGCTTTGCCCGTCCCATGGCTCAATTTTACGGACCCGGCCAGAAAAGATTCTCCGCCGCCTCGCCAAAAACCTGGCCTCCCTGATTCGTGCCCGTGGCAGTGTTTGCCCAGGTGAACCCGACCGTCTCGTACCTGAAATAGCCGCTGGCGAGGGCGCTCGACGACTCCTTCCCCACCTCTACCGCTTTGGCCTCAATGGGTACCTTCTGCTTTCCAAGAGAGGCGAAGCTCTCGCCGTGGACACGCAAGAAAAGGAAATGCCCGTACTTCGCTCCCTGTTGGCTCGATTGCATATTCCAAAGGTGAGTTGTGCCGTGTCCACGCATCACCATCTGGATCATGCCGATGGCCTACCCGCCCTCCGCAAGCAGGGCGCCCAGATCGTTCTACACCCTTGGGTGGCCCAATGGCTCCGCCAAACCGGTACTAGTCGACACCCATGGTTTGAAGTTTTGATCCCACGCCGACCGATCCTGGCCGATCAACTTTGGCCAACTCAAGGAACTTGGCGTTGGAACGAATACAAGTTCCAGATCGCTCCGTTTCCCGGTCAGACTTGGTGGCACTGCGCTTTTCAAACAGTAGTCGATGGGCGAAAGGTACTGTTCTCCGGAGATAATTTCCAACCCCCATCGCGTTGGTCTGGCCAAGGAGGTTTCTGCGCCTGGAACAATAGCCGCCTCGTCGCTGGCTATGGACGGAGCGCCGCTCTTGTCCTGCGGTGGCGTCCAGAAATTCTGGCTTGTGGACACGGCACCAGTTTTTATTTTTCAAATAGACATTTCAGGAAAGTCGTGGCCTGGGCCAAGAAAGCGGAACGAGCCCTCCTGAATCTCAGCCCCCATGGTAATTTAGCACAGGACTATTTTCTGCCCGCCAAACGCGCTTGGAAATCAATCCTACATTCCCCTCATCTAAAATAAGTTCTACCCACCTCCCCCCACCTCGTTTTCTTACGCGTTCAAGCCGAGCGCCATCTTTTCAAGTGGATGAGCTTCTTTCCATTCAATCGCCGAGAATGATTTTTCTACTGAATACTTTTAGCTCATAATACACTTATGGTTAAATCAACCAAAGCTTCAGACTGGTGCCGACATGCCGACTCTCGATAAACCTCTTGCCGAACTCAGGCGATACCAAGGGATCAATCCCAGACCGGCTGATTTTGATACCTATTGGGATCGCGCCCTTGAGGAACTCAACTCCACTCCCCCACAACCTAAACTCCAACCCAACCCCACGATCCAAAGTCACCATTTTGATTGCTTCGATCTGACTTTTACTGGTGTCGGAGGTAGCCGCATTTACGCCAAGTACATGCGGCCCCGATCCAAAGGCAAGCATGCGGCCGTTCTTAATTTTCATGGTTACGCTGGAAACAGCGGAGATTGGGTTTCCAATACGCCTTTTCTTGCCAAGGATATCTGCGTTGCATCGATGGAGTGTCGCGGCCAAGGAGGGCTGAGCGAAGATCTCCTCTCCGTTAAGGGCAATACTCACACCGGGCACATCATCCGTGGCCTGCATGACCATCCCGATAAACTCCTTTTCCGCCAAATCTTTCTTGATACCGCTCAGTTGGCACGCGTCGTTGCTTCCTTTTCCGAAGTCGATCCCGATCGTCTTGGTGCCCAAGGTTGCTCCCAAGGCGGTGGCCTCACCCTCGCTTGTGCAGCTCTAGAACCCAGGATCAAGCGGATTGCCCCTCTTTATCCGTTTCTTTCCGACTATCAACGCGTCTGGGACATGGATCTGGCAAAGGGTGCCTATCAGGAATTAAAGACTTACTTCCGCTTTTACGATCCCCGTCATCAACGAGAAAAGGAGATCTTCACCACTCTCGGCTACATCGATGTCCATCATTTAGCCCCCCGCATCAAGGCAGAAACTCTGATGGGCATAGGATTACAAGACTCGACGACCCCACCCTCCACCGTCTTCGCCGCTTACAATCACCTACCGGGAAAGAAAGAAATGCTAATTTACCCCGATTACGGACACGAGGTTTTGCCTGGGTTCGCCGATCAAGCGTTTGAATTTCTCGGAAAACTTTAATCAACCATTTATAGTTTCAGTCCTAAGCCTGAGGTGCTCCTGTTCAAGCTAGGCACTCCACAATCCATCCTCTGGTGGCTACACTTTATGCTGGCTCAAGAATACGCTGATCCGCCAGGTCTTTCCCCCCTCTCGAGACAACCCAACTTGCACTTCGCAGCTTACCCAATGGCAAATCTGCCAATGCGCTGACAATATGAAATAGCGTGGGCAGTTGCTCCCAAGTGGAGCGATGAAAATGCACCTCACCTAATCCGACGAGACGCTCCGTTACTATCAACGTAGGGTTCTCCGCCGGAGTGATCGTCGCGTAGTTCGCGTCCGCTTCGCCCGGGCAACCAGTCTTGGGGATATATTTGTAATGCAATAATGGACGCCGCACGGGGGCAGGTTCGGATGCAGGCCGAAGTTCCTTGAGCTCCATATCGAGGAAGAGATGCCCCAACCAGCTTGCAGTGAAAAAGCGGGCATTCGCTGGACGGACAGCTTCTTCAATCTCACACCATAGTTTTGCGTAACCCAGCTCTTCCCTTCCGCTGAGGATGGGATCCGCAAGATTTTCCCAAAGCACGGCGAGAAAATCCCCTTCGACGGGACCCCCGCGAGCATGGAAGGTCGCCGGAAATTTGACTGCTAAGGTGGAGTACCCACGTCCGGCCAGCCAATCAACATTGCGGAGGTGCTGAGCCTCAAAAATAATCCGGGCATCGTCCGCTGGGAAGAACCCCGGCGGAAGAATTCTGGCAATGGCATCTTTTTCAGTCTCAAAAACCACAGAGGCAACCGCCCTTTTTGGAGAAGAATGAGGATCCCGTTGGCCTGGAACTGGAATTTGGCGCGGTCCTGGAAAAGGTCCAAAACCTATAGGCATGCGGAAATAGGGCTTCGTCATAAATCGGCAAAAGAACCCACCCCCTCAACCCAAATCAGATATTCCCGAAGAAGAGTCCTCAAAGCAAAGAGGCGGAGTTTTTATCCAGAAAACACCAAGCCGCCTTATGCCGCTGAAGAATCGAGGAGGGATGCATTGGGGTAATTCCTCCACGCAGACAGTTCGATACAGCCTGAGCCTTGCGCCTATCCGGTACGCTACAGAGGATGGCTTTGGACTTCATGATTTGAGTAATGGACATGGAGATCGCCCGGTCGGGAACCTGTCGAAGGGTCTTGAACCAGCCCTCACCCATCTGCTGCCGTCTGCAGGCATGATCAAGCTTCACCACAATATAAGGAGCCTTTGTTTTAAAATCAGCCGGCGGGTCGTTAAAGGCCAGATGCCCATTCTCACCAATGCCGGCAAAACAAACGTCAATCGGATGTCGCGCAAGAATCGCGCCCACCCGACGGCATTCCGCCGAAAGATTACCCTCACCGTTAATATAGTGAAACGCCGCTAGGGGCAGTGGCAGTTTTGAGACAAATCTTTCCCATAGATATTTTCGAAACGAAGAAGGATGCGTGATCGGGGTGCCAAAATATTCATCAAGATGGAACGCGGTGACCCTTGTCCAATCGATCCCCGGCTCTTGAACTAACTGCCCCAGCATTTCGAATTGTGAGGCGCCTGTGCCCACAATGATGTTTGCTCTCCCATTCTTACGGATCGCCGCACGGATCAGTTGCGCACCAAGTCCAGCCGCCGCTGCACCTAGCTCCACTTTTGTTTTTTTAATTATGATTCGTACTTTTGATTTCATTGGGCTTCGTCTTTCTTTTGTTTGTTTTTATGTGCTTCCCGGCGTCTGCCGAAGAATAGAAAGGATCTCGAGGAAGGAAAGGTTGCTATGGTAGAGAGGATCACCTTCCGGAACCGCGGGCACCGAATTCAACACCTTACCCGTCCGTCCACATCGGGTTTGGTATGGAAAATACAGCATATCCGGATTCAGGTAGTGCCGAAAGTAAGCGTTATGACACTTCGCATAGATGGCCAGACACTCCTCTCGTACCCCAGTCTCTGTCGTAGCGAGGGCCGCTAAGAGAGCGGCCCGCATGGTTTCAGGAAGATTCCACCAAGGCATATCGAAATCCATGACCTCCCCAGTGCGGTTGTTGACCGCTTTAAAGATTCCCTCCAAGCGCTCGTTGAATCCCGCGCGAAATACACGGATCAAGAGATTCGGCATTTCTCTTTTGGCCCTCAGCAGGATCCCTTGGCGTGCAGAATCCAACCCAAACCCCTGAGTTTCCATTGCGGCAACCGCGGACAGACCCAAACCGACGAATTCCGTGGCGTGCCCGGGATCCAGATACTCACCGCCTTTCAGCGTCTGGGGATCTATGTATTCACTGAACCGGCCAGTGCCAGGATCCCAGTGATGATCGAGTACGAATTCCATAAACTGACAACTTCGTTTGCACAGACGTTCTCGGACATCCTGATCTACACCCCCGTGTGCGAGTAGTCTAGGAACGGACTGAAACAACATGTGCATGCTCTGGCTCTGCCCTAGCCCTGAGACTCGAGCCGCCTCCAGTTCGAAGAGCCCTTGATCCACTCCACGTCCTATCTGGTCAAGCATATCCACCCCAGCCTGTCGAAAGGCGGGAATGGCACTGGTCGACATTCCTTTCGCACAGAATAGATCTCCCTCGCCGACACGGTTAAAGTCAGGTGCTTTCGAATTTCCATTCAGAGGATTCAGTGCGAAAGATCGGTCAACCCGAAAGGGGCACCGACCCTTATAGCGGGAAATCAAGGCAAGGATTGCCTCGGCCATGTTGGTCACGAGCTGAGGAAAAATCTCCCTGCCACGGCTCTTTTCCTCATGGGTCAAATCCAGTGAATCGAGGGCATCGAGATGCAGGATAAGGGATTCCATCCCGCGACCCAGCAACCAAGGATAGATTACCTGATAACTTTCCGAAGAAAGATCGACCCCTGTGTTCGGGTTGAATTTTGTATCAACATAAGGCCAATCCACCGAGCGGGCATGCCGGTGCAGGAGGAGACGAACCCCGGCCTCGATGCCTAATGAAGATAAAAAACGTTGATAGGTTTCTGACTGGAGCCGGGAAACCGTTGGGGTGCTTAGGATAAGCGGCTCGTATTTCGTTTTAACCATAGAAAGTGGGATTCCTCCAAATGGAACTTATTGAAAGCGCCCTGAAGGACGAATTTGTTTCATTGCTTACCAACATAAATAGTCATTCCGCACGCCAGACAAACGATCGATTCTACCCGACCGCATGGAAAGCGACTCATTCAGCATCCCTCGGCCTTCGTCCTCAACGTTCCTATCGTCCGCGCTGGATCATGGGCTGAAACATCAGCCCGAAGGATATTTCTCAAGAGGGATTAAAAGAAACGGATATGGAATGAGTGTAAAATACTGCTATAAAAGCTTCTCGATGATGCGCGCTTCACTACAAGGGAAGGTTTCCCTAATTACAGGGGGAGGCTCTGGAATCGGCTTGGCCATATCGCGTCGTCTCCTTGCAGCGGGGTCTGCTGTCGTGGTCACGGATCTCGCTCCCGAGTCCCAATCCATCGTTCTCGCTCTGGCCCAAGAACTGGGGATGCCCGAGCAGGCAAGGAAACAGATCGCTTTTGTCTCTGCGAACGCGGCAGATCCGAACGCGCCAGACCTCCTACTCAATGAAACAATCAGCCGATTTGGAGGATTGGATATCCTGATCAATAACGCTGGAACATCTGGCGTATCGACCCCCGTTCCATTCTCCGATCTCAACGCTTGTGATGACAACCTCTGGAACCATCTTCTCAATGTCAATT
>JBIKTM010000048.1:0-5522 GCA_044348085.1 Methylacidiphilales bacterium | reverse complement strand
TCGTTCTCCCTGCTCGAACCGCTGGCCGACGGCTTCCGCAACTACACCCGCCAAGGACTCAAAGGCCCAGCGGAAGAGTTGCTCGTCGACCGTGCCCAGTTGATGAAGCTGACCGCACCCGAAATGACCGCCCTGATCGGAGGAATGCGCGTTCTCGACACCAACTTCGGCCACACCAAGCACGGTGTGTTCACCGATAAACCCGGAATTCTGACAAACGACTTCTTTGTCCATCTCACCGATATGGATATCGAATGGAAACCTTCTGCCGTCGGCGGCCTCTATGAAGGTCACGACCGCAAAACGGGCAAGGTCAAATGGACCGGCACCCGAGTGGATCTCGTCTTTGGCTCGAACTCAGAGCTACGTGCCCTCGCCGAGGTCTATGCTCAGGACGATGCGAAAGAGAAGTTCGTAAAAGATTTCGCCGCTGCGTGGAGCAAGGTGATGAATCTCGATCGCTTCGATCTCAACTCCTGATTCGCGACCTCAGGGTTCGTTAAAGTTACAGGTTTTTACAACCGACGACTTTTAGCTCTTCCATCATGTCCCCACTTTTCGCTCCACTTCAGCTCGGGCCCCTTCACCTCCCCCATCGGGTTTTGATGGCTCCCCTCACTCGGTGCCGAGCCTCGGCAGGCAACATCCCGAATGAACTGAATGCCGAGTACTATCGCCAAAGAGCCTCTGCCGGACTGATCATCGGCGAAGCGACCTCAGTCTCCCCATTCGGCTACGGGTACCCCAATACTCCCGGCATCCACACCCCTGAACAGGTCGCCGGATGGAAAAAAGTCGTCCAATCCGTTCATTCCGCTGGAGGCCACATCTTTCTCCAACTCTGGCATGTTGGTCGCATCTCCCATCCCTGCTTTCAGCCCAACGGAGTTCTTCCGATCGCCCCCTCCGCCATCCGACCCAAAGGACAGGTCTTTAATGGAAAAGAGATGGTCGATTACGTCACCCCTCGGGCCCTCGAAGTCTCCGAAATTCCCGGAATTGTGGCCGAATACATCCATGGAGCAAAACTTGCGAAGGAGGCTGGCTTCGACGGCGTGGAAATCCATAACGCGAATGGTTATCTCCTCGACCAGTTCCTCCGCAGCGGAACCAACCATCGCACCGACTCTTATGGCGGCTCCGTGGCCAACCGTTGCCGTCTCCCGATCGAAGTTGCCCAAGCAGTCATTCAGGTATGGGGAGCCGACCGGGTTGGAATCCGTCTTTCCCCCTCGGGCGTCTTCAATGACATGTACGACGAGAACCCGATGGAAACTTTCGGTCACCTCCTGAAAGAACTCAGCAAACTTCAGCTTCTCTATGCCCACATCACACGCGTCACTGCTCAGGATATCCGGCACGGAGCCAAGGAAGGTGTCGGCCCGAAGGAACTGCGGAAGTTTTTCAAAGGACATGTAATTACGGCTGGCGGTTTTGACCGGCCCTCAGGCGAGCAGGCGATTACCGACGGCTGGGCTGATGCGATCTGCTATGGCGTACCCTTTCTGGCCAATCCGGATCTTCCCGAACGTCTCCGCAAGAACGCCCCTCTCAATCCGCCAGACGAAGCAACCTTCTACGCGTCCGGCTCTAAGGGCTACACCGACTACCCCACTCTTACCTGATTTTACCCGCCCTTTTTCTTAAACCAAACGATCCACTATCCCACCCGGCGTCGACGAAGCACGGCCATCCCACTTAAACCGAGGACGAGAAGAGAAAGAGAAGAGGGTTCGGGAACAACGCCTGACAAAGCCATACTCAGAGCTCCAGTGGTTGATTCAGGAGCTGTCGTATCACCCACTGTCCAAGTGAGAAAATTGTTACCGATTCCCCATCCAACCAACCCGCTCTGATTCAAGGAAGATGTATAATTCAAATATCCTGGACCGGACGAATCAGCAAGAGGGTTAACCGTAAGGCCTATCGAATACGTTGAGTTTGAGTTCAATAAAAAATTTCCTGAGAAAGCAATAGTCTGATTGGAAAATATCCCTACCACATTCGCCGGATTGGTGAAGGTTCCCATGTAGCTTCCGTTGCCTTCAAAAAGTTTTACGTTTAGATACTCAATATTTGTCCTTAAAAAACCACTACCACCTATGAACGTCAGCTCCTGTAAAGTGGCTCCGCTACTGCCAGTAGTAAAAGCCTGAGTGTATTCCAAACTCGATGTTAACGTGATCTGCTCCGCTTTATTTTGGTCGAGATTTGTCACCAAAGTCGCTGCCTGAATCATACTTCCTGTTGTGACGACTATCAGGACGCTGAATACTTTAAAAAACCCATTTATCTGAAAATTCATAGCTATATTTAAGCACTGTTTTCAATTTTATCAAGAGCCTACAAAATATCCTGCGATTTCGCATCTGTCTTGTGTATAGGGGCTTGCAAGATATATATTTTTTGATCCCTTGGAAACTTTTTTTGGTGAATCCGTTTTAGGATCAATCCATCAACATTATTCGATTTTTCATCACGGCACAGAGCCTAGGAAGCTGTTTCCCCCAAAGTCTACACCGACTACCCTTTCCTTTCTTGAGTTCGAAGCAAACACTGTTCTTCCCATGTCTACACTGACCTCAAGCAAGAGAATCGGATTCTTCGAGCGTTACCTAACGGTTTGGGTGTTCCTCTGCATGGTCGTTGGAGTTCTGATTGGAACGATTGCTCCGGACGCGGTTTCGATGGTCAGTCGTCTGGAGTTTGCTCGTGATTCCCATGTCAATATTCCGATCGCCATTCTGATATGGGCGATGATCTACCCGATGATGCTGAAAGTGGATTTCAGCTCTATCGGGGGTGTTGCCAGAAAACCAAAGGGACTCCTGATCACTTTGTTTGTGAATTGGATCATCAAACCCCTCAGCATGGCTTTTCTAGCCTGGGTCTTCATCCAGCACCTTTTCTCCACATGGATCACCCCAGAAGCTGCCAAAGATTACACCGCAGGATTGATCATCCTTGCAGCAGCTCCCTGCACAGCGATGGTATTCGTCTGGTCTTATCTCACGGATGGGGACCCTGTTTACACACTGGTGCAGGTTGCCGTAAACGACCTAATTATGCTGGTGGCTTTCGCCCCCATCGTGATGATTCTTTGCGGAGTAGCCAACGTGGTGGTTCCGTCGCACGTACTGATCACATCGGTCGTTGTGTTTATCGTGATCCCTTTGGCTGCGGGTTATCTGACTCGTTCCTTGTTACTAAAAGCTCGTGGCAAAAAATGGTTTGAAGAGGCTTTTCTTCCGAAGTTTCAGCCGATTACCATCGCCGCTTTACTGCTTACGTTAGTTCTGATTTTCGCGTTTCAGGCTCAGAATCTGACCCAACGTTGGTTTGCAGTCCTACTGCTGGCTGTACCCATTATCATACAGGTCTATTTCAATTCCAGCCTGACCTACCTTGTCATGCGTTGGCTGAAGGTCCCTCACAACGTGGCCGCGCCGGGCGCCCTCATTGGGGCAAGTAACTTCTTTGAACTGGCGGTAGCCGTAGCCATCACGCTCTTCGGTCCTTCTTCCGGAGCAGCCCTTGCAACTGTGGTGGGTGTTCTCGTGGAAGTTCCGGTGATGCTATCGGTCTGCACTGTTTGCAACCGGACTCGTGATTGGTTTGGTAACGCCGCGCAATCCTGATTCCCCTTTCCAACATTTCTTTTTATCAACTACCCATAACCTCTTCCTCAGCGAACTAAACTTTCAGCCCTGCCCCGTACCTGAGTCTGAGTTCCTTTTGGAGGTACTACCGCTTTTATTGGGGTCAGAGGTCGAAAATTAGACCCCTAATTAACTTCAATTTTGGCATCGTCAAATTTGACGGCTCCTGCCCTTGGAATTTCATCCAAACTTGGGGTGATGGATAGGACCGCACGGACTACATCCGTGCACGCGACTCCCTCCACCTCAATGGCGTGCCAAGCTTCGTCTGTAGGAAAATCTTTGAGTGGCACCCTCTTCTGCGCCAAAATCTCCTGCCACCCATTTTTACTATACTCCAAGCGCAACTCCACATACTCCGCCCTTGCCTGATTGCCTGAAACAGAATCAACCATCATAAAAATCGAAAATTTTACCTTCTGCCCCACTTTCACCGCTTTCACCTCCTGCCAAACGCCCGAGTCCGCCTCCGATGGAATTTGCCAGTGGTGATACCCTAAGACCGCTTGGCCCGTTCGCACAGGTTTCCAATCCGTCTCGCGATTGATCCACTCTCCCCACCGGGTCCAACCCACCGCCGTATCCGAAGGTGTACCCCCTTGCTCAAAGGAACCGTTAATCAACTCAGGGGTTGCCTGTGCCTGCTGGCAGCAAGACCCCAGCACCGCAGTGCAGATACAGAACAAAATCGGTTTCATCGATCTAATTCTCTAAGTTCCACCCTAGTCGGTATAGCCTAGACCCATAGTCATCACTCCCCAGCGGGTACAGAGGCACAATTCTTTTCGCGCGATCTCCGGAACGCAAAGCCGTGGCACTGGCAGTTGCCACGTGCCCATCTGCATACGCCAGATTCATGACTGTATTGGAACTCCCCCGATAGTGAGACCAATCGGCATTGGGCGTGTAGGAGTAGACGAAGTCCCAAAAAACCACTGCCTCACTCACTTTAAAAAGAGGCCACTTGCCCGCCGCATAGTAGTTGTTGAACCGGTAGTGACTTCTTCCAACGGGAAACTGTCCATTCGAAATATCCAACTCTTTAATCAAATCAGGATTGCGACAGGTGGCGGGGCACTGAAAGGTAGTGCCTTTCAAGGAAACATTGGTCGGACTCCCCATAAACTGACGTATCTCATCCCAGTGCCAAGGGGGATTGTTGTTATTATCCCAGTTGGGAATTTTCCCGTTGTTGTCCGTGGCTATGGACAAGGCAACGGTGACCAACTGTTTCAAATTGCCGACGCACTTAGCCTTATCCGCACTGGCTCTGGCCCCAGAAATCGCCGGTATGGCCAGTGCCGCTAGGAGCCCAATAATGGAAATCACCACCAGAAGTTCCACCAGGGTGAATCCCAAATCCCTCTTTCCGCACGTTGACCTTAGTTGCGAATCACCCCAACCCTTCGCAATTGGGGTAACCCGATCTTGCCAAGGGTTCTTATGAATGAACATGGACATACACTACTTTCATGATCGCCTGATAGGACAGGGATCACCATTACTCAAAAGAGTGAATCTTACGGCACTAACTCCACCTTCACATCATCGAACTTAAATTTACCCCCGCGGTTTTCACCATCGAGGGGGGTCATCACCATCAAAAACCTCAAACTATCCCGCGGGGTTGTGCCCTCAATCGATATCTCCTGCCATTTCCCATCGGTAGGTAGTGTGATCATAGGAATCATCTTACTTTCCAGCAACGACTGCTGCCCATTATCCGCATACTCCAGTCTCAACTCCAATGAGTTTGGAGGAAGATTGGCTCCCCCTACCTTATCCGCCATGACATAGAGCGAAATTTTGTACTTCTTCCCTGCGATGGCCCCAACGACATCCTGCCAAATCCCGCAGTTCCCG
>JBIKTM010000047.1:0-5718 GCA_044348085.1 Methylacidiphilales bacterium | reverse complement strand
GGAGAACCTCTCCTTCGCTTCCACAGCCAAGGTGCCCAGCTTGCAAAAAACCGAGGAGTAACCCGCTCACTCGTCACCCTAACACATACCCGAACCCACTCGGCCGCCACGGTCATTCTTCTTGGCCCATGATTGTCCTCCCACCCCAACTCGCTCGTTCATGGGAGGAAAAAAGTCTTCAAGGGGGGGCACGAATCAAAGATCTGATGCGTCAGGCCGTCGCAGGTGCCCTGCGCGAACTTCAACCATTCCTACCCAAGCCATCCACCGCCCTCATCCTCGTTGGACCCGGCCACAACGGGGACGACGCTTTTCTTCTCGGACTCGAACTCAAAGAGCTTGGATGGGAGGTCGATTTCCTCTTATCCCGTAATCCAACCCGTCGTACCCATCCCGATTCTCGAGTCAAACTCAAGCACTGGAAAAAAGCCCTGATCTGGCCTGCCAAATCCTCCCGTTTTCTTAAGACAAAAGCTCCACGGCTCGTTATCGACGGGCTGCTGGGTCTAGGTGCAACTCCTCCCCCACGTCCTGCAGAGGCCGCCATCCTCAACTGGATTTCCAACGAAAAGCGCAACTCCGACCTTTACGTAGCCCTTGATCTACCTAGCGGTCTAAATCCCACTTCAGGTGCCGCTCCGGGCGCAATCTTTCCCGCCGATCTGACCCTCGCGCTTGGCTGTGTCAAATCAGGTTGCCTCAAAGACTCTGCCCTACCACACGTCGGCCAACTCAGGGGTGTGCCCATCGAATTCACAACTCCACCCCCCAAATCATCGGTTGATTTTTTTCTTCCTCAAGAGGCCTGCTCCATTCTTCGATCTCGTCCCTCAACTCTTCATAAACGCTCCGCAGGGGTGGTTCATCTATGGGCTGGTTCGTCAGAATATCCTGGAGCCGCCACTCTGACCTCCTTAGGAGCTTTACGATCAGGAGCTGGATATGTTCGCCTTTTTACCGACCGCTCCTTAACTCCGGCCTTAGCCACCTCTTTACCGGAACTACTTCTTCATCCACTCAACTCAAACGAAGCACCACCCATCCAAGAATTCTTGCAGGGGGCATCCACCCTTATCGTGGGTCCCGGACTTCCCCCCACCAGAGCTTTGCATGCGTTTCTTACCCAGCTCATTCCTCAATCCAAAGTTCCTATCGTCCTAGATGCAGGTGCATTAGAAATTCTTGCCCGCGATTCCAAAATAATCTCCTCCGCCACAGCCCCACTTCTTTTGACACCTCACGCTGGCGAACTGGCGCGTCTTCTTGGCAATCCCATACAGGACCGTGCCGACGCCGCACAACTCTGGTTGAAAAGTTTTCCCAACACCCTCCTCGTCGCAAAGGGCCCCCACTCTCTTGTCGCGACCAAGGATCACCCTCTCAGCTTTAACTCCACGGGTGGACCTGCGCAGTCCACAGCAGGGATGGGAGATCTCCTCGCAGGTCTTCTTGGTGGCCTACTTGCACTCGGATACCCACCTTTCGACGCAGCCCGCATCGCAGTTTGTTGGCATGGACTTGCATCCGATCAAGCTCTTGAAGCGGGTGGGCCCTCTACCTTGGCGACGGATCTAGTTCGCACTCTCCCTAGCTCTTGGCGATTCCTTAAGGGCTGTGCAGTATAAGATAAATCATGCTCTTGGGTCACCATCGCCACTCTCGAGTCGCACTCCAAATTATGGACGGTGTTTTAGCTTTTTTGGCTATGTTTCTTGCCTACTGGATCCGAGTCGAAATCCTGCCTACTGCCATCCCGTTGGAGTCTCGTGAGATTGGTCAGATTTTGGTCTATCTCCCCTACGCCATACTGATGGGCTTTGCCACCCCGATTGTTCTCGAAAGACGCGGCTTCTATCGCCACCTCGCCATTAACCCCGCCAACCGACTCAGCTCACTTCTGGAGGTCGCTCTTATACTTTTCCTATTAGCTGTTTCCCTGATCTTTTTCTTCAAAGAGAGCCCCAGTCGCTTGGTCTTTCTCTTTTTCGTACCCATCCTGACTGCGCTCCTCAATCTGAGGCAGGCCCTTGTCCATAAACTCCGACAAGTTCGTAAAACAAAATCCGAATCATTCACGAACCTCATTTTGGTTTCCGATAGCGAATTCTCAACCCGCCGGTGGCCCGATCTTTTCACTGAATCTGGATCAGGAATTCGAATCACTCGCCACCTGAATCCTGCTAAGACCTCTTTGCCAGATTTCATCCAAACCCTCCACGATGATTCGGCTGGGATAGTGCTATTTGAAGTTGAATCCCATAATCTTGCCTGGTCTAGCCAAGCCATCCAAGCCTGTGAGGAGGAGGGCATCGAGGCTTGGCTCAGCACCCACTTTGTTGGAACCAAGATCGCGCAAGCCCACTTCGAGGAAGTTCTGGATCAGAACCTTCTCGTTTTCCGAACCACTCAAGCGGGTCCTTGGCAATCTATCCTAAAAGTGATCTTCGACCGTGTTGCAAGTGGCTTCATGATTACCCTTCTTTCACCAGTTTTTCTTTTGATTTGGGCGGCCATTCGCCGGGAGTCTGCTGGACCCGCCATTTTTAAGCAGAAACGGAGCGGTCGTCATGGCGCACCTTTCACGATGTACAAGTTTCGCACCATGGTCAGCGATGCCGAGATGCGCCAAGCCGAACTCAAAGCCCTAAACGAAATGAGCGGCCCTGTTTTTAAAATTAAAAATGATCCCCGCGTGACTCGGGTGGGTGCTTTTCTACGATTCACCTCTTTAGATGAGTTGCCCCAGCTTTTTAATGTCTTTCTTGGCCAGATGAGCCTCGTCGGCCCACGCCCTTTACCAACTTATGAGACCATCGCAATGACTGCCAATGCACAACGCCGCCGCCTCAGCGTGCTACCGGGCATGACGTGCCTGTGGCAAATCTCAGGTCGAAACGACGTGAACGATTTTTCGGACTGGGTCCAGCTTGACCTCGAATACATAGACCAGTGGTCCCTTCTGCTAGATTTCCAAATCCTCCTTCGAACCATTCCTGCCGTTCTCTTTGGCCGTGGAGCCCGTTAAGACCTCGGGGTCGTAAGTCGATCTCTTGGCTAGACGAGTCTTATGAATGTACTTCCCCTTCTTCTTGATCAGCCTGTTTCAGCTTGGGGTCTTCCCCCAGACCAGCCCTATCGCGAGAAACAGATTCGCACCTGGGTTCTCCAACGCTTCGTCTCTTCATACGACGAAATGACCGACCTCTCTCTTCCTCTACGAACCTCTCTTGCCTCCCGCTTTCGACTTCGAGCCGCAGAGCCCGTTACCATCCAAGGATCGGAAGACACCACGCGAAAGTTTCTCTGGAAGTTGGGCGACGGCTCATACGTCGAATCTGTGCTTATTCCCGCCACGCAAGGGCTAGAAGGTAACCGCAGCTCTCGTCTTACCCTCTGTGTCTCTAGCCAAGTCGGTTGCGCATACGGATGCAGATTTTGCGCGAGTGGAATTGATGGATGGCGCCGAAATCTCACGACTGCCGAAATCATCGGACAAGTTCTCGAAGCTTCACGCATCGCAGGTCGTCGACCCGATAATCTTGTTTTTATGGGGATGGGCGAACCTCTCGCAAATCTTCCGAATCTCCTTCCCGCCCTCGATCTTCTCATCTCTCCATCCAACCTGGGCATGGGAGCTAGGCACGTAACAATCTCAACGAGCGGACTTGCACCTCAAATTGAGGAGCTCGCCTACCACCCGCTTCAGTTTCGTCTCGCCCTCTCTCTTCATGCTGCCAGCGATGCTATCCGCGACAAGATTATGCCGGTTAACAAACGTTACCCCCTCGACCGACTCCTCGAAGCCTGTGACGTTTTTGTCCGTGCCAAAAAGAAACAGATCTTCTTCGAATATATTCTCCTGGCAGGAATCAACGATTCTCCGGAACAAGCCACCCTCCTTGCCCAACACGCCCGCCGTCTTTTCGCAAAGGTGAACCTAATCCCGTACAACAAAGTCGAAGGCCTTCCCTACGAACGTCCCTCCGAAGAAGCGATCCACCTTTTCTGTCGTACCCTTCTTAAAGCCGGTGTCCGTGCCACGATCCGCCGCGAAAAGGGACACGACATCGATGCCGCCTGTGGCCAGTTAAGACTCCGCCAGGAAATGAAACAGCCGGAACCGACCTAACCCCACGATGTACGTTCTGGAAAGCCGGCGCCACCTCACGATTCCCACCCACCTTCCCCACGCTCTCATCGAGCGACTAGGCCATCCCCCAGTTCTTCAGATTTACTCCCCAACAGTTCTTCCCCTTCGGCAGCTCCAAAAGACCTACCCAGGAAGAATTCGGAAAATCACCCTCCGCTCGTCTTCTCCTTTTCAACTCCGAATCGGTCAGTGTCTCCTTATCACCAGTGATCACCGGATCGTATCCTCAAAGGATCGATCAATTCCCCGACTCAAGATTCGAGCAGGCCCCGCCTTTGGCTCAGGCGACCACGCCACAACTCATCTTTGCTTGCGCTATCTCACCCAATTCCTGTTGCAATACAGGAAATCCAACCCAACGGTACTTGATCTAGGTTGTGGGTCGGGAATTCTTGCTCTCGCTTGTGCAAGGCTTGGCGTGCAAGCACTCGGTTGGGATCTTGATCCCACCGCCATTCAAGAAGCCCAACGCAACGCAAAGGTGAATCGCCTCACTTCTCGGCTCCTATTTCAGATCAAGGATGCTCTTCGCGCTCCTCTCCCAAAGGCAGATCTGATTGTTGCCAATCTCTACGATTCCCTTCTTCTTCATCTCTTGCCTCGCCTCGAAAAACACCGAAAAGCCGGAACCACCCTCATCCTTTCCGGAATTCTCCAAGGCCAAGAAAATGCCGTCATCCGAACAGCCCGAAAACTGGGTTGGAAACTTCAGCGCCGGGGCCGCCTCGGTCGCTGGCACTGCTTACAGTTCCAGCCGTAAAATCAATATCTCAGCACTTCTCTTAATCCTGCCGCGATCCGCACTGCCGTTGGCCGATGTGCCGCCCAAAGATTCGGATGATACGGAATCGGCGTGTCCTTCGCATTCAGTCGCTTGGGAGGGGCATCCAACAACTCAAAACCCTCCGAAGCGACCCGCGCTACCACCTCCGCCGAGGCCCCGCCCCACGGCCACGACTCCCCCACAGCCAACAACCTACCCGTCCGTGCGACGCTGGCTAAAATAGTGTCCGTATCCAACGGTTTGACCGTTCTTAAATCTACCACCTCCACCTCATATCCCTCCTCAGCTAACTCCTCTGCCGCCGCTACCGCCTCATGCACCATCGCACTATACGTCACGCACGTGATGTCACGCCCCGTACGGACCACTCGAGCGCGAAACGCGGGAACTGCAATTTCCGGCAAAGCTTCCGATTTTAAATGGTAGTACAGAAGTTTGTGCTCACAAAAAACAACAGGATCAGGCAACTCAATCGCCTCTAAAAGCATTGTGTAAGCATCTTCAACCGTAGCAGGCGTCATCACTACAATTCCTGGATAGTGGGAGTAGATCGCCTCCATCGATTGACTATGAAAAGGTCCACTTCCCGGCGTACCTCCCGACGGCAACCGCAAGACCATCGGACACGGCTTGCCTGTCCGCCAAAAAGTCGTCGCCGCGTGATTTAACATCTGATTCAGCCCGACCGTCGAAAAATCCGCAAACTGCATCTCCACAATCGGCCTCATTCCTTCCATCGCCGCCCCCACCGCCATTCCTACCATCGCATCTTCAGAAATTGGGG
>JBIKTM010000028.1:0-16077 GCA_044348085.1 Methylacidiphilales bacterium | reverse complement strand
GGGCCTTATTGGGGCCGTGTTTTATGGGTGGCGTAGCGATTTTTTCGGTTTTGGTTTTGCCTGTTTGGGCGTGGGGTGGGTTGGGAAGTGGTGTGGGTCGGGGTTGGTTGGGCTGGGGGGTGGCAATGATCGGCGTGCAATCTATGGGGGTGTTGGGGGGGATTGTTCTTTCAGGAGATCCGATTGGGGTGAATGTGGTGTATGCGTTGAGAGGGCTGTGGTCGGTAGGTTTAGTGGCTTGGGTGGGGGGATGGGTGGGAAATCGGGAGGCGGGGTTGCCTCGGAGGGTTTTGGGGAGGAGGGCATTGGGGGCGGGGTTTCTTTTAGCGGCGGTGTGGGCGGTCTTGGCCTAAAGGGCTCTAGAGGCTACAAAGGGGTTAGATGTTTTCCGTTGTAAGCGATGTCGCCCAGCAGATTGGGTTGGATACAAGAGACCCACTCCAGGTCGGAGTGGTTCTGGTGGTGGGAATTCTTTTACAGGTGTATGGCGTAAAACTTCTCGTGGGCGGAGGCAGTGGGTTGGCTAGAAGGTTTAGCATTCCGCCCCTGATCATCGGATCCACCGTGGTTGCTTTCGGACTTTCTGCCCCGGCTCTTTTCGTGAGTGCGTGGGCAGCAGGTAAGGGTCAAGGCGACATTGCGGTGGGGAACGCCGTGGGCTGCGTGATTTTGAATCTGGGGCTGATTTTGGGAATTTCCGCTATCACACGACCCCTTCGTTTTCGGCCGCAACTGTTTCAGGCAGATGTACCCATCCTAGTTGCTTCGGCAGCGTTGGCGGGTTACCTGCTCCGAAATGGAGTTCTTGGAAAATTTGAGGCGACCCTCCTCATTTTCTGTCTCGCGTCGTATATGATTTTTCTCTGGTTTTCTGCGGGAGTGGAGGCGGATACGAGGGTCATTTCCGATATGGAGCGGGATCTTCCCCCTGCAGGTGCTGCCAAACGAGTCGAATTAGCCCAATGTTTGGGGGGTCTGGTGCTACTCGTGGCGGGGTCTCGATACTTGGTGAAATCGGCGGTGACTGCATCGGAGATGATCGGGTTATCGCCAGCGGTCACAGATTTGGGTTTTATTCCCTTAGCCGTTTCTTCGCCGCATATTTTTGGTACTGTGCTCGCGATTTGGAAGAAGGAAAAGGATTTGGCAGGAGGAGTGGTGTTGGGGAGCTGTATTTTTAACTGCTTAGGAGTTTTGGGAATATCTGCACTGTATCGGACAGTATTTGCCCCTGGCATCAGCAACTTTGATTTAGGCGTGATGTTAATTGCAGCGATGGCAGTTCTTCCTATGGGGAGTGCCGGTGAGAAGCGGCGACAAGCGATCGGGGTGGCCTTGCTGGTTGGATATGGGATGTATTTGACTCAGCTGTTTGGTCGTGTGGCAGCAGGTTCTTTGTGAGCCACGGTGCGGGGGGTGTGGGCCCGAGGGTGGGGGCGATCTCGACTGTAGCCGATCGGCTCGCAAAAACAGTGGATGATAAGGGGCTGACGGTTGCTCAGTTAGTGCATGCGTTGGAGGGGAAAGGCCACGCCGCGATTATGGCGGTTTTATCCATTCCATTCTGTTTCCCGATTCAGTTGCCGGGTCTCTCGACCCCGTTTGGGATTATTTTAATTTTCAGTGGGCTCCGAATCTCTTTTGGTCAGGTTCCTTGGTTGCCGGGATGGCTTCTGGTTCGGGAGATTCCAAAAAAATCGGCTTTGGCCCTGTTGCACGGCTTACGATGGATTGCGGTGCCTGCGGAGAAGATTTTGCATCCGCGTCTGCACGTACTTTGTCGCAACCCCACCCTCCACCGTGTGCACGGATTGTTGGTGGCGTTTCTGGCTATTCTTTTGGCTCTGCCTTTGCCGGTTCCGTTCAGCAACCTTCTGGCGGCGATTCCGATCCTGCTGATCTCGTTGGCTCTTTTGGAAGATGACGGATTCTTTTTAATCGCAGGCTATTTGGCGGCGATTCCCTGCGGGGTCTTTTTCACGGCACTCTTTCTCTATGGACCCAAGGCGGTTAAGGGGTTGTGGGCGTGGATATGCCACTTTTGGGCGTAGGTCGTAGGCTTTCCTTTTTCTCTAATTACCCCTATCATTTCGGGTTAGGGAAGAGTCATTAAACAACCAAAACAATTGTAAATAATTATCATGGAAGGCTTTATATTAAGTATTCTGATCCTTGCGAATGGGCTTTTCGCAATGGCGGAGCTGGCTGTGGTATCGAGTCGACGCAGTAAGTTACGGCAGAAAGCGGAGGCTGGGGATGCGGGGGCGAAGGCGGCTTATGATTTGGCGGCATCGCCTAGCGAGTTCCTTTCGACCGTAAGCGTGGTGATCACGATGATTGCGATTCTTTCGGGAGCGATGGGAGGAGCGGTTTTGGCAAAGCCTGTGGCGACGTTATTGGAATCGTGGATGATTCCTGTGGGGATTGCGGAACCGGCGGCGTTGGGGTTGGTGGTTTTGATCATTACCGTGGCATCCATCATTTTTGGAGAGTTGTTGCCGAAGCGCTTGGCACTGGCGCACAGTGAGGCGATTGCGGCGCGCTTGGCCCGACCGATTCAAGCGGTGGCTATTGGGCTGGGGCCAATTGTGAAACTTCTGAGTGGGACAACCAACACGTTAGCGGCCTTGTTTGGAGTGAAGGAGAGTAACGAGACAATTCCCGTGAGTGACGAGGAGCTGCGGTATTTGTTGGAGCAGGGAAAGCGGGCGGGGGTGTTTAGTTCGACTGAGCAGGGAATGGTGGAGCGGGTCTTGCGATTGGACGAGTTGCGGGTGGAGGAGCTGATGACTCCCAGCGTTAAAATTGTTTGGATCAATGCGGATGAGGAGGCTGATGTGACTTGGCGAGCTCTGGTGGCGAGTGGGCATTCGCATTTTCCCGTGTATCGGGGGAGTCGGGAAAATGTGGTGGGAGTGGTTTCGGTTAAGGCGTTGTGGGCAAATACAGCGGCTGGATTGCCTGCGAAGCCTGCAGATTTGGCGACTCCTGCGCTGATCATTCCGGAGACGATTCCCGCCCTGCGTGCGTTGGAGCAGTTGCAGAAAGCGAAGCAGCGGGTGGCGCTGGTGAGCGATGAGTTTGGAAGCATCACGGGAATTTTGAGTTTGCTGGATTTGTTGGAGGCGATCGTGGGAGATCTGCCCTCGCATGATGACCGACAGAAGGCGCGGGTGGTGAAGCGGGAGGATGGATCGTGGCTGGTGGATGCCACTCTACCTGTGGAAGATTTTGCCAAGGAGATTGGAAAAGGTGCGGATCATTATCAGTTGGATGGGGATTATCAGACGCTGGGTGGATTTATTGTGCATAATTTGGCTCGGGTTCCGCATGAGGGGGATATCTTTCAATATCGGGGCCATCGGTATGAAGTGGTGGATATGGATCGGCATCGGCTGGACAAGATTCTGGTGACACCGGTTCAGGGTTGATGGGTGAGTTTGACGAAGGGGTGTAGGCAGAGAATACTAAGTGGGCACAGATAAAATTTTGGGCGGGGTAGCCAAGTGGTAAGGCACGGCTCTGCAAAAGCTGTATTCGTCGGTTCGATTCCGACCCTCGCCTCCAAATTTCCAATCAGAACCTCTGAGAGGTTCTGAAAAACTAAATGGAATTGGTCGACCCGTGTTTACTTAAGCCAAGAAAATCAGATACAAACGGGGTTGCCGGGCGAGATTGGATTTCTTTCGGCGTTCCTGACTGTTGGATTTTTCCCTCATGAAGAATGACGACGTGGTCGGCCAGTTCAAACGCTTCATCCTGATCGTGGGTGACGAAAATAGTTGTGAGTCCGGTCCGATCGTGGAATTCCCGTAGCCATTTACGAAGGTCTTTGCGGACTTTAGCATCGAGTGCTCCGAAGGGTTCATCGAGAAGAAGGATCTTGGGTTCGACGGCTAGAGCTCGGGCCAAGGCGATGCGTTGGCGTTGACCCCCCGAAAGTTGGGTCGGAAATCGCTTTTCTAATCCCGGCAATTGAACCATGGCTAGCAGTTCGTGGATCTTCTTCTGGATTTCCTGTTCAGAGGGGCGGGTCTTTTTTGGACGCACCCGTAGGCCAAAGGCGATGTTTTCCCCTACCGTCATGTGGTTGAAGAGTGCGTAGTGTTGAAAGACAAAACCGGCGCGACGAGCGTAGGCGCTATCCCATGTCACATCCCGACCATCGAGAAAAATTTTGCCACCGTCCCGTCCGGGGAATTCAAGGCCGGCGATGATTCGAAGAAGGGTGGTCTTGCCGGATCCACTGGGTCCGAGGAGTGCGAGAAGGTCGCCCTCCTTCACTTCCAAAGAAACGCCATTCAGAGCGGGGAAGCGCTCGAAGACCTTGGAGATATTTTCGACGCGGATGCTCATGGATTGGGGGTCGCCGGATCACGGTGGCGGCGCCGTTCAGGCACTTCGGCTGGGAGCCGTTGGGTGGTTTGGCCTTCGAGGTAAACTTTTAACATCAGAGTGATGATTCCAAGCAGGGAGAGGACGGACGCCAAAGCAAAGGCATGGGCGAACTGGTATTCTGAATGCAGGATCTCGATTTGGAGGGGCATGGTGCAGGTTTGGTTGCGAATATGACCTGAAACGACGGAGACGGCGCCGAATTCCCCCATGGCTCGCGCATTGCAGAGGATGATGCCGTAGAGAAGACCCATCTTGATCCTGGGAACGGTGATCCGCCAAAAAACCTGCCAACCATGGGCACCAAGAGTGACGGCGGCTTCCTCCTCGGTTTGGCCCAACGATTCCATTAAGGGAATAAGGACGCGAGCGACAAAAGGAAACGTGACGAAAATGGTCGCAAGAACCAAGCCGGGGTAGGCGAAGATCACTTGGATGTTACGTTCTTCCAGCCAACCGCCCAACCATCCTTGGAGTCCAAAGATCATGGTGTAGACCATGCCCCCTATGACGGGCGAGACCCATAAGGGGAGTTCGATTAAACTGATGAGGAAGCGACGCCCAGGAAAGGTGAAGCGGGTGACCGCCCATGCGGCTGCCACGCCAAAAATCGTGTTCAGTGGAACGGCCAGGGCCGCGACGCGAAGAGTTAGGAAGATGGAGTTCTGAGTGACCGGGTCGCGGAAGGTTTCGAAATAAACAGCAGGACCTTTTGAAAACGCCTCGCCAAAGACTGCCACAAGGGGGAGGAGAAGAAGAAACCCCACGGACAAAAAGGCGAGAAACGTTAAAGCGTAGACGATAGGTTTGGGGTCGTGATTGGGGGTGTGGGAGGTGATGGAAAAGGCGCTCATAGTTTAAACCCGACCGCCAGAACGGCGTGCGTTCCATGTTTGGAGAATCTGAATCAGGAAAAGGATAAAAAAAGAGACGATAATCATGAAGAAGCCCAGCCCCGCGGCAGCGGAATAGTGGAACTGCTCAAGCTTCATCACGATGAGCAAAGGAGTGATTTCGGTGTAGTAGGCAATGTTGCCGGCAATGAAGATGACCGAGCCGTATTCCCCCACGGCACGACCAAAGGCCAGAGTGATTCCGGTGAGAACGGCGGGCAGGACAGCAGGAAAAAGAACTTTTGTGAAAATAAGAAAGCGGTTGGCCCCAAGACAGGCGGCCGCTTCCTCAAGTTCTACAGGTAGTTGTGCCAGGACCGGTTGAATGGTGCGAACCACGAAAGGGAGGCCGATAAAAGCGAGGGCTATAAAGATGCCGAGCGGGGTGTAGGCGACTTTGAAGGGCAGAAATTTTCCGATCCACCCTTGAGGGCTGTAGAGAGCAGTCAGGGCGATGCCGGCCACGGCGGTCGGCAGGGCAAAGGGAAGATCGATAAGTGCGTCCAATGCGCGGCGAAATGGGAAATCGTATCGGGTGAGAACCCAGGCAATGAGCAGGCCGACGATGCCATCAAATCCTCCGGCCAAAAGGGACAGGCCAAAACTGTTTTTGTAGCTGGCAATGGAGCGCTCCTCAAAAACCGCGTTCCAAAAAGTCGGGAAGCCTTCGGAAAAGGTCCGAAACGTTAGGGCGACGATGGGTATAAGGATCAGAAGGCCGAAATAGAACAGGGTAAAGCCCAGGCTAAGATGAAATCCGGGCAGGACATGGGTTCGGGAGCGGAACATGGATGACAAGCGATTAGAGATTGGGACTGAACGAGAGAAGGTTGCGGTGCTCCTCAAGAATTTTATGGAGAGCGAGCACGGTGGATTCGATCTGATCAGGAATCGGGGCCAAGGCCGGAGTCTCTAGGACAATTTCAAAAGGCTGGGGCCGGGCATCGGGTTGAGGACCGAGCATTCCGGGGTAACGCTTGCGGACGATGCTGTTTCGTGCGGGTAGGTTATCGATCCGGCGGCGGCGGTTTCGTGGAAGGACTCGAGAGGCGACTTCAAGTGCTGGAGAAAGAACGTGCTCGGCGTGCGTATGGCCTAGCGCAAAGCCATAGAGTCCGTCACTGGTGTCGTCTGCGTGAAGAGAGAGAAATCCGTCAAAGTTCAGTTGTAGGATCTCCTGTTCCAGCAAGCGAACTTCCAACTGGTTGGAGTTTTTCCAGAATTCGCGGTTCAGATCCATGCCAGAGCGACTGTGACGGGTGCCATCGGCATATCCGGTCGGATTACAGACAGGATAGACAAAGAATTCATAACCCTGGGCGAGCTCTGGTCGTTCCACTAATTCGGTGAGAAAACGGACCGCGGCAAGGGAGCCGGCCACCTCGTCTCCATGAATTCCGGCAAAGAGGCCCAGCCGTTGATATGAGTCTCCGCCCTCAGGCCCGAGAAAATGAAATCGATGAAGGTAATGAGGGTCGGTGAGATGATTGCGGTAGATCAGCTTTTGGCCGTGGAGGTGTGTAGCTTTTCCGACCCGCTCCTCAAGAGGTTTGAGCATGGAGTGCAGACTGGGCCCCCGAGGAAGGGAAGTGCTGGGAGATGGATGAAGGGCAGTCCCCATTTCAACCTGCCACGGCCTTGCGAGCTTCATCCGCCAGAGGTGTGGAGAGATAACGCTCCCCAGTGCTGCAACCGACGGTGACAATCAGCTTCCCCTTATTTTCCGGGCGCTTAGCCACTTCCAAGGCGACATGGACATTGGCCCCCGTCGAAATGCCCACCAGCAGGCCCTCCTCCTGACAGATCCGCCGAGCCATGGCAAAAGCCTCTTCATTGTTGACCGTGATGACCTCATCCACGATATCAAGGTGGAGGTTGTCGGGTACAAAGCCGGCCCCTGTCCCTTGGATTTTATGTGGGCCTGGTTTTACTGGTTGTCCGGAGCGGGTCTGGGAAATGACTGGGGAATCCCGCGGCTCCACCGCAATTGCCTGAAAACTTTTTTTCCGAGTTTTGATCACTTCGGACACGCCAGTGATTGTTCCGCCCGTGCCGACAGCAGAGATGAAGATATCCACTTTCCCGTCCGTATCCGTCCAGATTTCCTCCGCAGTGGTTTTGCGGTGGATGGCTGGGTTGGCCGGATTTTTAAATTGTTGAGGAATGAAGGAGCCGGAGATTTCCTTGGCCAAAGCTTCAGCACGGGCGATGGCCCCCCGCATTCCTTCAGCTGCAGGAGTAAGCTCAAGTTTCGCTCCTAGAAGGGCGAGTAGGGTTCGGCGTTCCAGACTCATGCTTTCGGGCATAGTCAGTATGAGCTTGTAGCCCTTCGCCGCGGCCACGAAAGCAAGAGCGATGCCGGTGTTGCCGGAAGTCGGCTCGATGATGGTGGTCTTGGGGGTGATAAGACCATCTTTCTCACCAGCCTCAATCATAGCGGCCCCGATCCGATCCTTCACGCTACCCAGCGGGTTGAAAAATTCAGCTTTCACAGCAATGGTGGCAGGCAGTCCAGCCGAAACCCGCTGGAGTTTAATCAGCGGGGTTCGGCCGACTGTGGCGATGACATTTTCGTAGATGGGCATAGAGGTTTTTTGGGATGGGTTCAGCGTTTGGTAACTTCGTCGTAGATTCCGCCGTCGTCGAAATGTTTTTTCTGTACTGCGGGCCAACCGCCAAAGTGCTTGATGTCGACCAGATCCAGCTTGGGAAACTGGTTGGCATATTTGGCGAGGGCATTGGGGTCGCGGGGCCGGTAGAAGTTTTTACCTGCAAGGTCCTGAGCCTCTGGAGAGTAGAGGTATTTTAGATAATCTTCGGCCAACTCCTCGTTCCCATGCTTGATCGCATTTTTGCTGACGACCGCGACCGAGGGTTCCGCCAGGATGCTGGAAGGGGGAACCACAATTTCAGTCTCGCCGGGGAACTCCTCTCGGATGAGGTGGGCCTCATTTTCCCAAGCGAGGTAGACGTCACCGATATGCCGCTTCACAAAGGTGATGGTGGCTCCAGTGGCTCCGGTATCGAGAACAGGGGCGTGCTGGTACAGCTTTTTGATGAACTCCTTGATTTTGATCAGATCGTTGTTGAACTTTTTCTCGGCATAAGCCCAGGCGGCGAGGTAGTTCCAGCGTGCACCTCCCGAAGTTTTTGGGTTGGGGGTCACAATGGTCACCCCGTCCTTCACGATATCGTCCCAATCCTTGATTCCCTTGGGGTTTCCCGAACGAACCACGAAGACGATCGTCGAGGTGTAGGGGGTGCTGTTGTGCGGGAACCGCTCTTGCCAATCCTTTGGCACCGATTTGCCCTTGGTGACGATTGAGTCGATGTCTCCTGCAAGGGCCAGGGTAACCACGTCGGCCTGAACTCCGTCGATAACGGAGCGGGCTTGTTTGCCTGATCCACCGTGGGATTGATTCACCTTTATGTCCTGACCTGTTTTTTTCTTCCAGTGGGCGCGGAAGAGTTCGTTGTACTGCTCATACAACTTCCGGGTGGGGTCGTAGGAGACGTTCAGGAGTTCTGTGCCTGCTTGAGCAGTGAGAGCCAGGCCTAAAAGTCCGGCAAGTAGGGTGAGTTTATGTTTCATGTGTATTTTTCCTTTCGGTTGTTTTTTAGAAGAAGAATTGGGCTCTAGTTGCAAAAGCGACCTCATTATTGGAGATGTTGCCCCCTGGTGCAGGAACGTTCCTTCCAGATCCATTCACAGATCCGCCAGTTGAGCTGGGTCCATAGTTACTGGAGTAATCCCAAGCGGTATAAGTCCCATTAAGCATCAAGCGGACATTTGGGTTTAACCACCAGCTCACGCCTAATGTGTAGGAGTGAAAGCCGCGTGCAAACTGGGAGGCATTTCCTGTTCCAACAAAGGTATTTGAGCCTCCTGGAGTGGGTTGTCTGAAGAGATCGCTATCCAACTGGATTTGATCGATGCGGAAGCCGATCTGCCAAAGTCCAACGGCGTCCTCATCCTCCGTCTGGAAGAAATCGAAATTATTCGCAGGGACCGCGGCGTCAAAAGTGTTGTCCTCACCCGTGATGTTGTAGGTGACCTCTAACTGCCAGGCCCAGCTGTCATCCCGAATCTGGCGTTGTTGAGTAGCGTTTCCGGTGCCCAGAGAGAGACCCTGACTTTGGAGGGCGTACTCTGTCATGACTCCCCAAGGGCCTACGTAGTAGTAGGCTTGGGGAATAATTTGGTACCTGGCCCCATTCCGCTGTGCGTTGGAATTCCAGTTGAAGAATACGACTCCTGGGTCGGAGGCATAGGAGTTGAGGCCGTTGGTAAGTCCATTTGAGTTGCTGGGTTGGTAGTCATCGAGGTTGGAGTACCCGACCGATACACCGAACCCGAGGCCTGACAACTCGTCGGCATCATTGCAAAAAGGCCGGGCAAAAAGACGGCCCATGACTCCATAACCGTTTCCTATGTCGGTGGTCTGGGCATAGTTGTTGGGAGCGGCAGCAAAAACTCCAACGGCCCAGTTCAGGGTATCATCACAAACCAGGCCATTGGGCATAACACCAAGCTGGCGGTTGGGCTGAAGCTGTTGGACTGGGCCACGCTCAATGAACATAATATTTGGAACTGCCTGTAGCATCTCTAAGCCCCCCGGGGGCTTCATTTTTCCAACCATAACCTGAAATTCTTTTTGCACGTTAAAGTTTAGGGTGGCATCAAGAAGGACCGCGACGTTGCGGATGAATTGCGCGTCTACTAATCCGAAATCCTGCTGATATCGAAAATCGATGTACTTCCAAATCGTACCTGCAGCGTTGATTCGTGCTCGACGCACGAGAAGCACGTTATTCGCATCGTTGTCGCTGCCCAAGAATTCGCGGCAATCGAAGTGTAACAGCCCGCCAACACGCAAGGCATGTTGGCCGTCGGCAGATTTTACAACCAACCCCCTTTCATTCAGAGAGACCGATGGAGTTGTGGCCGCTTTTTTGGCCAGTTCCTCCTCAATCAGCTCCTCCTTTCTCTCAACTACGCTGAGCCGGCTCTCATGATCCAAATCGATGCGCTCATCCTGGATCGCCACACCCTGCAGGTCGTCTCGAGGAGTTTTGATGTTTCTGCGATCCCCACCGAGGAGACTCTCCTGGGTGGTCGTTCCCGCGATATTCTGACCTGTGCCTTGCTGTTCCGTAGTCGGGCTTGCTGGATTTATTCTTGTCCGAGTCGCATTGCGCTTCAGATCGGCGATCTCTTTGCGCATGGCTTCGAGTTGCTCCTGAACCGTCTGGTCTTGGACATTCGCCGAGTTCTGTGCGTGGAGGATATGGAGGGGAGTCGTCACGATGATGAAGACGCCGAAGCGCATCATGAATCGGACGAACAGTTGAATGAGGTTATTGCTCATGGAGGTTTCCTTTTGTTTTGGGCAAAGGGTTCCTCCGGTGGTCCGGTCAGATCCGCTTGGGCTAGTTTCGAGTGTGTTGGGTTTCTTTAATCCTCCCGTGCGGGTTGGGTTTTGCTGGAAGAGGGTTCGAGCCGGGTCTTCTCTGTTCGCTCAATCTGAACAGGGCGACCTTCGTGCACGGTGATCAGGATTTGGCCAAATCGAAGCCCATTTAGGTTCTCTTTGACCACGTCGATCCAAGTATTTTCTGGTGTACTCATATACGATTAAAATAGTCGTTATTAAGGCCTAATTTTTAGATGCCTTCGCCGTTCACTCCTTGAAGGGCAAATAGCTCTCTGGGGAGTACGGGGGCGTTCAGCATGACCTTGGCCAAGGATGCTTGGTCCATGACTTTGGCCACATAATTCCGGATCTCTAAAAGGAGCCGGCGGAAGCGGCAGACCGATTCCTGGCTGCAGGGGATATAGTTCTTTAACGAAACACACGGAATCGGGGCAAGGAATCCGTCAAAATATCTAACAACTTCTCCCATAGATATTTGTGATGGATCCTTGGCAAGAAAATAACCGCCCTCTTTACCGGCCGAGCTATCCACCCAGTTTTGGGATTTGCAGTCGAGAAGGATGTGCTCAAGGAAGCGTTTGGGCACGTCATTCCGGCGAGCCAGTTCCCGAATGGGGATTGGTCCGCGACCAGAATGCTCGGCAAGGGTGAAGAGAACCCTCAAGGCATAATCGGTTTTCTTAGAAAGTTGCATATACGACTAGAATGGTCGTTATATAATACGGGTGAACGTGGGTCAACAACTATTTTCCGCCCTGATGACACACGGCGATGATCGGGGTATGGAGTGAACCAGCGGGCACACAAAAAACAAATCAGATACAGGGGTAGTGCGACTTAATCCTTATCGATCGGTTCGCGTTAGCGAAGGATCAGATAAAGAGCGAGTCCCAGCATGATCGCATCGACAAGAAACATCAGCCCCGCGGCTGTTTTCTGGATCGGTGTGACCGAACCGGGTTTGGGTTCCAAGTCTTTCACGTTGCCGTGAAAGTAGACCATCGTGGCGAAGACCAACCCAATCCAGAGAGTGAGAATCACTCCCGGCAGGTTGTTTATTAGGTCAGCTCCACGAGGGACAAACCAAGGAACCCATCCTAGTCCCATGATCATCGCGTTCATAAGAGGAACGTAATCCTGCAAAAAGCGAAAGCAAATGAAGGGTGCCTTTGCAGGTCACTCCATGAGTAGTATGAGAGATGGATTTTTGGCGTAAGCAGTGGAGGTGGATTGTGGGGGTAGGAGGTGGGTTGTCGCTCCTTGTCGGTGGAATGCTTTGGTTGGCGGCAGGGTTCCTTGCGACTTTAGCCACCATGATTCCGCCATCGGCACGACCTGCGATGCATCCGACCCGTTTGGGCTTAATTTGTCAGAATGTGGAATTGACGTCGGAGGACGGAAAAAAAATCTCCGCTTGGTGGTTACCCAATGGGCGGGAGGGTAAGCCGCCTGTGTTGGTTCTGCACGGGTTGGGTGCGAGCAAGGCGCATATGATGGACTACATACTGTTTGCACAGAAGGAGGGGTATCCCGTGATGGCAATCGATTTTCGCGGGCATGGGGAAAGTGAGGCGAGTTTGACGAGTATTGGTTTTCACGAGAGTCGGGATGTGGAGGCTGGGATGCGCTACATTCGTGGGACGGGTTCGGGTGATCCGGTTTTATGGGGAACGTCGATGGGGGCGGTATCGGCTCTGCTGGCGGCAGAGAGAGATGGTTCGGTTGCTGGGCTAATTGCGGATGCGCCGTTTGATACGTACCGAAACACCATCTGTCATCATGCGAAGTTGATGTATGGGATTCCCGAGTTTCCGTTGATTGTCCTGGCGTGTCCGATGATTGAAGAGCGTGCCCATTTTCGGATGGATGACGTGAATTCTTTACGGGCCGCAGCAAAGATTCACGCGCCAATGCTGGTTTTGGCGGGAGAGAAGGATGTCCGTATGGACTCTGCGGTGGTGCGATCGGTTTATGAGGCGGCGGGGGGGCCAAAAGAGTTTTGGGTTATTCCGGGAGAGGGGCACGAGAACCGGACGTTTCAGGATTCGTTTCAGGAAAAGATACGGACTTTTTTGGCCCGGATCCGGTCGAGCAGAAAAAGTTAAACGAGAGAGAGGTGGGCTTGGGAGGAGGGGGCCTGAGGTGCGAGTTCGCGGAGGAGACCATCTGTGCCGACATGGCGGGCGTAGTGTTGGAGGGCGGTGCGATCGGTTAGGCCTGAAAGAAAGTCACAGATGGCCCTACTCACGCCCTCCTTTTTGATGCGAAGGGCTGCCCGATCCGCGATGAGATGCGGATGAAGATGATAAAATTCGAAGAGACCTTGAAGGACTTGGCAGGAGCGTTGGTTGACCTCGCGAACTCCAGGATGATGGTAAAGATTTTCGTTTAGGAAATTCCTAAGGTTTTGAATCTTCACCCGCATAGGGAGGGTAAAGGCAATCAGACGGAGGGAGTGGGACTGGGCGTCTGCCGCGGAAGCGGGTTTCGATTCCGAGAGGTGAGCGTCAGAGGAGCGGGTGGCGTCCTCGACCAGCAGGTCGGCCAAGCATCGGGCAACGTATCGGCGTGTGCGTTCTGGATCGAGGCGAGCGTAATTTTTGCGGATTGAGGATTCGGTTTCTTTCCAAAGTTCTATGGCTAGGAGGGCGGAGGGATCGATCAGTCCACTTTCGAGTGCATCCTCCAGATCGTGGCAGGAGTGGGCAATCTCATCCGCGAGGTCGACGACTTGGGCCTCAAGGGAGGGGTGAAGGCCGGGACGGGGAAGGGGGTCGATGCCTTGGCGAACTTCGTGGGTGAGGTTGAGTCCGTTGAATTCTGGGTATTTGACTTCGAGCTGTTCCACCACGCGTAAGCTTTGGCGGCGGCGACCGAACCCGCCTGAATCTTGCATTAGCTGGTCTAGGGTGTGCTCGACCGTGTGTCCAAAGGGTGGGTGACCGAGGTCGCGAGCGAGGGCAATGGCCTCGGCCAGGTCTTCATTCAAGCCGAGGGAGCGACAAAGGGAACGGGAGAGGGAAGCGACTTCGATGGTGTGGGTGAGACGGGTACGGACATGATCACCCGAGCCGTTGAGGGGAAGCTGGGTTTTATATTCGAGAGAGCGAAATGCGGTGCTGTGAACGATGCGTTCGCGATCACGTTGAAATTCTGGGCGGAAATCGTGGGACTGTTCAGGATGCTTGCGACCGAGGCTTTCCCTGCTTTTCGAGGCGTAGCGGCTGAGCAGGGTAGATTCCCTTTTTTCCCAGTCTTTACGGGTGTGGATCGGCATCTCTCTGGAATGGACGGAAGCGGAGGGGAGTCGAGGGATGGGGAAAATTGATCCACAAAAGATGTGAACATCGGGTGGATGCGGAAGAATAAGTTGTGGGGGTAAAACTAGGCTTTCGACGGGATCGATGGCCTCAAGATCGTGCAATTGGAGTGATCTTGTTCAGACAAACCTACCGAAGTTTGCGGCTAGAGGGTGATGCGGAGGAAGGTTTTCTTGCCGACTTGGAGGACTTGGCCTGATTTGAGAGAAATTTCTGCCTGTGGATCGTCGAGTTTGGCGCCGTCGAGTTTGACTCCGCCTTGGGTGATGAGTCGGCGGGCTTCCGAGTTACTGGGGAGAGCTTTGGTTTCTTGAATGAGTTTTGCGACGGAGAGGGTGGCGGAGGAGGGGCGAAAGGAGTCCATTTCGGCCGTGGTGAGATCTTTTTTCGAGAATTTAGCTTCGAAGTCGGATCGGGCTGAGGTGGCAGCGCTTTCGCCGTGGAAGCGACGTACGGCGGCAGCGGCGAGTTCCTTTTTGGATTCCATGGGGTGAGCCGGCGATTCCTTGGGCAGGCCGAGAAAAGAGCCGAGGAGATCACGCCAAAGGGCACAGGTTTCGTCAGGGATAGACATCACTTTTCCGAAAATCTCATTCGGGGGTTCGGTAATGCCGATGTGATTGTTGAGGGATTTGCTCATCTTCTGTTTTCCGTCCGTTCCGGTGAGCAAAGCAGTGACGAGGACAACCTGCGGCTCCTGTCCTGCTTGGCGCTGGAGGTCGCGACCGACAAGATTGTTGAAGAGTTGGTCGTTGCCACCGAGTTCGATATCGGATTTCACGGCGACCGAATCGTATCCTTGGAGGACGGGGTACTGAAATTCGGCCAAGCTAATGGGGACGCCCTCTTTGTGGCGTTTGGAGAAATCATCCCGCTCAAGCATGCGGGCGACGTTGACTTGTCCGTTAAGTCGAAGAAGGTCGGCGCAAGAGAGTTTGGCGAGCCACTCTCCGTTTCTGCGGACTTCAGTTTTTTTGGGATCGATAATTTTAAAAACCTGGTCGGTGTAGGTTTTGGCGTTTTGTTCGATGGCCTCAGGTTCAAGGGCAGGGCGAGTTTTGGAGCGACCCGTGGGGTCGCCCACACGAGCGGTGTAGTCACCCACGATGATGACGGCAAGGTGGCCTGCCTCTTGGAATTGGCGGACCTTCGCTAAGACGAGGGCGTGGCCAAGGTGGAGATCGGGTGCGGAGGGATCGAAGCCAAGTTTGACGCGTAGGGGACGACCCGAGGCGATTTTTTTCGCGAACTCCTCACGTGTATGGACGTGGGTGAGGCCAGAAAGAAGGGCTTCAGGGGACATGGTGTAAGACTAATCTGCGAGGGGCGGGAGGTGAAGGCGATTAGATCGAAAAGTTGGGTAAAGGGGGTGGGTTGATAAAAAGGGGTTGGCTAGTAGCGTATTGGGTATGAGGTGCGGATCCATATCTGCAGGGGTGGCTTGTGTCCTTTTGGGTTTTTTGGCTGCAGGACGTGCGGGAGTGATTCGGGGGGATGTTTCGGACTCATTTTACACGGGTTTGGCGGCGCAGAGTGTTTACGACAGCGTGGGATTTCTGACGTGGAATGAGGGCACGAGTGGTTACATCGCATCAGGAACGCTGATTTCGCCTGAGTGGGTATTGACGGCTGGGCACGTGGTGGGTGGAACGGACGATTATGGAGCGGGAGTGAGTGGAATGATTTTTGGGCTGGGTAGCGTCTATAGCGGGACGGGAATCGCTGCGGTGGATTGGATTCCCTATTCAGGTTGGAGCAGTAGTGGCGGCAATCTATGGAATGGGGTGGATTTGGGGTTGGTGCGGTTGAGTCAACCGATCACGAGCGTGACACCTGCTCTGCTTGATTTCAGCACACCCCTTTTGGGACTGCTGGGCACGAATGTGGGATATGGAAGAAGCGGTATCGGCTCGGGGGGAATGAGTACTCCCGCCGGAACGAAGCGGGCGGGGCAAAATATGATCGATGCTCGCGGAGGGATGGTCACCACGATGGGAAGTGGAACTTTGTTGGATCTGGATGGAATTTCTCCCA
>JBIKTM010000027.1:0-16128 GCA_044348085.1 Methylacidiphilales bacterium | reverse complement strand
AATGTCGACGGAAGAGTCGTCCTCTTCTTCGGCAGATGGATCTGAGGCTTCGGTTGGACGAAGTTCCTCTTCAAGAACGGGATTTGTCTGAAGCTCCGTTTGAAGAAGATTTTGCAGTTCGAGAGCAGGGGTTTGAAGAAGTTGCAGAGACTGCTGGATCTGGGGAGAGATCGAGACCGTCTGGCGGAGGCTAGGTTGAAGGGACAGAGACATGGTTGGATTTTTAGATTGGGCTTTCTCTGGAAAAAGGCAAAAGGTGATATGGGCAAAGTGATTTTGACCGTTTTAGGAAGCGGGAGTCGGGGTAATTCTCTTCATTTGGAGCACGGGGGGCAGGCCCTTCTGGTTGATGCGGGGCTGAGTGCAAAGCAGTTGGAGGCACGAATGGCTGAAGCGGGGGCGCATGAGGCAGAGCTGTTAGGGATTATCCTCACTCATGAGCACGGGGATCATACCGCGGGGTTAAAAACATTTGTTAAAAAACGGAAGTGTCCGATTTTCGCATCCCATGGGACGAAAGATGCGTTGGAGGCGGAGGTGGCCACGGCCGATTGGCGCGGTTTTGAAGCGGGCCAGCATCTAGAGGTCGGATGTTTCTCGATTGAGACTTTTCCTGTGCCCCACGATGCGGCGGAGCCGATTGGAATGAGAGTGACAGTAGGAAAAACGAAGGTGGGACTGATTTCCGATTTGGGGTTCGTGACGCGGTTGGTCGTCGAAAGGCTGAAGGGATGCACGGCACTGGTGCTGGAAGCCAACTATGATGAAGCGATGTTGCGTACGGAAGAAAAGAGGCCGTGGTCGGTAAAGCAGAGAATTTCTGCCCGGCATGGGCACTTATCGAATGGGGCGGCGGCCAAACTCGTGGAGGAGGTGGCGGGCCCAGAATTAAGGGATCTTCTGTTGGGTCATATCAGTGAGGATTGCAACCGGCCGGAAATTGCGCGACGTGCCATCGAGGGGGCTTTGGAAAAAGCGGGAAGGAAGGGAGTGCGAGTTCACGAAACCTGCGCAGGTCGCGTGGGTCAAAGGATAGAAATTGAGGCGTAGGGGGTTAGGGAAAAGGATTGCGCAGGAGAGGTGGGGAGGAGATAATTTCGCTTAATCGCGGGCGTAACTCAGTTGGTAGAGTGCAACCTTGCCAAGGTTGATGTCGAGGGTTCGAATCCCTTCGCCCGCTCAAGAAAAAAACTTTCATGAACTTTCTTTGGGGAAATTCGGTCGCCTTATCCTGGATGTGGGGGTTGGGGCTTTTTTTTAGCGTTCAATTTTCCCTTCAGTATGGACTGTTTGGATTGCTGACCTTTGCAATTCCGAATGCCTTGGGATTGATGATTTTTGGCGGGCTTACGCAGTTGATTGCTCGGCGTGCTGGTAACGGTCCTGATGCGCTAGGAACATTTTTTGCAAACTGGTCCAGACCTTACCGACTTATCTTTTTCCTTTATCAGATTTTGGCGATCACTCTGACAGTTTTCGCGCTCGTACGTTACGCCTGGCAACCCCTAGGGCTGGAACCTGCAGGCCTTTACCTTTTACTGACGGTATTGGTGATTTTGGCCGCTGCGACTTTGTTTGGAGAGGAATTCGATATTCGCAGGATCAAGTACAGTCATGCGGTACTGGGTTTGATTGCGTTTGGGGCGATGCTGATTCTTTTCTATCAACTTCCTGCCTTAGGAAGTGGGCAGCCGATTGCGACGGGAAGCAACCCCTTCTTCGGTTTTAATTTCTGGGGATACGCGATTCCGATCTGTGTTGGATTGACACTGGGGCCTTGGCTGGATCTTCAGCAGTGGCAACGAGTCATTCAGATTCAGCGAGAAGGAAAATCTCCTGCCGTTAGTTACTTTTTGGGCGGGGCTCTTTTCTTTCTTCTGCTTTTGGCGCACGGAGGTTTAGCGCTATGGGTCGCAGGGCAAACGGGGGGCACTCTGATGCGGGAAGGTATCGACGGATTGGGGTATGGGGAGGATGGGGTAACCCGCTTTTTGTGGGCGGCGGCGGCTGCTCATCCTTGGGCGTTTGGTTCCTATGTGGTGATTTTGTGTGTGATGATATTGACGACGTTGGACAGCGGTTATATCGCACTGCGCTGGTATTTGAGTAAATCGGGTGGAGCCGGCAGGGCTTTTCCATTGACCCTACTGCCCGAAGCAATTTTGGGTTCGCCTCTGCCTGCTTTGATCTTGTCAGGACTCTTCACGATTGTGGCTGTGGTGCTGAAGTTGGAGTTGGAGTACTTCATGATTTTCTATGCCACATTTTTTGTGGGTTATGCGGGATTGGCTTTGTTGAGAGCGTTTCATACGGGGCAGGGCAATGCGTTGCCTCAGGTAAAGATGTTTTGCGTCGGAAGCGTGGCAGTCGTGATCTTCGCCTACGGGTATTTTTTGGCGAATCCGTTGGGTATGATATTGGGGTCTATTGTTCCTGTGGGCTATGTGGTTTGGCTTTTGCTGAAGCCCGGGTCAGCCCACGAGTTTGTTGGCGGGGTGGAAGAGTTGGAGGATTCGGCTGGGGGTCCTGGCGCCAAGTTTATCATGGATGAGAAAATTGAGCCCGGGCGAGTCGTCCCCTTTCCGAAAGGACAAGGTGGTGAACCGACGGATCTCTTCGGCCACTTTGAGGGAAAATGGTTTGTTCACACTTTTGTAGCGACCTACGCGGACACGAACTCAGTCGGGAATGTTTACTTTGGGATGTATGCGATGTGGGTAGGAAAGACGCGTGAACTTTTCTTCAATCACTGCTTGCCGAAATTTAATTTAAAAACCACCCCGTACTATATTTTGACGCGTTCCTTTGAGCATAAGTTCACTAGGGAAACGAGGGAGTTTGAGCGGGTGAGCGTGAAAATCAAAGTAGGTGAATACAATCGCAAGTTTGTCACCCTCGAGCATCAGATTTTTGATTCCGCCGGAAATCAGCTGGGCAAAGGCAAGCAGCAGCTCATCTTTGTGTCCTCGGGAGATTACAAGTTACTGGATATTCCTGATGAGGTGTACGAGGCGTTTGTCGCCTACGCTTAATCCAATTCGTTTACTTTAAAAGTTCTTGGGCGCGGGCAAGTGCGGTCGTGCGGTCGGCAAATTTTCCTTCCAGTTGCTCGTCCATCAGTTGATGGAGGAGTTTGCCCATCGAGGGGCCTGGTTTAGCTCCGAGTTGCTGCAGGTCGTGGCCTGTGACGAGAGGTTTGGGTTTAATTTCTTCCTGAGAAAACTCGCTCAACTTTGCCGTGAGGAATGAGTGAATATCGAGCTGGCCATGGCAAGAGGAGCAATCAATCCGGTGTAGCTCCAGCTCTTCGACGAACGTAGGGCGTGCGAGGAGGCGTTTGAGAGTGCTGACCCGCATGTTCGGAGCGTCTTTAAAGGCCATATGGTTGGCGATACATGCGGTGATGGCAGAGACTTCGTCATTGGAGTATCGGAGGCGACGCAAGATTTCCTCGGCCATGCGGGCTCCGACTCCTTCGTGTCCAAAGAAGCGAATTCTTCCACTGGGCTCTGTTTTTGAGGTTCGGGGTTTTCCGATGTCGTGAAGGAGAGCGGAAAGGGCCAGTACGGGGGAGGGTTTTTTCATGTGAGTCAGAAGTAACCGGGTGTGGACCCAGACGTCGCCCTCGGGGTGATGTTCAGGCGACTGCTCACAACCGCGCATCTCCAAGAGTTCGGGAATCCAGACAGCGATCAGTCCGGATTCGTGCAGCAGGTCGAAACCCCGAGCCGGATCGGGGCTGGTGAGGATCTTGGTTAATTCGTCCCGGACACGCTCGGGCGAGATGACCTTGGAGGAGGGTGCGAGTTGGATCAGGGCCTTCCAAGTTTCAGGTTCGATTTGGAATCCTAGTTGGACGGCGAAACGGATGGCGCGGAAAAGTCGAAGGCGATCCTCCGTAAAACGGGCGACAGGGTCGCCGATGGCGCGGATGAGTTTTGCGGAGAGATCGGCCTGTCCCTTGACATAGTCGAGAAGCTGATCTTTGAGTGGATCAAAGAACATTCCGTTGACGGTGAAGTCGCGACGTTTTGCGTCCTCTTCGGCGGTGGTGAATGTGATGGAGGAGGGTCGGCGACCATCGTGGTAGGGGCCGTCGACCCGGAAGGTGGCGATTTCGAAAACATGTTCATCCAGGCGAAGTCGAATGACACCGAAGGCTTTTCCTTGGGGATCGGAAGCTTTAGGGAAGAGAGATTGGACTTGGTCGGGCGTGGCTGAGGTGGCGATGTCGACGTCGGGGTAGGGGCGTTGAAGGAGAGCATCGCGAACGCACCCGCCTGCATAGACGGCCACGTGGCCAGCTTGAACAAGCTGTTGCACAATTTTTTCTGCCGCAGGGTGACGAATCATTTTTCTGGGTCCGGGGAACGGAGAGTAAGATAGGCGAGGCCACCCCAAAGGCTCCAGAAGAGTCCGAGCCCGTAGATGAGAACGGAGTAGGCAATTGCGGATTCAGGATCGGCCCCCAGACCCAAATGGAGAAAGAGAAAGACCATGACTCCTTCCCGGACGCCGTGGCCGCTCACACTGATGGGAAGTGCGGAGGCGCTGAAGATCAGGACGAGAATAAGACCGGCGAGCGAGTAGTTGATGGGAAGATCGAGGGCGCGGGCGAGGAGCGTTGCTCCTGCAAAGCTGAGGAGGTGAACGCCGATCGAGACGAGGATGAGCGCGACGGTGTTCGAACCTCCATGCATCGTATCGCGAAGACCATGGAGAAGGTCGATCAGCACAGCCCGACCTGGGATTTTTTGAGGAAGGGGGATATTGGGAAGAAAAGTGGGAAGAAGAAATCCAAGGACGAGAAGGAAGGCCCCGAGAGGACCAAGCCAAGGAAGGGCGGAGGCGAGGGGAGCAAAAGTGGGATCAGCCTGAAGGCGGGCGGTTGCCCCAGGGAGGAAGAGAAGGGCGAGACCAAAAAGAGCAGCAACGCCAAAGACGCGATCCAGAAGGATCGAGAGGGTGGCACGGGTTTTTTTGTGAGGAAACCAGCGAAGAAGGTAGAAGAGACGTACGGCATCGCCTCCTGTGGATCCGATGAGAAAGAGATTAAAAAAAAAGCCCACAAAGGTGAGATGAAGAGTGCGAAAATAGGAGAGGTGGATGTTTTGGAGACGCAGAAGGAAATAGAAGCGAGTTCCGCAAAGACAAATCGAGCCCAGCGTTACAAAAAGTGCGGCGGTGAGCCAAACTGGATGGGCGGAGGCGAATCGGTGGGCGAGGTTAGGCCAGTTGACCTTAGTGGCGAGGAAGCCGAGTACGGCAGCTGTGATGCCGATACGGATCCAAGGGGCGAGCCGGCTTAGGAGCGTGGGGGCTGGTTTTGATTCCACCATAGAAGGCTGGCACGAACTTCGTCCGCGGACACACCAGGAGATAGCTCGAGCGAGAAGTGCGTATTGGAGGGAATAAGGGGGAGGAGTTGGGCAAAGGGAATCGACCCTTGGCCGAGGGGGAGATGGTCTCCTTGCTCGGAGGAGAAGTCGTGCAGGTGAACACCGATGAGACGAGGGGCAAGGCGGCGCAGATGTTGGGCGTGGTCGATCAGGCCAAGTGATTCTTTGGCTGCGGCGTGGCCGAAGTCGTGCCAGTAGCCGAAGGTGGGAGCGGGAAGGCGGGAGAGGAGCATATCCCAGGAGTCGTCGGGGGGGATTTCGCGGGGATTTTCGCGGCACTCCAGACCTAGTTGGAGGCCGAGAGCCTTGGCCCGCTCCCCTAGACGAAGAAGAATCTCTTCCACGCGGGGCCAACTTTCGTGAAAGGCTTTTTCCCACGATTGGATCGCGGCGATTTTTTGGCTCACGTAGTTGCGGGAGCCCATCTCGCCCGCAGCGGCGAGGGATTCGAGCGAGTCGGCCCGGTGGTGGGGCCCCGCAGAGCCGAGATGAAGAACAACGAAGCGAGCTCCAACGCTAGCAGCGGCTTCGAGAGTGGAGAGGGAGTGGCGTTCGGCCAGGCGGCGGGTGGTAGGTCGTGGATCGGAAAATTCGTAGGCATTGGGATGGGGGCGTAGCAGTTCGACGGGCACGGGACAAAAATTGTGAAGAACATCGATCTGGGGTGCGTTAGGGGATTTATGTTCGGCAAGGATTCCTGGCCAGAGATTGAAGCGTGTATTGTGGCTGAGCTCGACGCGGTCAAAACCGAGAGACTTGGCTTGCTGCAGAAGAGAGGCGCCGTCGGTCGTGCGGTCAGCATGCCAGCATGTGGAGAGGGCGAGGGAGGGAGAAGGCATGGGGTTTGAGTTTCGCTAAAAATAGGTGGGGGGCGAAGGGAATTTTCAGGCAGGGAGGGGGGTTGAAGATTGGGAAGGAAGCAGGCAAAATAGTAGCATGCTGGCCAAACGAATTTCCTATCGAGGCAAAGTGCAAGGGGTAGGTTTCCGTTATGGAGTCCGGCAAATTGCGGAGGGTTTTGCGGTTTCGGGTCATGCAAGCAACCAGGCCGATGGCACTGTGGAGGTTTTTCTTCAGGGGGATCGAGAAGAGGTAGAGGCGATGGAAAAGGAGATAGGAGAGAGTCATCTGGCCGGATTTATTCGTGAGGTGAAGGGGTGTGAGGTAGAGGTGGTATCCGGAGTGAAGGGATTTCAAATCCAGTGAGTGCGGCGGTGCAAACGGTGGGATTGCGTAAGGAGTTTTCGATGGGGTGGTTTCGGGGGCGGGTACTGGCTCTTGAGGGATTGGACATGGAGGTGCACCGGGGCGAGGTGTTCGGGCTTCTGGGTCCGAATGGGAGTGGGAAGAGTACTGCCATGAAGATGATTTTGGGGTTGTTACGACCGACGCGGGGTCGGGCGGAAGTGTGTGGATATCGTGCGGGAACGATTGCGGCGCGGAGGCAGATCGGGTTTCTGCCTGAAAATCCTTACTTCCCCAATTTTTTGAGTGGGGCGGAGTTGGTGCGTTACTACGGAAGATTGAGCGGAATGGGGGGGCGAGTGTTGGAAAAGAGAATTCAGGAGTTGTTGGAGATGGTGCGGCTCGGTGGGGAGGCAGGAAAACGGCCTTTGCGAACCTATTCGAAGGGAATGTTGCAGAGAGCGGGCTTGGCGGGGGCGATGGTGGGAGATCCTGAAATCTTGATGTTGGATGAACCTACGGCGGGTGTGGATCCCGCAGGGTCGCGTGAGATACGGGATCTAATTTTGGAATTACGGCAACGGGGAAAGACGGTGATTTTCTCGAGTCATCTTCTTGAGCAGGTGGAGGACGTGGCGGATCGGGTGATTATTTTGCATCGGGGTCAAAAATTAAGGGAAGGAAAGTTGGATGATTTGCTGACTAGGAAGAAGGAGTGGGAGGTGAATGTGCAGGGATTGAAAGAGGAGGATCGCAAGGAACTGCGTGGGTGGCTGGAGAAGCGGGGCGTTCAGGTGGTTCGCGAAGGTGCGCCACGGGAGAGGCTGGAGGATTATTTTCTGCGGAGTTTGCCAGAGGAGAAGCGGCGATGATGGGGTCGTTGCGGCGGATTGGGGCGGTGGCTGGAAATACATTTTTGGAGGCGGTTCGTCAAAAGGTATTTGCGGTCTTGCTGGTTTTTGGGCTTGTCCTGATTTATGGGGCAAACTACTTCACCGAGTTCTCTTTTCAGGAGCAGTTTAAGTTTCTGAAAGATCTGGGATACGCCGCGATAAGTTTGACAGGACTTCTGGTGGGGTTATTGGGGGCGACTCAGTTAATTCCAGGTGAGATTGAGCGGAGGACGATTTTGACGGCTTTGTGTCGGCCGTTGCGGCGGTGGGAGTTTATTGTGGGAAAATATCTGGGGCTTTCGATTTTACTGGCCGTGATGATTGGTGTGATGGCGGTTGCGGTCGCAGGGGTGTTGGGTTGGAAGGAGGCGCAGCTCATTGCTCGCGAGGGATCGGATCCCGCGGTTGCAGCATTGATTCGGGCAGAGGCGAGAGATCCGCGCTTGATTCAGGCTGTGGTTTTGCTGGAGGTGAAGTTGGCGGTGGTGGCAGCGATTGCGGTTTTTTTCAGCACGGTAGCCACATCCACGACCTTTGTGATGGCGATGACTTTAATGGTGTATCTGATTGGTCATCTCCAATCGGTTGCACGGGAGCAGTGGCTGGAGTCAGGGGAAGTGGTGAGTTGGGCGGCTAAGTTCTTTTTGGCGGGAGTGGCGTTTCTGGTTCCTGATTTCAACCTCTACAACTTGATTGATGAAATTGTGGCTGGAAATGCGGTCTCGTGGCGTTCGACTTTAGAGGTCGTGGGATATTCGGGTGTTTATATTGCTGTTTTGTTGACTGCGGCGTCGGTTGTTTTTGAAGGGCGGGATATTTGAGATCATGGGTTGCCGGCGGGTTGGCTTGTGGAATTCTCCTACTTTGGGGTGGAGTCAAGATCACTTGGGAAAAAGCGATGACGCAGTCTCAAAGAAAGGCGACTTATGGGTTTACTGGGCCAACGGCGGTGGCGATTCGGGAGAAGCTGGGGCAGGGGCTAGCTTTGGCGGCATTGGGGGGATTTCGTGGTTTGGCGGCGAATGCGCTGATGCTTCAGGCTCATGGGGCTTGGGAGGAGCAGCAGTGGGTGAGGGTGAGGAGTTCCTTGGAGTTGGCGACTCTTCTTCAGCCGAGGGTGGCTGTTTTTTGGGACACGGCCTCTTGGCATTTGGCCTGGAACGCGGCTGTCGCGGCCGAACGGTATAGTGGGGAGCCAAGTGAAACGCGGCGGCGACTCGAGGCACGGCGTTGGGTGGAAGCAGGGCGGAGTCTTTTGGAGAGGGGAACCAAGGCGGTTCCTGAGCGGGCGCTGCTTTTTCAGCGTTTAGGGGATTTGTACTGGCAGAGGCTGGAGGATTATCAGGCGGCGGCGGACTGCTATCGCCAGGCTATTGCGAAAGGAGACGCGCCTCCTTATCTCGAACGCTTTGTTGGATATGCTTTGGATAAGGCGGGCGATAAGCGTGGTGCTCTAGCTTATTTTCGTGAGTTACGGGCTCAGATGGGTACGCCCCCAAACCCCGAGAGAAGGCCGGAGGTGGTTGACCGTGAAATTCTAAAATTAGAAAAAGAGTTGGCGGGACAAGCTTCGACAAAGAAAAAATGAAATACGGGATTTTTGGGGACGTACACGGGAATTTGGAGGCTTTGGGAGCTGTTTTGGCTGATATGGAGGACCAGCAGGTTTCGCATCCACTCTGCATTGGGGATTTGGTGGGTTATAATGCCAACCCAAGTGAGTGTGTGGAGATTGTCCGGGCTTTAGGTTGTCCTGTCGTGAGGGGAAACCACGATGAACTGGTTACGCATAAGAAAAATCCGGAAGCGTTTTCGCAGGATGCCCAGGCGGCACTTAGTTTTTCGCGAAATCATTTAAGCCCGGCTCAATTAAACTATTTGCGCCGGTTGCCCCTCACGTATGTGGACGAGGCGTTCACTCTTGTTCATGCCACACTAGATGGCCCTGAAAATTGGGCCTATATCTCGACCCAGCTAGAGGCTCAAACCAGTTTTTTTTACCAAAAAACACATCTCTGTTTTATCGGGCATACACATCGCCCTGCCGCTTTCTTAAAAGAGAGGGAAGTGCGGCCCATTGAGTTTCGGAAAGTGGATGTTCATCCGGAACGGCTCAAAACGGTTAGGAAATTTATGTTTAATGTAGGGTCTGTTGGTCAACCTAGGGACGGGGATTGGCGTGCCAGCTATGCAATTTACGACTCCAAGGAACAAACCGTTGATCTGAGGAGAGTAGGATATGAGGTAGAGAAGGCGGCGTCGAAAATCGTGAAAGCAGGCCTTCCGGATTCCCTTTCCGCCCGATTATTTCAAGGGGAATAAATAAAAATGCTTTATAGTTAGACACTTACAAATACGCAAACTTTCTGTAACTTGACAAAATAGCAATAGGCACTATTCATATGTCCATGAAAACCAGATCCCGCAGAAATCTTCGTTGGTCAACAGAACGTGTTATAGCTGAAATTCAGCAGTGGAGAGATAAGGGAGAGCCCCTCTACGCGAACCATGTCCGCCTGAATTTCCAAGAGCTCCTTGCTGCATCGATTCGTTACTTTGGTAGCTGGCAGGCCGCCCTCGATCAGGCTGGCATTTCCTATGTCGACGTACGCAAGTATAGGAAGTGGTCGAAAGAGGTGATTGTGGAAGAGATTCGGGATTTGGCTTCGAAGGGGTTTGACCTCTCCTTCCGCTCCATGGCTCTCAGCCAGCACAACGCCATGGTCTATGCGGCGATTCGCCCGAAGTATTTTGGTAACTGGCGGGCTGCCTTGGAAGCCGCAGGATTAGCTTCGGAGGAAATCTATCGGTACCGCAGTTGGGATGAAGAGGGGATCTTGGAGGAGATTCGTCGCTTGCAGACGGAAGGTGCTGATCTCAGCTCCAAATCGATGGATGAATCCTCGAACAAGCTGATCGCAACTGCCCGTCGCCGTTTCGGCAACTGGGGTCGTGCTTTGGAAAAGGCCGGAATCAACTATTCGGACGTACGTCGGCGCAAGCGGTGGACACGGGAAAACCTTGTGGAAGGTATCTTGGAGCTCAAAAAGCAAGGCGTGAAACTGATCACTCCTGAGGTCAAACGCGCAAATCCTTCGCTCTTTGCGGCTGCCTGCAAAAAACACTTTTTCGGGACTTGGAAAAAAGCCCTTCGGGCCGCTCTCCGTACTGAAAAAGAAAATCTTCAGGTCGAGTCTGACGTGTCCGTGACCGAGTTGGCTCCCGAGGCGAAGGCTGTGGAAGCCCAGGTTGCTGGGCTCTCTGCCTAGTCCTCCCGCTCCTTCCCTCTTGCCGTAGGCTGGGCCAAGAGCCCATATTGTTTCTTCATGCAGATAAGGAAGGGCGTAAAAATTTTAGGATTTGGGCTTTGCCTTATCCTGGCCATATTTCATACAGCCGATGCCCAGATCGATCTTCGCATCGAGACCCCCAAGACCGCCTATCTGCAGTTTTCCCCAATACCTTTTACCGTCCGAATTAAAAACTTAGGGGCAGGTGAATTAAAGCTGACTAGTGACAGTGGTAAACCGTGGCTTGAGATGATTGTCCAGTCTCGAGACGGACTCCTCATCGCACCCGAAAAAGTGCTCACACCTCCCGATAAAACCTTACGTTCAGGCGAGTCTGTTGCCATTCCCGTCGATCTTGCACCCCAGTACATGATTCGGGATACAGGCGGGTATCGTGCACGTGCAAGTGTGCGGTTGCCCTCAGGGGAATCATTAATGACCGATTCACTCGATTTTTTGATCGGGCGAGGGGAGGTCATCTGGAGTGTGCCACGGGGAGATGGGAACGAGCGACGGATCTACTCCCTTCTCAAGTTTTACGAGGATCCCAATGTGGGACTCTACTTGCGTGTCGAAGTTCCTGAAAAAAATCAGGTCTATCCATCCCGTCGGCTTGGAGCTTACCTTCCGCTGGGTAAACCCGCCGCTGAGTTTGATCCGCAAAATAATCTCCATTTACTCTATGCCATCAGCGCGGGAACCTATCGCCTCACGGTGGTGAATCCAGATGGTCAAACCCTACGGGAAGAGACCCGACAGCAGGGAGTGGATAAGCCCGTCCTCCAAAAAAAACCTGACGGCGAAGTGTCGGTTGAAGGAGGCATCGTCCAGTTGCCTTCCTCGTTACGAGAGCGCCTCTCCACTCTTCAAGCTAGAATCGGCACGCAGGCCCCGCCTAAAGACCCAATTCAGCCTTAGCGAGAGTTCGCTCCTGCGGGTTTGGGTCGAACCGGTTTCAGTAACCTCATTCCTGAAGGACCGAAGAGAGTTTCATCGAGCGGTGGTGCCATAAAGATGCGATCCCATGTTCGCTCAAACGCATGAGCCGCGTCGGGGAACGTGCGCGAAACGTCCCGAGCCTTTTGGTAAAAAGCTTTGGAGCGCCGGTGAGCAGTCGTTTTTGATAATGCAAACTGGCTTCCGCCTACATACCGAACTTTTTCAGGCGCTGATTCTCCCCAAAGGGTCTGAAAAAAACCCTCCAGATTCAACTCCCTACGATCGGGATTCTTGGACCAGGTAACAAAAGAGGGGCGCCCTCGCGCATCATCCGTCTCCCAAAGAAAACCGAGCCACGCAAAATCGGGTTTCATGTCCTGTTCGCCTTGGGCATAGCTGCGAATGATTCGATGCAGATCGGGCGCATGATCAAAGGGTCGACCCTGCGCAAATACCGTCAACTCCGCCAAATCTTCGTATCGCTCCACCAAGTGGTGAAGCCATGCAAAGTCATCCCGACTGTGATTCGCTAAAGGATGTGATCCGGGCCATGGAGTCTGATCCTTAGGACTTTTATCGTAAATTGTAAGACGAATTCCGCGTGGCAAATTTCGCGTCCAAGCCAAGTCCTCCCCATAACGGCAGACGACCACCTCCACCATCGGATTAGGAACCGCCAGTGAGATCTTGAATGATGGTGATCAGGGGCAAGAAAAGCGCGACCACGATTGTTCCCACGACCAAGGCGAGCATGACGATCATCACGGGCTCAAGCATCGAAGTCAGTCCTGCGACCGCATTATCCACCTCCTCCTCAAATACATCGGCCACTTTGGTCAACATGTCGGGCAGTTGCCCCGTCTCCTCGCCTACTTGAACCATCGAGACCACCATCGGAGGAAAGATTCCGCTCGCCTCCATCGGACTGACCATCGATTCCCCCTCCTTCACATTGTCGTGAATGTTTTCCACGGCGCTACTCACTCGAAGATTTCCAGCTGTATCTCTTGTGATCTGCAAGGCTTGTAAAATAGGGACTCCAGAAGAAACCAGGGTTCCCAAGGTTCGGCTGAAACGTGCGACTGAAGTCTTGGTCAACATATCCCCGAAGAGCGGAATCTTTAATGTGTAGGTGTCCAACGCCGCCGCCACTCCAGGCAACTTCATGGCAAATCGTAGAGCAAAAACCAAAACGGTTATTCCAATAGCAATCAGGATGAAGTTTCCTTGAATAAAGCGGCTCAAATCCATCACGGCCTGCGTAATGAAGGGCAGGGGACGTCCCCCCAACATATCTTTAAAGATCGCCTCGAACTTCGGCACAATGAAAAGCATTAGAAATGTCACGATGCCAACCGCAATCGTTAACACGACCAGCGGATACACCATTGCCGAGGTCACCTTGCCTTTGATCCTTTGGCTTTTTTCCGCAAACTCCGCCAGCCGGGTCAAAACAACCTCCAGCACGCCACCCAACTCTCCCGCCTTCACCATGTTCACATATAATTTGTTGAAGGCCTTGGGATGTTGCGAAAGAGCCTCAGAAAAAGTCGTGCCACCTTCCACAGATTCTGCCAGCCCCGTCATGATCTTCTTTAAATTTGGATTCTTTTCCTGTTTCCCCAAGGTACGAAGGCTTCGCAACAGGGGCAGACCCGCACTGATCAGCGTCGAGAGCTGCCGCGTAAAGATGGTAAGAACCTTGGCGGGAACCTTGCCCGTGCCGCCTCCTCCACCCATCGAAAAGCTAAGCGAAACCCCCTTCTTTTTCCCTTTGCCAGAGGCATCGGCAGTCGTCTCCGCAATGTTGGTTGGAAACTGTCCCTTCTTTTTAACCGCCGCCGCTGCGTCCGAAGCGTTATTCGCCTCCAAGGTGCCCTGATGGGTTTTTCCTTGGGCGTCTACCGCAGTGTAGGCAAAGAGGGGCATAGGGTGGGTTAGGTGTACTTAAGAACTTCCTCGATGGTCGTGTGTCCCTCAAGGAGATTCCGTATGCCGTCCTGCCGCAGCGTGGTCATGCCGAGCTCAATTCCCTTCTGTCGTATGACCACCGATGGCGCCCGCTCATTGATTAATAGCCGGATTGGCTCCCTCACATCCAAAAGCTCATAAATGCCAACTCGTCCCTTGTACCCCGTGCCGTTGCACACCTCGCAACCCTTGCCGAAATAAAACGGCTGGTCTCCCACCTCCGAAGGGGTCATCCCCAACTGACCCAGCACCTCCTCCTTGGGCCGAAACGGAGTCCGGCACTCCTTACACACACGCCGTAAGAGTCGTTGCGCTAAAACTCCCTCCATCGTGGCCGACATCAAAAACGGCTCCACCCCCATGTCCAACAACCGCGTCACGGCACCCGCCGCGTCGTTCGTGTGCAAACTGGTCATTACCAAATGCCCCGTCAAACTCGCCTGAATTGCAATCTGTGCCGTTTCCAAATCCCGCGTCTCTCCCACCAAAATCTTGTCTGGGTCTTGCCGTAGAAATGCGCGCAACGCCCGCGCAAAAGTCAGGCCGATGGATTCATTCGCAGGCACCTGAATGATGCCCTCCAACTCATACTCCACAGGATCTTCCACCGTTAAAATCTTGGTATCGATCTGATTCACCCGGCCTAGGCAGGAGTAAAGAGTCGTCGTCTTGCCCGACCCCGTTGGCCCAGTGACGATGAAAATCCCATTCGGCTTCTCAATCGTTTCACAAATGTAGTCGTAAATGTGTTTTGGAATTCCCAGCTTTTCCAAATCCAAATTCACCACAGATCGATCCAAAACCCGCATAACCACGCTTTCGCCGTACTGCGTGGGCAGGGTGGACACACGCAAATCGACCTGCCGACCCGCCAACAAAGTCTGAATTCGACCGTCCTGAGGAACTCTTCGCTCTGCAATGTTGAGATTCGCCATCACCTTCACTCGTGAAGTTAACGGAATTGCCAATCGACGGGGTGGGGGAGCCATCTCATACAAAGCCCCGTCCACCCGATATCGAATCTTGAACTCCTTCTCAAACGGCTCGAGATGGATATCACTCGCCTTCGCATGGATCGCCCTTGCGATGATCGTGTTCACGTACTTGATGATCGGAGCACTACCCGCTTCGTTTAAGTCTACCCCTTCGGATGCCAGACTGCTCTCGGGCGCATTTTCCAGCTCCTTGAGTACATCATCGATATTCACCTCGGCCGATCCATAATGTTTGTCGAGAAGGGCCTGAACCTGTTCGGGAGGAGCCACCACCTGCGCGATTTCCCGCCCCGTCGCAAACCGCAGATCCTCCAACGCCTGAACGGCCAACGGATCGGCAAGAGCCACCGTCAATGTCGTCTCGTCTCCCGCCACGGGCAATGCCCCCAAGTTTCGTGCCGTGTGAGGAGGAATTCTCGCTAAAAGTTCGGGACTCAAATCCAACCCCGTCAAATCCGCCAAGAGGGGAAGGCCGAGGCTATCCGAGATCTTTTCCAAAATCTGAGGCATCTGGATGATCCCGAAATTCCCTAGAATCGTCTCCACAGGTTTTCCGGTTCGGTTCAGCTCATCCGTAATCTCCTTGGCCTGTTCCTCAGATAAAACATTCTGCTCCTGCAAAAAGGGAAGTAGGTGGCGTGCGTCCATGATTAGTCCTTATCTCCCATCGTGGCCGAGATCACCTCTTCCGGAGTCGTCATGCCCGAAACCACTTTGCGGATTCCGTCCTCCCGCAACACTCGCATGCCCAAATCCCGTGCCCGTTGGCGAATCTTCGACACGGGCACGCCTTCATTGATTAAGTGTCGAATCTCATCGTCCACAACGAAAATCTCAAAAATTCCTGCTCGTCCCCGATATCCTGTTCCCCGGCATCTGTCGCATCCGTGCCCTTTCGAAAAGCGCGCCTCGGACAAATTGGCCGAAAGAAGATTTAGCGCCCGCAGCTCCGCTTCCGTCGGTGTGTAGGGCTGCTTGCAGTCAGGACAGATCTTGCGAATCAGACGCTGGGCCAGCACCGCACGAATCGAGGAGGAAACCAAAAAGGGCTTCACCCCCATATCCACCAAACGGGTGATCGCACTCGGAGCATCGTTGGTGTGCAGGGTCGAAAACACCAAGTGCCCCGTCAACGACGCATTGATTGCGATCGAGGCCGTCTCCACGTCCCGAATCTCTCCTACCATGATAATGTTTGGCGCCTGTCGCAACATCGCCCGCAGCGCCGCCGCAAAAGTCATTCCAATTTCCGTATTCACCGCGACCTGATTCACCCCAGGCAACTGATACTCCACAGGATCCTCGACGGTGATCAGCTTGCGATCGGGTTTGTTGATCGTGTTCAAGCAGGCGTACAAAGTCGTCGACTTGCCCGAACCCGTCGGACCCGTAACCAGGAAAATTCCATCCGCGTAGTTAATGACCCTCTCGAGAATCGCTTGATCGTCTGAGAAAA
>JBIKTM010000046.1:0-5949 GCA_044348085.1 Methylacidiphilales bacterium | reverse complement strand
GCAGAAGTTTGAGAACCTCGGTCCTCGAAGGACTTCGTGCGTTGCGGACGAAGAAGCCGCACACCGCGGACCCGAGAACGAGGCAATACCCCGCATTGAAGCGGTCACCTGCACCGGTGCTCCTCACAGGAACTTCACAGAAGGTGCCTTGGGTGAAAAACCTGCCACTTGGTCCGGCGGACATTGCGAACCTCAGCTTGTGGATGAGTACCGTCGAAACTCCGATCTTGCCCCGCAGGTCGCCCGCCAGCCTGGCTGCTCATCCGCCGCCATTTGGTCGAAACCAGTCGTAAAATATTGACTATACGTATTTTAAGCTACTTACGAAAGTCCGTATAGAAACGTATTGAATATTTTTACACCCTTTCTGTCCACTCCGAGTAAGACTGAAAATGCGATCTGCAGGGTGAGTCAAAGTAGTGAGTTTAAAGGATGAATTCGAATTACAACGGCTGTCGCCACTCTTTTGGTTCTTACCGCATGGCCGATATCAAAAACGTTTATCAGGTGGCTGTGGAGATGGGTAATTCTCCGGCCGTGCTCAAAAAGCATTACTTTCAAGCAGTCACAAAAGCCGAAGCAGTAAGGTTTAGGGCTATTCGACCAAATAGGATATCCCAAAGACGTCGGAGGGCAGAGACTTTTACTCTCATGCTAGCCGTATCACGGCTGGCTTTGGATAGGAGCTTGGACATTCTCTTGCGGCTGAGTTAGCACTCGATCTCGATCATCTGGTGGCAGGAAAACACCGGCACTCGAAGCGTCACGCGGTCGCCAGATTTCTTAAGAGTGACATCTCCTCCCTTTGGCACGAGCCTGGCCGATTTGACAGGTAGTTGCAGTGTGACCCCGATGTCATGCAGTGGCGGCAGATCCTCGATGACTTCCACGCTCTTGCCTCCAGAGACATTCCCGCCCGAGAGCGGCATCACCCCGCCTCGGCTCACGGTTGGAGCATAGAGCAGGTGGAGGATGTGGCGGTTTTCCTTGGGCTGCTTCGTGAGGGAAAGGCGCGCCGTCGAAGGTAGGTTGGTGAAAAGAGTCAGAGTTTCTCCTAACAAAGCCCGGATCGCCTTCACGATGAACTCGCGATAGGCCACTGCACCATATGCGCGATAATTCCGAAAGACCGGGTGGGCGAAGTAGAGGATCGAGCCGTGCCGCACGCCGCAGTCAAAGCCCGAGGGTTGCTCCTGATTCGGTGCGTGCTGATGGCTGCAGAAATGCTCCCAAGTCCGGTTGAAATAGGGATCAAAAATCTGCCCCACTGTTTTACCTTTCGTTGCGCGGATGCGATGCGAACGCTCATACATGATTTGCGGTCGGTTGACGAAGGCGGCGCGCAGTTCCGGCACGGGGAGCAGGTAATCATGGCCACGTTGCGGCTCGTTATCAGGAGGATAATACGGGCTGAGACCCTCGTAGGCGGCACCTAAATCGAAGGCGAACTCCGGGCGATCCTTCCAAAGGCCGCTCTCGCCGGAGAGGATCAGCTTGCCGCCTTGGGCGAGGTAGGCATCGAGCTTGGCTTTGAGCTCCGCATCAATCCTGATGTCGTCGGGAAGTAGGAGTGCCTTGTAGCGGGCAAAGTCCATGGTCCGGTCGATGAGGCCGAAAAGAAAATGGCTTTCGAGCAACACACGGCAAGCGCCTTCGTCGGAAAGGGCTTCTCGGTGGGTGCGGCTTTCGGCTTCGCTGGAAAGAATGGCGAGATCGAAAACCTGTTCCGCCCCGCGGCACCAGGGCTCCTTGTAGCGCACTTCGCGGTAGGCTTCGCCGATGATCTGGTAGGTCGAGGTATCGAGTTCGCCATTCGGGTGGAGCTGGTCGCCGACGCTGCACTTGGCGCCGAAGGCCAGCATCGCTGCGCACTCGTATCGCAAGGCGTTGGGGTGCTTGTACCCGCCAAACTCGCCCCAGGTCGTGTGGAACTTGCCGGTCATGCCGAGGAAATCGAGCGGCAGGTTGCACGCATACTTGGCCGACATGGGGAAGTGGTCGTAACCCCAGCCCCCGGTTGGCAACGACTCCAGTTCGAGGTGGCTGAAGTGGGGGAAAAGGTCATGTCGTCCGCGCGGGATATGGCCGGCGTTGTGGAAGACCGGCATATCGGAGCGCAGTGACTTCGCCGCTTCGGTGGTGCGTTGATAGTATTTCTCCAGCGCGAGGCGGGAGGATTCCTTCCGGTCCGCCTCCTTATTGGGATCGAGGCGGTTGGCCTTCATGAAGTCGAGACTCCACCGACTGCACGATTGGTTCTGGTTGATAATGTCCAGAAAGATGCCGTCGCAGTCGGGGAAAAGTTTCACCGCCTCACGGATCTGTTCGCAGAGATAGTCTAGATACGGGCTGTGAAAATCCATCAGGTGAAATCCAGCCTCGTGGGGAAGCTGAGCCCAACCGGTGTAGGCACCATCCTTGCTTACTTCGCGCCACTCGGGGTGATTGTGCGAGGCGAGATTATCCACGCCAGCGGAGAGGTAAACCGGTGCATTGATTCCTGCTTCCTTGGTTGCGTCATACTGCTTGCGTAGTAGGTCGAAGTTGAGATGCGGATGGATCTTGCCGACCTTGGTAGGATGATAACTCCAACCATGATGGCACTTGGAGAAGAGCGTGATCGAATCGACGGCCGCATCCTTCAGGGTTTTCTGCCAGCGCTTCTTGTCGAACTCCGCTCCAATGCCAGGAATGTGCGGCGAGGTGTGGAAGTCGAGATGGATCTGACGATAGCGGAGTGGATGTTTTGTTTGTTTCATGAAACTTTTCTTTTTGCTGTACCAGCTGCCGTGATGCCCTTGGGGAGGCGCAGTTCCACGGCGCATGTGTCCCCTCTGCGCTTCCAGGATGAGTGGATCGGGCCGAGTGGCGTGGGCACCGTGCATTCGAGTGAGTCCCCGATAAAGGTGGGATCGAAGGCGATCGCCTTCCATCCGGGCGCGGTCTGGCGGATGCCGCCGAGGATCTGCATGAGGTGAAATAGGGGATGAGCCGACCAGGCGTGGGAAAAACTTTCGTTTCCGCGGCTCGGCTCGAAGGTTTCCCACGTGGTGCCGTGTTCGGCCATCTTGGTCCAGTGTTTTTTGATGAAGGGAACAACTTCGGCTCCGTAGCCGCGTTTGGCCAGTTCTGTTAGTACATAGGTCACCCAATAGGCACTGGGCATGGCCTCAAAAACTTCCTCGCCGCGAATGTAGGGAAGAAGCCGTTTTTCGATCATGGACTTTTCCTGCTTAGGCGCGAGGTGGGTCAGTAGGGCCAGCGTTTGAGAGTGAATCGAATACTTTCTCACTACCTTGCCCTTGGCATCGTATCCATCGGCCAGTAGGCCGTCGGGACCGACCAGACGAAGAAGCGATTTGCGAAGGTGGGCGCTCCAGACCTGGAGAGGTTTGATTTCGTTTTTTTGACCGCTCGCCCCATAGAGCAGGACGAGTTTATCGAGGGCTTCGAGCAGCCAGAGGCTGAGAACGGTGGGACATCCTTCTTTGTGTAGTGTCGTCCAATCGAGGAAGAGCCAATAGCGCGGGTCATGGCGGATGAGCCCGGTTTTGGGATCAGTCATCTCGCGGAAATAATTGAGAATCCCATGGACCGTGGCCTGATGAGTTTTGAAGGCCTCGGTCGAGCCGGTTTGCCAGTAATGGTCCCAGAGCGTGAGGATCCAGGTGAGGCTAAAATCCGGCAGGATGCACGAATGCGCCTTGGTCGGCGCATGAGCGTAAGTCAGGCCATTGGGAATGGTCTGGGAAGCGATGCAGTGGATGCCGCGACGGAGGAGCCGGGCGTCATTGGAGAAATGGAATGTGTTCCAGGCCTGAACGCGGGCGTCGCCCCACCACTGCGCCTGCTCTCGCCACGGGGTATCCACATAGGCATCGAGGCTGCAGCATTCCTGGGTCCAAGCGCAGGATTCCCAGATGGCGTTGAGGGTAGCGTCCGATGAGCAGAATGATCCGTCCCGGGTGAACGGATAAGCCATGCGGCGGATCGAGAAATCAAGCTTCAGCGGGGTGGAGGAATCGCGAACGGTCAGCACGGCATAGCGGAATCCCATGGGGTGGAAAAATGCGTGTTCGTTGGTTCCAGAACGCAGGGTCGCGCGGTTACCCATGGCAAGTGCGGACCACGACTTCGGATCGACATCCGGCTTGAGTCCGGCTTTGTCTAGGGTTTCGTAAAACGTCATATCCACGATTTCTCCGCCTTTTGCGCCTTTAACGGCGAGAATTGGAGCGCCGACTATGGTTCGGCCAAAATCGATCAGGATACTTCTCCAGCGATGTTCTCCGGTGGTTTGGAGACGCAAAGTCTTGGTGGCCGGAGGCGCAGCTTGGTGAGTGAGGCCTTCTTGGAAGCGTTGGAGAAAGACATCGCGTGGGGCGATGTCGTTGGTTCGCGATTTGCCGCTGGCTACCCCGATGGGCTTTCCGTGAAAGATCTCGTCTTCCCGCAAAAGCGGAATCCCACGGGACTCAAGTGAATACCAAGGCATGGCATTCCATGTGCGGCTGTCATAGGGATGCTCCCAGTCTGCGTCGCGGAAGCCCGGTTTGAACCAATCCGGTGATTCTTCGCGAAGATCCACATGTTCCTGAAAAGCCAACTGGGCGCTGTAGGGGACGGTGTTTTTGCTGATTCCGGCTTGTCGGCGGCACTTCCAGCTATGGTCCGTCACCACGAGGACTTTTCCTGCCTCCAAGGCAAGGAGCACACCGGCGGTATCCTTGGACACATAGTAAAATGTTCCGCATCCCGGATGATAACCGCGCACGGCCAGGACGTTGCGTCCCGGTTTTAGGTAAGAGGCGACATCCATCTGATCGTAGGGCCAGTGGGCTTGAAAACCCCTTGCCGGGCCGCTGCAGACGAAGGTGCCGTTGATGAACAATCGATACGCCTGGTCGGCGGTGATGGAGAGACGTGCTCGTTTTGGAACCGTCTTCAGGGTGAAAGATTTTCGAAATAACGCGTAGCCGTTGCCCAAGTCGTGGTTCTGCAATCCCGGCCAAATCCAGCGGGCGTGTTTGAGGGCTTCCGGGATCGTGGATTTTTCAGGAAATGGGTTATCGAGCGGGGCTAATTTGGCTGATTTCATTGAGGTTAATAATCTATCGCGGGTTGTATCATGTGGAGGCCGCTTCTGCGTCCGGCTCGTCCTTGGGTTTAAACCCAGGCGGATGATAGGAAGTCGAGCCACCAAGCTTGAGCCATTCCGCGTATAGTCGCCGAAGGAAAAAGAGCGAAGCACCAATGAAGACGAGGTACCAGAGGGGAATAAATCGGTAGCAATAGTCTTTCGTCGAAAAGAGCCCAGCTAGCCAGTCCAATGCAAACCCGATGAGTAGGCCGCCAATGATGATGGCAAATGAGCGGACCATGGCATTGGCTGCGCAGAACTGCCCGTAGCGCGACTTGGGTAGAATCCGCATATACATCGGGAGTTCGGCCGCCAGATAAAGAGCTATCGCCGGAGCCGAGATGGCAGTGATGGCAATAAAGAGGCCGTGCGAGACGGTGGGACTGAAGTCGTAAAACAGGAACACCAGCCAAAGTGGTTGAATGACCAGCAGCGCGATGCTGGCCCACATGAGAACCCGCAGGGGATGCAGGCGGTCCGAAATGATTCCCGCCGGATACATCAAGACCGCACTAACGATCGCAGTAACAGCCGCCGTCTTACCAAAAAAGTCGAGATCAACTCCGATCGAGCGAGCCTGTAAAAGCGTGAACCCAGCTACGATAGACGTCAGCGCATAACAGGTATTCGCCAGAAAAAAGAGCCAGTAGAAACGAATGGAGAAAGACTCGGTAAAAAACGTCTTAATCCCACTTACAAGCCCCGTGCCGCCATCGGGATGGACCGGAGGAGGGGGGTATTCCCCTTCCTTGACCTTCCAGCACATGAGAAGGAAAGCCGTGGCGTAAAGCCCAGCCGCGAGCAGAAAG
>JBIKTM010000069.1:0-6088 GCA_044348085.1 Methylacidiphilales bacterium | reverse complement strand
GCCCAGTGCCAGAATTCGGAGGGGATGATGTGGGAGACATCGCATCGAAAGCCGTCGACACCGATCTCCTGCCAGTAGGTCATGATGGCATCCATCTTTTTCCAGAGATTGGGAACGGGCACTTCGGGTTGGAGAACAGTGGGATGTTTTCGTTTGCCTTTGGCGCCTTGGGTGAAGTCGTACCCGTAGTTAAGTTTGCAGGTTTCGTACCAGCAGTCTTGGCTGGGCCGCCAGGTGTTCTGATTATCGCCTGTAACGCGACCCCGTTTCTGCTCGGGGGGAAAGAGTCCATCGATCTTCTCTTTCAGGCCTAGGAAGCGGTTGTCTTTATCGTCCCAGATGACGCGAGTGGTGGGAGTGGTGGGCTTTTTTTTCTTGGTGTCGAAGGTGGAGAGTTGAAGAGGAGGGCCGTCCGATCCGGGTTTGAGATAGTAGAAGTCGTCCCCAGAGAAGAATTCGTTCGCTTGGTCGTCTTTGCCGAAGTCGCGCTCGGGATGGACAACGGAGGCGTAGCTGCGGGCGACGTGGTTGGGTACGAAATCAATAAAGATGCGGAGGTTCTTCTTTTTGGCGCGGGCGAGGAGAGCTTTGAATTCGTCGAGTCGCTTGGCAGGGTCGACGGCGTAGTCGGGGCAGACATCGTAGTAGTCGCGAATGGCGTAGGGGCTACCCGCGATGCCTTTGAGGAGGTCGGGATCGTCGGGGGGAAGCTGAAGGGAGGAGTAGTCGCGAGTGGTGGCTTGGCGATAGATGCCCGTGACCCAGATGGCATCGAAGCCGAGCTGTTGGAGGGAGGCGAGAGCGGCGTCGTTGAGATCGGCAAATTTTCCACAGCCGTTTTGTTCGAGAGTGCCATTGGGAATGCGAGCGGAGTTGGTGTTGCCGAAGAGGCGGGGGAAGAGTTGGTAAATGCGGATTTTTCCTCCCGCTCGGGGGACGAGAGCTGCAGGGCTGGAGGGGGTTTCAATGGAGAGGGAGAGGAAGTGGGTCAGAGAGCGATCGCCTGGTCCAGGGAGAAGGTAGGGATCGGAGGAGCGGAGGAGTTGGCCCCAGCCGTTTTCGGCCGGGATATTTTTGAGGGCTGCGACGATCTGGAGTTTTCCTTGAGGGGTGGCCCAGGAGCGTGGGATCTCGAGTTCAAGCGGGCCGATTTTACTAGAGAGGAGTTTGACTTCGGCAGGTGGGTTGGTGAAGGGGGCGAGTCCGAATCCATTCCAAGAGCGGGAGGAGAAAGTGGGGGTGGGTCCGCGAAGGAGAAGGAGGTGATCGGCTTGGAATGGAAGAAAGAGAGATGAGCCAGTGGTGGATTTTTGGAAGGGAACGAGAGCGGATCCGTCGAAGCCTGAGGCGGTGGCGAGAAGGAGGGCGTGATCAGGATTTTCGAGAGAGAGACCCGGGAAACGGAGAAGGAGAGAGGAGGGGTTTTTGGAGGGGAGAAGTTCGATCGTGAGCGGTTGGGCCGAGATGGGGCAGATCCACGCGAGTAAAAGGAAAAATGAGAGACGAAATATGTTCAGGCGAATCATAGAAAATTTTTACCTTTTCGAAGTGTGTAAGGAAAGCATCCGAAAGCTGGTTCGAACTGTTCCATAAAAGAGGCCGCAAAGGGTGAAGAAGGGAGAGGACGTTAGGGAGTGGAGATTTGGAGATTGTTGCACCAGGAGTCTGCTTGGCCGTTGCGGTTGAAGAGGACGAGGCTTTCAATGGGTGAGCCTGCGTTGCCGCTAAGTCGCCGGTTTTTCAGTTCGACGGGGGAGACTTGGCCGATCGGGAGAGGTTCTAATTTGAGGTCGTAGGTGTCGGAGGTTTTTAGGAGGAAGGTGATACGGAGGGCGAGAGTGGAGGCGGGAAAAGGGGTGGAGGAGTCTTTTTCGCCGTCAAAGAGTTGGAGAGTGGGTTTGTCTTGGAGGGCGCATAGTTCGAAGCGGGAGTTTGCGTTATAGTCGTCGGGGGAGGAGGCGGTGGTGCCTTGGCGGAGGTTGAGGCCAACGGCGCCTCCTTTTGCGGTGGCTTCAGGAAAGGGGGAGCGGAGGATGTCGAGGGATAGGGATTGGCCAGGGGCGAGGGGTTGGGAGAGGGGGCGGAAGGCGCAGGCTTTGGGGAAGTTTTCGCCGTTGGCGAAGAGACCCCAAGCACGACCGTTCGAGGCGACGGGAGTGATGTTCGGTTTTTCTTTTTCCTCTGCGAGATAGAAGCCTGCAAAGGTTTTTTGGTTTGGATCGGCGTTGGTGAGGAGCTGCCAAGGTGCAAATCCCGAGCCGGCGGTGGATTCGTTCTTCCAATCGGTGCCGTACGCGGGGTCGGACGCGGAGTCGGATTTTGCGGAGGACGTGGATGGTTTGGCTGGGGTGGAAGGCGAAGGTGCGGCGGCGGTGGAGGATGAGTTTGCTGTGGCGGAACCGCTGACGGCGAAGACGGGGGTTTCTTTGGGGAATTCGAGTTTGGAGCGGCGGGCGGTATTTTTCTGTTCGGCGTCGGGCTCTGCGGTGACAAAGAGAGGAAGAACAGGCCGTTCCTTATTTTTGCCGAGCTTGGTTTCCTTTTCTTTTTGTTCGATGAGGAGGAGTCCAAAGAAGCGGCCGCCCCCGTATTCACCGAGAAGGAGTTCGATCTCCTGAGGTTTGCCTGCTTCCCAATTCATCCAGTCGCCGTAAACAAGGTGGGCTTTAGCTCGGTCTTCGTCGGTATTGCCCTCCATAAAATCGACGATGGAGTATTCGTCGACATGGTCTTTGGGTTTCCATCCGGAGAGTGATTGGGAGGTGTCCCAGTGTGCTTCCAAAACTGTTCGACCGTTGACGGCAACCCAGAGAAGGTCGTCGGCTTTACCAACGAAACGGAACTGACCTGAGGTGGGGGCGGCGCAGCGGCCACGATAGTGGATGATCCAGTAGTTGGGTTTAACCTTATCGGCGACACCAAAGATTTTTGGGGCTTCGGAGGCTTGGCCCATGGGCATAAAAATTTGGGTCGCGCCGAGTTTTTTTGGAACAGCGAAATATTTCCGTAGGGCGGCGGGGTTGACGCGGTTGCCGGAGAGGATTCCGCGGACAGCGCCGTAAAAGTCGGTGTCCTTGGTGCCGATGTCGGTGGGTTTGCGGCCGGTGGGATCGAGTTTGAGGTCGTACATCGTTCCGACGAGGTCGTCTTCCGTGGTTTCGGAAAAGCCGAAGAGAGTGGATTTGGAGGTGCGTCGGCCTTTGCCTCCGCCACTTCCGCCGCCACCCCCGCTTTTTGTGCCAGTGCCTGCGGAGCCTTGGCCGAGGGAGGTGGTGGGGGTGGAAAGTTTGGCAGGGGTGGGGGGAGCGAAGGTGGGGGCAGTGGTGGGGGTGGAGAGGGCGAGAATTTCAGTGCTGTTATCGATTTCGGTGGGTGTGGTTTCGGCCATGGCGGGGGCGGAATCTTCGGGGGGTGAGTCGTCGGTCGAGGGTGGGGCGGAGGATTCGGGGCCGGAGTCGGCCGAGTCGACATTTTCGCTGGTGAAGATAGAGAGAGGATTTCCGCCTTTGAAAATGACAACGCTACCGAGGCCGAGGAGGGCAAGGACGTGGACGGCTATGGCGATGAGGAAGGGGGTGGAGGTAAGGAGGGCGGTGATCGCGAGCCACTTTTTTTTCTGACTTTTGGGGTCGGTGGGAGGAGTGGGGCGAGGGGGCCGGATGGGGGGGGTGGGGGTAGGCGGCATAGGGAGAAGAATTCTTTACTATTATTTGGCAGGAAGAGCGAGCGAGATAGAGGGGATCGAATATTTGATCGCGAAAAAAGAGAAAAGTGATATTGTGAGTTGATGAAAAGAATTTTTAGAAAAAATGGGCTGCGGTCGGGCCAACCGAGTTTTACGTTGGTGGAAACACTTGTGGTAATCTCGATCGTGGGTTTATTGGCGGGATTAGTAACGGTAGCAGTTCCTCGCGCGATGGAGGCGGGAAAAAAGGCAAAAGCGAAGGGTGAGTTGACGGCTGTTATTGCGGCCTTAAAAGCGTACAAGCAGGAGTATGGGCAGTGGCCAACGGCGAGCGGAAACCGAAGGGAGGACGAGTGGTTTGGTCCCGGGAATTACGGTAATTTAGAAAATGGTAAAACTCTTATGAGGATATTGTCGGGCTCCAACATGATTGTTAGCGGGGTAGGTCAAAACCCAAAAAGTGTAACCTTTTTTGAGGGGGCCAAAGTTTCGTCGGGTCGACGAGGTACTTCTGGAGGCGAACTGCTTGACCCATGGGGAACACAGTACGGATTTAAGGTCGATACGGATGAGTCGGGCAGTGTCGAATACTGCAACCCACAAGGACCAGATATCCCTAACATTCAAATGACCGTGATTGGTGTTTCCTTTGGGAAAAACAAAAGTCAGGAAGAGATCGAAATGAAGGATAAAACTTGGGATGACATTTTTAGCTGGAGATGATTTCGACCTCGACTCCGTGGCAATATTTTTTCTGAAGACCTGATCTCCCCCTTTCTCTTGGCTTTTTGTCGCTCTCGATAAGAGAGTATTTTTTACCCTTAGAATCGTTACTTTATGCTTTGCCTAATCCTATATCTAAGATCCTATCACGCCTATATTGAATCATAACCCATTAGCCTGTGATTTGATAAATTCAGAAAAATGTAAAGCTTAAAGGGTAGCTCGATCATTTATTTGCGCCGTTTATTCTAATCACAAGCCATTGATTGAAAACATTTAAAACAGTTCACTAGTAGTCGTAGTTGCTAATTCTTGCTTCGTAAGCAATACTATTGAATACATGAAGGCAAATTGCCTGAACGTTATGGAGGTTAACCAATGAAATTAGTGCCCAATCGCTTTTCAATTTTATGTGCAGTTCTCGGCCTTGCCTCCTTTCTTAATTTTAGCGCGCAAGCGCAGTTGACCACGATCAGCGATTCCACCGGAGATATTAATGCTGGGATCTCCACCGGTGGCGGAACCCTCGATATCGTGAAGATGGAGGTAGGGGACACAGCCAGTGATGTTGTTTTAAAACTCACCGTGAATGGCAATATTTCGTCGACGGATTGGGGAAATTTCATGATCGGCATCGCCAATCAAAAAGCGGCCGGCACCACCACCGGAAACGGCTGGAACCGCCCCATCAATCTGAACGCAGGTGTCACAAATGGGGTTACCAACGGGATGACCCACTGGATCGGATCGTGGGTGGGGGGAGGGGGTGGTAATCAATTGTGGACGCATACCTCTGGAACTAGTTTCAGCGGGCCGGCAACTTTGGCTGGCTATAGCCTCTCTCCCGGGGCTCAAAGTGTGATCACTTACACGGTTTCAAAGGCGAGTTTGGGGGTGGTGAATGGAGACACGATCAAGTTTGATGCATATTCATCCGGTGGGGGTGGGGGTGACAGTGCGGTGGACGCCTTGGCCAATCCCAGCACCTCGATCACCAGCTGGGGTCAGACCTACACCTCAAGCGGAGCCAATCTGGCCAGCTACACCCTCGCCAATACGCTAGCAAATGCCACAACCCAAGAAATCACCTTTTCCGTAAACATGAGCCACCAGATTTTGCTGGGCACATTTAATCCAGTTACCGATGCGGTGACGGTGGATTGGGGGGACTTCACCAACTTTATAGCTCTTACCGCCGCCGGGAACGGGGTCTACACCGGGTCCGCCACCATTCAGGCCCCACAGGGATTAGCAGTGCCGTACCGCTTTACAATTGAGCCGGCAGATTTAGCAGCTCCTTTGATTTCCGAAACCGTAAGCCGATTCTTCGACATGCCTAATGCGGCTACCACGATTTCACCAATCTATTTCAACAATATTGAAGGATACCGAGATGTGACTTTTTCAGTGAACATGAGCGTTCAGCAGACTTTGGGGAACTTCAACCCCGCCACTCAGACGGTGGAGGTGCGCGGTCCCTTCAATGCTTGGGCGGGCACGGCGCTGACCGCTCAGGGAGAAGGAGTCTACAGCGGCACGGTGCGGGTCTCTGGCGCGGCCGCAGCCGTCCCGTACAAATTTTTCGCCGGGGGTTATGAGGCGGGGGGCGATCGCACTTTTACCTTGGCCTTCAATTCGGATCGGGCTCCCACGCCTGCCCAAGTGTTGGACACGGTTTTC
>JBIKTM010000045.1:0-6126 GCA_044348085.1 Methylacidiphilales bacterium | reverse complement strand
GCGAAATCTACACCACTGATTTTCTGAATATCGGTCGTCTGCTTTTTCTCTTTCCCATCCACCTCCACTCGTACCTCCACCTTTCCTCCTAGTACCTTTGCGGGGCGGTTCTTTTCGGTTCTCACAATCACTTTCCTGCCCACGACCTCTACCACCATATCCATTTCTGTAAATTCCAGCTCCTTCCCCGCCACAACATAGTTCATTCCCTCTGGCGCCAAAAGCGTAGCACGCAGATTCGAGCCCCCTTTCTCCTCCAAATCAATCTCCCCATCCAGAACGATTGTGGGTCGACCTCGAAAAAGATACGGCTTCATGGTTTTTTCAAACTTGGCTCCAAAAACTCTAGAAAATTCCTGAACTGGAAGAGTCGATCGTGTTCCCAAAAACCTCACCTTTTCGGGTTCAAATCCATAGATAAATGCACCCGTCCCCTCACCACCCGCTGCTTTGACCCGCAGATCCCTGACCGTAAACTGCCCTCCAGACAAAAGCACATTTCCTACTAGCTCCTCCATCTCAACACCCTTGTAGGCAAGGTTCTGCACCTCGATTCTTCCCTCAACACGAATCAGATTCATCTTCATCGCAGCACCTGTGATCTGGGCGGAGATTTTTGGATTCGCTCTGAGTTCTAAGCTTTTCATAAATGGCATTGCCCCATCCCCGAGCCAAGGCACCAACCAACCTAAATCAATGTCGCTTCGATAGCTTCCTTTCAACTCAGCCTTCCCATCAAAAACTAGCTGTAAACTCGCTCGGCCATTCACTCCCTCGATCTCAAAACCTTGAACCATCCACCTCTTACCACTGGTTACCCAAGGGAAAACCAGTTTCCGGTAAACATTTTTTCCAACCCGAAACTCCCCCGTCTCCACCCGCCCTTGCCATAAAAATCCCTTCGTGTTTTTCCAATCAAACTCGATCTCGCCGGAAATCGCAGGGGGTTTTGCGCCGTGAAACTCCTTGAATCCTGCCGTCCCAAGACCCCCAACAGCCGCAAACTGCTCCAGATCTGCATTTGAAAAATAATCTACCTCCCCTTTCCCCTTGGCTAAATCTGCGTACCCATTCACCCGAATCTCTCCCCGCTTCAGCACAATTTCAAACTTAGGAAACTGCAACATCCCGTCTCCCACCGTTGCCCTGATCTCAATATTTCTTAACTCCACACCCCGCCATACATTTCCAGAACCAGTGATCAGAATCTCTGCTTTTGCCTGCTCGGGCTGCCCCACCTCCAAATCAAAATCTGCGCGTATTTTCGGTGCTGGACCCCCCAGTTCTCCAAGAACTTTCTCTACATCCTTCCACACTTTTCCAAAAATCTCGTTCGGCGGGGCAATCTCTCGCCCTGCCTCTAATCCTACCCGCCCCTGCAACTCAAGATCGAATCCAAGGATCTGACCCCGCCCACGCTTGAGCAAAATCTCCCCAGGACGAAACTCCATCACCGCCTCCACCCGACGAGCAGACACTTGCACCCCATCCCCCAGTGGCCATGCCACATCCCCATCCCGGAGTTGCGCTCCCGCAAGAATTGGCTCTTCCTCCCGCCAACCAAGCCAGTTCAAACTCAGCTGTACTTCAGCAATACGTAACTGCTCAATTTTTCTTCCTCCATCTCGATACACCACCAAATCCCTCGCGACCAAACCCCCTAACGGATCAATGGTTAGTTTCCCCATATCAATGTGCAAGCCCCGCAAGGCAAACTCCTGCACAAGCACAGCCTTCACACTGGAGGGCACTCCTATCAGCCGCCCCCATACAGCACTTAAGGTTACAAACAGAACCACCATGCCTGCCGCACGTTGAAACCACCTCAATGCCGACCCCGTCGTCGGGGGCCGGATCCGCTTCCGGATCTCACTTAAAATTGGGGTGTTCATCTTTTCCGATCATCGCTATCATTTTCATCTCTAGAATCCAAAAATTGACCTATGTCTGATAACCGCATGGAAAAGATTGTCGCCCTCTGTAAACGCAGGGGCTTTATCTTCCCGTCCTCCGACATTTATGGCGGCCTCAACGGCGCTTGGGATTACGGCCCCCTGGGGACTGCCCTGAAACGAAATCTGAAGGATAACTGGTGGAAATGCATGACCCAGTACAGGGACGATATCGTCGGAATGGATGGCGCCATTCTGATGAGTCGCTCCGTTTGGAAAGCAAGCGGGCACGAGGCTACCTTCACCGATCCCATGGTCGACTGCAAAACCTGTAAGGGTCGCTTCCGCGCCGACCAAGTCTCGGCCACTCCCTGCCCCCAAAAACCCAGCAAAATGGTGAACGCCTGTGGCGGGGAACTGACCGAACCTCGCCAGTTTAACCTGATGTTCAAAACCTACGTCGGTCCAGTTGAGGATGAACGCAACCTGACTTACCTGCGCCCTGAAACCGCCCAAGCCATGTTTGTTCAATTCAAAAATATTCTCGAGGTTTCTCGCAAAAAACTTCCTTTTGGAATCGCCCAAATCGGAAAAGCCTTTCGAAACGAGATTAACCCCCGAAATTTCACATTCCGCTCCCGTGAATTCGAGCAGATGGAAGTCGAATTCTTTGTTCGCCCAGCGGAAGGCAAGAAATGGCTCGATCAGTGGCTGGAGGATCGCCTGTCCTGGTACGAATCTATAGGCATTCCGCGCAGTAAAATTACAATTCTCGACGTGCCCGAGAAAGACCGTGCTTTCTACTCCCAAGGCACCTACGACCTCCTGTACGCATTCCCCTTCGGTACCGAGGAACTCGAGGGAATTGCCTATCGTACCGATTACGACCTAAAACAGCACCAGGAAGCCAGCGGCAAGCCCCTCGAATATTTCGACGAAGAAACAAAAGAAAAGTTTATTCCCCACGTCGTCGAACCGAGTGCAGGAGTCGACCGCACAACCCTCGCTCTTCTTTGCGAAGCATACGATGAAGAAGAAGTCACCGACGAAAAAGGGGGCAAAGAAACCCGGGTCGTCCTCCGCTTTCACCCCAAAATGGCACCTATCAAGGCAGGGATCTTTCCTCTTCTAAAAAATAAACCTGAACTCGTTGAAAAAGCACGAGCCTTAACCCAGGACCTTCGGAAACACTTTGCTGTTTTTTATGACGAATCGGGCGCAATCGGTCGCAGATACCGCCGCCAAGATGAAGTGGGTACTCCCTTCGGCATCACCGTGGATTTCGAAACCCTTGAGGGAGTGAAAGAGGGTCCGCTCGCTGGCCAAAAAGACACAGTCACCCTAAGACATCGTGATTCAATGAAGCAAGAACGCCTGCCCATATCAGACCTACTGCCCCGCCTGCAGACAGCCCTTGCCTAGATTGTATGGCGCGACGTCGCCCCCCCCGCTCCGTCCTGCCTCGCGCGTTCGCTCACCTTGACCTAGAGCGTCAACAACGCCTTGGGGCTCCCGAAATCGTTTATGGGGCAGGAAAAACCGTTTCCCAAATCGCAGCAATCATTCGTCGTCTCCACTTCGCTCGGCAACCTGTCCTCACAACCCGCGTGGATTCCGTGAAAGCCAGGCAACTTCGTCGCCTTTTCCCAAAAGGCAAATATCACACCTCCGCACGGACATTCACCCTACCCCTGTCCAAAACCAAAGCGTCCACATATCCATCTCTGCAGGTCGCTATCTGTGCAGCAGGAACCTCCGATCATTCCGTCGCTGAGGAAGCCTTTATAACTCTTCAATTTCTAGGTCATCGGCCCAATCGCTTTTACGACATCGGTGTGGCGGGTCTTCACCGTACCATCCAGCACCTCGACGCACTCCGAAAACACCATGCCCTACTTGTAGTCGCGGGAATGGAGGCCGCCTTACCCAGTGTTCTCGGAGGACTCATACGCACCCCACTGGTCGCCGTTCCTACTTCCGTTGGCTACGGAGCCCACCTTAAGGGAATCACCGCCCTCCTCGGAATGCTAAACTCCTGTGCTCCTGGAATTACGGTCGTAAATATCGACAACGGTTTTGGGGCTGCCTACTCGATCCATCGCATGGCCCTAAGCCAAGCCATCCATTCCCGCTAAAATCCTCCCTTTCGTCTTTACTGTTTCCCAAGCACAATCACTACCGTGCCTACGATTCTTTTGGCCCAAGAGGATCCCGATGCCGCCGCAAACCTGAGCGCCCTCCTCCAAGATTTTTTTCCAACCGCACAGCTTCAACTCCTTACCGATTTTACCTCTGTCGCTGCAACTCTTGCCTCAGGGACTCGAGCCTCCTTACTTCTAAGCGACATCTTCTGGGGCGACGTAGATCAGTCCGGTCCCCTACTTCTTCTAGCTGAAGCATACCCCGAAACTCCCATTGGAATCGTAAGCCGCTTCGACCTCAGCCAAACCCTACCCCCCGCCTATCCCATCCCATGGCTCAAAGCCGACGATCATCTGCCCCTCGCAATGGCAGAATTAATGGAAAACTTTTCAGGTCGCTCCTTCGGACCCTACTCAGTTCTATCGCCTGCCGGCCCCCACCCTTTGGGTCGCCTATACTGGGCAAAACATCAACAACTCGAACGCAAAGTCCAACTCCTTGTCCCCCCCACTGGCTCCCACACGTTTCCGAAAGAAATCCGCGCCTACGCACGCCTCAACCACGCCTCCGTTTACTCACTCTATGAGTCCATTCCATCCGAGGATCGTATCTTCGTAGCTCTAGAGCCCGTTATCCATCCCACTCTTCTCCACATTCAAAACCAAAGTACTCCACTGACGCTTCTTTCGGGAGCTCGCCTAGCTACCACCCTCGCTTCCGTTCTATCCGAAATGGAGTCTTCCTCTATCCCATCCCGACTTCTCGGCCCATATGACTACACTCTCTCCCCCAACGGAACTCCCCGACTCCGAAATCCCGTCGCCTACCCAGGCTTGCCCGAATCCTCCCATTTCGAAAATTCAAACCAACTCGCTTCCCTTTTCGAATCCCTACTTCCCCCATCCCCCGCTACATCCTCACTTCTCAAGATCCTCCGAAACCCAGGCACATCCGCCTTCGATCTTCTTATCCAAACACGCAATTTCGAACGCCAACTTGCCGATGTTCAAGAAGTTCACGTCCGAGACGAGGAGATCGTAGCTGCAAAAAAGATGATTAAGGCCCGCATACTACGCCGCTGGACAATTGCCATAGGCTCCCTTGCGGCTGTCGCATTTTTGACAATCGCCTCTTGGACAATCTACGACCGTCTTTTTCTTGATCGTCCCGGTACGCTCGATCACGAGGAGATCTTCGTTCCAGCAGGGCGCGTTACCGTTACAGGCTCTGACGTGGATGTGAAAGATTTCTATCTGGACCGACATGAAGTCACGATCGGTCAGTACGAAAGGTTTCTCGAAGCACTTCCTAAAATCGAAAATTGGAAAACCCTGCTTCCTCCCACTACAACTGGAACTCAATCTAAGATTGAGGATCTTGAACCCCCCGGTTGGAAAGATATTCTGAATCAATCTCGTAAAGGGGACAAATACAACGGGCAAATCCGTATCACCCGTGACACCCCCGTTTTCTTTGTGAACTACCCTAGTGCCTACGCCTACGCAAAATGGAAAAAACGTCGGCTACCCACTACGAGTGAATGGCTGCGTGCTGCCTCGGGTAATGATCGACGCCCCTACTCTTGGGGAACGAATTCAGACGCCTTGGGCATCAATCTCGGGATTGGAAAAAAGGAGTCAGAACTTAATACCTACGATCATATGATGACCGCCGAATCCAACCCTGCCGACATAGGCCCCTTTAAACACTTCGATTTAGGCGGAAACCTCAGCGAATGGGTAGCCTCTCCCAATCCACTTACTCCTGTTTTTATTGGTGGTAATTTTAGAGACCTCTTTCCTGTCTCCAATGCAAAGTCGACCCGAGTTACAGATTCCACCACAGGGGCACCCTTTATCGGGTTCCGTACCGCCCGATCTCCTTAATCACCCTTCGGGTTGCAGGTCAGATCGTACCTAGCGCTTCCTCAAGTTCTTCAGCTTTTTGTACTGGTTTTCGACACACCCCCCCCTCACATAAATAAGCTGTCCCCCCTATTGTCTCTTTTCCAATCTTTCGGACGAATTCACTTGGATGATCCTCGCTCGCTCCCGTGATCAATACATCAGGTCGATAAACATTCCCCACAACT
>JBIKTM010000044.1:0-6406 GCA_044348085.1 Methylacidiphilales bacterium | reverse complement strand
AGATCGCGATCAGGGATGGTCGCGGCGGCCCTGCTATGAGGCCGAAAACTTCTCCTGCGCCGTGAAGCGTGGGCGGTGAATAGCGTCGGGGAACTGGCAGCCGAAGGAAAAAGCAGGATGAATCGAGAGATTGGTCCAGGCGCCAAATAGCCAGTCACTGGGAAAGAGAGCGTGGCGAACTCCCACACCCGTATGAACCCTTGGAGGCAAAACCTCCAAGGGTTCTTTTTTTGTACTGGAGATTAGGAATTTCTAAAAAGTATTCGTTATGGGAATGGAATGTTTCATCGTCACAAATCAATATCGGAATAGGCGTTGACCTGTCGGGGAAAAGTTGGTTTAATTTTCGTTCCAATATTACGGAGGTAAAACGTGGCTAAGAGGTTAGGAATCAAAGCAAAAGTTCGAGCAGAGATCGGCGGGCGTCGGCCCCGTCGGATTCGTGCAAGCGGTCGTGTTCCTGCCATTCTCTATGGGGCAGGCACAGCTCAGCCTTTGGAGTTAAATGGGCGTGAAATTGCTGAGGCGTTGCATGGGGCCAGTTCTGAAAGCGTGTTGATTGATTTGACTTTAGAAGCTGAAGGTGGAGCCATCACGAAGCGGATGGCGCTGATTCGGGAAGTTCAGCATGACCCCTTGCGGGATACGATCGAGCATGTGGATTTTCATGCGATTGAGGAAAACAAGAAGTTGCGTGTAGAAGTTCCCGTGCACGAGGTGGGAGAGGCTGTTGGAGTTAGGACAGGGGGAGGAATTTTGGACCACAATCTGCGTACTTTGAGGGTGGAGTGTTTGCCCAAAGATCTGCCGGAACGGATCGACGTAGATGTTTCTCATTTAGAAGTGGGGAAAGCGATTCTCGTGGGCGAGGTGAAGCTCCCAGAGGGTGTGACAGTTTTGAACACGCGGGAATTGCCCGTGTTTATGGTGTTGTTACCGAAAGTAGAGGAAGCTCCGACTCCTGAGGGGGCTGCGGCTGCAGCGGCTGAGCCTGAGGTTATTCGTCAGAAGAAGGAGGGTGAGGAGGCTGGAGCCGTTGCGGACAAGGGTGACAAGAAAGATGCTGGAAAGGCTGAGAAGAAGGAGCCGGCGAAGGCGGATGCCAAGGAGGGGGCCAAGAAGGAACCGGCCAAGAAGTAACCGCGGGCAGGAGGCACGATGGAGATCGGCTTGGTCGCCGGGTTGGGGAACGAGGGTCAACCTTACGAGGGAACTCGCCACAATTTTGGCTTCGAGGTGGTGGATCGAATCGCGTCGAATAAGAAACTCCGCTGGGAAAAATGTCGCTATGCCGATGGGTGGGCGACTCGCACCCCGGAGAATCTGATCTTGCTGAAGCCCTCCACGATGATGAACGCATCGGGGGAGGCGATTCGGGCGGCTCTGGCTTGGTGGAAAGTGTCCCAAGAAAATTTTATGGTAATTATGGATGATGTGGATCTGCCTTTAGGAAAACTCCGTTTGCGGGCGGAGGGTTCGAGTGGTGGTCATCGTGGATTAGACTCGATTGAAACCTTGTTGGGGACGAAAGCGTATCCACGGTTGCGGGGTGGGGTAGGTCGGCCGGCGGGGGCTCGGGCGACTGCGGATCATGTTTTGGAAAAATTTACACCGGACGAGCGGCCTGTGGTCGACCGAATGGTGGTTGCGGCTGTGGAGGCCGTGGAGATCTGGAGGCAGAGCGGATGGGATGCTGCGCTGCCTTTGGGAAACCGGAAAGTGGAGGCATGAAGACATACGATCTATTGGTAGTTTTGGATTTAGCGGGCAAAGAGGAATCATTGCCTGAGGCGTTGGCGCAAGTGGAGGGTGAGGTGAAATCGGTAGGTGGCAAAGTGACCCGAACCCAGAAAATGGAGCGCAGGAAATTCGAGTATGTGGCGGGAGCGTTGGAGTCGGGTTTCTATGCGAACATGACCTGTGAGTTACCACCTGAATCGATCGTCAAGCTTCGCGGAAAATTAGCCCTAACGGCTTGTGTCTACCGATACGTGTTGGTGAGTGTTTCGGAGGCAGAGTTACGCAAAAAGAGCGAAAACGCTAAGGCGGAGGCTACGGCTTAAGGGAAGTTGTATGGCGAGTTTGAATAAAGTTTTCCTAATGGGGAATTTGACCCGCGATCCGGAGGTGCGTCACACACCCAAGGGCACGGCGGTGGGAGATTTGGCGATGGCCATCAACATGAGTTATCGTGCTCAGGACGGAACGGAGAAGGAGGAGGTTTGTTATGTGGATGTGGTCGTTTGGGGAAGGCAGGCTGAGACATGCCGGGACTATTTGAGCAAGGGGGCGCCTGTTTTTGTTGAGGGACGGCTTCAGTTGGATCAGTGGGAGGGGCCGGAGGGGGAAAAGAAGAGCCGCATGAGAGTCCGTGCGGATCGGGTGCAATTTTTGTCTCGTGGGGGCGGAGGTGGGGCGGGAGGTGGAGGACGAACTGGAAAAAGTGGTGGAGCGGGTGCGGCTGCAGAGGGAGAGAGTGGTGGAAAGGGATCGGCTCCGGCGCGGGAGATTCCTGAAGATGATGTTCCTTTCTAAAAATACAACTGAGGAAAAAAACAAACTATGAACCAAGAAGTTATTTTAAAAGGTCCCGTGAAGGGGCTAGGCGCAGAGGCGGATTTGGTACGCGTGAAGCCAGGATATGCGAGGAATTTTCTATTCCCGCGCGGGTTGGCCTCGCCTGTGAATGCAGCCAGTAAGAGGCAGATTGATTCCTTAAAGAAGCGGCGGGGGGAAAGGGAGGCGGCGGAAGCGGCTGCGACGCAGGAGAAGGCGGCCAAGTTGGCAAAGCTGGCATTAGCTTTTGAACTGAAGCAGGCACAAGAGGGTGCGGAGAAGCTCTTTGGGTCGATTACGGCTACAGAGATCGCTGCAGCTTTGAATGAAAAAGGATTTGAGGTGGAGAGGCGGGATGTGGTGGTGGCCAAGGCCATCAATCATGTAGGTGAACATGATGTGACGGTGGATCTGGGGTACTCGGTTAAAGTCCAAATTAAGGTCAAGGTGACTGGTAATACGGACGAGAATTTTGAGAAGCCTGCTAAGACTCGGCGCCCCCGTAAAAGTACAGCGGTTGAGTCTACTGAAGAAAAAGCTTAAGAGCCAACAGGGCAGCTTTTTTAAGTTATTAAGCTTCAATAGTTAAGAAGTTTCATAACTGGGTATCGACAAGAGCTTATTGATAGCTATTTACGTAGTTTACCGTGAAAAAATCGGGTGTAGCAACGGGTGTGTCAAAATGGGCCTCTTTTGGGGTTCGGGGATGGGTTTTGTCTATTTTAGTTCTGTGCTTTTTGGGAAGTGAATTGGGCGCACAGGAGAGTGAGAAGAGTCCTGAGGTTCAACCTTCCCAGACCCGAGCAAAAACCTTTGTGCCCTCTCCCTCGTCATCGGAAAAAGTGGCGAGCGGCCAAATCAAAATTTTGGAGGTGGAGTATTCATCGAATAGAAAAGATGTGACGATCAACAAGGATAAAATACGCCAGAATATGCGTAGCAATAAGGGTGGAGTGTATTCTCAGCAGGTGGTGGATGGAGACATTGAAAGTCTTTATCAGACGGGGGATTACGAAGATGTGCAAATTATCACCTCGGAAATGACCTCGGATGATGGGGAGCGTGGCCTGCGTTTGAGCGTTTTGGTGAATCCAAAAGTGCGAGTAGCCGATGTGGAGGTGAAGCGAAAGCGGGCAGATGGAGGATTAGACGATGAGTTGTCGGTAGATAAGGAGGATCTGCTGGATCTAAAGCTGAAAGCTTTGACTGCGAGTGATGCCAAGGGGGCAGCGGCCTTGGCGGGTGCGTTTACTCCCAAGGAAACGGTGACCAAAGTGGGGGATACTCTCAGTGACGAGCGGCTTCAGCGAGATGCTTTTGCGATGGAGGATTTTTATAAAGACAAAGGGTTCAAAGACTCAAAAATTAAAATTGGTTATCTGAAAACTCTTAAGGAAAATCTAGCAACATCATCGGGGCAAATAATTCCAAAAGACTCATCCGTTATTTATGTCGAGGATCCTGTGACTGAGGGGACTGCTGAAATTTACTTCGAAGGCAAAATACAAAAAATCAGTGCGGAATTAAAAAACGACAAGCGATTTGAGGAAAAATATTTAAGTTTTAAAAATGAGGAAAAGATAATCTTCATCGTGGATGAAGGGATTCGGGGTTTTATCAGCAAGATTCGTTTTATCGGGATTCAGGCGGCTACTGCCAAGGAGTTGGAAAAAGTGGTGAAGCTAAAACCGAAGGAGTGGTGGCAGCTTTTCAGTAAATCGGACCGATATGAAGAGCTGACACGTAAGGACGATGAGGCACGAATTAAAAATTATTATCTCAATCAGGGATATATCGATATTGATGTGTCGGCCTCAGTGGATATGCCCCGTACGGCTAAAAATGAGGAGGCCAAAAAAGATTCGGATGCTCCGAGAGGTGAGGATTTCGATCCGGATGATATTCCTGCGGAGGATCTGATCTTAACGTACCGAATTGAAGAGGGGCGCCAGTACCGAGTTGGGGTGTTGTCGGTGGACGGAAACGCATTTTTCTCTGCCGATGATTTGTTGAACGAATTGCAGACGAAAGCGAAGCAGGTGGAAATTTTTGATCAGATTGAGTTAAAGATGATCAAAGCGAATGGGTTGCAAGAAGGGGAAATTTACTCGATCAATTCCCTTCAGGCTTCGATCGAAACATTGCAAGATAAGTACGGGCGTAGAGGGTTTCGAGAGGCGCGGGTCGAGTATCGGATGACGCCGAATGTGGAGAACGGTCGGATCGACGTGAGTTTCAATCTAAAAGAGGGGGAAAAATTCTATGTCGATAAGATTGAGATTCAGGGCAACACCACGACGCGGGACAAGGTCATTCGCCGAGAAATCGATCTGGCGCCTGGTGAGGTGTTTGACACCGTTCGAGAGAAGGCCAGCAAGAAGAGATTGGAGGGGTTGAACTATTTTTCGAAAGTAGAGACCTATGCTGAGGAAACGGATGTGCCGAATCGGCAAAAACTGATCGTCAAGGTTGAGGAAAAGGGGACAGGTGAGGTGAGTTTCGGAGCAGGATTCAGTTCAGTTGAATTGTTGACGGGAAATATCACGGTGGGAGAAAAGAATTTTGATCTACAAAGAATCTTTCAGAGTTTTCCGCCTCGGGGTGCAGGGCAGAAGGTTCGATTCCAGGCATCCATTGGTTTCCGGTCCCAAAACATCAACCTATCATTCACCGAACCGTGGTTTTTGGATAAGCCGATTCGATTGGATGCGGGTGGATACTATAATGGGGCATCGTATTTGAGTGAATTCTACAATCAGAAGAATTACGGGGCGTTCACTGGGTTGAGTCGAAGGCTAGGGGATGATTATCCGCTGAATCGTTGGTCTACAGGAATCACTTATCGGCCAGAATATTATGACATTTCTGACCTTCAATCGGATGCGCCTCCCTATTTTCAGGCATCCACGGGAGACACGTTCAAGTCGTCTTTGCGGGGCTCCGTAACTTATGACGGTCGAGACAGCTATATGTTGGCTCATTCGGGACAGTATTTTGAATTTGGTGCTGAAGGTGCAGGTGGTCCTCTTCTTGGGAGCGAAAATATATGGAAAATTAAGGCCGAGTTTAAGACATATCATACCTTGTGGAGGGAGAAAGATGTGATTCTATCCGCTCGGGCCTTGGTCGGTTTGGTAGACAGTTACAGCACAACGGATTACGTGCCAGTATGGGATCAACTGTTTGCGGGTGGATCGGGATCGATTCGAGGGTTCGATCCGTCGTTGGGTAGTACAGTGAACGGAGGATCGGTGGGTCCGAAACAGAACGCCCAGCCTGTAGGTGGTGGCACGCAAGGAGTGTATCAGGTTGAGGTTTCGGCTCCTTTCCCGATTCTGGAAAATCGGGTCCGCTGGGCGGTATTCTGTGACGGTGGATTTGTGAACGAGAACGTATTCGATTTCCAGCCCAAGACTTACAATAACACCCAGAGCATGATGGTGAATGGAGTCCAGACCGACTACAACGCAATCAACGGAGGATTCCAAATCGGTGCGGGAGTTGGGATTCGAATGGATATTGGTATTGGTCCAATGAAATTTGACGTTGGATTCCCCGTGATGACAGGGGATCCAAACAATGGCGGGGGATTGGGTGCCTTCAAATTGTACTTTGACGGCGGGTACCAGTTCTAACTATCCTTACCCCTTATGAAATTAACCTCATCCAAACTCCTGCAAGGGGCGATCGCCCTAGCGATTTTTTCAATCGGCACATGTGGATATGCCCAAGACTTCTCCAAGATCGCCGTAGTCGATTACAACGCGATTTTGAAGGACTACTATAAGGCGAAGGATTCTCAAAAGCAGATGGAGGATCTGGCGGCGGGTTATCAGAAGGAGCGGAATGA
>JBIKTM010000003.1:0-143685 GCA_044348085.1 Methylacidiphilales bacterium | reverse complement strand
GGGCAAAGGGTGCTTGCTGCTCTATTTTTTTTGCGGGGACGCTTGTTTTGTCCAATGCCCAAATACCTGGATCACTTGTAGCCAAGCAGTCCGGACCCAATGGCTTTGTGGCCACTTGGGGTGTGGTCACGGGTGCGAGCGGCTACGAGGTACAAGTTTCGACGGAGCCAAGTTTTACGTCTGGATTGATTGGCGGGGATCGGACTGTCTCTTTGGGAACCACCACCTCCCTTGGGATTACCGGAATTTCAAACCAAATCCGTTACTATCGTGTGCGGTCCGTGCTTCCGTCTCTAGGTGGGCCGTTTAAGACGGCTTGGTCACCAGCCGTATCCGCTCCAGATCTTACGGCGTTTGGCAAATACGCCACTCTCAACGCCACGGGTAATGCGGATAGTTTCCAAGCAGCAGTCGGCAGCAGCGCCAACAACAACAGTTACACGATTAGTTTCTGGATGCGACTGGACCGGTTGGGAGGAGTGTCAGGATCGGAAAATGTGCAGGTTTTCAGGCAGCCCATTAACAACAACGCCAGCGCCGCCAATGTGGACATTGATCTATTGCCCGATGGAAGCCTTGTTTTCGGCCAAAGGTCAGAGGCGGGGGAGGAGCATTTTGTCTCCACGCCTGCGGATACTGTGCTTCCAGGGAACTGGGTTCACGTGACAGCAGTGAGGGATGCCGCCAACGCGGCCTTGCGTCTCTATATTAACGGCGTGGAAATCGCCGCCAAAACTTTGGCTTTTGGAACAAACACATGGAACATCGTGAATTCCGGCGGTCCTGGGGCGACTCAAGCCGCCTTGAACAACGATTCCAACGCCAACCGGATCCGAGCGGCTTTCGACGATGTTCGCATCTATCGAGCCGTTCGAACCCCAGCGCAGATTCTTGAAGGAATGAGCATGCCTCTGAATAAAATCGATGCCAACAGCACAGCGAACACATCCTTGGTTTTTTATGCCCCCTTGGAAGGGACTTCCCTTAGCAGCACAGACGCCAACTCCTTTTACAAGGGAACCCTGAACGGCAGCGGTTCCGGTACGATCACGTCCCAGTCCGTCTTGACAGAACCGATTCTGACGTGGACCCCCAGCCCAATCAATCTCGTCGCCCCTGCGGTTCTTTCCACCATTGAGCTGACCGCCACGGCCACAGCTCCCACGGGTGGGCCGGTGTCCGGCAGTTGGTCTTATCTCCCGGCAGCGGGAACCAGCCTCTCCAACGGCACGAATGAGGTGGTCGGAACATTTGTGCCAACTGATCTTGTTACGTATGCCATTGGTACAATCACCAACCAGATTGTGGTAACCGACCCTTCTTACTCGGTCCCCGGAGTGGAAACGGGGCCGACAAATTCGATCAGCGGATTAACCCAGAGCAGCGTAAAGCTGATGGGAGGAATCACGAATTTAGGCGGGACGACGGTGACGAACGCGGGATTTTATCTGAACACGAATTCAACGGCCACGAACGGGGTAAAATATTCGGTTCCAGGAACGAGCTTTGGTCTCGGGTCGTTCAGCAATACAATTACAGGCCTTACGCCGGGAACGAGCTACTACTACCGGGCTTTTGCCGCGAACTCTGTCGGCACGGGCTATGGGGCCAATGAATACAGCTTCACCACTCCGTCTCTATCTCCTTTTACCTACACGAACAATGGGACTGGCCTGACCATCACGGGATACACAGGGACAGGAGGTGTGGTCGAGATTCCCACCACCATCGGAGGGGTGGCGGTGACCACAATTGGGCAAAATGCGTTTCAAAGTAAGACGAGTGTGACTTCAGTCGTTATTCCAAATGGGGTGACAACGATTTTGGACGCAGCGTTTGCTGGTTGCAGCAGTATGACGGCCATCACCCTTCCTAACAGCCTAACCAGTATCGGGGGTTACGTTTTCGACGGTTGTAGCAGTCTTCAAGGCATCACCATCCCGGACGGCGTGATTAGTATCGGGCCAAACGCATTTGCATGGTGCACCAGCCTGGCCAGCATCACGCTCCCTAGTGAATTGAAGAAAATTATATCCGGCACATTCTGGGCTTGCAGCAACCTGACCAGCATCACCATTCCCGGCGGTGTGGATGAGATTCAATACAACGCATTCTTGAACTGCTCCAAGCTTGCGTCGGTTTATTTTCTGGGGAATACGCCGCCAACACTCGGAGTGAATGCCTTTAGTGGAATCGCCAGTGGGGCGGTGGGCTATTATCCTGCGACGGCGAGTGCGGCGTGGGGGAGCGTAACAGTGGCTGGACTTACCGTAACGCCCTTCGGCCAAGTGAACCGTGCCCCAGTGATTACGGGGCAGTCAACGACCTATGACGCCTTGGCGGAATTTGTTGCGGGGCCCACCCAGCAATCGGCAAACAGCCGTTGGCAGTATCTGGGAGGAAATGTGTCTGCACTGGCCTTGTTGGGGAATTGGAAAACCACCGGAAACGAGATCATTCAAAATCAATCCCAGTGGGACGGGAACTCTGGTTACTTAAGTAATTATCCTTTTGTTCAGCGGGTCAACTCCGCCTCGGGGCCTACCTCTGCCAATACCCTCGTGATTCACCCCTCGAATCTGGAGGAGGCAAATCGGGCTGTGGCCATCGGATGGAAAAACACCTCTGGCCAGACCGTGGCGGCAAACTTCAATGTGAGCCTTCGCCTGCCATACGGCTCAGCAAACGGCATCGATTATAAACTTCAACGGGGATTGGCGGGATCCTCCCGGTATCTTTCGATCCGATCGGGTTCACTGCAAGCCGGCGGCTCTGTTGCCCTTGCCTCCGATGCCTTGCTGGAAATGCAGACTGGGGAGATGCTCTACCTGATTGTCGATTCCAAGAATAACTTTGATTACGACCATACAGAGGTGAGTGCTTTTACGGTGACTGTGGCTGGGGGAGCCAACCTAGATTCGATTTCTCAGGGCGTGGCATCCGCCAGCAATTCAGGAACGGCAGTAACGGTTTTAACGGAGGGTTCCTCGGACGCCGATTCCGATTCGCTGAAGGGTATCGCGATCACAGGGGTTGATACGAGTCATGGAGATTGGGAGTACACAGTGGATGGTGGAAATATTTGGAATTCGCTGAACGGCGTTAGTCTAAATTCAGCGCGTTTGCTCAAAAGCGATGCTCAGCATCGGGTTCGATTTGTTCCGAATGCAAACTTCATTGGTAATGCGGAGATCCGGTATCAGGCCTGGGATCAGACCAGCGGGGAGGATGGTGCCTTGGCCGACCTAACGGCGGTGGGCGGAGGAGCCTGGGTCTTGGTGGCCTACGGAGCGAATGCAAGTTTGGGCGGATTCTTGACGGCACCTTCGGGGAGTTTTTCTTCCTCGGCACGCACCGGCTCTGCCGTTTTGCCCGGCTCTCTGGATATTCTGAAAAACAGCATGGAGTTGGCGATGACCTGGACGGCGTCGGGCGGATCGTTCCCGAGCGGGGGCATTGGTTCCTACGCGCACGGCATTGCGTTTGCGTTGCCCAACGCGGCTGGAATGAGTTTTGACGGTTCTGCAACCAGTCCGCTCATCTATAACAATGGCGCCAATCCGCTCAACAGCTCCTTTGCGGTTGGCAGCTCCAATCCAGATCAATCGCTGGTGAATGTGCGGACATTGGTCGGGTCGCCGGGAATGCCGTCGCAGATGTACCTTCGAAACAAAACTTTCGGTGCGGGATATGGAAGTGTCTACGGATTGGTGATGAACGACGGTTACAATGCCCAGTTGGACTATAACCAGGTGCCTGATAGCCAGACCTTCAAGGCAGTTTATCTCGATCATGGGACTGGGGCTGCGCAGGGACAGGGGTTGGTGATGGGTGGCAGTGGGGGGGCTTCGAACAGTTATGTTCCCTCCACCATGGCGTTGTGGACACGGCTGGATCCTCTTCAGGTCTTGGCATTGAATGGAGGGAATCCGGTCAGCACATCGGGAAATTATCTTTTAGACGGGATCAGCACCAGCTACGTCGACGTCATTGATTTTGATGAAAGTGGAGCTTTCTCGGCCGAGACTGCAACAGGCACGATCCATGTCTTGGATGCTTCGGTCCCTGTCATCACTCTGATCGGGGCGAATCCGCTTGAGATCTATAAGGGAGCGACCTTTTCTGATCCCGGTGCAACGGTGACGGACAATGTGGACGCAACTAAAACGATCATGGGGAGCGGGACGGTGAATTCAGCGACCGTGGGAAATTACACGTTGAATTATAACGCGACCGATGCGGCGGGTAATCTGGCCGTGCAGATGACACGGACGGTGAATGTGGTGCTGGATCCGAGCGGGGACGAGGATGGGGACGGGGTGAGCAACGGAGCGGAGAGTGCAGCTGGGACCAATCCACTGGTCAAAAATATTCTTCGATTCCAGACCATCGACATGCTGGCCCTGGGCAAGGGTAATTTCTCCATCGCGGAATCCAACGGAGGGGGCGGGGCTCCGGTTGGATTCCGGTACGGAACCCCGGCGTATTACGGTGGGGTTCCGTTCTTCATTACCGATCAGTCCAATCAGGTCTGGCATGCGGCCCGGGCACCTGGCGGGAACGGGACGGGGGTGGTTTCGGAAACCTTCCCGATTGCGGTGAACAATGTCTACGGCTTTTACACCTTAGCGGGACTTTGGTGGGGGGTTGCCGGTTCCTACGTGACCTATACCTTTAACTTCAGCGACGGGTCCTCGTACTCCAAGGGGCTCATCAATAATGTGGACTTGAGGGACTACAACATTCCTTCCAGCTTCGCCAACAGCATCAACGGAACAACGACGCAGAACGTTTTTGTCTCAGGGAACTATCATCTGGATCGGCAGTGGATCGACTTTTCCGCCGCAGGCCACGGGGGAAAGAATCTCGTTAGCTTCACGGTCACAGATCGTGGAGCTTCGGGTAGTAGCCGGATTTTCCTTGCCGCTGCGACGGCCCAAGTGGGCGCGCCGGGCCAGATTCCGCCTGGGGCAACGGACACGGACGGAGACGGGATTCTGGACAACTATGAGCTAGGCCTGCCCCTTAGCACTAAACCCGATGATGCCGACACGGACGACGACGGGCTAAGCGACGGCACGGAGATCAGTGGAACGACAGATCCGCTCGTCGCCGATGTTGACAACGATGGACTCAAAGACGGGGTAGAATTCGCCATCGGCACCAATCCGCTGGTGGCGGATTCAGATGGTGACGGCACTCCGGACGGGGATGAGGATGCGGACAACGACGGAGGCAGTAATCGAATTGAAGTAGGGCTCGGCAACAGCCCGACGGTGGCGAACGTGTACAACCGGCTGATCAATGGCAGTTTCGAAGGCGGCACGGCGAAGCCTGCGCCGGGCGGGTTTCTGGCGGTTCCTCAGAACGATGTTCCTGGATGGAAGACCACGGCGAACAACAATTTCACCATTGAGCTTTGGGGTGCGGGATTCACACCAGGCGGCAGCGGTGGTTCAAGTGGTGGCGACGGCAATGTTTTGGCGGAGCTGAACTACATTGCCAGTGGAACTTTGTATCAGGATGTGATCATGACTGTGGGGACAACGGTTAGCTATTCCTTCCTCCACCGGGGACGGAGCGGCACGGAAACGATCGAGTTCCGGATTGACCGGTTGGTGGGGGGACCGGGCAGCGCGGTGGAGGCCAACTTCTTCAACCGGCAAGTCAGCACCGGCAACGGAGCTTGGGTCCGCTATCGGGGGACTCCGGCTGGTACGGTGCAGGCAGGCAAGACCTACCGGTTCTCTTACTCCTCTATCACCCCAGACGGTGGCTCGGGGAACCTTTTGGACGGCGCATCCTTTGAAATCGACCAAGATGCCGACGGTCTGACCGACTCCGTCGAAACTAACACTGGAACGTACGTCTCCGCAAACAACACCGGGACGAATCCGTCGAATCCCGACTCCGACAACGACGGGTTGTCGGACGGACAAGAGGTGAACACCTACGGCACGAATCCGTTGCTGACGGACACCGATGGCGATGGCGCCCCTGACGGTGTGGAAGTAACGGCTGGAACGAATCCCAAGCAAAACTCCTCTCTGCCGAAGCCCGTCATCTCTATACAACCTGCCTCGATTACGAACACGGCGGGTGGGAGTGCGGCCTTCTCGGTCACGGCAACAAATCCCGCTGGGGCACCAGGTGAACTGACTTACCAGTGGAAAAAGAGTACGAACATTATTTCCGGACAAACGAATCAAACACTCAACTTGGCTCCGCTGACGGTGGAGCAAAGCGGCTCTTATTCTGTCGTGGTTGCCAACATCTATGGTTCGACGAACAGCACAGTGGCTACACTGACGGTGAACAAAGCCACTCCGACAATTACTGTAGCTCCGACGGCGACACCGATCGTCTACGGCCAGACTTTGGCATTCTCAACATTAAGCGGGGGAAGTGCCAGTGTGCCGGGCACGTTTGCCTTTACCACGCCCTCGACAGCTCCGAATGCTGGGACGGTCATTCAAGATGTGACATTCACGCCGTCGGACACAGCCAACTATAATACGGCAACGGCTTCGGTGGGTGTCACAGTGAATCAAGCTCTGGTCTCATCAGGTTTCTCGCACACGCTTTATCTTGGGGCGGGCGCCACCACCGTGACGGCTTGGGGGATGAACACCGATGGGCGGCTCGGCGTGGGCGATATGAGCTCACCCGTCAATTGGGCCAAGACCGTGCAGGGGATTCCCGTTGGAGTCACGGTGGACGCCTTGTCAGCAGGCGGAACGCATAGTCTGATTCTGGCGGGCGGGCAGGTGTATGCAGCAGGATCGGATCGTTTTGGACAGCTTGGCCAAGGGGCGGTGAATGGGGCGAACAAGACTAGCTTCACTTCCGTGGCGATTCCCTCGAGTACTCCCGTGGCTGTAGCGGCCGGAGGAAACCACAGTCTGATTGTTACCGCATCTGGAAAAGTTTTTGCCTGTGGAGACAATTTCTATGGCCAGCTGGCTCAACCTGCCACGACGGCGAGCTCGGGCACCTTGGTCGAAGTGAATTTCCCAGGCCTAAGCACCAAGATTGTTTCCGTGGCTGCGGGGGCAGATCACAATCTGGCGGTGGATGAAAATGGCGGAGTGTGGGTGTGGGGAAGAAACAGTTATGGCCAGCTCGGGAAAGGCACCCGCACCGCTGCGGAGCGCATTCCGAGCAAGCTCGTGGGGGTGGCGGCGCGGGCGGTCGCGACAGGCTTTAGTCATTCCCTCATTTTGGAAACGAGTGGAAAGGTGCGCGGTTTTGGTCGAAACAATTGTGGGCAAACGGGACAAAGTGCGACCTCCAGCGTGGTGCTCGTGCCAACGCTGATTGCTGGTTTGAACGACATCCAATTATTGGCGGCGGGAACAGACAGCTCTTTTGCTATCGATCAAGCAGGGCAGCTGCGAAGTTGGGGGTATAACGCCTATGGAGAGTTGCTCTTGGGCTATGCCAGTCCCAGCAGTTCCCCTTCACTTTATGTTCCGACGCCGTCGCCAATTGCCACGAATGTTTTCAATGTGGCGGGGGGAGGGTACAGCACTTTGGCGGTCGGGGTGCAGGGGGTGATCTTTGGAGGGAGAAATGATGTGGGCCAATCGGGGAACGGTCCGGATCCCGAACTGGTGGTGGGGGATTATTATAACGATGCAGGAAGTCTGACGCTGAATAATCTGACAATGGATTTGGCTGGGACAACAGAGACTCTGTACGACCAGATCTTTGTCGGAAATGGTGCGGTGACTTTGAATGGAATTTTAAATCTGATGTTTGTGGGAACCTATACGGGTCCGGTTTATGGCAGCACGCAGACATTTGACTTGATCTGGGCCCAGAATGGAATCGTGTTGGGAACTGGATACCAGATCGCTTTCAATCAGTCGGGCTATTTGGCCGAGACTGAAAGAGTGGCCAAAGACGGGGGAGAGGTTTTGCGAGCAACCGTTCGGGCTGTGGTAACGACGGCGGACTTGGCTAAAGCAGTTGATTTGGCCAGACCAAGTTTGGACGGGGTCGAGAGCGTCAGTTACAGAGGTGGGATCAGTATGGGAATCAGCACGTTCTCGGTGTCCTCTGGGGTAGAGATGATTTACAGCTATGAACGGCCCACGGGTGGCGTGACCAGTGGAGCGCAATATTTCGTTAATGGGATAACCTATCGGGTGGAGCAGGTTTCGTCCCTCAATGGAGTATGGGGGGATGCCTCGGTCTCCGGTACAACGGTGATTCCGCTGGGCAATGGAGGAGAGAGAGTCACTTTGCGGATCAGCTCCTCGGGAGGGGCTGGGTTCTTGCGGTTACAGGTGGAGAACCCTCAGGCAACCGGAATCAATGCGGGTGTGGGCAGCGCGGTAACGTATTGATGTACGGCGCAGGTTAGAGGGGGGTAAACGGGCTATCTTGAAGCAATGAGCACGGCCCGTTAAGGGTAACGGGCCCTACCGGGGGAAATTACTCTTTTGACTTGGAAGTATTTTCCGAAGTGTCGTTTCTGAGCTGTTTGTAGTCGGCCTTCATATCCTCAAGCGCTTGAGTGACTTCATCGGCCGATTTTTTGGCGGCGGCAGTCACCTTGTCAGCGGCTTGAATCGAGGCGGCGTTGAGTTCGGTGGTGAAGTAGGTTTGAACCTCCTGCAGTTTGTCGACGGCTTTCGTCAGCTTGGCGCCGATCGTACGGACTTTTTTGTCCAGATCGGTGTACTTTTTCTTGGCTTTGTCCATGCGGGCTTGGCTGATGCTCTTGAGGTCACCCTGCATTTTGGCCAAATCTTTTTCCCAGTCGGCGAAGCGTGTGTCGGCGACGGAGCGGAAGTGATCGATTCGATCCGCGAGAGTGGCTTGAACGTCCTTGTAGTCTTTGAGCTGGTCGGTGAAGTCCTCGAAGGCATCGCGTGGCTTGTCTGCTTCGGTGGCGATACGGTTGAGTTGCTCGACCGCTTCCTTGAGTTCCTTGGCCGTCTTATCAATGAGGGCTTCGATTTTTTCGAGGTTGGTGGTCATCTCCCGGGCTTTTTCGGCTGTTTCCTGGGCTTGGAGGGGGAGGGTAAGGAGGGGGATGAGGCAGAGGAGGGGGATGAATTTCATGGGGAATAGCTATATGGACTGGGAGGAGAAGGGGAAGGGATTTTTATGGCTTTCTGGCCATGGGGATTGGGGATATGACTTTCGGCTTATACGGGCCGTAGCGCAGTCTGGTAGCGCGCTTCCTTGGGGTGGAAGAGGTCCCGGGTTGGCCCCCTCAGACCTGCCCCCGCCCATTCTTGTTTCTCGTTCCACGATGGAATGGATTTGTGCTTCGCACGGGAATTGGCCCCCTCAGACCTACCCCCGCCCATTCTCAACTGTCGCTCCGCGACGGGATAGATGTCCGCTTACGCGGGGGAATTCAAATCCGGGCGCCAGTTCAAGCTTTCGGGCCGCCGGAAAAGCGGCTATGATTTTAAGTTCAAACGGGCCGTAGCGCAGTCTGGTAGCGCGCTTCCTTGGGGTGGAAGAGGTCCCGGGTTCAAATCCCGGCGGCCCGATAATTTTCCGAAGGAAAATTGAGGGGCGCCAGTCTCATCCGAAGAAGGATTGGGCCAGGGGTGGGGGTGCGGGGGCCAATATCCCGGCGGCCCGATGAGCCTTACGGCAGGTATAATGGTGCAAGTGAAGGCTGGATAAACCATAAGCGGTTTGGGTCGTTCCACTTTACACCTAGCGCATTCCACCAAAGCGAAGTTCCAATCCTGCCGGCTCGAGGGAGGACAGAAAGGCTTAAGAAAAAAGCAGTCTTGTTACGCGAGGGTAGTTTGCGGAAATATAAGCCTATGAAAATCCGGTTTCTGGCAGGTTTAGGGCTCATTTTACTGTTTTGCTTTTTGGGGAGTGTAAAGGCGGAGTCCCTTTCCGCTGCCACTGCAGAGGGGCGTGTCCAGCAGTGGGCGAGTTGTGTCGGCCAAGGACAAGCAGATGAGCTCGCTAAGATTTTGGACGATTCATATCAGCATATCCACGGGACTGGTTTGATGGAGAACAGGGAGGAGTTTCTCGGGGCGTTGCGAAGCGGAATGCGGAAATATGAACCGATCCAACTGGAGGAGGTGGTGACACGATTGGTCGGCGAGTGTGCGATCGTGACAGGAAAATTCGCCCTCAAAGTTTCCATCAAGGGAAAGTTGATGGAGGGGGTGAATCGATTTTCTTTCGTTGTTGCGCAGACCCCGCAAGGGCCAAAGATCGTCTCGTTTCAGGCCACGGCAATTAAGCAGGCCAGTTAAGCGGATCAATCTTTAGGACAGTAAACCAACTAGGCTCGAAGGCAGAAAAGAATCAGCCCAAATAGGCTGGCCCAAAATAGGGCACCAGTGCTCACAGCTGTGAGCCAGATCCATTTCCTCGTTCCTTCCTCAGCCGTTTCGGTTTGTAATTCATTATTTTGGATCATAATTATTTATTTCTTTCTCTGGGTAATTGGTTATGACTTCCGACGATTGATATTTCTTAATCTATATATTGTGGACGGCAACAAAAATGATGAATTTAATACACCAAATAGAGTAAAAAGAATTTTATGATTTACCCCTATTTTGGACTCTTAAAAGGGGCAAAAAGAAGGTCGAGGCATATCAAAAGGCGAGCTCTGAGTAGTGGAGTGATTATGGCGAGCAAGATGCTCGCCCTACATGGGATGCAAATGTAGGGTGCCCATTCGTGGGCGCCAGGAACGAAAAGCCTGAAGGCTGAGACCCGGCGGGCAAGATGCCCGCCCTACAAAGGCCAAAAGAGAAATGTTAGGCGGGCCGGAAATCAACCTGCCGTTTTTGGAGGTCGATCTTTAGGACGGCGACGCGCAGGCGGGTGCCGGCTTTGTAGATTTTTCCTGAGCGGCGACCCCGAAGGGAGCGCTGGGCGGGGTTGAAGGAGAAGAAGTCGTTCTGAATCGATGAGACATGGATCAGGCCCGAAAGGAGGAAGTCGGGCAGTTCGACAAACATTCCGAAGTTGGTGACTTCGGTGACGATCGCTTCAAAAGTTTGGCTGGGGTTGGGCCCAGACTGCATTTCAAAGTACTCCAAGAGTTTGAGTTTTTTTGATTCCTGTTCCGCCTCGGCTGCAGTGCGTTCTGTGCGGGAAAGATGTTGGGCGAGGGTGTCGAGCGCAGCTCCCTCAATGCGGGGAGCGCCTTTCGAGTGGGCCAGAGCGCGGTGGACGAGGAGATCGGCGTACCGGCGGATGGGGGAGGTGAAGTGGGTGTAGTGTGACTTTGCCAAACCGAAGTGGCCGAGACTTTTGGGGGAGTAGACGGCCCGTTTGAGGGAGCGAAGAAGACCGATCTTGAGGGCGTAGCCATCTGGACGACCAGGAAGAAGTTTTAGGATTTTCTGAATTTCGCCCCGCTGGGTCAGGTCGCCCGCTTTGATTCCGTGGGCGATGAGAAGTTCCCGATATTCGGCCAAGCGGGATTCGTCGGGTGTTTCGTGAATTCGATAAAGGGCAGGGCGTTTTTCGTGGTTGAGGTGGCGGGCGACCGATTCGTTGGCGAGGAGCATGAACTCCTCGATCAGTTGGTGGGATTCGTCGGAAGACTCTTTTTCGATCCGGTTGGGTTTTCCCTGGGGATCGAGGAGGATACGAAGTTCGGGGAAATCTAGGTCTAGAGAGCCTTGGGCAAAGCGGTGGCGACGTAGAGCTGAGGCGAAGTGCCAGGCACGTTGGAGAAAGCGATCGAGATCGTCTTGGGCGGGTCGGCGGAGTCGGAGAAGGGCTTCCGCATAGGTGAGGCGGTGGCGGGAGTAGATGACAGAGCGGGTGAAGCGGGTGGCACCAGGTTTGCCTTCGGCGTTCAAGCGAATGAAGGCGGAGTAGGTGAGACGTTGTTCATTGGGGCGGAGGGAGCAGAGGCCGTCCGAAAGGCGGGGCGGGAGCATGGGGATGACGCCGTTGACGAGATAGACGCTGTTCGCGCGTTTGCGGGCTTCGTGATCCAGTTCGGATCCAGGTTTGACGTAGTGGGAGACGTCGGCGATGTGGACACCGACCTCCACGTGGCCGTTGGGGAGTTCGCGGAGGGAGATGGCGTCGTCGAAATCGCGGGCGGTGTCGGGGTCGATGGTGATGATGAAGTCGCCACGAAGATCTTCCCGTCCGACAGGGCGATCGGGAAGTTCGACGGGGGGAAAGGATTCGGCCTCGGCGAGAGCTTCGGGAGGGAAAGCGGCGGGGAGATTGAATTTCCGGATAATGGAAAGGATATCGATGCCTGGATCGGTGGCTCTGCCGAGCCGTTCGACGAGGAGGCCTTCGGGGTTGGTTCCGCGATCTTTCCAGTCGATCAGTTTTGCAACGACCTTGTCGCCGGGTTCGGCTATCGGGGAGCCTTCCGTACCGGGGGCGGGGATGTAGAGGTTGTGGAGAAGGCGGGGGTCGTCAGGGATGACGATGAAGAAGCGGGCGGTTTTTTGGAGAGTGCCGACGATCATGGCGGCGCGGCGTTCGAGGATGCGGTGGACACGGCCGCGGGAGCGTTCCGGTTGAGAAGGGCGACGGCCACGGGGGGCGGGTCCGGCCCCGCGATCGATGCGGGCTACGACGAGGTCACCGTGAAGGGCCGTGCCGGTGTCTTCGGCTGCGATGTGAAGGTCGGGGGATCCGTCGGGAGGAATGACGAAGGCGAAGCCTTTCGCGTGGAATTGAATGGTGCCTGTGACGAGGTCGGCATCGCGGGCGGCGATGTAGTGGGTATGTCGGACGCGGGCGATACGGCCCTCTTTTTCGAGAGAGTGGAGGGTGCGGGTAACGGCTGGCAGGGGGACGCGGAGACGTTTAGAGAGAGTAGGGGGGTCTAGGGGAGTAGCCTTTTTGCCTTGGAGGAGGTGGAGGATGCGATCGGGCAACTGGCTGGCAGTAGGCATGGGTTTCAGGTCATAATGATACCCAGATTTGATGAATATACTATTCGTAGCAACGGAGCTGGCACCCCACGCGAAGGTGGGGGGGTTGGCGGATGTGATGGCGGCATTGCCTCAGGCGCTGGCGAAGGCGGGTCATGGGGTGAGTTTGGTGGTGCCGTTGCATCGGGGCTTAAGGAGATCGGGGGAGTTTCGGCGGACGGAAAGAGAGATCGAGGTTCCGGGGGTGGAGGGGGTGAAAGGGGCAAGGGTTTGGGAGGGAGAGAGGGGAGGAGTGGCGTTGTTTGGGTTGGAGAGGGATGAGTATTTTGATCGGGAGGGTGTGTATGGGGAGGGTGGGGTGGATTATCCGGATAGTTTAGTGCGGTTTCAGTTCTTAGCTCGCGGGGCAGTGGAGTTGGCGAGGTATGTGGAACCGACACCGGATGTGATTCAGGTTAACGACTGGCATGTGGGGTTGGTTCCGGCCTATGTGAAGGCGTTGGGGTTGCCGATTCGAACGGTGTGCACGGTTCACAATTTGGGATACCAGGGTGAATTTTCTCATACGGATTTTGAAAAGTTGGGACTTCCCGAGGGTGTGTTTCGGCCAGAGGGGTTGGAGTTTTATGGGAAGATGAATTTTCTAAAAGGGGCCATTGCGATGGCGGATGCGGTGACGACTGTGAGTCCGAGTTACGGTCAGGAGATTCAGGATAAGGAACGGGGGCATGGGCTGCATGAGGTCTTACGGGCCCGGGCCAAGAGGTTGACGGGAATTTTGAACGGGATCGACATGGTGGAGTGGAATCCTGCAAAGGACGGGGCGTTAAAAAATAATTTCAAGTTGGGATCGATGGCGGGGCGGGTGGAGTGTCGGGCGGCTTTGGAGAAGGAGATGGGATTGGAACCTGCGAATGGAAAACCGATATTTGGGATGGTCACGCGGATCACGAAAGACAAGGGGGTGGATCTGGCGTGGGGGCAGGTGGAAAGTTTGGTGAGGAGGGGGGGGCGGCTTGTGGTTTTGGGGGCGGGAGATCCGGCGTTGGAGGAGGAAGGAAGGAGATTGGCACAGTTGTATCCAAAACAGGTTGCGGTCCGGTTGGGGTATGATGAGGGGTTGGCGCGGCGGATCTTTGCCGGAGCAGATTTTTTCCTGATGCCTTCGCGGAGTGAGCCGTGTGGCCTGACCCAGATGTATGCGATGCGGTATGGTTGTATTCCTGTGGTGGCAGATGTGGGAGGGTTGAGGGACACGGTGCAGGAGTGGGATAAAAAAACGGAAAAGGGGACAGGGTTTAGGGTTTTACCGACGGCGGAGGGTGTGGCGGCAGGTGTGGATCGAGCCTTGGCGATTTGGGATGAACCCGCAATGATGAATGAGATTCGTCGAAACGGCATGTCTAAGGATTGGGGCTGGGGGTCGGCTGTGCCGGCCTATGAGAAAGTCTACCAATCCTTAGCGAGCAAACCTGGGAGATTTTAGATGCCTGAATTAAGAAAAGATCCGGTGGTGGGGCGGTGGGTGGTTTTCAGTCCTGAGCGGCAGATTCGGCCTGAGCGGTACAAGTGCGAGGAGCTGCTGCCGACAAGGCCTGAGGAGGATCCGTTTTTAGAGGGCCATGAGAAGTATACGCCTGCGGAGCTGTACGCGATTCGTCCCGCCGGGGTGGCAAATGGTCCGGGCTGGCAGCTGCGAGTGGTTTCGAATCGGTTTCCCGCATTGCGGGTTGAGGGAGAGCTGGAGAAGGAGGCGGTGGGATTTTACGACCGGATGAATGGGATCGGTGCACACGAGGTGATCGTGGAGACTCCCCATCCCCAACTAGTTTTGGAGAAGCAGAATCTGGCGGGGATTACTCGGGTGTTCGATGCGTGTCGGGCCCGGATTCTGGATCTCTCGCGGGATGCTAGGCTGCACTACGTGCTGGTTTTTAAAAACCACGGGGCCTTGGCGGGTGCGACGATGCCCCATCCTCACTCTCAGCTGATTGCGATGCCGGTGACGCCGATCGTTCTAAAGGAAAAGCTGGCGGCGGCTCGGGCCTACTATCTGGAGAAGGATCGAAGCCTGTTTGGGGATATTCTTCAGGCGGAGCGAAAGATTGGGGATCGGGTGGTTTTTGAAAATGACGGGTTCACCGTGTTTTGTCCTTTTGCGAGCCGGTTTCCATTTGAAACGTGCATCATGCCCAGAAAGCAAGCAGCCGACTTTCAAAACTCAAGCGACGACGTACTCGTCCTATTGGCGGAGGCGGTGCAACGGGTGTTGCTGGCGTATCACAGCGCGTTGAATCAGCCTTCGTACAATCTGATTTTGCATAATGCACCGTTTCGGCGGAGCCGTCAGCCGGATGCGTGGACGACGATCGATTTAGACTTCCGCTGGCATGTCGAAATTCTTCCCCGTTTGACGGGAGTGGCAGGATTTGAGTTTGGGACCGGGTTTTACATCAACCCCACTCTGCCTGAGGAGGCTGCGGGGATCTTGCGGGAGGCGGTGACGCGTGGCTGACGTCGCCCTGCTCTGGCATCTCCATCAACCCTCCTATGTGGATGTTGTCACCGGAGAGGTGGCTATGTCTTGGGTCCGCTTACACACCGTGCGTGGGTATGCGGACATGGCGGAGATGGCGAGGAGGCATCCAGGGGTAAAGTTGAACTTCAATCTGACGCCTGTTCTCGTTCAACAGATTGAGCAGTTGGCGGAGGGGAGAGTGAAAGATCGGTGGGCGGAGTTGGCGCGGAAAGATGCGGCGAGCTTAACGACGGAGGATAGACACCAGCTATTGGAACATTTTTTCAAAATCAACTGGGGGACTTGTGTGGAACCTTATCCAAGATATCGGCAGCTACTCGATTTGCGGGGGAGGAGGGCGGGGGCGGGTCAATCGGATCAGAATATGCGGAGGTTTCGGGAGAAAGATCTGAGGGATTTGCAGGTCTGGTTCAACCTGAGCTGGTGCGGATTTGCGGTGAGGAAAAAGTATCCGGAACTGGGGGAGCTGATTCAGAAGGGGGGTGATTTCACGGAAGAGGAGAAGCAACGGGTGTTGGAGATTCATCAGGAGATGTTGCGGGGAATTTTGGGAGAGTATCGGGCGCTGGCAGACTCGGGGCAGGTGGAGCTGACAACGACGCCGTTTTACCATCCCATCCTGCCGCTGTTGGTAGATACGGATATTGCGAAGCGGGCGATGCCGGGAGTGCGGTTGCCGGAGCGGCTGCAGGCACCGGAGGATGCATTGGCGCAATTGGAGAAAGCCCAGGCGGCGCATCAACGGGTATTTGGAAGGAAGGCACGGGGGTTGTGGCCTTCGGAGGGGTCGGTCTGTCCGGAGTTGATTCCGCTCATCGCCCGCGCGGGCTTCGAGTATTTCTGCACGGATGAAATGGTTTTATTCCGGGGATTGGAAGCGCAGGGGTGGCACGGAAATCATTCTGAACTGTTTCAGGCGTGGAGGGTGGAGGAGGGAGGAGCGAGTCTGAAGGCACTTTTCCGCGAACGGCCACTCTCGGATTACATCGGATTTACGGCGGCAAGAACCGAACCGAAAATGGCGGCGGAGCATTTACGGGTCCATTTGCAACATATCGCTCAGGTGATGCCGCAGAATGGAGTTGTGCTGTTGGCCTTAGACGGAGAAAACGCATGGGAAGCGTTTCCCGACAGTGGGGAAGCTTTTTTGGATGAGTTTTATCATCGTCTTGAAAAAACGAAGGGAGTGAGCTCAACAACGTTGGGAGGGTATTTAGACAGGCATGAGGGAAAGCCGGCGGGGCGTCTGCACTCGGGCTCGTGGATTGGAGGGAACTTCGATATCTGGATCGGGGACCCAGAGGAGAATCAGGGATGGAGTTGGATCAAGCGGACGCGGGATTTTCTGTTGCGGGAGGAAGGAAAGGGAAAATTAACTTCGGAAGTGAAGGCGGCGGCGTGGGAGGATCTGTATGCGGCGGAGGGAAGCGACTGGTTTTGGTGGTATGGTCCGGATTTTCAGACCGACAGTGATTTGATCTTCGACGGATTATTTCGAGGGAGATTGCAGAATGTGTATCGGCGTTTGGGGGTAACGCCTCCTGCGGGCTTGAGTGTGCCGATCTGTAGTTCAGAGGTTCGCTTGGGAGTCCTGCCGACACGAGCGATTGAACCCAAATTCAGTGGAACACCGAGTTTTCTGGATTGGGCGGGTGCGGGGAGATACGAAGCGTGGAGGGATCAGGGTGCTATGGCCCAGGGGGACCGGCGTGTGAAAAATATTTACTACGGGTATGGGGAGAAGAACTTTTATTTCCGATTAGATTCGAAGGAGCTGGTTGGGGATGAGGTGATTGTGGATTTTCACCTGCCGGCACCTGTTCGGTTGCGAATCATCTGGCAGGGAGAAGGGTGGCGGGTGAATTTGGAAAAATCAAAGGACGGGGTGGTTTATGAGCAGGCGGATTGTGTGGCAGAGGTGGCGGAGGGAAAAGGATTGCAGGTTCAGCTCCCCTTTTCCTCGCTTGGATGGAGAAGGGAGGGGGGAGAGGTGAGTTTTTTGGTTCGGGTCCTGCGCGGGGGGGCGGAGTTGGAGCGGTATCCTGAACGGGGGTTGATTGAGTTCAGCGGGCCAGTGCGTGCGTTGGACATGAAGAACTGGTATATTTAACACTCCTGATGAAGAACGTGAACTTGGTACTCGGTCTGCACATGCACCAACCGGTGGGAAATCTACCTGAGGTAGTGGATCGGATCACCGCAGATGTGTACCGGCCTGTTATTGCAGTTTTAGAGAAGTATCCTGGGATAGCGGTGAATCTGCATGTGAGTGGGCCTCTTTTGGAAGCATGGGGGGAGCGGCATGCGGATTTGGTCAAGAAGGTGAAGGAGTTGGTAGCCACGGGAAGAGTCGAGATGATGTCGGGAGGATTTTATGAGCCTGTCTTGGTGGAGTGGCCTGAAGAGGATCGGGACGGGCAGATCGCAAAAATGAATAGTTGGTTGAAGGAGAAGTTGGGGGCGCAGCCTGTGGGGGCCTGGTTGGCGGAGGGGGTTTGGGGGCCGTCCTTGTGCGGTGCGTTTAGCCGAGGGGGATTGAAGTATTCGTTTGTGGAAGGGTCTTTTTTCCAGCAAGCGGGAATCATTCCGGCAAAAATGAATGGCCACTATGTGACCGATCAGGCTGGAAATCTGTTGTCGGTCTTCCCGACGTGTCCTGATTTAGCGCGGCTGATTCCACACGCGCCGTTGGATGAGGTGTTTGGTTATTTGCGAAGGATGGCAAATCGGGGGGAGGACATCACCCTGACCTTGGCGGCGAATCTGGAGAATTGGAATCAGGTAACGGGCGGGGTAGCTGGGTATTTGGATACTCTTTTTGCCAGATTGCAGGAGTCGGCTAGCTGGGTGAACACGTTGACGGGGCAACGCCAGTTGGAGAGGCAGAGTCCTCGGGGGCGAGTTTCTCTGCCCCCAGGGACGCCTGCGGAGTTGGGGGGTTGGTCTTTGCCCGGAGTAGCCAGGAAGGAGTATTTCCGTGAGCGAGGGCAATTAGCGCAGAGGTTTGACGCTGGGAAGTGGCTCCCGTTTTTTCGAGGGGGGTCGTGGTCTTCCTTTCGCGTGCGTTATGAGGAGTTAAACCTTCTTTATCGAAAAAATTTGATGTTGGGTCGCAGGTTGAAAGGGAAGAGCTCTTTTCCTGGAGCTCGTGCGGTGCTGGACCGGTTGTGGCGGGCGCAGTGTTCGACAGCGCAGTGGCATGGTACGCAAGGGGGCGTTCACTTGCCCCATTTGCGGGGGGCACTGTGGCGGGAGCTCCTGATGGCCGAGGCGGAGATGAGGGCAGGTCAGGCTGAAACGGATCTGGTACGGGAAGATGTGAATGCGGATGGGCAGATGGAGGTGGTAGCGGGGCATCCTGCGTTGAGCCTGCTGTTTGCACCACACTTGGGTGGGGCTTGTCTAGAGGTCGGGTTGCCTGAACTGGGAAAAAATTTAGCGGATGTGTTGACGCGACGAGATGAAGGAGTGAACGGAGCAAGCGTAGGTCCTGTGGACTGGTACGAGAGGCGACTTTTTCAGGATCACTTTTTTGCAAAGGGAACTTCCGTCGAGCAGTTGTCGGCAGGAACGTACCCTGAACTGGGAGATTTTATTCTGCAGCCGTTTGAGATTAAGCAGATGCGGCAAACGGGCAGCCGGGTGACACTGGCGCTGGAACGGGACGGGGGATTGTATCGCGTGGGTACACGGATGCCGTGCTTGCTGGAAAAAACCTATGCGATCGATGCGGCGGGAGGCTTAATCGAAGTTTCATATCGAATCACGAATACGGGTAAACTGCCTCTGGAGGCAAACTTCGCGACGGAGCTGAATTTGAATTTGGGGCCAGATCAGTCGGGTCGGGGAGTTTGGCAATTCGGGGAAACCAAGAAATCTGACAAAGAGATGTGGCACGGGTCGGGAGTAACACGGGTGGTGGCTGTGACTACGGATGGGTTTGAAGTTACTTTGGCTTCAGAAAATCTTCCCTTGGCCTGGGGATATCCTCTTTTAGATGTGGAGCGAGGGCCTGAGGGCCCGATTCGTCAGGGTAACTGCGTTCTTTTTGGCCAACATTTGGATCTCAAGCCCGGAGAAAAGGCGGAAGGACGCTTGAAGGTGACTTTCCGCAAGAAAGAGGGAAGGATTGCCCCAAAGAAGTGACTGTGATAGGCTTACAAAATATGAATTTTCGATGGATTGCATGGGTGGGTTGCCTTGGTGTCGCCTTTGTTTGGACGGGTTGCACCGTTCCTGGCGATGCGGAAGACGTAACGACGACCTATGGAGATACGACGACACCTGCAGCGAGTGATACTCCTGCGGAGAGTTCCTCAGCTTCGAAACCACAAACAGCTGGGAGTGAGGAGAAGAAGCCTTGGACTCCGCCTGAAACCGCGGAGAAGAGCACTCCTACGAAAGCCAGTTATCCTAAGGGGGAAAAAGTTTCCGGTAAGACAGGAATGGTGCGAAGCCCGTATGCGCCTTATGCGGGCTTGGTGGATGTGAAGGGTTTTGCACCTGGAACAGAAGTGAAGTGCCCGTACACGGGTAAGATTTTCCTCGTCCCTTAAGTCCCTTCGTAAGGGCAAAAAACTGAGGTCTGCCATGGATCCTCTCCTACAAATCTTGAAAGAGCGGGGGCGTTTGCCCACGGCTGAGCTGGCCAAACTTACGGGCAAATCGGAGGCTGAGGTGGAAAAGGCAGTGCGTCGTTTTGAATCGGACCGAGTGATTCTGGGTTACCAAGCTATTTTGGATTCGGACAAAACAGGGCATGGGGGTGTTCGCGCGGTGATTGAGGTAAAAATCACGCCGGAGAGGGATGGGGGATTTGATCGGATTGCCGCCCGAGTTGCGCGATATCCAGAGGTGGTTTCCTGCCAGCTGATGAGCGGGGGATATGATCTACTGATTGTGGTCGAGGGATCGGATCTGAAACGGGTTGCAGGTTTTGTAGCGGAAAAGCTGTCCACCATTCAGGGGGTGATTTCAACAGCGACTCACTTTCAGCTGAAAACGTATAAGGAGGCGGGAGTTCTGTTTCTCCAGGATGACAAGGCGGAGAGACTCTCGATCTCACCGTGAAGAGCGGGGGAGAATTTCTCGCCGATCATGTAAAAGGAATTCCACGATCGGGGATTCGGGATTTCTTTGAGATTGTGCAGAAGCGCGGGGATGTGATCTCGCTTGGAATTGGGGAGCCGGACGTGTCCGCGCCTTGGGCGGTGCGGGAGGCGGCGATTTACTCCTTAGAGCACGGGCGGACGGGCTACACCTCGAACTCAGGCAGTCTTAAATTGAGAAATGAGGTGGCTACGTACGTGGAAAATATTTTTGGGGAGCGGTACAATCCGGAAAATGAAATCTTAGTGACGGTGGGGGTGAGTGAGGCGATTGATTTGGCGTTGCGGGCTGTTTTAAATCCGGGCGAGACAGTTTTGTATCATGAACCGTGTTATGTTTCTTACGCGCCGTCGATCACTTTGGCCCACGCGAAAGGTCGGGCAATTCGGACAAGAGCGGAAGATGGGTTTCGGCTGGATCCGAAGGCCGTGGCCGAGGCGGCGAAGGGGGCAAAAGTTTTGCTGCTGAATTTTCCGACGAATCCGACAGGGGCAGTGTTAAGTGGTCGCGAGTTGGATGCTTTGGCCAAGGTGTGCGTGGAGAACAACCTGCTGGTCATTAGTGATGAGATCTATGCAGAGCTGACGTATGAGACGAAGCATGAATCGATTGTCACGCGCCCGGGGATGAGGGAGCGGACGATTCTTCTGCACGGTTTGAGTAAAGCGTTTGCGATGACTGGGTTTCGAATCGGGTATGCATGCGCTCCGGCCCCCTTGATTGAGGCGATGATGAAGATTCACCAGTACGCGATTTTGTGTGCTCCCACGCTTAGCCAAGAGGCGGCTGCGGAGGCGCTCCGTGGAGCGGAGGTGACGACTCGGGAAGCCCGAGAGAGCTACCAGATGAGGAGAGACTTTCTCAGAAGGAAGCTGGAGGAGGCTGGGTTAAAGCCGACCAATCCAGCAGGGGCTTTTTATCTTTTTGTGGATATTCGTAGTACGGGGCTGACATCGAGAGAGTTTGCCTTGCAGCTGTTGGATGAGGAGAAGGTGGCGGTGGTGCCAGGAGAGGCGTTCGGCCCGGGTGGAGAAGGGTTTGTGCGTTGTAGCTATGCGACCGCTTTGGATCGGATTGAGGTTGCGGCGGAGAGAATCGGGCGCTTTGTGAAGAAATTGGGCCAACGGCAATTGGTGGCTGCGAGGTAATTCTTTCTGGCGTACGACATTGTCGTGGTGGGGGCGGGACACAATGGCCTGATCTGCGCCTGCTATCTGGCGAAGGCGGGCTTGAAGGTGGCCGTGGTGGAGCGTCGGGACTTGCCCGGAGGTGCGGTGTGTACCCGGGAGGATCTGGTGCCGGGCTTTCGGTTCGATGTGGGTTCTTCGGTCCACATCATGATTCATCTGACTCCCGTTCTTGCAGAGCTGAATTTGGCGAGAGAAGGGCTGGAGTACATCGAGATGGATCCTTGGGCTTATTATCCCGTTGAGGGCACGGGCCGCGGAATTTCGTTTCATCGATCTGTTGAAAAAACGTGTCAGAGCATCGCAGAGTTTAGTCCGCGCGATGCGGAGGCGTATCGCAAATATGTGGAGCGTTGGACGGAGTTGAACGAGGGGGTTTTCGAGACTTTTTTGGCTCCGCCTTCACCCGGCCGGCTGTTTGGAACAATTTTAAAGAGAAATCTCTTCCGGCCGAAGTCGCGTCGACTCTGGTCCAGTTTGGACACGGCCCGGCAGTTGATGGCGCCGTATGGGGAGGTGATTCAAGAGACCTTTGAAAACGAGCACCTGCGAACAGCGATGCTTTGGCTTTCTGCACAGAGCGGACCGGCGCCGGCGGAGGTGGCGAGCGGGGACATGTTCGGGTGGAATGCGATGATCCATAAGTGTGGTGCGAAGCGAGCCAAAGGGGGAAGCGGGTCTTTGGCGACGGCTTTGGTGAAGTGCCTAGAACGGCACGGGGGAGAACTCTTTCTAGGAAAGCCTGTGGAGGAGGTGAGAAAAAGTGGGGGAGGCTGGGAGGTCGAGGCGGGGGGGATGGTTTTCCAAGCGGATAAAGTGGTGGCGGCATGTCACTTAAAAACCTTTTTCTGCAATCTTCTGAAAGATGGGCCGAAGGAGTTGGCGGGTCGGATGGAGAAAGCACGGATTGGAAATGGATTTGGGATGGTGGTGAGGCATGCGGTGGAAGAGTTGCCAGTGTACGGGCGGGAGGTGGTAAGCGGGCTTCAGGCGCGGGAGTATCATTCGGGAATGCAGTTGCTGTGCCGAAATCGAGCGATGTTAGAGAGCAGCTATCGGGATTATCTGGGTTATCAAGCTCCGGCGAATCCGAGCGTGGTGGCGATGACGTTTTCCGCGATCGATCCGACTCTGGCGCCGAAGGGAAAGCACACCTTATTTACTTGGGCGCAGTATCACAGTTATGAGCTGAGGAATGGGGAGACGTGGGATGGGATTCGGGAGCGAGAGGCGGATAAGCTGTACGATCTGGTGTGCCAGTATGCACCGAACATGAAGGGAAAGATGATCGGAAGATATATTCAGACGCCGCTGGATCTGGAGCGGGACCTAGGATTGCTGCGGGGAAATGTGATGCACTTTGAGATGAGCTTGGATCAGATGTTCATGTTCCGCCCTTTGCCTGAAATTTCCTGTTATCGGACTCCGATGAAGAATTTGTATCTGACGGGGGCAAGCACCCATCCCGGAGGAGGGGTTTTCGGGGCCAGTGGACGAAATACGGCGAAAGTGATCCTGGGTTGGCGGGGCTGAGGAGAGGGAGTAAGATCATTACATGAGCGTGGCTACTCAAAAAAACCAAGCGGATCCAGTTCGGCAATTCTCGATTTTTTTAGCGAACAAAGCAGGACGGCTGTTGGAGCTGATTCGGATTTTGCACAGCCGACAGGTCCACGTGGTAGCTCTGACGATCCTCGATACCACGGACAGTTCGATTGTGCGGATGGTGGTCGATGATCCAGATCAGGCTCGCGCGATTTTTCATGAGCAGGCGGTCGCGCACACTGAATCGTCGGTGGTGGCGGTGGAGTTGGGGGCGGCGACTGAGCTGCCAAAGGTCCTCTCCTCTCTTCTGGAGGCAGAAATTAACATTTTGACGACCTTTGCTTTTCTGGTGCGACCGGAAGCGAGACCGGCGCTGTGCCTAAATCTGGATGACAATGAGTTGGGGGCACAAGTATTGGGGCGAGGTGGATTCAAGTTGCTGGGGCAAGGCGATATCTCGAGATAGTTTGGCCCGGGGATGAGTGGATTCGAAGCCAAGGTTTTGTGTGGGGAGAGAATTACGCCGGAGGAGGCTGCAGAAATCTATCGATGGCCCTTGGCGAAGCTGGGGGAAGCGGCGAATGCGCGCAGGAATTTAGCGAAGGGCAAAGATTACGACGGAAAAGGGAAAGAGGTGGTGACCTATATGGTCGATCGGAACATCAACTATACGAACGTGTGTGATGTGTACTGCAAGTTCTGCGCATTCTATCGAACGGAGAAGGATGCGGATCACTATGTGCTGAGCCAGGAGCAGATCGACCAGAAGATTGATGAGTTGGTGGCGGTCGGCGGGAACCAGATCCTTCTCCAAGGAGGGCATCATCCCAAGCTGGGTCTGGAGTGGTATCTGGATCTATTGCGGCATCTACGCGGAAAATATCCTCAGGTGAATGTGCACGGGTTTTCCCCGCCCGAGTTCAATCATTTTGCCGAAGTGTTTGGAATGAGTCTGGAGAAGGTGATCGAGAAGTTTCGGGAAGCGGGTTTGGGCAGCATTCCGGGGGGCGGGGCAGAGATTTTGGTGGATCGGGTGAGGCAAAAGATTGCTCCGAGGAAGTGCGGAACAGATGCTTGGCTCAAGGTGATGGAGATCGCCCACGGAATGGGAATGAGGTCCAGTGCGACGATGATGTTTGGGCATGTGGAGACTCCGGAAGAAAGAATCGAGCATTTGGGGCGGTTGAGGGATCTGCAGGATCGGACGGGGGGATTCACCGCATTCATCTGCTGGACGTTTCAGCCGGAACACACCGTTCTAAAAGCGGAAAAGACGGGATCCCACGAGTATCTTCGGATGCAGGCTCTGTCGCGGATCTTCCTCGATAATATTCCGAATGTGCAGTCAAGCTGGGTGACACAAGGACCGGCGATGGGTCAGGTAGCGTTACAATTCGGGGCGAACGATTTTGGAAGTTTGATGATGGAGGAGAATGTGGTTTCGAGTGCGGGTACAAGTTTCCGTTTAAGTTTGGAGGAGATGCGAAGATTGATCGTTCAGGCGGGTTATGAGCCGAGGCAAAGAAACAACCAGTACCAATTGGTCGATTCTCCAGCCACCGGATTGGTGGCGTAACGACCGGTTAGCCAGTTTATTTGTAGCGGATCGCGCGGCCGTTAGCGCCACCGGCTGGGCCGGTGAAACGGAAGCTGGTGTCAACGCGGTCGAGAATCACGGCATCGGCTTTCATCTTCCAAGCTTGTTTTTGTAGGGATTCCTTCATCGATTCCTCATCATCCCAAAGAAAGATCTGAGGAGCACTGACGAGGCCGATGACTTCGTAGGGCTTTTCGGGGCGATCCAGAAGAAGAGTGACGTCGCTCCAAGGCTCGGACTCAGAGGTAGATTTCTTTGTTTTTTTCTGCGAGGTGGAGGTGCGGGATGAGGTTTGGGCCGGAGCTTCATTTGTGGAGAAGGCCGCGAGAAGCAAAACAAGAAATACGAGCGAAAACAGCGATGTTAGTTTTTTCATTATTTCTAATTAACCGAAATGGTTAGGCGGGCAAGATTGATGAAGGGCTGGTCGTGAACAACTCTTCTGCTAATCCAAGGAGGATGAAACGTAAGATGGGAATCTGGGGGCGGATGGGTTGGGGGCTGATTGCTTTGGTGGGGGCGGGGGCGTTGGGGGTGGTGTCCTGGGAGCGGGGGGAACCGGTGAATGCACTTTGGTTGGTGGTGGCCACCGGGTGTGTCTATGCGATCGGATATCGTTTTCACAGTGCTTGGCTGATGGCCACGGTGTTAACGATTGACCCGAAGCGGGTTACTCCTGCGGAGCGTTGTGCAGATGGGCGGGATTTTGTGAAAACGAACCGGTGGGTGGTTTTCGGGCATCACTTTGCGGCGATTGCGGGTCCCGGGCCTTTGGTGGGTCCGGTATTGGCGGCGCAATTTGGTTATTTGCCAGGGCTTTTATGGATTTTGATTGGGGCTGTTTTGGGAGGGGCAGTGCATGACAGCATCATTTTATGGCTGAGTGTTCGGCGGAGAGGCAAGTCGGTGGGTCAGATGTTGCGAGAAGAGGTGGGGCCAGTCGCAGGAACTTTGGCGGTCGTAGGGCTTTTGGGAATCATTACGATTTTGATGGCTGTTTTGGCGTTGGTGGTTGTCCGCGCCTTAGCGGAGAGTCCGTGGGGTTTGTTTACCATTGTATTGACGATGCCGTTGGCATTGGCGATGGGGCTGGGAATGCGAGGGGCGGGGGGGGCGAGAACGGCTTGGGTGACGGTGTTGGGGGTTTTGGGACTGGTCGGATGTGTTTGGGCGGGAAAGTGGGCGGCGGAGACGCCACTTTTGGCAAAGATGTTCACGTGGGAAGCGCCAACGTTGGCGTGGTCGATCATGGGGTATGGACTGACGGCGAGTGTCCTGCCGATCTGGCTTCTTTTGGCGCCAAGGGATTACCTTAGCTCCTTTTTAAAAATAGGGACCGTGGGTGCATTGGGAGTCGTGGTAGCTATTTTGGCGCCTCAACTGCAGATGCCTGCTTTGACGCGTTTCATCGACGGGAGTGGACCAGTTTTTGCGGGTCCGGTTTTTCCGTTCTGTTTCATCACGATTGCATGTGGAGCGATCAGCGGATTTCACTGTCTGGTAGCATCTGGCACAACGCCCAAGCTGTTGGCGAGTGAGGCGGATATTCGAATGGTGGGATATGGGGCCATGATTACGGAGATGTGTGTAGGGGTTCTGGCTTTAGTGGCGGCTTGTTCGATGCCTGCGGGAGAATATTTTGCGATCAATCTCCGGGGAGAGCCGGCCGCGGTGGTGGAAAAGATCACAGCGCTTGGATTTCCCGTGACGGAACAGCAGATGGCGGATTTAGCGAAATCGGTTGGGGAAAGTACGATGATCGGACGGACGGGGGGGGCTCCGACCTTCGCGGTGGGAATGGCGCAAATTTTTGCGAAGTCGGTGGGTCAGGCGGGGGGAGGGATGATGGCCTTGTGGTATCACTTTGCGATCATGTTCGAGGCCTTGTTTATTTTAACGACGATTGATGCGGGAACACGGATCGGGCGGTTTTTAGTGCAAGAGGTTTTGGGTTGGCTTTGGAAACCTTTGGGAGAGGTCCGATCGATCACGGGAAGCGCACTGGGGAGTGTCCTCTTTGTCGGAGGGTGGGGCTGGTTTTTGTATCAGGGGGTCGTGGATCCGCAGGGGGGAATCAATAGCCTGTGGCCGATTTTTGGGGTCGCGAATCAGCTTTTGGCTGTCATGGCGTTAAGTTTGGCCACAACTGTTCTCATCAAGATGGGGAGGGGTAGGTTCGCATGGGTCACGGTTTTGCCCTTGGTGTGGCTGGTGGTCGTGACGTTTTCCGCCGGCTGGCTTAAGATTTTTAGCCCTGATCCGAGGCTGGGTTTTTTAGCGGGCTGGGAGCAAGCGGAGAAGGCCGGTCAGATCAAGCTGGCCGTGGCACAAGCCACGAATGCGGGAGTGACGGGATTCTTTCTTCTTTTGGTCGTTCTTATTCTTGTAGCGTGCGGGGCTGTTTGCTGGCGGAGTTTGAAGGGCCAGGTTGTGCCTCCGTTAGGGGAGGATATTTGATTTAGGATTTCGGAACTTTAGAAAAAGATCGGGATGATGAGAATGGCAACGATGTTCACGACCTTGATCATGGGATTGATGGCGGGACCCGCAGTGTCTTTGTAGGGGTCACCCACGGTATCGCCGGTCACGGCTGCCGCGTGCGCGGGGGAGCCTTTGCCACCGTAGTTTCCCTCCTCGATGTACTTCTTTGCATTATCCCAGGCGCCGCCTGAGGAGGTCATGGCGATGGCTACAAAAAGACCTGTGACGATGGTGCCCACGAGAACGCCCCCCAGAACAACGGGGCCGAGGCCAGGAATTGCGGCGACTCCTACGACAAAGATGACTGGTAGAAGCGCAGGGATGATCATCTGTCGAAGAGCGGCTTTGGTGACGATATCGACGCAGGTTCCGTAATCAGGTTTGTCTTTGCCCAAGAGAATGCCGGGTTTGGCTGCGAGTTGGCGGCGGACTTCGCGAACGACGGCGCCGGCGGCTACACCCACAGCGTCCATGGAGCGGGCTGTGAATACGAAAGGAAGGAGCCCGCCGATGAAGAGGCCGATAATGACCTTGGGTTCGGTGAGGGAGAATTCGAGGCTGGGCATTGCGGCTCCAAGGGCGGCGAAGTGAACCTTCAGCTCCTGTACGTAAGTTCCGAAAAGAACGAGGGAGGCTAGGCCTGCGGAGGCAATGGCGTATCCTTTGGTGACCGCTTTCATAGTGTTTCCAACAGCGTCCAGTTCATCCGTCCTTTCGCGAATCGACTTGGGCATTCCTGACATAACCGCGATTCCGCCGGCGTTATCCGTGATCGGTCCGAAGGCATCTAGGGAAATGACGATTCCTGCCATGGAGAGCATGGCCATCACCGCAATGGCGATTCCATACAGACCTGCAAAGTGATAACTGAGGAGAATTGCGATTCCGATAAAGCCAACAGGTAGAGCGGTGGCGTGCGAGCCGATGGCGAGTCCGGCAATAATGTTTGTGGCGTGGCCTGTTTCAGAGGCTTTCGCGATATTTCGGACGGGGGAGTAGTGGGTAGAGGTGTAGTAGTTTGTAATGAGGAGAACGACAAAGGTCATGAGGAGTCCAACAAGAGAGGCCAAGTAGATGCCCATTGTGGATGCAATTTGCCCATCGTGGCGTAAACCATCTGGAAAAAAGATATGCGTCAGGGGCCAAAGAGCGGCGGCTGAGGCAAGGGCGCTGATCAGAACTCCTAGGCTCAGAAGGCGGGTGGGGTTTCCGCGTCCAAAGTTGACGGTTAGGATTCCGAGGATGGCTGAGAGAATAGATACCCCGCCGACGATAAAGGGATAGCTGAGGGCAGCAGGCTCGGGTTGGCCGTTGCCTCCGAAAACGGTGAGGTAGGCGACAAGAACGCAACCGATGAGACTGACGGCGTAGGTTTCAAAGACATCCGCGGCCATTCCAGCACAGTCTCCGACGTTATCCCCGACATTGTCGGCGATCGTGGCAGGATTGCGGGGATCATCCTCTTCCAGCTTGGATTCAATTTTTCCGACGAGATCCGCGCCGACATCGGCAGCTTTCGTGTAGATGCCGCCGCCGAGACGGGCAAAGACGCTGACGAGGGAAGCCCCTAAGGCCAGACCCGTTAGGCTATCAATGGCGGCACGCAATCCGAGGTACTTGGACGCGATCATATAGAAGGAGCCAATCGACAGCAGGGCTAAGGCAACTACAAGCAGGCCTGTGACGGCCCCGCCATTGAAGGCGTTACGAAGAGCAGAGGTACGGCCGATCGTAGCGGCTTGGGCGGTGCGAACATTCGCCATAACTGCGATACGCATTCCTGCAAAGCCTGCGATGAGACTACAGGCGGCTCCGACAATAAACCCGATCCCTGTCGGCAGATTTTTAAAGTAGCAGATGGCGACGAAGAGAAGTAGGGCGATTCCTGATACGGCCTGGAGCTGGCGATGAAGATAAGCCGCGGCTCCTTCTTGAATGGCTGAGGCGACTTCGCGCATGCGATCGTCTCCGTCTGGCTGGCTTTTGATCCACAAGATGAGTGCCCAAGCCGCACTTAAACCGATGAGTCCGGCGGCAAGACTTAATGGAAGGGCTTGGGAGAGAAAGAAGTTAGACATAGTAAGTTGAAGGAAAATAGGCTCGGGCTCACGGCGAGCAACGTTTTTCGGGCTAATTTTACGTACTTTTCAGTACTTGTGCGCACTGGACATTTCATCGAATATATATTTCACATGACTAAATATCCGCAAAATGGAGTTGGGGTGATCATGGATCCCCGTGTTCCCGAGCTGGAGAGGATTGCGACCCTTCTCCAGCGGCGGTTTTTGTTGGATCTCTTCCGGCAAACCTCGGCCAAGCGGCTTTCGATTCCGCAATTCACCTTATTAGGGTTTTTGGCGGTGGAGTCGGGTGTGCCGATGGGAATTTTGGCCAAACGGATGGGGCATGCGACCTCTGCTACAACGGGATTGGTGGATCGGTTGGAGGCGGTAGGATTAGTGAAGCGTCAGTCCCTCAAGGGGGATCGGCGGCAGAAGTTGGTGGAAATTACAACGAAGGGGAAAGAGTTGATGGGGCGGTTGCAGGGGGAGTTGAGGCATCATTTGAGCGTCATTTTGAGTCAACTCGACTCGGGGGATCAGGATGCTTGGGTTCGGATTTATCGGGTAATGGAGAACTACTGCCGTGAATTACCGCGCGATTAGGATCCTTTGTCTTCTGGGCTTAGGGGTTTTGGGGGCTCGAGCAGAGGAGAAGAAAGAGGCGGCAGATGTCACCCTGCCGTTGGCGAGTAAGTCGGCGGTTCCCGAATTTTCCAGCAAGCGTCTGGATCTGGCCCAGTGTGTGGCCTTGGCGTTGCAGCAGAACACCGAGATTCGCCAGGCTCAGGAGGAGGTAAAAAGAAAAGAGGGAGTGTCCGTCGAGGTGCGGAGTGCCCTGCTTCCGAAAGTGACGGCTCAGGGTACTTACGAATATCAGTCGAAAGAGTTGAACGGGTTGCTGGTGAACGCAGGATTTCTTTCCGCCGATGAGATGAACTGGAATGTGGGGGTGCGGGTAACCCAGCTCTTGTTTGACGGAGGAGCCGCCTTGTCGCGCACCCGAGCCGCACGAATGTCGGAAAGCCAATCGATGCTTCTTCTCCGGGACACGATCGATCGGGTGATTTTGGAGGTTCGCAAAAATGTGTATGCCGTTCTGGTAAATCGAGCCCTGATCGACGTGCAGACGGAGGCGGTGAATTTGAAGAAAGAGCAACTCACTTCGCAGCAGAAACGTTTCAAGGCCGGGACGGTTACGAAGTTCAACGTCTTAACCGCGGACGTGGAGTTGGCAAACAATATGCCACAGCTGATCCGGGCCCGGAACAACAAGCGGGTGGCCGAGGTTCAGTTGGCACAGATTATGGCTTTGGATTATCCGATCGAATCAGCTGAGGATTGGACCCCGCCGGTGTACGTTGAGGGGGATTTGCCCTATCAGCCCGTGAAAATAGATCTCTCGGCCTCTTTGCGGAATGCGGTTTTCAACCGAAACGATTTGCGGGCAGTGAAAAAAGAGATCGAAATTCAGAGCAAACTTTTTGAAGCGGCCAAAAAAGAGGCGTTTATTCCGAAAGTCGTTGGATCGGGGGGGTATGACGTGATTCAAAATCCGGGAAGTTCATCTTTTACGGACAGCTTTCAAGGGCCTGTGGCCTCGATCAACGGGACGTGGACTTTGTTTGACGGAATGTTGAGCACCGGGCGCTTCATGCAGTTGAAGGCGCAGATTCGGAAGGCTGAGGTGGCCTATGAGGAGAAGCGGCGCTTGGTCGAAAGTGATGTGCGGGACGCTGTGGTCAAGATGGAGGAGGCGCAGGAGCTTGTGACTTCACAGCAGAGGAATGTGGAGCAGTCGCGGGAAAGTCTCCGGTTGGCGGAGGCGCGTTTCAATGTGGGAGCGGGGATCCAGTTAGATATCATCAACGCTCAGTCGAATCTTACGCAGGCTCAGTTCAACGAGTTGCAGGGAAGATTCGACTACAATGTGGCGGTGGCTTCGCTCGAAAGGGCGACAGCGACACCCTTTGGTCCAAAAAATCCTCCGCCGCTTCCTGCGGAAGCAGGTCTGACCCCCAAGCCAAAAGTGAACATGCAGGCCTCGACCGCTGTGGGTCTCCAGCCTGGGCAGTGAATTTTTTACGCTTTCCTGAGTTGGAGGCGCGGGGATTGCTACATGCGTTTACCCTTCGCTCGGTTCCTCCGTTACTAACTGCGGATGTTGCGCAAATTCTAAAAGAGGCGGGATTGCCCGAGGATTATGGGATGGGAGAGCAGACCCATGGGTCGGGGGTGGCGCTCGTAAATCAGGGCAGCAAAGGAAAAGTGATTCCCGCTGTGGATGCACTGATCACCCGAGAAAAGAACCTATCCCTAGTAATTCGGGTGGCGGATTGCGGGCCTGTCTGGATTCATTGCGAAAAAACGGGTGCGATTGGGTTGGTGCACAGCGGGAGAAAAGGGACGGAGGCGGGAGTCGTGCCGGCGACCATTCGCAAAATGAAGGAAGAATTTGGTTCCGAACCTCAGGAGATGATGGCCCTGCTGGGTCCATGCATTCGTCCTCCTTATTACGATGTCGATTTTGCCTCGGAGATCCTACGCCAGCTGAAAGTAGAAAAAGTGGGAAAAGTGGCGGACAGCGGGCTTTGCACGGCGGCGGATTTGAAAAGATTTTATTCTTACCGAGCTGAAAAGGGCCAAACTGGTAGACATTTTGCACTGTTGGCGATGCGGAGTGCGGGCGCGTAGAAGTCGATGACCTCGCCCTCGGGCACCTCCACGGGTCCGGCATCCGTCTGCTTGAGCCGCTCGCCCCTCATCTTATTGGAATACCATCCGTAATAGCGCACGAGCTGGAAGCTTTTGTCCGGGATGTGCTGGGTGATGCGGGCGATGAAGTCGCAGGGGCTAAACACTTCAAAATTGCGCTGGATCTTGGGGTTCATCCCCGAGCGGTAAATGATCGAGTGCCCGGAGCTATTGGGCTGCATTTTATCGACTGAGAACGGGTTGCGGATGATGTATTGGGCAAGCCGCTCCATGTCCTCACGGTTGGTGCCGGTGCTTCCGCGGCGGCGGGACGAGATCGGCGAGCCGGTCGAGGAACTCAAACGGCGTGAGTTCAACGACGCCATTACCTCCCGGCCCACGTGGACTTCCGCCCACGCCCCCGCCCGACCCAGTTGGCCGCCTTGTGCCGCGGGAGCACGTAGCGAACTTGGGTGATGCGGCCGGCTGGGCCGCGGATCACGGACAGTCGCTCCAATGCAAAGGGGTGCAGAAAGGAGACGGCGCCGAGTCGCGGGCGGGTGACTGGGAGGGCGTCGGCGTCAATCGTTCCGCCTGCCGCAGCGCACACCAGTCGCTCGATCTCGGCAAGAAAGATCTTCGTGAGGGCCCTGACGGCCGCGGGCCGGTCGGGGCCGGGGCGCATCGCTCGGCCTCCAGGCAACCACTACCCCTCTGAGGCCATTGAAAATACGATGCCGCACTGCCACAGATCGTCGAGATGGCCGAACCCGAGGAAGACATCGACTGGTTCCCAAGTACCATCGGACCGAGGCTCCCGTCACTCACCGTCAGCGGAGCACCCTCTTCCAGCCTGGCATACCGAAGAGACCACGGGGGCTGCCGACACGTCGCGGGGGCCGTTGAGGAGCCTGCCAATCGCTGTGAATCGCACGCCGTAGGAGTAGCTCAAGAGCAGCACGGGCGTCACCATCGCCACGACCACGAGACACTTCAGTTCCGCCGGCATCCCCCACGGGCGGACGGCCATCTGTGCCACCATCACGAGCGGCGGGTGCACAAGATACATCCAGTACGAGGCGTCTGCCAGCCACGAGACGACCGGGCTGGGCTTCGCACAGAACCTGGAGAACAGCCCGATCAGCCCCAGCGACATGGCCCACGCGTAGCTGGGCTGCAGCACGACGGCAAGTAGCCGGTCGTTCATCGTCGCGATGCCGGCCACGAGGAGTGCGATCGCCGTTGGCAACAGCAGTTTCCAATGGCGGCCGAGCAGCGTGTCGAGGCCTTCCGCGGCGAACGTGGCGATGCCGAAGAAGAAAAAACAGGCGTAAAAAAAGAGGAGGTGCGGCCGCGGCAGGATTCCGAACGACGTGTCGGGACCGTAGCCCGCCGCCATGGACATACCCATCACGAGCTGCGGCACGCACGAAGCCGCCACGAGCCATCCCCGGCTGCGGCCCGTCGGCAGAAGGCCCGCGATGGCGAGGATAGCGAAAGCGGCGACAAGCCAGCAAAGGAACCAGAGAAACCACAGATGGTGGAAGATATTCGTCTGCACGAGATGCAACGACACCGAACCGACACGTGGGCGGAGCCATTCCGCCGATAGGACGTCTGACCACGCGAGGGTTGCCCGGTCGAGCGGTCCGCCGAGCGTGCCCTGCGGATTCGGCCCCGTGGGCAGGACGGCGCGCAGCCGCTCGCGACCGGCGAGAACCTCGTCGACCCCGACGGGATGCATACCGGTGAGGGGCGCAAATTCGCTAACGAGATCAGCCGGCAGACTCTTCATGGCCACAGGCATCCGGCCGACCACGTTCACGGCGCCCGGGTCGGCTCCCCGCTCGACGAGTAGCTTCGCTGCCGCATCCCGACCGAAGTAGGCGGCATGGTGGAGCAACGTATTGCCGCTGCCATCGCGCTCGTTGGGGTCACCGCCGGCGTCGAGTACCGCGGCCACGATCGCAGGGTCGCCAAGCATCGTAGCCCACGCAAGCGGCGTGAGTCCCCAGAAGGCATCCTTGCGATGGGCTCCGCCGGGAGACACAAGCGCGCGGCGCACCGCAGCCTCATTGCCGGAGCGCATGACTGCGAGGGAGGGTTCCGCACGGTTCGTACCTAATGCATAGCCCTCGATCACCTTGTCGAGTGGCACGATCGTAATCGTGGCGAAGAACAGCGGCAGCACGATCCGCATAAACCGCTGCTCAAGTAGGCTCACGAGCCCGCGGCGGCTATAGACGAGCATCGTGAAATAGCCGCTCAGCAGAAAGAAGAGCGGCATGCGGAATCCATGGACTGCCACGATCAAGAGCAGCAGCACATCGCTTCGCTCGGTGTCGCGCACCGGCCAGGGAAAAGGCACAAAACTCATCGCTGCATGCAGCACCACGCCCAGCAGCATCGCGAAGCTGCGCAGGGCATCGAGATCGGCGCGCCGCCTTGCCGGTGGACTAGCCATGTGGTCGGAAGATTGACAGGCTCCACTTCGCCACCGCGGCCCGGGTGGCGAACCGTGCAGCGAGAGACACAAGATAATTGATCCAACCCGAGACGACGTAGTGTCTACCGCAGTCGAACGCATCGAGCCCGGCACGGACCACCGTTTGCACGTCCTGGCCGTGGCGACGCTCGGCCCAGCCGGGAACGCCCGACTGATCGAAGAACTCGGTCCGCGTGGTTCCCGGGCAGAGCGTTGTCACCGTCACTCCGCGGGCCCGCAGCTCCGCCCACAGCGCCTCGCTGAAATGCAGCACGTACGCCTTGCTCGCCGCATAGACCCCCATATAGCCAACGGGCTGGAACGAAACGATCGATCCGATGTTGATGATCCCACCATGCCCTCGGTCGATCATCTCTTTCGCAGCCAAGAGCGTCAGCTCCGTCAAGACTGCGACGTTGACCTGGATCAACTCGAGGGCCCGCCCGACGTCCGTCTGTTCCACCGACGACACCATGCCGAAGCCCGCGTTATTGACCATCAGTTCCACCACGATGCCACGACGGGCCACCTCGGCGAGCAGTTCGCGACCAGCATTCGGCTTCGACAGATCGGCGGAAACGATCTCACAGCGTATGCCATGAGCAGCCTCAAGTTCCCTCCCCAGGGCACGCAGGTGATGCTCTCGCCGCGCCACCAACACGCAATGCATGCCGCGAGCAGCCAACTGCCGTGCAAACTCGGCGCCGATCCCCGAGGAGGCCCCGGTAACAAGACTCCAGCGACCTACGTAGCTTTTCGACACGGTGTGAGACCCGAACGGGAGTATTTTGGAGCGGTCGGGCAGGATAGACCTTCATAGCTGATAGAAAATCGCTTTCGGCAGTCCAGGACGTTGGCCCAGAGTTTGAAGCTTGAAACTCTGATTCCCATATTCGGTTGTTGCCAGATGGGGCTTTGAGAGTCAATTTTACATCGTTAATATCGTCCCGCCTCAAACTTTTCCTAAGATCCTCCCGCATGCGTGATCGACCTCATCCGACCAATGCGCCTGACGACTCCGGGGCCCACCAGTGGCTCTTCCGGACCCTTCACGGCAACCAGCTTGTCTACAACGCGACCTGGGAAGACCCGCGGATCGATCGGGAGTTGCTTGGACTTGGACCGGACAGCGAGGTCGTCGCCATTACCAGCGCCGGCTGCAACATCCTGGATATCCTCCTCGACTGCCCAAGGGCGATCCATTCAGTCGACATCAACCCCCGCCAAAATCTTCTTTTGGAGCTGAAGATGGCCCTGATCCGGGCCGGTGACTTCTGGGACCTCTTTCAGTTTTTTGGAATCGGTTCCCATCCAGAACGGCATGACGTCCTCGACCGGCTCAGACCCCATCTCAGCCCTGACGCCTTGGAACATTGGCGGGCGCATCTGTCGATGTTCTCCCCGAGGGGGTTGCGTCCTTCCTTCTACTGGAGAGGTACCGCGGGGCTTGCGGCATCCCTGGTTTGGCTGGCCACGGCAGCCCTGCGGGTGCGCGTGAAGGGATTGGCATTGGCCCAGTTCGATGCCCGAACGCTGGAGGAACAGCGCGAGATATTCGCCCGCGCGGAACCCTATATCTGGACCTCATGGATGGAGCGGATCTTTCGTCATCCCGCGCTGATGTCGCTCCTGGGCGTGCCGCCGGCCCAGGTTCGCCTTATTGACGCCTCCCACCCCGGCGGGCTTTCAGGATATGTCCGGGACAAGTTCCGCCACGTCATGACGGAGGTGCCGGCCCGGGACAACTACTTCTGGAGGGTCTACACCACGGGTTCATACACCCTGGACTGCTGCCCCAACTACCTGCGTCGGGAGCATCAGCAGACCCTTTCTGGACAGCTTTCGCGGATCCGGTGTCACACCACCTCGGTTGCCCGCTTCCTGAGGGATCACCCGGGCTCCTATTCCCACTACGTGCTGCTGGACCATCAGGATTGGCTGGCGTGGAAAGATCCAGTCGGACTCCGCGAGGAGTGGGATCTCATCCTCGCCAACAGCCGACCCGGGACGCGGATCCTCCTGCGGTCGGCAGGGCTGGACTGCGGGTTCATCCCCGACGCCATCCGGACGCGGCTTCGGTTCCGTCCCGACCTCACTGAACCACTCCATCGGAGGGACCGCGTGGGCACCTATGGCAGTCTCCACCTCGCCGAGGTGCTGTGAGCCATGGAACATCTCGAGCGCTACTACCGGTTCCAGTCGTTGATCTACGACGCCACAAGGTGGCTGTTCCTGTTCGGCCGGGCCGGGATCCTTGACCGACTGGCAGAGGCCAGTTCCTCACCTCACCACATCGTGGAGATTGGCTGTGGAACGGGACACAACCTCTGCGGATTGGCACGGCGTTTTCGAGGCGCCCGGATCACCGGCATCGATCTCTCGCCCCACATGCTGGTGATCGCCCGTCGGAAGACGGTCCGCTTCGATGACCGCGTGGTCCTCCGTCAGGCGATCCAGCGGGACCGACTCGAGGCAGGCTGTGACGCCGTTCTCTTCTCCTATTCCCTCAGCATGATGAATCCGGGGTGGGAAGGGGTTCTGGATTCGGTCATCCATGCGTTGGTCCCCGGGGGAGTCCTTGCGGCGGTGGATTTCCATGCGACGCCCGTGGGGGTCTTCCGCGCACACATGGAACAACACCATGTCCGGATGGAGGGCCATCTGTTGCCCGCGTTGGAGGCGCGACTCCGTGCGGAATCAGCCACTGTGCGATCAGCCTATGGCGGACTCTGGAACTGGTTCGAGTTCGTGGGTCGAAAGCCCTCCCAGTAGTCCTGGATTCTGGAGCCAGGGATGTCGTGCGCTTGATTCCAGCGAGGGTTCCGAGGTGAGTGCGGCCTCGGCATCCCGAGTGGTGGCGCATGCCGTATCAACAAGTTCAGGACTTTCTCAACAGCAGGCGAAGCGATGTGCCGAGCGCAAGGATCACGAGTCCGGAACAGAAATACATCGGAAGACCCGCTTTCCAGTCGACGGCGGTCCAGCGGGACAGGGGATAGAGCAGCGGGGCCGTGAACAGTGGGGCCACGAGGAGGGTCAGGTTGGTCAACGCCTGCAATCCCCCCATGACAGCACCCTGGCTGGCTGGATCCGTCCGCCTGGAAGCGATCGTCTGGAACGCTAGGTTGGCGCAGAGCCCCACCATGTTGCCGACCATGAGCAGCATGGCGATCCGCCCGCTGTGGGTGATTCCGAACCCCATAAAGGCCACAGCCGAGGAGAGCAGGGCGAGAACGCAGAGCCGATGGAGCCCGAGTCGTCGTGACAGGATCGGGAACAGAAGGCCCTGGGCGAGAATGTTCGTCATTCCGAAGGTGAACAAACCCCAGCCGTTCTCGGCAGGTCCCCAGCCGAAACGGTCGGTCGCATACGGTACCCAGGTCGTGATCATGATGTTCTGGGCGAGTGTGAAGATCGCGAGTGCAGGAATCATCGGGCCAAATCCAGGCACCCGGGTGAGTTCGACAACGGGGCGGAGCGGGTGCGACACGATCACGCCTGTGGTGCGTCGCTGGTCCGCGGATAGGGATTCCGGCAGGAGGAACCAAGCGAGGACCCCGGAGAGAGCCGCAGCAAGTCCCGCAGCCAGGAAGGGTGCCCGCAGATCCTCAAGTCCCAGATAGCCACCCAGGATCGGTCCCAGCACGAAGCCGAATCCCTGTATCGCACCAAGGGTTCCAAACCGCCGCGCACGCTCCTCGGGAAGGGTGAGGTCTGCCAAATACGCCTGGGCCAGGGCCATGTTTCCGTTGAACAGACCACACCAGGCACGACAGAGCAGGAAGACCAGGATGCCAGGAGAGACCGCGGCGGCGACGTGTCCGATCGCCGACCCGATGCAGTTCACCAGGATCGGACGACGACGGCCATGACCATCCGAGAAAGAGCCGGAGAGTCCTGCACCCAATGCGAAGCAGCCGGCAAACACGAAGGTTGCCACCCCATACCAGAGGATTGCCACGCTCCCGGATCCCACCAACTGGGCGATCCGGCTTGGAAGCACGGGCAGCAGAAGCCCCAGGCAGGTCATCTCCACCAGCATCAGGGCATATATAAACGCCGGGACGGATCGGGAGAGCGGGGCGGCTGTGGAGGGTGGTGTCACCCGATGACGTCCAAGAGGTTCCCCAGATGGACCTGGAGTTCGGGATCCTGTCGGTTACGGTCGTACACGGCAGAAGCCATCTGACGGAGGAGGTCCACACACTCCGCCAAGGTGATCTCCTCATGCACACCAGGAATCCGGTCCAGCTGCACCGTGGTGTCGCCATTGATGTAAGCGATGAGCTGCAGGAGGCCGTCGAGCTCAGGGTCCTGGATCCGCACCGCCGAGTGTCGCAGCGACTGCTCTAGGTGTTTCATGGACACCCTGAGCCGCTTTTGGACCTCCGCCGCGACGGCATTCCAGAATCCGGACTGGGCCTTCAGCGCGTTGAAGGCCGGTGTGTCGAGACGCAGCACCCGGAGCCGCGCGGGTTCGGCACAGGCCACGGTGGCGATGGCGGGGCGCCCGCGCCACATCCCGATCTCCCCCAGCATGTTGGGAGGGTTGACCCGTGCGATCTCGATCTCGACACCCGGGTCCATTCCAGGAATCCCCCGTCGGCTCACGATGAGTGGCGTCGACGCCTCAAGGATTATATAGCAATAGGGGTGGTTCTCACCCTGTTTCAGTAGGGATTCGCCCGGCTGCAAGCTGAGGTCCACCGGAGTGAGCCACGACGCACCGGAAGGCCCCAGCTCGATGGCATGGATCAAGACGGCGCCGAGGATCCGGGCCTCGACCGAGTCATCGGGCGCCGCCCGATACGCCCGCCAGAGCAGCTCCTGAGCGTCGATCCCTTCCTTGGCGAGGGATTTCGGGAACAGCTGCGCCCAGAACGCCCGGAGGTATCCCTGGCCCTGACGCTTCTGGCGTTGTTGAAATTCTTCATAGACAGGTTGCACCTGGTGAAGGATGGAAGGATTCGGGAAAAGATAGTCGGCCGTCATCCGATCCAGATGCCGCTCCAGGTGTTCCCGCATGGGTACACCCGTGCGGGCTGCCGTGTAGGGTAAGATCCGCTTGGCCAGCTCGCGGGCCTGGGTCTCCATCCACCGGGACCGGTGCAGGCCCTTCAGATGCGCCTCGTAGGCATCACGGAACCGCTCATGAGCCTCGAGGTTCCTTGGCATGCGTGTGAGGCCCACCATCCCGGCGACCTGGTAGATGATGGTGCAGAGGTCCTCGCCGATACGGCGGCCCTTCGGACTCTCGGGCGATTGACCACAGGCAACATATCCCGCGCGGAGTCCCTCGATCATTGCGGTCGCCACATACGCGAATGCCGCCTCGTACTGCGGCTGGACCACCACCGTGTTGCCCGTCCTGGCAACGACTCCGGCTGCGTGGTGTCGCACATTCACCTCATCGATGATGCGTCCAAGGATTCCGGCGCCGCGAGGATGGCGGAACGACCCGCTGAAGAATCGCTCCGTGCCGGAGATTCGTTCCCGCGGACGGAAGTGTCCTTCGTTCTTGAACGAGGTCGCCGCAATGGACGGCACGAGCATGCTCCGATAGATCCCCGCCCAGGCGAACCCCACGATGTCCGAGATGAAGAATCCGCGATACCGCCTGAGATTCCTCCAGGTGCAGAATCCGCGGAGGAGGTCCACCAGGGCCCGCCGGCGCAGCGCTCCCCACTCGGATTCGTGGATGGGGCGGTACGGGATGATATCCTCTGGCGCAACATACGACGACAGGGAATGTCCCGTGGATGCGGCGGGCTGGGTTGGAGATGACATCGTGCGAATCGCTGATGGCGAAAGATTCCGTCGAGCGCCCGGTTTGATGCAACGGCCCTATGTTGCTCTTAGAGGCTCAGACTCAAGAGCCCCGGTTCCAGGGTGGTGCTGCCTGCGGCGCAGGGCCTCGATCCGTTCCAGTGGCACGGTCCGGACATGCATGGCCAGATCGAGCGCCGAGAGGATGCGGATCACGATCCAGCTGAGATCGAACTGCCACCACTGGAGCCCATGGCGGGCGCTGTAGGGGAAGGCATGGTGATTGTTGTGCCAGCCTTCTCCCAGTGCGAGCAGCCCCACCACGACGTTGTTCCGGCTCTGGTCGCGGGATTCGAAGTCCCTGGAACCCCAGAGGTGGCAGATGCTGTTGACGCTCCAGGTGACGTGGTGGACCAGAAAGACGCGGACGACGCCACCCCAGAGAAATCCAGACAAGGCACCCCACCAAGACTGCGTCACGCATCCTCCAATCACGGCCGGCGCGACCATCCCGAAGACTCCCCAGAAGGGGAACCACGCGTCGAGGTGAACGCAGAGCGGGTCGGCGAGGAGATCTCTCACCTGAGGTGACCGATCTCGGGGCTGGTACTCGAGGGCCCAGCCAATGTGGGCATGGACAAAGCCCCGAAGTGTAGACCCGAATCCATGGGGCCGTCCCGCATGAGGCGAATGGGGATCCTCGTCGTCATCGGAATGCTGGTGATGCACCCGGTGGGTGGAGACCCACCAGATCACCGGCCCCTGCACGGCCATGCTCCCCATCACCCCGAGCAACCAGGCGATCCACCGCGTCGTCCGGAAGCTCTGATGCGTGAAAAACCGATGGTAGCCCAGAGTGATTCCCAGTCCGCTCATGAGGTAGAAGCCGACGAACAGGGCAAGATCCACCGGTGAAAACCAACCCCGCCACAGGGTCCACATCGCCACTCCGGCTAGGGCCGGCAGGAAGACATAGAAGATGAACCGGACCAGGTGCCTGAGCGGCCCGCCGGAGGGGAGCCCATCGCCCTTGCCCTTGACGTTGTGGCGGTGAAGGCCTGTGCCGGCCGATGAGGAAAGCGACATGGAATGTGAAATCTGTGGACCACACAGGTTGATAGGAAATCGCTTTCGGCAGTCCAGGACGTTGGCCCAGAGTTTGAAGCTTGAAACTCTGATTCCCATATTCTGTTGTTGCCAGATGGGGTTTTGAGAGTCAAGGGACCGCCATTTTGTGGTTCGGCGGTTGTTCGGGCGGGAAATGCGAGCCCCCGATTGCGGAACGGAATGACAAGGTGAGGGAGGCGGATTGGGAAACGTCTCTAGACTATATTTCCTTTTTTTAGACATCTAAATCCATTAGGGTTTATAGTTTATTTCTTATGTTGACCTTAGCCATTAAAATGATGCTGGCTGACCGAGGAAAGTACCTCATGCTTCTTAGCGGAATTACCTTTTCCGCTCTCCTGATGACCCAGCAGGCTTCGGTTTTTTGCGGACTCATGATGTGGACGGCGGGAACGTTGCGGAATATGAATGCGCCAATCTGGGTGGTGGATCCCAAGGTGGAGGAAGTCAATTCGGTGAAAAATCTGCGGGATATGACCCTGTTGCGGGTTCGATCCGTGGACGGAGTGGGCTGGGCTTTGCCCGTGGCCTCGCAAAGCCTCCAAGTCCGGCTTGCGGATGGCACCTTCAAGGTCGCTCAAGTCATTGGTCTGGATGCATCTACCCTTATGGGTCGCCCAAGAGAGATGGTGAGCGGACGGATTGAGGATCTACGACTTCCTCACACGGTGGTGCTAGACGAGTACGGCACGACTAGATTCCAAATGGAAGGAAAGCCGCCTCTGGCGGTAGGGGATGTTTTTGAAATCAATGATCATGAGGCGCGAATTGTCGGTATCTGCAAGACCAAGCGTCTTTTTAGTGGCTCGCCCTACGTGTTCACGACCTACGAGCGGTGCCTAGAGTATGCCCCAAAAACCCGAAACATGTTGAGCTATGTCATTGCCGGACCGCGGGAGGGCAAGACGGAGGAGCAGGTGGCCCAAGCCATCCAACGGGAAACGGGCCTCAACGCGTACACCAAAAACGAATTTTTCTGGTCCACCGTCCGTTGGTATATCAAGAACACGGGAATTCCTGTTTCTATGGGGACCACCATTCTGCTGGGAATGATTGTGGGCATCGTGATTTCGGGGCAGACGTTTTACTCTTTCGTTCTGGAAATCACCCCACATTTGGGGGCCCTCAAAGCGATGGGGGCGAGTCAATCGCTCTTGGCTCGGATGCTTCTTTTACAGGCTTTGACCGTGGGGTTGATTGGTTACACTTTGGGAACCGGATTGGCCTGTCTGTTTGGATTTGTTGTTCAGGGAAGGGGCTCGCCCCCATTTTATCTGCCCTCGTATCTGCTGCTTTTCACCCTCACGGTGATTCTGGGAATCTGTGCCCTCTCGGCGTTCTTCGGAATTTGGCGGATTTCCCGCCTCGAGACTGCAGAGGTTTTTCGGAATTGAATCCTTGAACGAGGCCGTTTCAGTACGAGGTGTGGTTCGGTCTTTTGGCGAGGGCTTGGCCCGGACCCAAGTGTTGCGCGGTGTGGATCTGGACGTCCAATTGGGAGAAATGCTGATGATCGTGGGGCCGTCCGGTTGCGGAAAAACCACGCTCCTAAGCCTAGTTGCCGGAACGCTCGACTGTGAGGAGGGGGAGATATGCCTGTTAGGGCAAGATCTGCAAAAGATGAGTCGCCATCAGATCACTGCATTCCGGGGAAAACATATCGGTTTTATTTTTCAGAAGTTTCACTTGATCCCCACCTTGAGTGTGGCCGAAAATGCGGCGATTCCTCTTCTGCTCAACGGAGAACAGATGAAGGATGCATTGGAAAAGGCGAACGAGACCCTGGAAAAAGTTGGCTTGGGGGGAAGGGGAAACGATCATCCGCATAACCTTTCAGGGGGACAGCAGCAGCGGGTGGCGATTGCTCGGGCATTGGTGCATGAGCCGGAACTCCTAATCTGCGATGAGCCGACCTCAGCGCTCGACGGAAAAAACGGGGCTTTGATCATGGATTGCCTGAAGGAGACCGCCCAAACGCCGCACCGATGCGTCATTGTTGTCACGCATGATAGTCGCACCTATAAATATGCAGACCGCATAGCCGAAATGGAGGACGGGAAAATTTTGAAAATCACTTCCCAGAAGCCTGCGGAAACCGAACATGCCCATTTTTAAGAAAATAACTTTCTATTTGGGGCTACTCGGGTTGGTTGCAGCTTTTTTTCTGATGCAACAACAGAGAAAAAATGAATCGGTTCCGCCGGCCGCCCCGCTGGTCCCTCCGCCCGAGTCTCCCTACTCCAGTAGCGTTGCCGGGGCGGGCCTCATTGAGGCGGTCAACGAGAACGTGACCATCGCGCCTTCGTCTAGCAGTATGATTGAAAAGGTATTGGTCAAGGTGGGGGAGGAGGTGAAGACAGGCCAGATCTTGGCGATCATGGATACGCGGGACCTGGTTGCCCAAAAGGAGGCGGCCGAGGCGCGGATCAACGTATCTAGGAGCCAAATCAAGGTTTGGCAGGTGAATGTGGAGGATATGGAAGATCAGTTGAGGAGGTATAGTGCGTTGAATCGGGAAGGGGTGGTGACAGATGAAGAATTTAGGCGACGGCATTTCGACCATTTAAATGCATTGGCAAATCTGGAAAAAAGCAAAAGCGAACTGACCCTTGCGCAGAGTGATCTACGAGTCACCCAGGTATTGTTGGAAAAGCAAAATATCTTGGCCCCAAGGGACGGGGTAATCCTCCAGGCGAATATCCGAGAGGGAGAATACTCGGCTATTGTGTCCGGCAATGCTCTTTTTGTCTTGGGAGGGATCGGTAAGCTGCAGATCCGAGTGGATATTGATGAGCAGAATTCGGGTATGGTCAGGCCAGGGGCTCCTGCTGTGGCCTATGTCAAAGGGGAGACGAAGAACGCTATTCCCCTGCGTTTCACCCGTATTGAGCCCTATGTGATTCCCAAAAAATCCCTCACGGGGGCAAGCACGGAAAGGGTGGATACTCGGGTCCTTCAGGTGATTTATCAATTTGATCCGCCCAATCGCCCCCTTTACGTCGGCCAGCAGGTGGACGTCTATATTGAGCGTTAGGCTGGGTTATAAGGGGGTTTCCTTCGCAAGGACAAGCCTCGAGCTTCTTAACGCCTCAGGAGGCGTGTAGGAGTTCGATTCTTTCACGAATCTTTTTGGCGAGGGCATCATAATCCTTGGGGGAAACGTTCTGTGTGGAAATAGGAGGAGCCAATCGAACCTCTACGGTGCCGGGCCGAAAAAGAAATCCGCCTCCTCGCGGCATTACCTTCCGGCTGTTAACGATGGCTACGGGGACAATCTCAACCGCAGCATGAATGGCAGCGGAGAATAAGGCGGAGGAAAACCGGCCGATCCGGCCGTCCCAAGACCGTGTTCCCTCTGGAAAAACTACGGTAGATCGGCCTGACCGAAGGTAAGTGCATAATTCGCGAATCGCGGTCGCCGAGTGGGCAGGGGAGCGCAGGTTTAGATAGATGGTCCCCACAGCTTTTCCGAAGTGGCCCACCCCCGGAACTTTTTGGAGATAATCCACACCCAAAAAATGAAGCGGGGCGGGTAGTGCTGAGTAAAGGACAGGTATGTCGAAATAGGACTGATGGTTGGCGACCACAAGATAGGTCTTATTCGGATTCCAATGGTGCTTTCCGCTTACTTTAAGCTTGGCCAGACCACCTCCCACCACGATGGGGCCCCACCAGCGATGGGCCATCCAAAGCGGGATTTTTGTGTTTCCTGTAATTCGGTGGATCAGGAGGGCAAGGGGGATCAGGATCAGGCAGACCGCCACAAAGCTGCCTGCCTGGAGAAGATTGATGGGCAACCAAAGCAGGATGTTGCGGAGCTCTTTTCGGCGGTCGTCCGCCGATAACCGATGGATTTTAAGGCCTGGCAACATGCTGGGCGGACGGGCTTGAACGTTTTGAGGTTGCGGATTTCACCTCTCGTGCCAACCCCAGGACGGCCAGGATTCGAATCAGAAGCCAGCTGAAGTCCAACTGCCACCACTCCAGTCCATGCCGTGCGCTGGAAGGAAAAGCGTGATGGTTGTTATGCCATCCCTCCCCGAGAGCCAATACGCCAAAGAGAAGATTGTTGCGGCTCTCATCTCCAGTTTCGTGGTCCTGAAGACCCCAGATATGGCAGACACTGTTCACGCTCCAAGTGACGTGGTGGACCATGAAGACACGAACCAGTCCGCCCCATAGAAAGCCAAGAAAGGCTCCCCGCGAGTTGGGCTCCGCGAGCCAGCCGAAGGCGGCAGGCAAGATCAGGCCAAGGATCACCCAAAGTGGAAAAAACCGGTGGATGATCATCAGTCGTTGATCCCCGAGAATGTCCGGAGCGTAGCGCCGCAGGTCGGTATCGGTGCAATCTTTTCGGAAGGTCCAGCCCAGATGGGAGTGAAAGAAGGCCGAGACTGCTCCGGCTATTCCGGGTCGACGATGGAGGTGCGGGGAGTGCGGATCGGACTCCTCGTCCGAATGCTGGTGATGCCGGCGGTGGGTCGCCACCCACCAAGCGAGGGGGCCCTCAATGGCCATGCTTCCGGCGATTCCCAAGCCCCATATAGTCAGGGGGGAGGCTTGAAAAGAGCGGTGGGTAAAAAGCCGATGGAAGCCTATGGTGATTCCGAAACCGGTGACCAAATAGAGAAAACTAAAAATAACCAAATCCACCGGGCGAAACCATCCTTGCCAGCCAAGGACCATGGCCACGAGGACACCAAGTGGGGGAAGACCCACAACTAGAATCCGAAAAAATTTCCAAATCGACCCGTTGGGGGTGACGCCCACCACCTCACAAGCAGGGGTAGAGTGACGTTTTGAGGGAATCGGGTTGGCGTCCATAATCAGGCTTACCCATAGTTCTTAAAATAAGTCCAGAGGCTTCCAAGCAAACTTTTTTATGGGACGGATGGCGATCTTTTCCTTGGGCCGTTCAGCATAGTTCCCACCCAAGAGTAGCGGATGAACCAACCGTAGGAGATCAGCAGAAGAGCGGTGGCCACAATGTTGACGAAAAGAAACTTAAGGATCGCTGCCGAGGGCCACCGAAAGATCAGAAGTTGAATACTAAGAACAAGAGGGAGATGGGCCAGGTACATCCAGTAGGTGGCATCAGAAAGCCAGCGGGTTTTCCGGCCGAGGTTGGAGGCATACCTTCCAAACAAACCGATGAACCCGAAGGCCAGAAACCACGCGTTCACGGACTGGATCAGGCTGTTCAACAAATGCGAAGAGAGGGTGAGCAAGGAGGCGGGTATAAGGATCAGGAGTCCTGCGGGCAGCAGAAGTTTCCAGCGGGCGCCCAAGCGGGTGTGCATTCCCTCTTGAGCAAAAACAGATGCCCCGAACCAAAAAAAACAACCGTAGTAGGCGATCATATGGGGAGGGAACAGAAGCCCCATCCAAAGGTCCGCCCCCAGGGTGACCATGAAGATTTGGGGCAACAGGCTAAAGACCAGGATCCACGGAAGATGCCTGCCCGCGGGCAAAACCCCCCAATGAATGACCAAGGCAAAGCCGGTCACCAGCCAGGAAAGCATCCACAAAAACCACAAGTGATCAAAAATCTTGGTGGTGAAAAGTTGAAAGGAGAATGGGCCCAGAGGGACGTTAAAAAGATCGGACTGAAGGAAGGCATGATATTGGAGAACGGCGGCATTGATTTGCCCGGGAATCGTACGCCCTGTTTTTTCCTCCTCCGCACGGGATAGGATTTCGAAAACCTCCTTGCTGGCGGTCGAAAGCTTGGCGGTCTCCGGTTTCGTCAGGCCCAGTTCTTTCACTAATTGGGGGGTGGCTCGGGTCAGAGAAACCGCGAATTCTCGTGCAGTTCTTCCTCCCTGATTTATGGCCGTCGGATCGGCACCCTTCGCCAAAAGTAGGCGGACGGTTTCGGGATGGGCGAAAAGGGCCGCGGCATGAAGGGGGGTGTTTCCTTCTGTGACCGGTTGGTTGATGTCGGCTCCGCTTTCTAGGCAGAGGTGGATGGCTTTGTTATTTCCGGCCAAGGCGGACCAGTAAATCGGAGTCAGTCGATGGTAGGGGTCTTTCCATTCAGGCCTCACTTGGGCTAAGGCGTTCTGCAGAGAAGCCGAATCATTCTGAAGGATGGCCGCGACCCAAGGGGGCTTGGAGTCAGGCGCAATGCGGGTCACGCTTTGGCCTTGTTGATATAAAAAGAACGTCAGTGGCCCAATCGTTAAAAGCGAAAGAATGAGCGGCAACAAGATTCTGGTAGCACGGAGGTGAAGCATTTTCCGCAAACCGTATTTTCTGAAGAGAAACATGGTGAAGAACCCGCTGATCAGAAAAAAAAGCGGCATGCGGAATTCATGAATCACAACATAGACAAGAAAAAGCCAGCCATTTTGCCTGTTGTCCTGAACAGGCCACGGGCAGGGAAAAAAGCTGAGGGAGGCGTGCAGGACGATGCCCAATACCATGGCCACGCCCCGGAGCGCATCCAGATCAGTCCGGCGTTCAAAAGATGGGGAACCGACTTGGATCATAAGTATTTAGCCGGAGATTCTAATGATGAAGTAAGATTCAGAGGAGCGCTTTCTTCATCTGGCTTTGGAATTTGTTTTTCATGTGGGCGGGTTAGAGTAATTTAAAAAATATGTCTGACCAACCCATTGGATTTTCCAATCGGCGATCGACTTTAGACAAGATTGTCTCGATCGATGAACTGATGCCGATTCGATCCATGAAAGAAGGAGAGTGGTGGAGGCTGCGTTGGTGGGGTGTTGTTCGTTTGATCTGGTATTTTTTCGACTGGAAAAAACCCTCGGTTCATGGACGGTCCTTTCCGGATTTGGCTGGTTTCTCTTGGGCGGGGATTTATCGGAGCATGCGAGTTCCTGAAATCGCTGCCGCCTCCTTTAAAAACGAGGGCCATTTCCGAGCGAAGGGCAGAGTCGCGGGAACCGAGCGTTTCTTCGGCGCCGCTTTTCGATCTCCCAGAAGATCGCGAAAACTCCAACAGATCATTGATGAGGTCAATCTGCGCCATCATGTGGCCGGAATCGTGCGCCGCAAGGGTCGGGACTTCGAGGTCATGCCGCACTACGAAACAGCTTTTGCCTATGTCGCCACGGCTTTCATTGAAAGTATTCGGCGCGGTTATCAATCCAGGGGGGTTGATTTGAGTAGTCCGAAAGGCCGCAAAATCAGTCAGCAGGTTTGCACTGTTTTATACCAGGTGGCCGGAATGGTGGGTCTGACGCGGATGCCTAAAAATTTGGAAGCCCATGAAAAGTTTCGTGACTCGGTGGAAAGTGGCCTCGCCGCCCACCCTCCTTCCGCTTGGATGCAGACTCAGGCCCGGGAAATCGGCAAAAAAATTCTGCCCATAACATCCGCTTTTGCCGGGGTCACCCTTGAAAGCACATTACAACGGTACCTGGATCCTGTGACTTCGGCCTATCTGTTTCCGGATCCGGCTGTTGTGGAGCAGGTCCGCCCCATTTACGACGAAAGGCGAAACAGCTTGCATGTCCAAAAGAGTTTTTGGTCACGTATCCTTAACGTCTTTATTCCGCCTGAACCTCCGGTGCCCCGCCATGATCTCGATCCCCTTTGGGAGGCGTACTGGAAAACGCCAGATGATTCGACCGATGCGCGACTGATTGGGGCGGTCCTACTCTGTGCCCTAGAGTCGACTCCTGAGGAGAAAGCCTGGTGGAATCCCGTGGTGATGCGTTTGCAGGCCCGCGAACCGCTCTTCAGGCAGGGGAAGCGACATGATCGTTGCTACGTTCTTTTAAAAACATCCGAACCATTGATCGTAACCCGAAAGGGCATGATGGGCCATGATCCAGGGGCGGAAATTGAGATTGCCCAAGTGGATCGACCCACGGTGCTGGGGGAAATCGGAATGTGGCGGGGCCGACCGGCCATCACGACGGTGGCGCCTCATAAGCCCTGCGAACTCACCGTTTTAAGTCTCGACGCAAAGACATTCGATGTGTTGAAGGGCAACTCAGGATTCTGGAATGCGGTTGCTGCTGAGATTCAGCGCCGTTTAAAAATTTCCACCAAAGCCCTGGAAAAAACCCTGCTGCAGTATGAAGAACGCCTGAAGGACGAGAATTTTACCTCTCTTTGTCATCTGATCCGCTATGTCAACGGGGACATCCATGCCCGTCTTGATTTGGTGCCAGAAGTTCAACCGGAAATGACTCTGGCTCAATGCATCGAGCTATTACGCACTTTGGCCGGCAGCATGGTGGACCGGTATCCCGACGATCCTACTTTCCGCACCACCCTCGAAAACCTTTTGGACGTGGTGGGCTAGCGGTGAGCTCTTTGGGCCGAATCTCGCGGCCAGAGCTGCCGCCTTTCATATATTTTCTGCTGCTTGGCGACATGTTGTCGATGGGGCTCCTTTTCCCAGTGCTACCCAACATGGTGATGCATCACGTGGGGCTGGGACAGTCGTGGGTTTTCTGGTACGGAGCCACAACTCTGGCCACTGCTCTGGCCTTTTTCTTTGCTGCCAGTGTGACCGGCACGTTTTCCGATCGTATGGGCCGGCGCCCTTTCATGCTTCTGAATTGCGCGGGGTTGGCGATCGGGAATCTGACCGCCGGCCTAGCCTCGAATCTTTGGGTCTTTATTGCGGCGCGTGCCTGGTGCGGATTTTGCAACACCAACATTTCTTTGGCCCATGCTTACGTCGCCGATCTAAGTTCGCCAGAGGAACGCGGGCAAAGGTTTGGCCTGCTTGGGGCTACGCAAGGTCTGGGTTTTATCCTAGGGCCGTTGCTCGGTGGGTATCTAGGGTACGGAGACAATCGGGTTCCTTTTTTTTTGGCGGCTGGAATCACCCTCTTTTGCGGAATCGCCGGATGGTTTTTTCTTCCCGAATCCCTTAGTCGAGAAATTAGAGGAACTGGAAGTGCTGCCAGCTTCCAACCCCTCGATTCTTTGCGTGCCCTTTGGGAGTTGCCGGGTTTCCGCGGTTTGGCTCCTGCGATCGGACTGGTGATGCTGACGCGGAATACGATGTTTGTGGTCTGGGTGCCTTACGCCACGGTCAAATTTGGCTGGGACGCGACAGAGAATGGATGGGCCTTGTTCACCGTGGGCTTGGGATCCTGCCTCGCGCAGGCTGTGATCTTCCCCGGCCTCCTAAAAAAAATATCCCTCCGGCAGATTTGCCTAACGGGTCTGGTTTCCTCCGTCTTCGCCTATGCTTGTTTTGGTTGGGCCTGGAATGGATGGGTGGTCTACACAGTCATGATCTTAAATGTGTTGGGGTTCTGTATGTTTCCCGGATTCCAAACCCTAGTCTCCCGCCTGTCTGATTCCCGGTCTCAGGGCCGAACCTTGGGTGGGATGCAGGCACTCAATAATCTCGCATTGGTTTTAGCGCCCTTGATTACCTCAGGACTGTTATTCTGGATGTCTCAGTATTCGGCTGCGGATTGGGGTGCAGGAATTCCGATGTTTTTCTGTGCGGGGCTGAATCTCCTCGTCTTTGTCATCGCTTTTCGAAATTTTCCAGCTGGAGAAATAAAATCCAAGAATTCAATCCTGCGGCATGGAGCCTGAGGCCATTGACCCAATCCGTTGATTTGTCGAAGATGATCGTATGATGAGTTTGTTTTTTCGTGCCTTGGGCGGGGATCTGGCCGCTTTGGTACGGGATCCTCTGGGCATGTTTGTTCGGTTGGCGCAGAAAGGCGGTGGCGTCGCCCCCCTGAAGATCGGGTTGCGACAGGCCTATTCAATCAGCGACCCTGAAATCATTCGCCACGTTCTTTTGGAGAAGGTGTCCCATTATGACAAGAAAACCCCGGCTTTTCGTGGAGTTCGGGTGGCCTTAGGGAACGGACTTCTCACTAGTGACGGCGAAATTTGGAAAAAGCAGCGTAGAATCGCACAGCCGGCTTTTCATGGTGAAAACCTGAGGAGGTTTGGCCCCATCTTCAGCCGACTCTCCCACGAGTGCGCTGAGGAATGGGAGATCGCCCGCCAAGCCGGACGGGCCGTGGATGCCGGTTCGGACATGATGAGGGTGACCCTGAACGGAGTGGCCGCCGCTCTTTTCGGGGAGGACTTCTCCGCACATGCGGCGGAGATCAACCGGGTGTTTCCGGTGATTCTTGCCGAGTTGGCGGCGAGGATTACTTCACCGATCCCGCTCCCTCTTTGGATTCCGGTGGCCAGAAACCAGAGGCTAAAATCCGCGCTGTCCTCCCTGAAAAGAATCGTGACCGAGATGATCCGGGAACGAAGAGTCCGCCTGGGGGAAATCGCTGGGGAGCCAACCGGGCAAAGAGACTTATTGTCTACCCTGATGTTGGCAAAGGATGAGGAGAGTGGGCAGTCGATGAGTGACGAGCAACTCCACGACGAGGTGATGACTATGCTGATTGCGGGCCATGAAACTACGGCTAACGCCCTGACCTGGGCTTGGGTTCTCCTCGACCGGCATCCGGAGGAGCAGGAGCGACTGCGCTTGGAAATCCGGGAGGTGACGGGGGGAAGGGCTCCTACTGTCGATGACCTTCCAAGGCTGGTAAGATTGAGGATGGTTTTTTTGGAAACCCTGCGACTCTACCCGCCCGTCTGGTTGATTGACCGTCGGGCGATCCAGGCAGATCGTCTTGCTGAAACGGCCATCCGCCCGGGAAATCTAGTGATCATTTGTGCCTATGCAGTCCATCGCCTTGCCTCCCTTTGGCCCGAGCCCGAGGTTTTCCGCCCCGAGCGGTTCGATCCCGGAAAAGAGCAGCAGAAAAATAAGTTCGCTTTTCTTCCTTTCGGGGCCGGGCCGAGAATGTGCATGGGAATGAGTTTTGCGATGATTGAATCCCAGATTATCTTGGGCACCCTTTTGAGCCGTTTTCGGATTCGCGTGGAAAATGCAGCTGAAATTCGTCCCAAGCCAAAGGTGACCCTTCGTACTGATCGGCCGGTTTTCTTGCGATTGGAGAAAATCGAATGAGCACAGCTACCAATGAAACTCCCCAATTGCTGGAATCCTGCTTCGAGGCACTAGGCGGAAAGCAGGGGGCGGGGCATGGGCTCTTCTACGGCAAGACATCGCTGGATTCCCTGGAATGGCTCCAGACTCCGGGACTATGGGGGAAATCCCCATCTGACAACTGCTACTGGACTCAAGAGACCTTGCCCCCATGCAGCCAACGTTTGCTAGATGCCATTGCGGAAATCATTCAGGACGCTCACAGTCATTTGGATATTGCTGCTCTGGAGCCTTTTGCCGACGGGCCTTTTGAGAAAATGCTCGCCGCCAGCCTTTCAAAACTTGGATGCACGGGGCGGGAGGTCACTGTGCGGATTCTTTACGGATCCCATCCCTTCACAACGGAGACACCCGAAAAGCTTGAGGGGTGGATGTCACGCATCACATCGTCCATCGATTGTAACTCCCGCCTCCACATCACGGCCGGACGGATGGCCAGCTTCAAAGAGGGGCTGAAATGTTCCTTCAACCATGCGAAGATCGTTGCGGCGGACGGGCGCAAGGTGGTGCTCGGGGGACATAACTTTTGGTCGGCAGACTATTTTGCGTTTGGCCCTGCACATGATTTGTCTGCGTCAATCGAAGGTGAGGCTCCCATCAGAGCGCACCTGTACTTGAACCATTTGTGGGCTTGGATAGGTGAGAATACTCAGAAAACCAAACCGGAAGCGGCTTCCTTCACCGTGGGCTGGGAAAAAGGACGTCTGACACCTGGGGCCATGGCGAAACCGGCTCCGGAATTCCCGAGCCGGACCGGAAAAATTCCGGCCTTGTTTCTCTCGCGTTATGGGACGGGCATTTTCCCCGAGAGTTCCAATCCAAATCTCGCTATTCGTGGCGCCGTTGCGGCCTTTCGTGCGGCTCAACGCTCCATTTTCATTAGTCACATGGATCTTGCCTTTCATTACAAAGGTATCAGTTATTGGCCGGATGTGGTTTTTGTCGCCTTGGCTGACGCGCTCACGGACCCAGCCCGACAACTCGACATTCGTGTGGTTTTAAGTCAGCCAGAGGGTCGATCGGGTAGCGGTGGTATTTATTCTTGGGGCGAGACCTTGGACGGGGTGCTCCAAAAACTGCGCTCAGTCGTCGGCGCCCGACCACTCTCAGGATCCTTTCGTCTTGCCCCGATCCGGTTCTCTTTTCTGGGTGACGTTTGGCAAGATGGCGACCGGGTTTGCAAAATCACCAATCACTCAAAGACTTGGGTCGTGGACGAGTCACTCTTTTACATCGGCTCGGATAACCTGTATCCACATAACCTACAGGAATTCGGATATGTTATACAAAGTGAAGCACTTGTCGCACGCTGGATGGCATATTACTGGCTGCGTCTTTGGCAATATTCCTCCCCGGCAACTTTACGACTTTGAATCTGGGTGGGAAAAAAGGCGACTGGGGTTCGTTCGGAAGGGCACGAAAGGAAAGGCCTGCGAACAAAACCTGAATCGGAAGAGTCCAAGGTCTTTCTGCGGGTATTTAACCACGAATGTCGTAGCGAAGGCGGATGAGCCAAAGGAATAAGGCCTCGGGCAGAAACCTCCGCAGAACGGCAACCCTCGGGGCGGGGGCGGCGACCGGGTAGCGCAGGCGCCAACCGCGATTGGTGATCGACCGAACGATCGCGTTTGCAACCACCTCAGGCTTGCTGCCGTGGCTCTGGCCAGCTGTGATTGATATCTGCTCGCAGCGTTGCGCGAGTTCGTCGTAGCCGGAGCTCGCAGGGGTCGGAATCCGTTCCCGGCTACGATGGTAAAAGGCAGTACGGATTGCGCCGGGCTCGATGAGACGAATGCGGATGCCAAACGGCCGCAATTCAAAGGCCAGAGACTCACTAAAACCCTCCACGGCCCACTTGGTCGCGTGGTACAGGCTGTAGAGAGGAAACGTTGCCCGACCCCCCATCGAGGAGATCTGGACAATTGTTCCCTCCCTTTGTTTTCGCATCAATGGAATGACGGCTCGTGTCAGTCTCATCAGCCCGAACACATTGGTTTCGAACAAACGACGGATCATCGTGTCGTCAGCGCCTTCAAAAACCCCGTCCAATGCGTAGCCTGCATTGTTGACCAGTGCGTCCAGGCGACCAAAACGTGCAATAACAGCTGTCACCGCCGTATCCACACTCTGCTGGTCCGTCACGTCGAGCTGGAACAAGGCAACTCCGGGGAGAGATGCGAGGTCCGCAGCGTCCTCTGGGCGGCGCAGGGTGGCTGCAACCTTCCAGCCTAGCGAAGAGCATGCGATAACTGTTGCCCGGCCAATGCCGGAAGAGGCTCCTGATATAAGAACGACGGGCAAGTTCACCACAAAAGGATTTAAGACATTACCAGAGCTCGGATGTAAAAGCCCGTTCCACAATGTAAGTGCGAAGGGTCATGCGGTAGGCAGGGGACGGGCGATGGTCGTGGACCTCAGGTAATCGTGGAAAGTAGCGGGACTGTTTACTCCCCCACCCATGCCGCTACGGTTCACCCCGCCATACGGGAGGCCATACGCAAAAACGTTGTGGGCGTTGATCCAGGCGTTCCCCACGTCCATTTTTTTCGCCATGCGAACCGCCCGTCCCAGATCCGCCGTCCACACACTGTTGGCCAACCCATAATCCACGTGATGAACCAATTCCAGCGCCTCGGACTCGTCGCCAAATCGCGTGACGTAGGCGGCGGGACCGAAAACCTCCTCCCGGAAGCATACATTTTCCGGTCCGCCCTCCAGCACCCAAGGAGTCACAAAGAAGCCTTTGCCTGAACCGGGCCGCGGAGCCAGAAGCGTGCGGGCTCCCTCTTTTTTTCCTTTCTCAAAATATCCCTCCACTCGGCGACGCTGGTTCTCATTTACCACGGGCCCCATCTGAGTCGACCGATCCTGCCCAGAGCCAATTTTTACTTTTTCCAAAGCAGAGACAGCGGCTTGGGTGAAGCGGTCCGCCACATCCCGGTGCACAATCCAACGGGTCGCCGTGCAGCACACCTGGCCTGTGTTCAAGGTCAGGGCTGCAACCAATTTTTGTGCGGTAGCCACTGGATCCACATCCTGAAAAATCACCGCAGCACCTTTCCCGCCCAACTCCAACTTGCATGGAACAATGCGTCTCCCGCAAACCTCCGCAACGCGACTGCCCGCTTCGGGTGAGCCCGTAAAAGACATGCGGCGAACTTTTCGGTGTTGGGTCAGAGCTGCTCCAGCTTCGGGTCCGTTCCCGACCACCACATTTAAAACTCCATCAGGCAAGCCTGCCTCGGTCGCAAGTTGGGTGGCATAGAGGGTGGAGAGGGGTGTCACCTCGGAAGGTTTGACCACCACGGTGTTGCCGGCCGCCAGGGCCGGCGCAACACCCCAAATGAAAAGATCAAAGGGAAAATTCCATGGAAAAATAAAACCGCAGACCCCATAGGGCGCACGGTGCACTCGCGCCTCGATTCCGGCCAATGTCAGCGGCGTTTCGTAACTGGTCTGCCCGGCCAAGGTGGCAAAGTATCGCAGCCCCTGCAAACCAAAGGGAATGTGAAACCCCTCCGCGGCCGTGATGGCCTTGCCTACATCTAGCGACTCCAGTTGGGCCAATTCCGCCGACTGTTCCTGCATCCGGTCCGCCCAGCGTTGAATCAAGGCCCCTCGAGCCGCCGGATCTAAGGCACCCCACGCGGGAAACGCCTTTGCTGCCGCTTCCACCGCCTGATCGATCTCAGGTCCGCCGCCGAACGAGGTATCCGCCAACGGTTGTTCCGTGGAGGGATCGATCACAGAAATTCGGGAACCGGCTACTTGTCCCTTCCCCCCGATCCAATTCGGAATCGGAGTTTGAGCAAGAAAGGTCCCAACGCGTGGTAGAAGATTCGAATTCATGTTTTTTATCCGTAGCGATGTAATACGGGAGCGGTTTTGAGGCCTTCAGCCAGCCCGCGATCCGACTGGAGACGTTTTTTCTGCAATAAATCATGGTACCGCCTCATGCCGTCGCAGGTTTCCAGCCGACTGTCGTCGATCTGGCGGAGGCACTGGATGAAAGAGAAGGGATCCTGCGATAGGTGAATCTTTCGACAAAACTTTCTCTGGAAATCGCGCTTCCGGACACCATGAGGGAGTGGAAAAGCCTCCATAGGGGTGTCCGCACAACCAGCCAGAATTCCCGCGATTAGGTAAGAGTCGCAGGCAGCAACCTCCTCGAGAGCGGATGGGTCGAGGTGCGGCATTTTTAACGCCAGAGGGTGTCCAGAGGAGGTTGCCTCTGCCAGCAGTCCCACGATTTCATCGTTAAGACGCGCGACTGGAGCAGTGTGGGTTCTATCAAAAATTTTCACGTGCATGGCCAACTGCTCTAAGCTCGGTGCCGAAGGAAGGTTCCTGAAATAAGAACGACGAGCATGTTCACGACAGTCAATTTATCGTAGTACCGGAGCTCGGGTGTAAAAAGCCTTTTCCACAATGTCAGCGGCACGATTGAGGCCGTCGAGGTTTGCGATCTCCCGGGACCGCTCCCGGGCGCGTTCGCGGAAGACGGGATCCCCTAGGACCCGCTCAACCGCCTGACGTACTCTTTCGACGGTCATCTGCCTTGGCAGGACAACCTCTGCCAATCCAAGCCACTCGAGCCGGCGAGCGACGCCGGGCTGATCGTTGGTGATAGGAATGGCAACCATCGGTACGCCACGGGCCAGTGATTCGAGTACCGTGTTGAGACCGGCGTGCGTGATGGTCAATGCTGCCCTTTCGAGCAGGGCCAACTGGGGGGCGAAGGGCACCACGAGAGGTTTGCCTGCGCAGCGGGATGCCAACATGGCGACATCCTGGTTAGCCGCGCCGAGAGATATCACGAGCTGCACCTCAAGTGGCGCGACGGCCTCGGCGATTTTGGTGAAGATGTCCATCAAACGGTTTTGGAGTGTCCCGAGGGAGACGTAGACAAGTGGAAGGCCGTTGAGCTTGTCCCAAGGGAAGGGCACTTCGCATTCGCCGCCCTTGTGCCATGGACCCGTGAAGTGCAGCCGCGGTTCCGGCTGGGTCCGCGGGAAGTCAAAAAATGCCGGCTGCTGGGCAATCTCAGCAAGGAACGCCGGGTGATTTTCATTGATCCGCGGAAGGAGGCCGTGGCGTATGCGGTGGGCATTGATCGTGTCACGGATCGGAGCGGTCACGCGGTAGAGAAACCAGTTGCCGGTGGAGTTTCGAAGTCGCCCAAAAAAATCCGTGCGATACGTCCAGGTCAGCAGGGCAGGCGGGCAGGCAGGGTCGCGATTGAGTGCGAGTGCATTGGCCACCTTCACGAAGGGCAATCCCTCGATCTCAGCGACGGTGCCAGCGGCCGGGTTCACCTGATCTACAAGCAGGCTCTCGATGCCGATCTTGCGACATACCGTTGGCAGATCGCGGAAAGTCACCTCGGCGGCCTGGCGCATCATGTCGATAGTGAAGCGAAGGGCCTTTAGTCCAGAGAGTCCGCCCAGGGTCATCGCCTGTCGGGTGGTCGATCCAGTCGGGAACTCTGTCATGCCGATGCCGGCAAAGCCAAGGCCTGCGGCGACGGTCTTAGCCTCACCGTCGGGTCTGGCAATAATGGTAACGCGGTGACCACGTCTCACAAGTTCGCGACCAAGCGTTGTCATCGGATTCATATGTCCGGACAACTCGGGGCAAGTAAGGCCGATATGCATATGGTTCGGGTATTAGAAAAGGAGGAATCGCACAAGCCGACGGCAGACCAGCCGAAACTTAGACATTTTTGTCTGTGCGTGAGGTTTCATTTGTTTCACCGCGGGGTTGAATCAATGCCAATGCTCGGGCAGGTACGCCGGAGCTGTTCGTAACCATCGAGCCGAAAGGAATGAGTGTGGCCCCTCGGATGGGGGACGGGAAATCTGGTGGATGAAAAGTCGGGCGATTGATTCCAAAAAAAGGGGGCAGCACATGACTATTATGTTTAAGTCTAATTGAAAAGGCAGGGAATCCGAATCGGCATGTCACGGGTGTGAATTTTTGGGAGTACACACTGACCGCCGGGTTCAATGTCATCGACAATGTTCTCATCCGGGCGGAGTACCGACTCGATTGGGGCACGAATCTTTATCAAGTGCCCAGCGGGGCGGCACAGCCTGAGGGGCAAAACGGGCCCGCTCACTACGCAGGCGCGGAAGTCGTCTATAGTTTCTAAAAAAATTTAGAGTGCTGTTCGACTCTGAGTCGTGTCTGAGTAAAACTCTCGGACGGCTTTCGTCGCTGGACGGTATTTGGGGTGGGGGTGGCAATCGTAAATGAGGGCGGCAAAGGAAAAGTGATTCCCGCTGTGGATGCACTGATCACCCGAGAAAAGAACCTATCCCTAGTAATTCGGGTGGCGGATTGCGGACCTGTCTGGATTCATTGCGCAAAAACGGGTGCGATTGGGTTGGTGCACAGCGGAAGAAAGGGGACGGAGGCGGGAGTAGTGGGGGCAGCGATTCGCAGGATGAGAGAGGAGTTTGGATCGGAGCCGAGCTCGATGCTGGCCCTTCTTGGGCCCTGTATTCGGCCTCCGCACTACGAAGTGAATTTTGCGGGTGAGATTCTTCGGCAACTAGAAAGGGAGAAGGTAGGCAAGGTGGTAGACAGTGGGCTTTGCACGGCGGCGGACTTGAAAAGATTTTATTCTTACCGAGCTGAAAAAGGGAAAACTGGCCGCCACTTTGCTATCTTATCCCTTTAGCGGAGTTCGAGCCTTGGCCCGGACTCTAGGAATCGCGAGTCGACGAAGTTGTGAAAACCGAACATAAAAGGGATATGCGAAGAGGTTTACAGCTGGCAGTTATTTGGGTTTTGGGAACAGGGGTAGCGTTGGCCGAATTAGGCAAGTCGCTGACGGATCTTAAGATTTTAAAGAACCTTACAGTTGTGCGGGAAACCCTGTTGTACAATCGGACCTTTGTTTTGGCTGTGGCGGAGGATAAAGCTACGGCCGGACGTCAGGCACAGTACCTATTTCTGACAGGAGAGTGCGTGCAGATCCGTTATTTCAGCGGAAAGAGTCCTTGGACAGAGGCCAGGGCCCAAGCTATCTGGCGGGAACAATTTGGAGACATATCCAATAAAAAAACGGAAGAGGATAATCTTTTGATTTTTCATGGTGCTAATGGGGAGGAGATGTTGATGGGGAAAGGTAAGTATGCGCCAGCCCTGCTGATTCAGTCCCCTCGAATGACCAAAATCCGAAATCTTTGGGTGGAAGGCCAACCGGCTGAGTTTCAGATGCGTAGGGAGAACGATTTGGATTTTTCACTTTGGGGATTTGGACCCGCCCCTGGGGACGATGGGGGCAAATGAGTCGTCCCGGTTGAGACGACAAAGTGCCGGCCAGCAGCCAGGAAAAAAAGTCGACGGCATAAAAGAACGGGTGCAGAAAGAATCCATGAAAAAATTAAATCTCCTCATGTCGGTCGCCCTGTTTTCCTGTTTATCAACCCTTCGTGCGGACAGTGCCCCCGAAGCGTCGGCTCAGGACACCAAAAAAATGGTTCAGAACAACTTTGTCGAGACGGCGCAGAAGGGCATTAAGCTGAGTGGGTATGTGGATGCGGGTTACAGCTATAATTTCACAGGCCAGAACAATAATTCGATGGTCGCGACACGCTATGCCACCGACACGGCTCAACGAGGGGATTTCAACCTATACGCGGTCAAGCTGGCTCTGGAAAAAGCACTGACTTCGGAGAACAAGGCGCAAGCTGGGTTTCGGGCGGATGTGATGATCGGTGAGGACGCATCGTATTTCATTAATCGAACTCCCAATGCCGGATACAATACGAACAACAATTCCAATAGTCTCTTTCTGGAGCAGGCGTATGCCTCGATCCGTGCCCCCGTGGGGAATGGGTGGGATTTTAAGGTAGGCAAATTCGTATCTACGATGGGGTACGAGGTGATGGAGAGACCTGCGAACATGAACACAACGTACGGAATTTTATTTAACGTGATGCCCCTGTACTATACGGGCGTTCTGTCTTCGTATCGGTTCGATGACTATCTGGACGGCAAACTAGGTGTCGTGAACGGATCGAACAGCGACAACAACACAACCTTGAATTCCAACAGTGGAGATGGTTGTGCCGTCCTAGCCTCTTTGAATGTGACGGCTCCCGGAGGCAACGCAAACTGGAGCAACAATTTTCAGTACAGCACGGGTTATGACAACAACACCTCCACAGGGTCGACAAACAGCAGCCTTACCTCTTCAAGCCAGCCGGCCCGGGCCAATAATGGAGATATCTCTGCCTACATGCTTTTGTACAACTCTTGGGGAAATTGGGCGCCGAAGTTTGCCGACGACAAGCTCCTTCTGGCTTTCAACACCGTTTTCGGAAACCTAAGTGGAGTGGCGGATGGTGTAGCCAATGTGAACACCCACTGGTACGGAGCAGGGGCTTACGCCAAGTATCAATTCAACGACTGGTTTAGTCTTTGCAGCCGTGGAGAATATTTGGGGAGCAATAACGATGGGGTCATCGGTTACGCTGGGGCGAGCACGACTTTTAACACTCCTGAGGCAAATAATCCGACTCGGCATGTCACGGGTGTGAATTTTTGGGAGTATACCCTAACGGCTGGGTTCAATGTCATCGACAACGTTCTCATCCGTGCGGAGTACCGGCTCGATTGGGGCACGAATCTTTATCAAGTGCCCAACGGCGCGGCACAGCCTGAGGGGCAAAACGGGCCCGCTCACTACGCGGGCGCTGAAGTCGTCTATAGCTTCTAAAAAAATTCAGAGTGCTGTTCGACTCTGAGTCGTGTCTGAGTAAAACTCTCGGACGGCTTTCGTCGCTGGACGGTATTTGGGGTGGGGGTAGGATTAAGTCGTGAAAGTGGATGCCCCCATACCGTTTGCCCGACGAACGGAGTTGAATCTTCCGCTTTTCTCGGCCCGAGTGCAGGCGGGATTTCCTTCTCCTGCCGACGATCATCTAGAGAGGTCGATCGATTTAAATGAGGAGCTGATCCAACACCCTGCTGCGACCTTTTTTGTTCGGGTGAAGGGGGAGTCGATGCACGATGCGGGAATTCAGAGTGGGGACATTTTGGTAGTGGACCGCTCCTTGGCTCCGACGGACCGAAAGATCGTGGTGGCGATGATTGATGGGGAGTTCACGGTTAAACGATTCCGAAATCAGGATGGTCGTATTTTTTTGGAAGCGGCGAACGACCAGTTTCCCAAGATTGAAGTTTCCGGGGATCAGGAGCTGGTGGTTTGGGGGGTGGTATCGTTTGTCATTCATCCTGCGAGGTAAAACATGAAGTCCCGCTTGGCTTTGGTGGATTGCAATAATTTCTTCTGTTCGTGCGAACGGGTGTTTGCCCCTGATCTGCATGGAAAACCCGTGGTGGTTTTATCGAATAACGATGGGTGTATTATTTCGCGGAGTGAGGAGGCCAAAGCACTTGGAATTCCGATGGGGGCGCCTCGTCACGAGCAGGAGGGGGTGATTCGGAGGCATGGGGTCAAGGTGTTGAGTTCGAACTATACGTTGTACGGGGATATGTCGGCTCGGGTGATGACGATTTTGCGGGATGCGGCGTTGGAGATGGAGGTGTATTCGATCGATGAGGCCTTTTTGAAGTTGCCTGAGGAGTTTGGAGAGAGAGAGGCGCGAGCTCTGCGGGCCAAGGTGTTGCGATGGACGGGGATTCCTGTGTGCATTGGAATCGGAACGACCAAAATGTTGGCAAAAGTTGCGAATCGTGAGGCAAAAAAAAGAAGAGAGCAGACGGGCGGGGTGTTGGATCTGGATGGGGGAGTGGATGTGCAGGAGCTATTGGGCCGGGTTCCGTGTGATGGGCTTTGGGGAGTAGGAAAGAGGTTGGCGCAGAGATTAGCGGGGCTGGGGATTCATACGGCACGGGACTTTCGGCAAGCGGATCCGAGGCAGGTGAGGCAAAGTCTGGGAGTGGTGGGAGAGCGGATGTGGTGGGAAATGAATGGGGTTTCGTGTCTGCCGTGGGAGGAGACCCCGCCGGATCGAAAGGGAGTGGTGGCGAGCCGATCGTTTGGAGGCATGGTGGAGACACTTGAGGAGTTGGAGGTGGCCTTGGCACATCATGTCGCAAGGGCGAGTGAAAAAATTAGGCGAATGGGGTTGAGGGCATCTCGGATTGAGGTGTTTTTGCAAACTAATCGGTTTCGTGTGGGGGAAGCGCAGTACTGTCCTGTCGCAGGAGTGAATCTGGATGAGCCGAGTGCCTCGACAAGTGAGCTGCTAGGCCGAGCGAGGGAGTTGCTAAAGGAAATTTATCGCCCTGGATTTCGCTATCAGAAGACAGGAGTGAGCTTGGGGACATTAGTTCGGGAAGAGGGGATTCAGGAGTGTCTGCCTTTTGTCGGGTCGAGAAAAGCGAGTTTAGTCGTTGATGCGATTGTGGATCGGATCAATCAGAGGTTGGGAGATCGGAAAAATCCCGTGATTACGAGGGGTGCGATGGGAACAAAGCTTTCGCCGCAAAGATGGCGGATGAAGAGTGGGCTGCGGTCGCCTGCGTACACAACTTCGTGGGCCGATTTGCCTATCGCAGTGCTGGGAGAAATGAAACGGAAGAGGAATTAGTCTTCGGTAGATTGGGAGGAGAGAAGAAGGCCTTGTGCGATGAGCTGTTCGAGTGTGGCACTGACTGTAACCGATTCGCGACTCAGGGTGACAGCAGCGCCATTGGCCTGATAGGTCTCAGGTTTTTCAAGCTCGGCGGTGATTTCAGCCAAGCGAGTTTCGAGGGCGAGAATCCGCTGCTCAAGTTCGGTCACTTGCGTGTCGCGTGCTTTTTTGAGACGGCTTTTCGCTTGGCGAGCCTCAGCTTCGGCGCGTTTCTGCTCTTTTGTTTTTCGGGGGGTGGGGCTTTTATCAGGCGAGAGTGAAACTGCAGGGGTAGTTGGAACGACGGGCTGGGAGTTGGAGAGTTGTTCGCCGGCGGTCAAGGCAGCGCGTTCTGACGTCGCGCACGATTTATCCAAGTAGTACTGATAGTCGCCCGCATAGGGGGTGAGGTGACCTGCGCTGATGTGGAGAACGGTCGTGGCCATAGCGCGAATAAAGTGAACATCGTGACTGATGAAAATGAGCGTTCCCTCGTACTGGTGTAGAGCGGCGATCAAGGCATCGATCGATCCGATATCCAGATGGGTCGTGGGTTCGTCCATCAGGAGAAGGTTGGGTGGATCGAGGAGGAGTTTGACGAGAGCGAGGCGGGATTTTTCCCCTCCGCTGAGGACTCCCACCGTTTTGAAGACATCGTCCCCGCGAAAAAGAAAGGAACCGAGAACGGTTCGAGCGGTTTGCTCGCTTACGGGGTTGGGGGAGTGGAGTACCGATTCGAGAACCTGGTGTTTCATATCGAGCGTATCGCCCCGATGCTGGGAGAAGTATCCGACCCGGACATTGTGGCCGAGGACTCGTTCGCCGCTTTGAATGGGGAGGGCTCCGCCGAGGAGTTTTAAGAGGGTGGATTTGCCAGCTCCGTTGGGTCCGACAAGGACCGTACGCTGGCCGCGTTCCGCTTCGAAGTTGAGTCCCCGATACACGGTGAGATCGCCGGAGCCGTCGATATTCTTATAGGTGTGGCCAACGTCTTTCAGGGTGATGACTCGTAGGCCGCTTCGAACGGGTTGGGGAAAGCTGAATTTAATGGAGCGGGTGGCAGAGACGGGGGCTTCAATTTTCTCCATCCGATCGATCTGTTTGAGTTTGCTCTGGGCTTGAGAGGCTTTGCTGGCTTTGGCGCGGAAACGGTCAGCAAACTGCTGGAGGGAGGCAATCTCCTTCTGCTGGTTTTTGAAGGCGGCTAGATGTTGGGATTCCCGGGCGGCTTTTTCGACCACGTACTTGTCGTAGTTTCCTCGGTATCGATGCAGTTTTGCTTGAGAGATTTCGACAATCGATCCGACCAGTTGGTTGAGGAATTCGCGATCGTGGGAAATCATCAGGATGGCGCCTGGGTAGTTCCGAAGGTACTCCTGAAACCAGACAAGAGATTCGAGGTCGAGATGGTTGGTGGGTTCGTCCAACAAGAGGAGATCGGGTTCTTGGACGAGGAGGCGGGCGAGGTGTGCACGCATGATCCAACCGCCACTGAGGGCTTTGGCTTTACGGTTAAAATCGGAGTCGCGGAAGGCGAGACCGCTAAGAATTTGTTTAGCCCGAGGTTCGAGTTGCCACCCACCGAGTTCGGTGAAGGTGTCGAGGGCTTCGTGGTACTCGGGGTCTTCGAGAGTGCCGGCGGCTTCATGCCGTTTGATCGCTTGTTGGACGCGGGACATTTCTGGGGAAGTAGCACAGGCCAGTTCGAGAATTGTTTCATCGCCGGCGGGGGCAGACTCTTGGGGGAGAAACCCAAGGGTGATATTTTTTTCGAGAGTGACGCGGCCTTCGTCTGGAGATGCCTCGCCTAAGATGAGTGAAAAGAGTGTGGATTTTCCTGCGCCGTTTGGGCCGACAAGACCGATTCGGTCTTCGCGGTTAATTTGGAGAGAAACATCACTGAAGAGCGTGCGACCTGCGAAAGATTTGCTGAGTTGAGATAGAGTAAGCATGGGAGAAGGGCGCTGAAGGGGGAGACTAGATCTTTCCGATGGCCCGAAGCAAAGTGTGTGCGCTGACAACGATGAGGAGAATTCCCACAAGTCGCATCATTATCTTTGCGGGTAGAATTTTACAAAGTTTGGCCGCAAAAGGAGCAGCGATGACTCCTCCCAGAATCAGTCCTGCGATCAGGGGAAGATTTTCTAACTTCAAAAAGAAGAAGAAGGTTAGGGCTTGGCTGAGGGTGACAAAAAATTCGGCCATATTGACGGAACCGATCACGTAGCGGGGTTGGTGGCCTTTTGCGAGGAGGGTGGAGGCGACGACAGGGCCCCAACCTCCGCCACCGACCGCATCGAGGAATCCGCCAGTTAAGGCGAGGGGGATAGCTTTGGCGGGCTCGGGGGTAATGGAGATCGGCTTGTGGTTAGAGCGGTAAAGGATGTAGGCCCCCATCAGGATGAGATAGGCGCTGATCCAAGGTTTGAATTTTTCTCCAGGAAAGTTGGAGAGAATGTACGCGCCCGTAACGCCTCCTAGGACTCCCGGGATACAAAGTTCGAGAAAGAGGGTTTTGTTGACGTTCTGGTGGAAGAGATGGCTGATGCCACTGACGCCTGTGGTAAAGATTTCTGAGACTTTGACGCTGTAGCTGACGAGAGCGGGGGCAGTGCCAAGGGCGAGGAGAAAGGAGGAGCAGGTGACGCCGTACGCCATGCCGAGAGTGCCGTCGACGATCTGGCCCGCGAGGCCGACAAGGATGGAAATCAGGAGATCGTGGGTCATAGCGAAAGAGTAAACAGGGTTAGGGATTGTGCTGAAGAGAAAAGTGCAGAATGACGCAGGGGAATTACCCGCGTTCGATCATTGCGTACGCGCTGTGATTATGGATGCTTTCGAAATTTTCCGCCTCCACGCGGTACCACTGGATGTCGGGATGAGCGTCGCATTTGAGGGAGACGGCACGGACGAGGTCCTCGACAAAAACGGGATTATCGTAGGCCTGTTCGGTTACGTGCTTTTCGTCAGGCCGTTTGAGGAGAGAAAAGATTTCGGAGCTGGCACAGGATTCGACCAGCGCAACGAGGTCCTCGATCCAGACGGTTTTGCCGAAGGTAACCTCGAGGCGGACGAGGCCGCGTTGATTATGGGCGCCCCGTTCGCTGATGGCCTTGCTGCACGGGCAGAGAGTGGTGACGGGAACTGTGACAGCGACTTTGAAGCGGAGATCTTTTCCATGGAGGGTGGCATCGAAGTGGATTTGATAATCCACGAGGCCTGGGGAGGCAGTGACGGGTGCCTTTTTTTCTATAAAGTAGGGAAAGTCCAGTTCGAGGTGAGCGGAGTCGGCTTGAAGGCGTTGTTGAAGGGCCCGAAGTATGGCGGGGATACTTTCGACATGGATGAGGCTGCCGTGTTCTTGGAGGACTTCGAGAAAGCGGCTCATATGGGTTCCTTTGAACTGGTGGGGGAGGTCGACTGCGAGAGCGATTGTTGCGACGGTATTTTGGGTGGCGTGGGCACGGTCGCGGACGACGATGGGGTAGCGGAGGCCTTTGACGCCGACCTTATCGATTCTGAGGTTCCGAGAATCGGGGGAAGATTGGGTATCGTGAAGGGAGTGGGGCTGGGTTGGGGTCTTTTTCAAAGCATGTCTACTTTAACCGAATCTCGCTTCTGGGCAAAGTGCAGGGATTTGGATTTCGACCTCTGACCCCGCATTTCAAAAGTGCCCATATAAAGCCTTGGTTATCAGCTTTTTACAAGACCTCTGACCCCATAGAAGTGATTGATAGCCAATGTTTTATAAGGCTGTTTTTGATTATGACATGTAAGCCTCCCCCATTCATGAGGGGGGATGTAGGAGGGAAAGTAGCGAACCCTTTTGCGACTTGGTCAGTTTAATACTTTATGCAGGGGTTTAGCGTAGCTGGATGGGGGTGGAAATTGACCCAAATGAGCGACTTGTCCCGCCCTAGGGATGGCATAAAAAGAGTTTTATGAGCGTCCAGCGAGTAAAGGTGAAATCGAGTTCAGGAGTATATTCTGTTTATGTTGGGGATAAGGTTTTGCCCCAAGGGATGCAGGCTCATTTACCGGCCAAAGTGCCCGTTGCGATGCTGGTAGATGAGGGTGTGGCGGCACTTCCGCTGACTTTGGCAATTTTTGCATGGCTCGAGAAGCGGGCCTCGCGAGTGGTACGAGTGAGAATTCCAGCGGGGGAACGGTCGAAGTCGGTTGAGGAGTACGGACGGGTGGTTCGGCAGTTGGCGGGTGCTGGGTTGACACGGGATGGGTGGATTGTGGCGGTGGGGGGTGGAGTGACGGGAGATTTGGCGGGATTTGTCGCAGCGACTTTTTTGCGCGGGTTACCCGTGATTCAGATTCCGACGACGGTGGTCGCGATGGTGGACAGCAGTGTGGGCGGAAAAACGGGGATCGATCTGCCTGAGGGAAAAAATTTGGTTGGGGCGTTTCATCCTCCTAGAACTGTGATTGCAGATTTGCGTTGGTTGGAATCTTTGCCGTTGGCAGAAAAGCGGGCCGGAATGGCGGAAGTGTTAAAGTACGGAGTGATCGCAGATTCGAAACTCTTTGGTTCTCTGGCGAAGGGGCCGCCTCGCTCGATGAGGAAAGTGGTCAAGAGATGTGTAGAAATCAAAGCCAAGTTGGCGGGTGAAGACGAAATGGATCTCAAAGGAAAGAGGGCTCTGCTCAATTTCGGTCATACGGTGGCCCATGGATTGGAGGGAGTTGTGGGTTATGAGGGCTTGCGGCATGGGGAGGCTGTGGCGATCGGAATGGTGGTGGCAGCTCATCTTTCTGTGAAGGCCCGGCGCCTCAAAAAGAGGGCGGTGGAGAAGCTTAAGGCCGCACTTCGTGCCCACGGATTGCCTGTGACGCACCCCGAACTGCGTTGGGATCGGCTGTCTCCCGTGATGGCCAGGGACAAAAAGGCCACGACCCAAGGCATCCGGTGGGTTCTTTTGAAAAAAATTGGAAAAGCGGATCTTGTGACGGGGGTGACGGAGAAAAAGATTCAACTGTCACTGGAGGAGGTTAGGGAGGGAAAACTTCCCAAGGGATGACGCGAACGGAGGCCTATCTCATTCTCAACGCCCTGCGTTTGGTTGGGCCAGTGAGGGTGAGAAAGTTACGGGAGGTGTTGGGTGGGGTGGAGGGAATCGTGGGTATGGCCTCCTCGAAGCTGGCAGGAGTGGAAGGGGTGGGTCAGGCGGTGGCGGAATCGATTCGGGGGTGGGAGAAGAGTTTTGATCTAGGGGCCGAGTTAAAAAGAATTTCAGAACTCAAATTGAAGGTGGTGGATTGTGAGGATCCTTTGTATCCGCCCCTCTTGCGGGAAATTCATGACCCGCCGATGGTGCTATACTATCGGGGTAATATCGAAACGGTACGGGGGGCGTGTTTGGGAATTGTGGGAACCCGAGAGGCCACGGGATATGGAATCGAGCTAGCGAAAAAATTGGGGTATCAACTGGCTTACGCGGGGGTTGGGGTAGTGAGTGGGTTGGCGAGGGGGATCGATACCGCGGCGCATCAGGGCGCGTTAGCGGCAAAGGGCAGAACGGCAGGCGTGTTGGGCTGCTCGATGGATCAGATGTATCCCGCAGAGAACCGATCTTTGGCGGACAAAATGGTTGAAGAGGGGGGTTGTGTAATGAGTGAGTTTTGTTTGGGTACGGCACCCGACCGGCAAACGTTTCCGATGCGTAACCGGATTGTGAGTGGTTTGAGTAAAGGTGTTCTGGTGATTGAGGCAGCACGGGCGAGCGGAGCCATGATCACAGCAAAGCAGGCGTTAGAGCAGAGCAGACAGGTATTTGCCGTACCAGGAAGGATTGATCATCCGCAGTCGGGGGGGTGTCATCAACTGCTCAAAGAGGGGGCGCGACTGGTGGAGTCGGTGGAGGATGTTTTAGCGGAATTTGAATTTTTAATTCCTCAGGGCGAGATGCCTGCGCCTGTTTCACCCAAGGGGAATTTAGGAGCAGAGGAAAAAAAGGTGCTGGAGGGGTTGGGTCGTGAGGAGATGCATATGGACGTTTTAACGCGAAAATGCGGGTTGCCTTCGCCGGTTGTGTCCGCCACCCTTTTGAAACTTGAACTCAAGCATCGGGTGCGACAAATGCCCGGTAAGTACTTTACCCGTATAGACTAACATATGGCGAAAAAACTGATCATCGCAGAGAAGCCGAGCGTGGCCAATGATTTGGCCAGGGTGCTGACTGGGTTTAAGAAGGAGGGGGAGTATTGGGAATCGGACACTTTTGTTCTGAGTTCGGCGATTGGGCATCTGATTGAGTTGTGCAAGCCGACGGAGTACGGAAAGGGAAAAGGGAAGTGGAGTTTTGAAAGTCTGCCTCTTTTGCCTGACGAGTTTAAGTTGAAGGTGATTGAGCGGACGGCGCCCCGGTTTGAGGTTTTGAAGAAATTACTGAAGAGGAAGGATGTGACAGGGGTGATTAATGCATGCGACGCCGGTCGGGAGGGGGAGCTGATTTTTCGTTATGTGATGGAAGCGGCTGAGTGCAAAAAAAAGGTGCAGAGACTTTGGTTGCAATCGATGACGCCGGCATCGGTCCGCGAAGGTTTCACAAAGTTACGCAAAGAGGAAGAGATGGAGCCTTTGCTGGATGCGGCCAAATCACGCTCGGAGAGTGATTGGTTGGTGGGGATCAATACTACGCGGGCTTTAACGGCGTTGAATTCAAAGGGGGGAGGATTCTTTCTGACCACGGCCGGGCGAGTTCAAACGCCAACCCTGAGCATTTTGGTGGAGCGGGAGAGGCAGATTCGGGCTTTCGTCCCGAAGGAATTCTGGGAGGTGCACGCCACGTTTGGAGCCAAAGCAGGAGAGTATGAGGGAAAGTGGTTTGACGAGAAGTTGGCTGATCAGAAAGTTTCAGAACGAGGTGCGGAACAGAGGCCGGAGCGTTTGTGGAATCAGAAGAGTGCCGAGCAGATTGTGGCCGAGTGCAAGGGAAAGAGTGGGGAGGTGCACGATGAGAAGAAGCCATCCCGCCAGTTGTCTCCGCTGTTGTATGACTTAACGAGCCTGCAACGGGAGGGAAATAGCCGTTTTGGTTTATCGGCCCGCAGGACCCTACAGATTGCTCAAGCCCTTTACGAAAAGCATAAAGCGATCACGTATCCGCGTACCGATTCCCGTTATTTACCTGAGGATTATTTGGGAGTGGCTCAGTCGACGTTGGAGAACTTTAAAGGCAGTGAGTTTGGGGAGTTTTCAGAAACCGTGCTCAAAAAAGGGTGGCTGAAGCCGACCAAGAGAGTTTTCAACACGGCTAAGGTCAGTGACCACTTTGCGATTATTCCGACCCAGCAGATTCCAGCCAAGTTGGATGAGATCGAGATGAAGGTGTATGCAGCGATTGTTCGGCGGTTTATCGCGGTATTTTATCCTGAGGCCATTTATGAGGTTACGAATCGGATCACACGTGTTGAGGGACATGCTTTTCGCACAGATGGAAAAATTCTGAAAGAGGCAGGTTGGTTGGCTGTATACGGAAAGGAGGCAGCGGAGGAGGGTGGCGGAGAGGAGGGGAAGTTGCTGGTTCCCGTGGTGGAGGGGGAGAAGGTTAAAACAGTAGCAATTTTGGCGGAAGGGTTGCAGACGAAGCCGCCAGCACGAATGACAGAAGCGACACTTCTAAGCGCCATGGAAGGAGCGGGAAAAACGTTGGATGATGATGCGTTACGAGAGGCGATGGGAGAGCGGGGGTTGGGCACGCCTGCCACGCGAGCGGCCACCATTGAGACACTGATCTCGGAGGAGTACGTGCGTCGAATCGGGCGGGAGCTTGTGCCGACAGCGAAAGCGTTCGGATTATTTGAGACGCTGGACGCTTTGGGGATTGAGATTCTGCAATCCCCCGAGATGACGGGGGAGTGGGAGTACAAGCTGAAAGAGGTGGAGCATGGACGGATGAAGAGAGAGGAGTTCATGCGAGAAATTCAGAAGGTGACTCGGGACATTGTGGAAAAGGCGCGGGTTTTCCAGGACAAGGATCACGTGCTACGCAAGTTGGATTTCAAGGACCCGCAAACGGGCCAGGAGTTTGAGGAGACTTTACGGGAGTATCGCACGTTGGATCAGCAGTACGCGGTGCGAAAGGTTTTGGCAGGTCGGAGGATTGAGGCTCACGAATTTCTGGAATTGTTGCAAAAGGGTACGATGGGATTAGTGGATGGATTTCGGAGTCGCTTGGGAAGGCCTTTTTCTGCCGGTCTTAAATTGGGGGAAGGTCGCAAGATCGAGCTGGTCGTGGGGGAGGAGGAGGGAACTTTGGATTTCACAGGGCAGGAGCCGCTGGGTCAGTGCCCAGCGTGCAGTGGGAAGATGTTCATGAGTCAACTTCGGTATGTCTGTGAGCATAGCGTTGCGAAGCCAGCAACGTGTACCTTCAAAGTTTCGAAAAAGATTCTCAATCGCGATATCACCGTTCCTGAGGTGCAGGATCTTCTCAAGAATGGGAAAACGGCCCTATTGGAAAAGTTTATTTCCAACAAGACAAGGCGACCCTTTTCTGCGTTTTTGATGTGGAAAGACGGGAAAGTCTCTTTTGACTTTCCCCCTCGCGAACCGCGCAAGCCCAAGAGCGCCAAAACGGCCAAAGCCCGGGCGAGCGCGGCGGCCTGAAAACTCACACGATCGAAGCCGCCGACCCCAAGTTGGCTGCTTTTTTGAGGCATTTGGCGGAGGAGCGAGGTTTATCGCCTCACACGGTTCGCAACTATCATCAGGTGTTGGAAGAGTTTCAGAAAAAACGAAAGGGTAGTTGGGAGGAGGTGGGGGAGGCAGAGTGTCGTGCATACCTTCACGGGTTGGCGGGAGAAGGGCGTCATGGGCCAGCCTCTGTTCGTTTACGGTTTTCAGCTTTACGGACTTTTTTTCAGTGGATGCAGTCTCGAGGAGAAAGAGCGGATAATCCAGCTGCGGGTCTGCGGCTACCCCGGCCTCGTAAAAGTTTGCCACGGTTTTTGAGTGAGGAGCAGATGGCGAATCTTTTGTCGGCACCTTGCCGTCTATTGGAAAAAAAGCCATGTAAGGTAGCGGGTCGGAAAGAGCCTGCATGGTCGAGGTGGCGGGATGCGGCTCTTTTGGAACTGCTTTATGGAACGGGGTTGCGTTTGGGGGAAGCGCTCAGCCTTTCGTGGAGGTCTTTTCATGAGGAGGGAAAGCGAACTCTGAAAGTGAGGGGAAAGGGCGGAAAAGAGAGACTTGTGGTGTTGGGAGAAGCTGTGCGGGAGGGAATGGCAAAGTATTTAGAAAAGTTACCTGCTGGATGGAGGCGGGAAGCGGGTCCTGCCTTTTTGGGGCCGAGGGGGGAACGTCTGTGTGCACGTGTATTTCAGAGGAATCTAAAAGAGTACTTGGCCGAGGCGGAGTTGGATCCCTCTCTAACTCCGCATAAGTTGCGGCACAGCTTTGCAACCCATCTGCTCGCGCGGGGTGCAGATCTGCGGGCGGTCCAAGAGCTGTTGGGGCACGCGAGGTTAACCAGCACAGAAATTTACACGAAAGTGACTACGGAGAGGTTACGTGGGGCCTATGGAAAGGCGCATCCCCGAGCATGAAAACAATCCCTGAAAGCTGGCTGAAGATAGGATATAATATTCTCTTCACGCTGGGGTTTGCGCTGACGTGGCCTTACTTCACTTATCTCATTTGGCGACGACAGCCGTTTTGGGAAAGATTGGGAGAGAGATTGGGTCACTACCCTAAGGATTTGAAGGAGTGGCTAAAAGATCCGCGTCAGCCTGTTTGGATTCATGCGGTGAGCGTGGGAGAGATGTTGCTGGCGCGCGTTCTGGTCCGGGAGTTGCGGGCCAAGAGACCCGATCTGCGGGTTTTGCTAACGACCGGGACTCCGACAGGGCGGAAGGTGGGTGAACCGCTTTTGGATGCGAACACACGTTTGGTCTACGTACCGACGGATTTCTACTACGCTATGCTACGTGCGTTTCGGCGAATCCGTCCGTCCGCCCTGATCTTGGTCGAGAACGAAATCTGGCCCAATATGCTTTGGCGGGCACGCAAGATGGGCGTGGAGGTCTTTTTGGTAAATTCCAGATTGTCGCGCAGGAACCGAAGGCTTTTTCGAATCGCCAGAACGTTTGTTCGGCCCGTTTTGCAGTTATTCGATTGGATTGGGGTACAGAGTCAGGAGGACATGAGACGTTTCGCCATTGCAGGGTTCCCTCAAGAGCGTCTGCATCTGATGGGCAGTATGAAGTACGATGTTGCAGCCCTTGTTGCGGATCATCCTGGAAAGGGAAGTGAGTTGCGTCAGGCAGCAGGTTGGGGAAACGGTCAGATTTTGTTACTGGGAGGGAGCACGCATCCTGGAGAGGAGAGGATTTTGGCTGACATGGTCAAGAATCTCAAAGGAAGATACCCGCAACTGAGATTGATGTTGGTGCCAAGGCATGCGGAAAGGACAAATTCGATTTTGGGTGAGTTGGAGGAGACGGGGTTGAGGGTGGTTCGACGATCTCGCTTGGAGCAGGAGGGTCAAACGGATCCTGATATTTTGCTGGTGGATACGACGGGTGAGTTACGGGATCTTTATCCTACGGCCGATGTGGTTTTCATTGGTAAGACGCTGACGGGAACGGGGGGGCAAAACTTTCTTGAGGCGGCGCGGCATGGTCGGGCGATTGTGGCAGGTCCCCATATGGAGAACTTTATGCCGCTACGAAGAGAATTTGAGGAAGCAAAGGCGATACGGGTGACAGGATCAGCGGATGAGTTGGAGCAGGTGGTGGGAGAACTGTTGGCGACTCCGGAGGAGCGGGAGGAGCTAGGCCGGCGGGCGAAGGCGTGTTTTCAGGAGCATTTGGGAGCAGGAAGAAGGTGCGCTGAAGTCCTGATCAGTAAGATTATGGATAAAGAATCTGCCTCACTCAAAAAATGATGACTCATGGGAGGAAAGAGTTGGAATAAAGGCTTAAGGCTTTAAAGGTTTGGATGGGTGGGTCATTGCGTAAAGGATGACGGCGGTGGCGGCGTTGATGGAGAGGGAGTCGATGGAGTTGCTCATGGGGATGGCAATCAGAAGGTCGAGAACCTTACGAACGGAGGAGGATAGACCTTTGCCCTCATTACCCACGAAGAGAGCAAGAGCTTGGTTGGGGAGTGTGGCAGAAGGCAGGAGGGTTTGAGCCTCAGGGGTAGCACCTATCGTGAAAATACTGTGCAGGTTAAAAAGTGGAAGCAGGGGATCGACGCTTGGGAGGCGAAGGATAGGAACTCGAAATATACTACCCATGGAGGTTCGTGCGGCTCGGGGATGATAGGGGTCAGTGCCTCCGATTGCGAAAACAGCAGATACTCCCATTGCGTGAGAGGTGCGAAGGAGGGCTCCCACATTACCGGGGTCCATCATTTCATCTAAGACGAGGATTTTGCTTTGAGGTCCTAAAGAAAGTTGTGAGAAGAATTGAGGTAGATCAGGAGAAGTGGGAATTTTCGCTAAAGCCAAAATGGATCCCAAAGTACGACCTTCGGTCAATCTCTCCATCGTGGAGTGAGGAATGGTGAGAATCGCCTGGTTTTTCTGCTGGAGATTTTGAAGAAGAGTCTGAAGGCGGGAAGATAGATCGTGGTCTGCTTGATCGCTGATCAGGACATGAGTTAGTGGAGTGGAGGTAGCGAGGGCTCTTTCCAGAAGACGAAATCCCTCTATGGCAAACAGTCCTAACTGGCGTCTGCCGTCTGAGTGAAGGGTACGTTCGTAATCCGAGATGATCCGAGGAGCGAGCGATTCTGTCGGGGGGAGGGCTACCACTCGATCAAGGCGCTGGCCCAAGTGAGGCCACCGCCGAAGGCGACAAGTAGGACCTTATCCCCTTTTTGGAGCTTCATTTCGGGGCCAGCTTCGTGAAGGGCGACGGGGATGCAGGCGGCGGACATGTTGCCGTACTTATGAACGTTCACGAAGCAGCGCTCACGTGGGAATTTTAGTTTGTCCACCAGAGCATCAATGATTCTGATGTTGGCCTGGTGGGAGATGACGCATTTTACGTCTTCAAGTTGCACGCCTGCCTTTTTAAGGGTGCGCTTTGACGAGTCGGCCATGGCATGGACTGCCTGTTTAAATATTTCTTTCCCTGCCATCACGATGCAATCGGGTGCGAGAGGGGCAGGAGGTTGCGTTGCCCGACCTCGAGCTTGTGGATTGTGGAGATGAAGAAGATCTGAACTGGAGCCATCGGCACCCCAATCGAATGCCAAAAGGCCTCGGCAGCCCGTCTGAGAACGGAGCACAACCGCACCTGCTCCGTCTCCAAAAAGGACGCATGTGTTGCGATCTCTCCAGTCCACGACGGAGGAGAGTCGCTCGGAACCCACCAGAAGAATATTTTTCGCGGCGCCTGAGCGCAGAAACTGTTCGGCAAGAATTAGCCCGTAGACGAAGCCAGAACAGGCGGCCTGGAGATCGAAGGCGGGGCAACCCGTAGCCCCAAGCTCTGCCGAAATGCGGCAAGCCGCTGAGGGGAAAAAAGAGTCGGGGGTAACAGTCGCGACGAGGATTAGATCGAGGTCGGAAGCAGAGAGTTGGTCTTGGGCTAGGGCTTGCTTCGACGCGGCGACACCCATGAAGGTGGAGGTTTCCTGTTCGGACGAGATACGACGTTCTTTAATGCCCGTACGGGTCAGAATCCACTCGTCGGTAGTGTCGACGAGTTTTTCCAGGTCATGGTTGGTGACGATGCGGGAGGGGAGATATACGCCTGTCCCAGCGATATGCAGGCCTGACTCAGGCTGGGACGGCATCGGCTTGGGCTTCCTTGTGGGCACCGGCAATTTCGGCGGCCCGAATAATGCGATCGTTCACCCCGTGTTCGATGGCCTCGACGGAAACGCGGACGGCATTACGAATCGCCTTCACGCTTGAACTTCCGTGGGCGATGACGCAGATCCCATTCACTCCGAGAAGCAGGGAACCGCCGTACTCCTCGTAGCTGGTTTTTTTCTTAATCGCCTTGAAGGCGGCGCGAGCTAGCCAAGCGCCCGCCATACGGATGGGCGTTTTCTGAATTTCATGTTTCAACCAAGAGAAGATGGCGGAAGCAATGCTTTCACTGGTTTTAAGAACTACGTTTCCTACAAAACCATCGCAGACTACGACTTCGACCGGTCGTTCGAAAAGATCCCGCCCTTCAATATTGCCGACGAAGTTAATCGGAGCGGTCGAGAGGAGTTTGAAGCCTTCTTTCGTCAGGCTGTTGCCTTTGACATCTTCCGAGCCAATAGAGAGGAGGCCCACCTTGGGTTTTTTGTAGCCGAGAATTTCCTCGGAGTAGATCGAGCCCATCAGTGCGTAGTCGAGAAGGTGTTCTGGGCGGGCATCGAGATTGGCGCCGGCATCGAGGAGGATGAAGAGGTTGGTCTCGGTGGGCATAATGGTGGCGATGCCGGGGCGATTGATTCCAGGAAGAGTTCGCAAGCGAATGGTGGCAGCGGCAACCATGGCTCCGGTGTGTCCCGCGGAAACGGCTGCATCGGCCAAGCCATCTCGAACGGCCTCGATGGAGCGAAGGATGGAGTTATCCCTTTTGCGACGAAGAGATTCTACGGGGGAATCTCCCATTTCGATGACATCTTTACAGTGGCGGATTTCGAGACGAGGAGGAGGTTGGGAGTGGCCGAGTTTTTGAAGTTCCTCGCGGATACGATTTTCCTGGCCAAAAAGGAGCAGTTTTTCGATCTGGGGATAGTGTGTGAGGGCCTCGAGGGCAGCGGCAACGGGACGTTCGGGAGCGTGGTCTCCTCCCATCGCATCGAGCGCAATCTTCATCAGAAAACCCGTGAGAACACGGGGTAAGAATTAGGCGGCAGGGGTCTCGATGGTCAGGACTTGGCGATCGCGATAACGGCCGGTTGCGGGATCCACAACGTGGGGGAGATGGAAGTTCCCAGTCTTGTCACGACGGAGTTGAGGTAGATCACGGCGGTGAGCCGCGCGGCGCATGCGTAGGCGCATCTTGGATGTTTTGCGTTTCGGGACTCCCATGGTTTCAATTCTCCGTTTTGAGTTGGTCCAAATCCCGCCAGACCGAGGCTCGTCTTTTTTCGGCGAAGTCGTCCTGGCTGGGGGGAGCATAGACTCTCCCCGAACGCGGGCACCGACCTGCACCGTCCAACTCACAGCGGGCTGCAAGCGGAAGGGCTAGAATGATGTCCTCTCGGATGAGTGGCGTCAAGTCGAGCAAAGCCTCATCTGGAGCGGCAAGAACCTGACAGAAGTCGTTGATCTTGAGCTCCCAAGGGATAAAATCGAGGCATCGAGCACAAGGGGTCTCAAAGTTGGAGGCTAGGGTTCCCGTGATTGTGACTTCTTGGCCAACTTTGTGGGCTTGGAACCGGTAGTGAATTGAGTTCCAACCGCGAATTTCCCCGATGGGGATATCGTAGTCGGCAAGGGGAACAGAACCTGTCAGTTCCAGTCCCTCCTCGGGAATCTGGCGGGGATCGATCTTCATTTTTTTGAGTAGTGTTGCCGCAAGGTTGAGGCAGTTGAGGCTGGAACGAAGTCCTCCAGGGGTGCACCGAGACGAGCCAATTCACGAACGAGGTGGGAGCTGATGAAGGAGAGAGTTTCGCGGGGCATGAGAAAAACGGATTCAAGGTCTGGATGGAGCCTGCGGTTTGTGAGTGCGAGCTGGAATTCGTACTCGAAGTCAGACACGGCACGAAGGCCGCGGATGACCGCTACGGCCTGATTTTTTCGTGCGAATTCGACGAGCAAGCCACGAAAGGATGTGACCTGAACTTGGGAGCTCCAAGGTTCGTTGCGGATACTTTCCTGAAGAAGTTGAACGCGAAGGGCGGTAGGAAAGGTGGCATCTTTTGAACTATCTTCAGCCACGGCGACAATGACCTGATCGAAAAGGCGGGCGGCGCGGGCAAGGACGTCGAGGTGACCCAGAGTTACGGGGTCAAACGTGCCGGGATAGATGGCGCGTCTCATGGAGGTAGGATTTTCACGCAAATGAGGCAGAGAGGCAAGGGTCTGAATTACGGCGGGCCTCGACAAATCGAGGGCGGGAGGTGAGGTCGGAGTGGATGGTGGTAAATGAGTATCCGAACTGTTGGGCGAGAGCGGCAAGAGCAGAGGTTTGGTGGGCATTACATTCCAGAAGAAGAGTCGGGGAGATTTTGGCCGCTTGTGGAAGAAAACGACGGAAAAGATCTAGTCCATCTTTTCCGCCGTCTAGGGCGAGGAGGGGATCGTGACGAACCTCAGGCTCTGCCGCTGCGATTTCGTCGGAAGTGAGGTAAGGCAGATTGGCGGTGATGAGCAGTGCAGTTTCAGTAAAACCGTGCAGAAGGTCGCTCTGTTTCCATTCCATCTTTGTTCCTTCGGGTGGGGCAGAAGAAGTGCGGGACGCATTTTCTTGGGCAAGAAGAAGTGCTTCGGGCGAGATATCGAGACCAAGGTAGTGGTGCAAGGGATGTTTGCGAGCGAGGGCCAGGGGAATGGCGCCTGTACCCGTGCCGACATCGATGACGAGGCCAGGGGGAAGATCTTTAAGAAGTTGGGAGGCGTGCTCTACGAGAAGTTCGGTTTCGGGGCGAGGAATCAGAGCGGCAGGGGTACATTGAAGAGCCAGGCCAGAAAAACTTGTCGTACCCGTGATGTGTTGAACAGGCTCGCGGGAAGCGCGGCGGCGAACGAGAGGACGAAGGTCTTCTAGTTCGGACGGTGTCAGTTCGCGTTCAAACTGCAGGTAGAGGGCGAGCCGAGGAAGGTTGAGGGCGTGAGCGATGAGAAGTTCTGCCTGAAGACGAGGGGAGGAAAGGCCGTGTTTCGTGAAGTGAGCGGTGGTGGCTTCGAGTACGGCGAGAAGTTTCATGCGCCCAAACCAGACTCCTCCAAGCGACGGCGGAGGTCGTCGTCGGCGAGAGCTTCCACGAGAGGTTCGATCCTTCCTTCCATCACGAGGTTGAGGTCGTGGGAAGTGAAGCCAATGCGGTGGTCGGTTAAGCGATTTTGAGGAAAGTTGTAGGTACGGATTTTTTCATTTCGTTCGCCTGATCCGACCTGTTGGCGACGAGCAGCCTCGACCTTGCCGCGCTCCTCCTCGCGTTTCTTCTCCAAAAGGCGGGAGGCAAGGATGCGCATGGCCGTCGCGCGGTTTTTGATTTGCGAGCGGCTGTCTTGGCAACGGACAATGAGGCCCGTGGGAATGTGCAGGACTTGCACGGCGGAATCGGTGGTGTTGACCCCTTGTCCACCAGGACCGCCTGAGCGACAGACTTCGACGCGTACTTCATCCGGGCGGATCTGAAGTTCGACCTCTTCGGCCACGGGAAGAACGGCGACCGTGGCAGTGGAGGTGTGAATGCGGCCTTGGGCCTCAGTGGCGGGAACGCGTTGGACACGGTGCACACCACTTTCATGGCGCATGGCGGCAAAAACGGCAGGGCCAGAGAGTTCGAAAACGATTTCTTTTAGGCCACCGAGATCGGAAGGACTTGAAGATAGGGGATCGAGTTTCCATCCACGGGTTTCCGCGTATCGGCTGTACATACGGAATAGATCTCCTGCAAAAATGGCCGCTTCGGTGCCCCCAGCGCCGGCTCGAATTTCCACAATGGTGTCACGGTGCTCGTCGGGATCAGGGGGCAGAATCGATCGAAGGACTTCGGCTTTTGCTGCGGCCTCGTCTCTCGTTAGTTCAGTCGCTTCCTCTTCGGCCATTTGGCGCATTTCGGGATCGGTGGTGGATGTGCGAAGGGCTGCATTTTCATGAATTTGAGAAGTCAGGGTGACGAGGCGACGAGCGGCTTCGGTCCCTGACCGTATTCGGGCATGTTCGCGAGCTAGATCGCGTGCGCGTGTCCCTTGGCGATAGAGATCGGGATCGGCCATTTCACGATCCAACTCCTGCAGTCGGGATTCGAGCCGAGCGAGTTGAGCAGTGGGATCCACAAGGGAAGGGGCGGTGCCGTACCTACGCCCAGAGGCGGAGGTACGGGGAATCCGCGCGAGCGCCTACGAGCGCTTTTTCGCCTTCGGGGCGGCGGTGGTGGCGTCGAAACGGCGGCGGAACTTTTCCACTCGGCCAGCGGTATCGACCAACTTCTGGGTACCCGTGAAGAAAGGGTGGCAAGAGGCGCAGATTCCAAGACGAACTTGGGCTTTTGTGGAGCGAGTGTTGTAGGTGGCCCCGCAGGCACACGTCATAACACAGGCTTCAAACTTGGGATGAATTTCCGCCTTCATAGAAGACAAATTAAACCAGACGAGAAGCCACGATGCAAGCATTGTGGCCTCCGAACCCAAAGGAGTTGTTCATCACGATTTTTGCTTTTTGTTCTCTGGGTTTTAAGGGGATGTAATCCAAATCACATTCAGGATCAGGCTCTTCCAGATTGATGGTTGCGGGAAGTAGATTGGTTTCGAGAGCTTTGAGGCAGATGGCCATTTCAACGGAACCTGCCGCACCGAGTAAATGGCCGAGGCTGGATTTCGTCGAACTGACGGCCACTTTTTTCGCATGGGCACCCATGACTGATTTGATGGCTTGGGTTTCACAAATGTCGCCTTGGGGAGTGGAGGTGCCGTGAGCGTTAATATAGTCGACCTGCTCAGGGTTGAGCTTTGCGTGTTGAAGAGCGATACGCATGGCTCGTGCGGCTCCTGCGCCTTCAGGGGCGGGGGCGGTCAGGTGGTAGGCATCCGCAGTGGCGCCATAGCCGAGAATTTCCCCGTAAATTCGAGCGCTTCGTTTCTTCGCGTGTTCATACTCTTCCAAAATAATAACGCCTGCTCCTTCACTGAGAACAAAACCGTCCCGGCCTTTGTCAAAGGGGCGAGACGCGCGGGTCGGTTCCTCATTTCGGGTCGAGAGAGCTTTCATTGCCCCGAACCCGCTAAGGCCAAGACCAACCACGGCAGCTTCGCTCCCGCCCGCGATGATTAGGTCTGCCTCCGATTCGCGAATGAGCCGCCACCCTTCCCCGATCGAGTGGGTGGCGGTAGCGCAGGCAGAAACGATGGCAAAGTTGGGGCCACGAAGTCCGAAGTGCATCGAGATATGGCCAGAGGCGATGTTGTTAATCATCATCGGAATCATGAATGGGGAAACTTTTTTTGGGCCACGGTCACGAAGGAGGGTGTGCTGCTCTTCCAGCGTTCTGAGTCCCCCGATTCCAGACCCGACAAGAACGCCAGCTCGGTCGAGGTCGAGTGTGGCTGCATCAAGACCTGCGTCTTTCCACGCTTCGCCAGCGGCTGCCATCGCAAGGTGGGTGTAGCGATCCGTTCGGCGAACGTCTTTGGGGTTTTTAAAGGCCGGGGCGGGGTCAAAATTCCTGACTTCGCCTGCGATCCGACAGTCATATCCCGTGGTGTCGAAAGCGGTAACGGGGGCAATGCCACTCTCCCCGCGGATCAAGCGGGACCAAGTTTGGGGGAAATCGTTGGCGAGAGGGGTAAGGGCCCCCAATCCTGTCACTACAACGCGACGCGTGCTCATAAAAGACGGGGGGCGAAGAGCCCGACCGGAAAGGATTTCCGATCTGGGCGCATCAGAACCAGCGTTATTTGGACTGCTTGTCTTCGATGTACTTTACAACATCGCCGACAGTCAGGAGTTTTTCCGCATCGCTGTCGGGAACTTCGACGCCAAATTCTTCTTCAAATGCCATGACGAGCTCGACGATGTCGAGGGAGTCGGCACCCAAGTCTTCGATAAACTTGGCTTCTGGGGTTACTTGTTCCGCGTTGACGCTGAGTTGCTCAACGATGATGTCTTTGACTTTTAGGTCGATTGATTTTTCGCTCATAGTGGTATTACTCCTGTGTTTGTGAGGAGCGCAGTAAGGATTCTCGCGGGCATTAAGGCAATAAAAAAATTTCGGGGAGGGTCTACTTTTTTACATCGTCATGCCGCCATCGATAGCCCAAGCCTGGCCTGTGACGTATCCAGCGTCTGGGCCACAGAGAAAAGATACAAGGCCGGCGACTTCCTCCGGCTTTCCGAACCGATTCAAAGGTATGGTAGTCAGTGCTTTAGACTTAAGGTCATCCTTCAGGACTGAGGTCATGTCCGTATCGAAAAAGCCTGGGCATACACAGTTGCAAGTGATGCCTCGGGAGGCGAACTCGCGTGCAACGGATTGGGTGAGCCCAATGAGGCCTGCTTTGGCGGCTGCGTAGTTGGCCTGCCCGGCGTTGCCAACGAGGCCCACAACAGACCCAATATTCACAATTCTGCCTTTGCGGGCTTTAAGCATTCCGCGCGAGGCCGCGCGGATCCAGCGGAAGGCTCCAGTAAGATTGGTATCGATGACCGAGCACCAGTCCGCGTCTTCCATTCGCATGACGAGACCGTCCTTGGTGATGCCCGCGTTGTTGATGAGGGCGGCTAGAGGACCTGACTCTTTTTCAACATTGGCGATGACTTGGTCGGCGGACTTAGGGTCGGAAATATCTGCTGTGTGGACGGAGGCTTTTCCTCCCGCTGCTTCAATGGCCGTGCGGACTTCCTGAAGCTTGTCGGCCTGACGGGCGACAAGAGCCACGGACCATCCGTCACGGGCGAGGCGTTCGGCGATTGCACGACCGAGGCCGCGACTGGCTCCTGTGACGAGGGCGGTTTGGGAATTAGCGGGGGAGTTCATGAATGACCTTCTCCAGTTCCGCCAGAGTTCCGGCACTGTGGCAAGGAAGATCGGGAACAATCTTTTTAGCAAGGCCGGCCAAGACGCCACCTGGTCCGAGCTCGATAAGATGGTGGATTCCTGATTTTGAGAGTTGAAGGATACAGGCTTCCCAGCGAACGGTTCCTGTGACTTGATCCAGCAAGCTGGAGCGAATCTCCGCCTCGGAGGAGGTGGGGCGACCTAGGAAGTTCGAAAGAACGGGGAGGGAGGGCATTTTGAGAGAGGTCTTCTCAATGGCTTGGGTAAGACCCTCTTTGGCCGAGGTCATGAGAGAGGAGTGGTACGCGCCAGCAACTTTGAGCGGAATCGAGCGTTTTACTCCTGCAGTTTTTGCGGCGGCTTGGGCGGCTTCGATTTTTTCGGCGGGACCTGAGAGAACGACCTGTCCGCCACCGTTGAGATTGGCGATCTCCCAGCCAGACTCCTGGGCTACGCGGGAGGCGAGTGCCTCGTCGGCACCCAGAAGGGCAAGCATAGCCCCCTTTGTTTGAGCGCAGGCTTTCTCCATAAGAAGGCCACGTTGGGCAACGAGCCGAAGGCCCTCTGTGGTCGAGAAGGTTCCAGCGGCAGCGTGGGCGGTGAATTCGCCGAGGGATAGGCCGGCGGTGGCATCGAAGGTGAAGTCCGGTTTTTGTTCCTTCAAGACGGATAGGAGAGCAAGACCGTGAAGGTAAAGAGCAGGCTGACAGTATGCGGTGCGCGTGAGGGTTTCCTCGGGACCGGAGCGTAGAACGGTTAGGAAGTCTGAGGGAAGGATCTCGTTACTTAGCTCGAGAATTTTTCGGGCAGCGGGGGAAGCCGCGGCAAGGTCGGTTCCCATGCCAACGCGTTGAGCGCCTTGGCCGGAGAAGAGGAGGGCGATCTTTGGCATAACTAAGAAAGGGCCTCTAAAAGTTTGGCGTAGACGGTGGGGAGGTCGCCTGGGTGGATGCGAGTAGAGCCCGTGGTGGTGAGAAAGTTGGCATCGTTGGGCCAGCGGGGGACGACGTGGACGTGGAGGTGTTTTGGAACGCCTGCACCTGCGGCGGTGCCGAGGTTGATTCCGATGTTTAGGCCCTCAGGGTTCATTGCTTTTTTTAAAGCTGTGGTCATGCGGTTGACAAGAGTCCAGAGGTCGGCGGATTCTTGGGCGGAGAGGGACGCGAGATCGTCCACCTCGCGATAGGGGCACACCATGAGGTGGCCGAGGTTATAGGGGTATCGGTTGAGAACGGCGAAAGAGGCTTTGGTTCGAGCGAGGACGTAGTGCGCGGCATCGTCTGAGGATTGGGCGATTTTGCGAAAAAGATCTTCACCGGGCTTTTCTTCGCCGGCGACATATCGATTGCGCCAAGGGGCCCAGAGGTGTTCCATCATTAAAGAATGGCCACGACGCAAGATCAGGGCAAACCCCAACACTGCATGGTAGGTGGGGGAGATGAGCCGGAGGTTTCCAGGAGAGCCAAGGAACTTTTTAAGGAGTGGGCGCCTGAGGATCCCTTAAATGCAGAGAGGGTAGATGGGCGAGTGGAGACCGTTGAGGCGGCGCTTCAGGCGATTGCAAAGACGCGGGAGGGGTTGGAGACGTTGCCGTTCCTAGGCGGACGAAAGCTTGTTTGGTTGTCCGACTGCACATTTTTGGGGGACAACCCTGCAGGCAGAAATGAGGGAGTACTGGATTCGTTGGCATCCTTAACGGATCTTTTGAAAAAATTACCTGCGAGTGAGGCGCAGCTTTTGGTCTCGGCACCGGGAGTGGATAAGCGGAGATCTTTTTTCAGGCAGTTTGAGGCTTTGGGTAAGATAGAGGTTTTTGATCCTCCAGATTTGCGGCGGGGTCGGGATCGAGGGGATTGGATGGATGAGATTGGGGAGCGCTTTCGGCAAGCTGGACTGACGCCTAGCCCTGGGGTGGTGGAGTTGATGGTCGAGATCGTGGGGTGGGATGGAAGGGCCTTGGAAAAGGAGATTGAGAAATTACGGCTTTATTTGAAGCCAGAGACAAAAGTCACGGAGCAGGCGATTCGGGAAGTAGGAGCGGGCCGGCGAGAGTTGGAGGTGTGGGATTGGTGCGATGCGGTGGTCGCTGGAAAATTGGGGCCTGCGCGGGCTGGGCTTCGCCGGTTGTTGGACCAAGGCGAGAGTGAGGTTGGGTTGATGATGATCTTAGCGGGGAGTTTGCGTTTGGCGGCTTTGGGCAAGGCGTTGCAGGAGGCGAAGTATTTGCGGCTTCCTCCTCCAGGTGGGTATGGGCAACCGAGTTTGGATCCAGCAGCGGACAGTGTGCTGCCCCGAAACGCGAAAGGGGAGAAACCGAATCTATGGAGGTTAGGGAAAGTGACTAGCTTGTGTGCGCATCGTCCCGCGGCAGGAGTTCGGCGTGCGCTTCACCGCCTGCACGAACTTCAGATCGAGTTGGTTTCGGGGGCAGATCGGGTACGGGCTTTGGAGGATGGGGTACTTCGACTCTGTCTGGATTAGGGCGGTTAGGCGGGTTAGGGTAAGTCTTATATGTTAGGGGAAGATCCTCGGGAGAACCGAATCGCCGAGTGGTTTCGTGGACTCACGATGGGAGTCCGTATTCAGATTGTTTTATTCAGCGTGGTAGGAATTGTTTTAGCTGTTGTTGGATCGATAGCCCTGATTCAGGAGGCGCCCGTGCTTTTGCCCACTGAAGTGCCTGACTCAAAACCCGTGCCAGGGGAAACACCCCGAGTGGTGGCCACGAATGTAGTCAAGGATTGGCGTAATGCGGAAGCAATGGCGGAAAAACAGAAGGGGCCCGATGTAGCGGCAGAGGGAAAAGGGGAGGTTGAGGCGATGCGAAAATTGGTGTCAATGGATCCCAACGATGCGGATAGTTGGGATCGGCTGGGCAAAAGCCTGTTTTCCTCCGGACAACATGCGGAGGCAATTCGGGCCTTTCAGAGGGCACTGGAGATCAAGCCTGGGGTGGCAGAAGTTTTGGCGAACCTGGGTGTCACTTTAAAAACTTCCGGAGAGATGACCGAGTATGAAAAAATTGTTCAAAGTTTGGCATTGGTCGATCCGAAGTTAGCTCGAGATCTGATGGAGTTTTCACCGGGCAAAACAGGAGTTCCCGAGTCCTCATCTACACCCCCTCCAACCCCTTCTACTTCATCACCTCAATCTGCTTCAGTAGGGAAAAACGAGTCGGGCGAGATTGGAGCGTTGAGAAAGCTGGTCGCGATGGATTCTAAGGATGCGGATAGTTGGGATCGGTTGGGAAAAGCTCTTTTTATGGTGAAGAACTATGATGAGGCGATTCAGTGTTTCGAAAAGTCTCTTGAACTAAAGCCTGATGTTTTGGAGGTATTGGCAAATCTCGGGGTGACCTCAAAAAGCAAGGGGGACAAGGGCCGTTACGAGAAGGTTCTTGAAAAACTTTCTGCTTTGGATCTCAAGACGGCCAAGGAATTGGAGGCTTATCAGCCTGCCCCGGCCAAGTAACTTCAGGCTGCTCGTTAGACCTTAAGGAGTTCGGCTTCTTTTCCCGTGACGAGAGCTTCGATTTTGCCCGTATACTGGTCGGTGAGCTTCTGAACTTCTTTTTCCCCGAGGCTTAGCTCGTCTTCGGTGATCTTTCCGTCCTTCTGCTCTTTTTTTAGGGCTTCAAGGCCGTGGCGGCGCTCATGGCGGAGGGCGACACGTCCATCCTCGGCCAGTTTTCCAATGAGTTTAATCAGGTCGCGGCGGCGCTCCTCCGAAAGTTGGGGGATCGGCAGACGGATGATTTTGCCGTCCACCTGCGGGGTAATCCCGAGTTGGGATTCTTCGAGCGCTTTTCGAACAGGATCGACGGTGGTGACATCCCATGGTTGAACGACCAGTAAGCGAGGTTCAGGAGCTGTGATTCCAGCCAACTCTTTGAGTCGCATGGTGGAGCCGTAGGCTTCGACCCTGAGATTCTCAACAAGAGCGGCGGAGGCTTTGCCCGTGCGGACGCCTTGAAAATCCTCCTCCACCTTGCGGAGGGTTTTTTCCATTTTCTCCTCGGTTTCGAGAAGGATGTCGTCGGAGGCCATAAAGTGAGAGTGGCCCAGCTAGAGGGTTAGCTCTTCGAGCCCTCGCCTGGTCGGTACTCTTCCTCGGCTTTCTCGAAGGCAGCTTCCATGCCACCCAAGAAGTCCGTGGACTTAGAGGTATCTTCCAGAACGGTGCGCTCTTTTTCGAAGGCCTCGTCTGAGTAAGCCGCTGCTTTGATAGACAGACCGATGCGACGCTCCGCTTTGTTCAGGCGAATGACGCGGGCTTCGATCTCTTGGCCAGGCTTGAGAACATCTTTGACCTTTGCAACCCGTTCTTCGGAGATTTGGGAGATGTGAACCAGACCGTCCAACTCGCCCTCGAGCTGAATGAAAGCCCCAAAGCTGGCGACCTTGCTGACGGTACCTTTGACCATCTGTCCGATCTTGAATCGCGTTTCGACCTGTTTCCACGGATCTTCGGCGAGTTGTTTCAAGCCGAGAGAGATACGTTGATTCGCCTTGTCGATTCCGAGGACCTGAGCCTCAACGCTGTCTCCTTTTTTGAGGAGTTCGGAAGCGTGGGCAGGCTTGCGGGTCCACGACATATCGGAGACGTGGATCATTCCGTCGATACCTTCCTCCAGCTCCACAAAGGCGCCGTAGGCTGTGGTGTTTCGGACGATTCCTTTCACAGGGCGACCCACGGGATACCGCAGGTGGATCTCTTCCCAAGGATTGGCTTCGAGGTGACGCACGGAGAGAGAGAGTTTCTGCTCCTCTTTGCTGACGCTAATCACGATGGCGTCGATCTCTTGGCCGTCCTGCAAGACATCGCTGGGTCGGTTGATTCGGCGTGTCCAAGAGAGCTCGGAGACGTGAACGAGACCTTCCACTCCGGGTTCGAGTTGGATGAAGGCGCCGTAGGGAACGAGGCTGGTGATTTTTCCGCGGACCTTGAGATTGACTGGGTATTTCTCGGCAATCTTGTCCCATGGGTTTTCCGACATCTGTTTCATGCCCAGGGAAACGCGAAGGCGTTCCTTATCGATCTCGAGAACGATAACTTCGATTTCTTGGCCTGTTTGAAGCATTTCCGAGGGGTGACCTAGCCGACCCCAGGTCATATCGGTGACGTGGAGGAGGCCGTCCAGACCATCCAGATCCACGAAGGCGCCAAATTCGGTGAGATTTTTGACGCGGCCTTTGACCTTGGCTCCTTTGTCGAGGTGGGAGAGGAGTTTAGAGCGTTTTTCGTTGCGCTCTTCTTCGATGAGTTCGCGACGGGATAGAACGACGTTCTTGCGATCTTCGTTCAGCTTGACGATTCGGCATTCGAGCGTTTGACCGAGGAATTCGCGTAGATTTTTTGGAGGGTTGATGTCGATTTGTGAAGAGGGAAGGAAGGCTTCAACTCCGACATCCACCATGAGGCCACCTTTGACGATGCCCTTAACCAAGCCTTGGACTGTTTTGCCTGCTTCGCTGAGTTTGAGGATTTTATCCCAATTTTGTTTATGAGCCGCTTTTTGGCGGGAAAGGATAACCTGACCGTCTTCGTTTTCGAGGCGTTCGAGAAGGACTTCGATCTCTTGGCCAATGGCAAGATCGTCCGCGGAGCTGAACTCATTGAGGTCGATAGCGCCTTCGGATTTGTAGCCGATGTCGACCATGACTTCACGGGGGCGGCGCTCGATAATGCGGCCTTTGACAATCGTGCCTTCCTTAAAGTTCTGCATTGATTGGGATAAAAGAGTTTCGAAATTGGTCATATGGTTGATTTTCTTGGGTTAGAGTGGGGGCGTATGAAGAGGCCCCATTTTGAGGTCGGTCTGAGAACCGCTGTTATTCTGTGTTAAGGGTGAGTTCTTATGTCCCCCGAAATGCTTCGGGTGGGAAGACACAAGAGGGAAAGAATACTCTTCAGGCCACGGCGGGCAAGCTTAGGATTGTAGCGCGAGGAGAGTGGAAGTTGGGGGAAGAGGTGGGGGATCCGTGGGTGGGGGCAAAAGCGGGCAGGTGGTTGGGAGAGAGGGGAAGTGCGATGGTGCGGGCGGGTTTACGGGCGTGGATGGCGAGTGGGGTGAAAGAGGTCGACGGGAGAAGGGTGGGGATTGTTGGGGTTGGGCGGGGTGGAGAGTGGCCGGGTTGGCTGGAGGGAGTCTCCGCGAAGGAAGTTGTAGAAAAGTGGAGAGACAAGTCTCCGCTCTGGTTGTTAGAGGTGTTACCCAACTTGCCTGCAGCCCAGCTGGCGGTGGAAATTGGGACGCGGGGGCCCGTCGAAACCTTGCGAGAGAGGGATGGAGTAGAAGGGGATGTTGAGAGGAGAATTCAGCGATGGGGAAGGCGGGGTCTGGAGTGGGTTGTGTCCGTTCGGTCGACGAGCACGGGAGCCAAAGCGGAAGTGTGGGGATGGGAGGGAGAGAAATGAGAACGTCGGAGGAATTGAAAGAGTTGGTGAGGAAAGCGGTGGCAGAGACGTTACGAAAAAAAGATGCCGTACTCAATGAGCACAAGCTGGGAGCAGATTTAGGAGCCGAGAGTATCGATCGGATCGATCTGACGTTTCGCTTGGAGGAGGCGCTCGGAAAAGCGTTGGAGGACAAAATTCTTTTTGCCCAACCTGATCCCACGGTCGCGGAGTTGGCGGAGCGGTTGAGGGTGATGTTGGAGGGGAAAAAGTGAGCCGGCGTGTGGTCATCACTGGGGTTGGAGCGGTGACGGGGTATGGGGTGGGGAGGAAGGTTTTTTGGGATGGTGTGGTGGGAGGACGATCGGCTGTGCACGCAGTGGAATGGAAGGGGTGGGAGAAGGCTCCTGTCCAAGTGGCCGCACATATTGCGGAGGAGAGGTCAGAGAAGAGGGATGGGTGGAGAAGTTTGCATTGGGCGAGATTGGCTTTGCGGGAGGCGATGGAGATGAGCGGAGTAGGGCGTGGGGCGGGATTGGCCGGTGCGATTGGCTGGCCTGGGCCTGGGGAAAAGGGGGAGGGGCAAGATCCGTTGAAAATTTTGGCTAAGGAAGTGGGTTTGGAAGGAGAGAGAGTAGAAAGTTTGGCGGCGTGTGCGGCTTCAACTCAGGCGATTGCAGAGGCGTTTTGGATGATTCGTGAAGGAGAAGTGGATGAGATGGTGGCGGGGGGAGCGGATGGGAGAGCCCATCCTGGGGGATTGTTGGGATACGACAGGTTGGGGGCGTTGGCGCGGGGATTTAGGGAAAAGCCGGAGGAGGCTTGTCAGCCTTTCGGTTTGGGGCGATCAGGATTTGTGGTGGGGGAGGGAGCGGGCTTTCTTGTTTTAGAGGAGAGAGAGAAAGCAAAGGCTCGAGGAGCCAGTATTTTGGCTGAGGTGCGTGGCGCGGCGGTGGGTTGTGATGCGTGGAGGGCAACCGATCCGAGGGAGGACGCGGTCGAGGCTGTGGCGTGCGTACTGAAGTGTTTGGAGGATGGAGGAGTAGGGGTGGAGGAGGTCAATGGGGTGGTGGCGCATGGCACGGGAACTGTGGCGAATGATCGGGCAGAGGCAAAAATGTTTCGGGAGGTGTTTGGGGAGAAAGGGCCTTGGGTGACATCTCCAAAAAGCAGAATTGGGCACTTGTCGATGGCCTGCGGGGCGGTGGAGTCGGTTTTGGCGGTGGAATCGATTTTTGCGGATGTGTTGCCTTCGACGCTGGGGCAGGATTGGCGGGAAGATCCGGAGTGTTTGGTGCGAGTTGTGCGGGGAAAGGGAGAGTCAGGAATGCGGGTTGTGATGAAACCTTCATTTGGATTTGGCGGGCAGAACGGGTGCCTGCTGTTTTCGAAAGCTTGATCTTTGCGACTGGAAAAATAGTGGAAGAGAGATAAGGTAGTGGACGATGCCGACTTACGAGTACGTTTGTAAAAAGTGCAAAGCGCACTTGGATATTTTTCATTCAATGAATGATGCGCCACTCAAGATCTGTCCCAAAGACAAGTGCCCGAAAAAAGTTTGGGGAAAGGGGAAGATCGAAAAGCAGATGGGGACGGGGGCTGGCTTTTTGTTTAAGGGGAGTGGTTTTTACATCACCGACTATCGAAGTGCGGGGTACAAGAAGGCGGCGAAGGAGGCCACAAGCGGTGGAGAGAAAAGTTCGGAAAAGAAAAAATCTGGAGATGGGGGTGGAACGGCGAAGGGTGGAGAGGGGAAATCCGGGAAAAGTACGTGAGCCCGTGGGGGCTGATTTTTTGCGTAGGCCTCTTTCTTTTTTCAGAAAAGGCTCAAGGGGGGATCGAGCGGGCAGAGGGCAAAAGTTTAAAAATCTCGGTTGAGGGAAATGACCGTGCAGAGGCGCTGAAAGTGGCTCGCGCCTCTGTAGCCGCAGTGGATCTTTTTGATGAATTGACCTCTTCCCGATTGCAAACCCCGTTGAAACTTCAGGGCAAATTGGTGGAGGGAACAGGGGGAGTGCGGGGGGGGCAGGGTTTGATTGAAGGTGACCCAAAGTCGGAAGATTTCGCAGCTGCGTGGGTGGTTGAGGTTATTCAAGCGCGGATTCGTGGGGTTACGGGGCGGAGGGACGGGGCGGGGTCGATTCGGTGGGTGGCGGAGGGGTGTGTGGGTCGTACAACCTCGGAGGATGAGGAAATGTTGGGAAGGGTGGCGGAGCGAGTAAGCGGGGGTGAAGAGGCGGGTTTAAGTCGAATTCAGTCTTGGGTGGAAACGGGGCGGCTGGCAGAGGATAAGCTGACGCGTATGGTACGGAGGTTGTTGGCGGCGAGGTTGTTTACTCGAGCCACCTCGGCCTCGAACCGAGTCAAGTTTCAGGAGTGGGTGGCGGTGGGATGTCCTGGAAAGTTCTGGTCGGATAGCAAGGAGGAGGATGGGGCATGGCGGAGAAGTTTGGCGGAGCCGGATTTGCGGACGGGGGCTTTGCCACAGCCTCCAGAGGAGACACAAAAGCGCCTTCGAAAGTTGGCTCAAGAGGCAGCGAAGTCTGTAGTGCCAGGCGGGACTAAGCCGGACTCTTTATCGATGGAGCTGATTCGGTTGGAGGCGACAGCAGATCCATTCCTGCGGCCCGCAATTTTCCGTTATCGGCAAGCGGTGGAGGCGGGTTCGAGTGAGGAGCAGAAGCAGGTGCAAGAAAAGGCCTGGCAAGATGCGGATCAAGCAGTGCAACGTTGGCGAGAGATGCGAAGGAGGGCGGATCAGCTTTTGGACTGGTACGAGTTAAACGTGCCTGATGCTCGTTGGGGGCCCGCTCTTCTGGATGGGGAGGAGAAACGAAAGTTGTGAAGACAGAGAAGTACGAAAATAGGTGGGCGACCGACGGGACTCGAACCCGCGACAGCCAGAATCACAATCTGGAGTTCTACCAACTGAACTACGGCCGCCATCGATGAGACAAGATAAGATAACCCTAGACGGAGGCGTAGCCAAGCTCGGCCATAGTCGGGTTTTGGGGGTTACGGGGGCGATGGCGGCGGGAAAGAGTACGGTCGGAAAGATGCTTGAGGGCAAGGGGTGGAAGGTGATTGAGGCAGATGAGATTGTGCATCGGCTCTATGAGAAGGGAGCAGACGGGTACCGAAAACTGGTTGACGCGCTGGGGGAAACGATTCTAGATTCCTCGAAGAACTTGGACCGCGGGTTGTTGGCCGCGACGATGATGCGAGATCCCTCCCTTACCGCCACCGTCAACCACCTGATCCATCCTCTTGTTCGACAAACTTGGAAATCTGAAGTTAGCGAAAGCTTGCGCCTCCAACCCCACCGTTCGGTGGCGGTGATCATCCCCCTCCTTTTGGAAGTTGGGGCTGAGGAGTCCTTCGATGGAAAAGTCGCGATCGGTTGCCGAGAATCGGTTTCCCGGCAACGGTTGGTCGAGCGGGGTCTGACGCCCGAGGCAGCAGACTTTTGGATGGGAAGGCAGTGGGCGATTGAGAAAAAAGCCCAAGCATGCGACCAAGTCATTTGGAATGAAGGAAGTTTGGAGTTGCTACGCGACCAGGTGGATTGCTTGGCCTGACCCGAGGGGGCAGGTGGGCGGTCGATGGATCAGCGGAGCAGGAAAGCAAAATTATGAACGGTGACGGACAAGATCAGGGAAACCAAGATTACGGCAGGCAACAGGGCGATTTCGGCCCACGGAACGATTATGGGCCTCGTCGATTTCAGCGTCGGGGAGGTCGTGGAGGACGTGGGTATGGTGGGGGACGTGGATATGGGAGGGGGGATTATGACAACTATCGCCGGGGGCCTGATGGGGGAAATCAGGATGGGGCCGGGGATGCGCCAGCGGCGGAAGAGCCACGGCCGACTGGGCCTCTGTTGCGTTTAGATGACTTGCAGAAGATACCTTTTCAGGAGTTGTTAGATAAGGCGAGTGAAGTGGGGGTGGAAAATCCCGGAGGGATGCTGAAGTACGAGTTGATTTTTGAAATTCTACATCGGCACGCGATGGACAATGGTCGTGTAGCAGGAGAGGGAATTTTGGAAATATTGCCCGACCAGTACGGATTCTTGCGTCTGCAGGCAAATAACTATTTGGCGACGCGAGAGGACATTTATGTGAATCCTTCCCTAATCCGTAAGTACGGGTTGCGTCGGGGAGATCGTGTAGGCGGAGAAATTCGTTCTCCTAGGCAGAAAGAGCACTACTTTTCGTTAGCCACGGTGGATACGGTGAGCGGGGAAGATGTAAACAAGCGAAAGCCCCCGATTCATTTTGATAATTTAACGCCTCTCTTTCCCAATCGGCGACTGATCCTGGAAAGTGAAAAGCTAAAAGATATGGCCATGCGGGCTTTTGATCTGATCAGCCCGATTGGTTTCGGTCAGCGGGGTTTGATTGTTGCGCCTCCGAGGACAGGAAAGACGGTTTTGATGCAAAAAATTGCCAATGCCATCACAGCCAATAATCCCAAGGCGCATCTGATCGTGCTTTTGATTGATGAGCGGCCTGAGGAGGTGACAGATATGGCAAGATCCGTCCAAGGCGAGGTGATTAGTTCGACCTTTGATGAACCACCTGATCGACACGTACACATTGCGGAAATGGTGATTGAGCGGGCAAAGCGATTGGCCGAGCAGGGCACAGATGTTGTGATCCTGTTGGATAGCATCACGCGTTTGGCGCGAGCCTACAACACGGTGCAGCCCCATAGCGGAAAGATTCTTTCCGGAGGCGTGGATGCTAACGCACTGCACAAACCCAAGAGATTTTTTGGTGCAGCCCGAAATTTGGAGGAGCGGGGAAGTCTGACGATTATTGCGACCGCTTTGGTCGATACGGGCAGCAAAATGGATGAGGTGATCTTTGAAGAGTTCAAGGGCACCGGAAATATGGAGATCCACCTGGATCGCGCTCTTGTGGACAAGCGGATCTATCCCGCGATTAACATTCCCAAGTCTGGGACACGAAAAGAGGAGCTTCTGTATCACGCGGACGAGATGCCTCGGATACATATTTTGAGAAGGGCCTTGTCTTCTTTGCCCCCGGTGGAGGCGATGGAGTTGCTCTTGGGCCGACTCAAGAAGACAAAAAATAATGTGGAATTCCTCTTGGCGATGAACCTGAAGGAGTAGGCCTCCTTTTTCTGGAAGATGAAAGTCCTAGTCACGGGCGGAGCCGGCTATATCGGTTCAGTTTGCGTCGAGGAGCTGGTCGGCGCGGGCCATCGCGTGGTAGTTTGGGATAATTTAAGCGAGGGCCATCGCGCGGCCGTTCATCCTCAGGCTCATTTTCTGCAGGGAGATTTAGCGGACAGGGATCTTTTGCATCGGGCTTTAGCGGAGCATAAACCCGATGCGGTAATTCATTTTGCCGGCAAGGCGCTCGTTCCTGAAAGTATGAAGGATCCCTCGCTTTACTATCGGGTAAATGTTTCGGGAGGGGTTAATCTTCTGGATGCGATGGTTGCATCTGGATGTAAAAAAATCATTTTTTCCTCCACCTGTGCAACGTATGGGCTGCCTGAAAAGGTGCCTATGGATGAGCAGACCGCGCAAAAACCGATCAATCCCTACGGGCACTCAAAATTGGTTTTTGAACAGATTTTGACTTGGTATGCGCATGTGCATGGGTTGATTCCCACGGCACTCCGATATTTCAATGCATCTGGAGCTTCTCAGGAGCGAGGAGAACATCATCGGATCGAAACGCATCTGATTCCGAATGTCCTGTTGACTGCTTTGGGGCAACGGGAGGTGGTGGAAGTGTTTGGGGAGAACCATGCGACCCCCGATGGGACTTGTATTCGGGACTACATTCACGTCAAGGATTTGGCATCCGCACACATTCTGGCATTGGATCGGGATAAGCCTGGGTTTTTCAATGTGGGCACGGGGAACGGCTATTCTGTGAAACAGGTGATTGAAACGGCAAAAAAAGTAACGCAGCGACCGATTCCGACCCGCGGCCAACCTGCTCGGGCGGGGGATCCTCCGGCCTTGGTGGCGGGGTCCCATAAGTTGCAGAGGGAACTAGGCTGGAAAGCAAAGCATTCGGGGCTTGAGGAGATTTTAACGAGTGCCTGGAATTGGCATCGGGCTCACCCTCAAGGGTATGCTGACTAGGAGATTTTCCGAATGAAAAAACCTTTAACAGTTTCCGTGGAGCATTTCTACACGCAACATGCGGCTCGGCTACAGTTGAAGCTCGTCGCAGGACAGGAGGGGATGGGGCGATTGATCCGGGAAGGTGCGGTGAATCGGTTAGGGATGGCGCTAACGGGATTTATTAAATACTTTGCGTTTCGTCGTGTTCAGCTGATTGGCAAAAGCGAGATTAGTTACTTTCAGTCGCTGGATTCGGACACGAAGCAGGCAAGAATACGCGATATTTTGGACAAAAAGATTCCTTGTATCGTGTTCAGTCGAGACAATCGACCCCCCTCGATCATTATTAAGGAGGCACAAAAGGCCAAGGTGCCTGTTTTCATTTCCCCGATTCCGACGCCCCGGTTGGTGAATCTGATCACGCTATGTTTGGAGGAGGATTTTGCGCCCTCGACCAGTGAGCACGGAAGTATGGTGGATATCATGGGGGTAGGGGTGCTGATTCGAGGAGAGAGCGGTGTGGGAAAAAGTGAGTGTGCATTAGGGTTGGTGGAGCGGGGATATTCCCTCGTGGCGGATGACATCACGCGATTGAGGCTTCTTGAGGGCAGAGAATTGATGGCCACCTCGGCGGAGGTGACGAGGACGTTTATGGAGGTGAGGGGTATTGGAATCATTAACGTGGCGGCGATCTTTGGGGGTCGAGCAATTCGAACGGAAAAAAGATTGGATCTGGTCGTGACGCTGGAGGAGTGGGACAAGGTGGAGGAGATCGAAAGAACAGGTTTAGATCAACAGTTCTATGAAATCTTGGGCCTCAAGATTCCGCATGTCAGGATTCCGATTCGGCCTGGGCGAGATTTAGCGGGGTTGGTGCAGGTGGCGGCTCTGGACCAGAAGATGAAGACGATGGGGCAATTCTCAGCGCTTGAGTTTAATGAAAAACTGATGAGCCGGTTGAAGCTAAAGGAGGGCTAACCATGGGTGCAGGAGCATCAGAAAAAGCTTCGAAAGAGGTTGCGATCAAAAATCGGCTGGGGCTACATGCGCGACCTGCCGCGATGTTTGTCCGGGAGGCAAACCGGCACACGTGCGAGATTTTGGTGGAAAAGGACGGCGAGACAATTAACGGAAAGAGTATTATGGGGTTGATGATGCTGGCGGCAGGGATGGGCTCAAAAATCAGCCTGCGGGCGACAGGACCCGGAGCAGAGACTGCCATCCAATCGTTACTCGAATTGATAGAAAGAAAGTTCGACGAGGAGTAGGTGGAAGGGAGATAGTTTCTCCCGTGATTGCTTCCGACAAACCTTCCTCGGTTCCCGGCGCAGAGCTCCGTCTTGCCGGCATTCCCGCTTCCCCTGGGGTGGTGAGCGGCCGGCTGGCCATTTTTTCGCATGAGGAGGTCCGGGTGCGTCCTACGCCGATTGAGGAGTCCCAGATTCCGGACGAGCTTCGAAGATTGGAGGCGGCACTTCTTAAAACTCGAGAGCAGATTCAGGGAATTAAGGATCACCTTGCCCGTTCGCTTGGGGAAGGGCAGACGGAGATTTTTGAGGCGCATCTTTTAGTTGCCGCCGATAGTACGATCGCTGGAGCGGTAAGGAGACAGTTGGAGCTACGGAAAGTGTGTGTGGAGCATGTCTACCAACACGTGATTCATGCGTATGCGCAAAGCATGAAGGAGATGGAAGACCCGTACCTGCGTGAGAGAGCTGCAGATATTGCAGATGTGGGGCGAAGGGTGGTTTATAACCTGCTCGGGCGCAAGTTAGCGGATCTCTACTCCTTAGATTCTCCGAGTGTGATTTTGGCGCATGATTTGACACCGTCTGACACGGCTCTTCTGAATCGCCAGCTCGTTCTTGGTTTTACCACGGAGGTGGGGAGCACGACGTCTCACACGGCGATCATGGCGCGCTCGCTGAATATTCCAGCGGTGGTGGGCTTGCACAGTGTTTTGGCGAAGTGTGAATCTGGTTCGCCTGTTATTTTGGATGGATACGCGGGGTTGCTCATTGTCAACCCAACGGAGCAGACGCGATATGAGTACGGGCAGATTGAGAAACGGCGTTTGGCGGTCGAGCAGAGCCTGGAAGTTCTGCGGGATACGCCTGCAACTACGAAGGATGGAAGACGATTGGTGCTTTCGGCCAATGTGGAGCTTCCTGAGGATCTGCCTCTGATTGCGGAGAGTGGAGCAGAGGGGATTGGGTTATATCGTACCGAGTTTCTTTTCCTGAATCGTGTCCAGTTTCCAGGCGAGGAGGAGCAGGCAAATATTTATCAGCAGGTGGTGCAGGCGTCTCGGCCTCACTTGGCAATTATTCGAACTTTGGATTTAGGCGGAGATAAGTTGCCTTCGCATCAGGGGTTCGATCCTGAGGCGAATCCCTTTTTGGGGTGGCGGGCGATCCGGTACTGCTTGGAGAAGCCTGATTTATTTAAGACTCAGCTGCGGGCGATTTGCCGATCCAATCCAGGAGGAAAAGTGAGAGTGATGTTCCCGATGATCGCGACAAAAGAGGAGCTGGTCGCGGCGTTGGCTTTGCTGGGGGAGGCGAGGGACGAACTGAAAGCGGCGGATATTCCCGCTGCGGCAGAGGTGGAAGCGGGAGCGATGATTGAGGTTCCGTCCGCGGCTTTGATTGTAGATCGGCTGGCTCCCTTGGTGCAGTTTTTTAGCATCGGAACGAATGATTTGACTCAATATACGTTGGCTGCGGATCGCACGAATGAGCGAGTCGCATCGCTTTATCAGCCGACCCATCCTGCAGTGCTAACTTTGATTGAGAGGGTTGTGGAGGCTGCGCATGCGAATGGGATCTGGGTGGGGGTGTGTGGAGAGATGGCGGGGGACGTTATCATGACGCCGATTTTATTGGGCTTGGGGGTGGATGAGATGAGCATGGGCTCGGTGGCCATTCCGCGGGTCAAAAAAGCGGTGCAAAGTTTGCACTATGGGGAGTGCCAAGCCTTGGCAAAGAAAGTGCTAAAAATGGATTCTGGAGAGGAATGTCGTAAGATTCTCGTCGATATGGCGCAGCGGGTTTATCCCGAACTGGTTGGCTAAAGACTTTGCGCTTTGGATTGGGTGGGAAGGGGCAAGGCTAACTCTTTCAAGAATAGGCCGATTGGGGTACAAAGAGAGTTCATGAGTGAAGATTTGGCCCCCCTGTTAGCCGCACGCCGAGAAAAGTTAGATCAAGTCCGTCAACTCGGGGTGGATCCCTATGGGGCGGCCTTTTCGGGAACGGAGTCGACAGGAGAGATCCGGGGTCGATGGGAAGAGGGGCGGCGAGTGAGATTGGCGGGGCGGATTGTTTCGCATCGGGACATGGGGAAAAGCCAGTTTTTACATCTGCAGGATCGAGCAGGGCGTTTGCAGATTTATGTTCAGAAGCCTGCGTTAGCCGAAAAGGAGTTGGCGGTGTTTCAGCTGCTCGATTTGGGGGATATTGTGGGAGTTGAGGGAACACTCTTTACGACCAAGGCGGGGGAGCCCTCTGTTCGGGTCGAGGGCTTGACGCTCCTTAGCAAGTCGCTGGTTCCGTTACCTGATAAGTGGCACGGGTTGGTGGATGTGGAGACACGGCACCGACAGAGGCATCTGGATCTAATTTCAAATGAGGGATCCCGCAAGGCTTTGGATTTACGAATACGGTTGGTCCGGTACTTGAGAGACTTTCTGCACGCACGGGAATTTACCGAAGTGGAGACGCCCATGATGCAAACGGTGGCAGGAGGTGCGGCGGCAGAACCTTTTCAAACAAGACACCACGCGATGGGTATGGATCTTTTTTTGAGAATTGCCCCCGAACTCTATCTCAAACGGCTTTTGGTCGGAGGAATGGAGAAGGTGTTTGAGATTAACCGAAATTTCCGCAATGAAGGGATTTCACGAAAACATAATCCTGAATTCACCATGCTGGAAGCATACTGGGCCTATTCCGATTTCGAGGGTATGGCCGGCCTTGTGGAGGAGATGATTTCAGGAGCGGCTCAGGAGCTGACGGGAGGGCTTCAAGTTCAACAAAGCGATGGGTCGGTCATTGATTTCACTCGTCCTTGGCCGAGAAAGCGGTATCGGGATGCTGTGGTTGAGGTTGCAGGAGCGGATTGGTTTCAGCTTTCCCTCGAGGAGATGGAGAAAAAGGCGAAGGGTCTAGGGCTGGATTTGGAGCCGAAACTGGCAGCAGCGGAGATCACGCAAAAGGTGTTTGAGAAAAAAGTCGAAGGCCAAGCGGTTAACCCGATCTTTATTACTCACCTTCCTGCGGAGTTAGTGCCGTTGGCGAAATTAAACCGTGAGGATCCGTCGGTGGTGGATGTTTTTGAGCTGCTTCTGGGGCGACAGGAGGTCTCCCCTGGGTATTCGGAGTTGAATGATCCACTTCTTCAGGCGGAGCGTTTTCGCAAGCAGGTAGGAGAGCATACACAAAAAGTTGATGAAGACTTTTTGGAGGCCTTGCAAAGCGGAATGCCACCCGCTGGGGGGATGGGTTTGGGGGTAGATCGATTGGCAATGCTTCTGTCGGGCTCAGATTCGATCCGCGAGGTAATCTTATTTCCGCTACTTCGCCCTCGAGAGACTTCGGCGTGAAGGAGAGCGGATTTGGGCTGGCCCGAGGGCCGTTGCTCAACGCATTCCTATTTCAGGTTTTCAACACCAGCTCCTTTTACCTGATCATGGGGCTGCCCATGATGCTCTACTTTAAAAAAATGGGGGCGTCGGCAACCGTTTTGGGTGTGGTTGCGGCTTTGGGAGCCTTGATGAATATCTTTCAAATACCTGCCGCGCGGTTTGTAGAGAGAATCGGATATCGAAAATTCGTTCTTCGCGGTTGGATGAGCCGAAGCTTGATGATAGCGGGGGTGGCCTTGGTCGTGAGCCTTCCTTTGCATGTAGACGAGGTAACCCGGCAAATTCTCGTCCTATTTCTTCTTTTTCTTTTCAATATTGCTAGGGGAATCTCGCTAAGTGGGTATCTGCCTTGGATTAGTGCCATTGTGCCTGAATCGGTCCGAGGTCGTTTTCTAACCATGGATCAAGCGGCCTCACAGGCAGCACTTCTTCTCACGGTCGGTCTCAGTGCGGTCTATCTGCAGGCAGTGGACTCACCCGCTGCATTTGGGGCTCTCTTTGCCGTGAGTCTTGTTTTGGCGGGACTGTCTTTGTTTTACCTAAAAAAGATTCCTGACGCACCTATTTCGCCTGTGGCACGGGAGGGGGGAGAGGAGGTTCCTTGGAAAGCGATGATTCAGCACGGGCCTTTTCTCAAGCTCGTGATTTTTCATGCGATCATGATGTTGGCTTTGTCGGGGGGTGGATTGATTTTTATTCCATTCGCGAGGGATCAGCTGGGGTGTTCCGACTGGAAGTTCATGATTCTGCAGTTAATCCATGGCTTGGTTTTTGTACTCACGTCGTTAGCGACGGGAAAAATGTTGGATCGGGTCGGAAGCCGTCCGGTGCTTGGTCTGGCAGCTTTTATCTTTGGAATTCACTGGTTGGGATGGGGTGCGGTGGCAGCTCATCTTCTGCCTTTTCAGTGGGGGCCGATTTTATTTCAGCAGGCCACGTCGGGAATCGGGGTGGCTCTTTACAGTAGCGCTCATATGAGGCTTTTGATGGCGACGGTGCCTGCCATGGGGCGCAGTCATTTTTTTGCCCTCTTTAGTGTGGCTGCCAGTTTAGTGGCGGGGTTAGCTCCGCTGGGCTGGGGATTGTTGACGGATACTCTGCAGACAGTGAAATTTGGGACTGTTTTCGAAGTGAACCGATTCGTGATTCTGTATGTGACGATCACCCTCATTCTGATCCCTGCGATGGTAGCGTTGCGAAGAATTCATGAGGAAAGGGCGAGCACCACAGAAGAGCTTTTGAGGGAGCTTGTTTTAGAGAGCCCGTGGCGATCGATCACACGCTGGTGGAACCGGAGGCCCTTTGCATGAAGAGGTTTTTAGCCCAAACCAGTCCTCCTTTGGTGGCGGGATTGATCCGCGCTTTAGCGTGGACGATCCGTTTCCGTTTGGAGGATCCGGATCGAATTCTTCAACAAGAGGAGAGGGACCCGCGAATCTTTGTGTTTTGGCACAATCGGATTCTCCTGATGTCGTATGTTTACGAGCGTTTCTGTGCACGACGCAAGTGTTTGGTCCTGATCAGTCGGAGTCGCGATGGAGAGTTTATTTCCCAAGTCGCGCAGCGATTTGGGCTTGAGACGGCACGAGGATCCACTTCGAAAGGTGGGGTGGGGGCGATGCTGGAGATGGTGCGAGAGTTAGGACAAAAAAATGCACGGGATATTGTCATCACGCCGGATGGCCCGAGGGGGCCGCGTGGAAAAGTGCAAGATGGGGTGTTAGCCGTGGCAGCGGCGAGCGGAGTTTCGATTATCCCCGCAACTGTTCACTACAGTTGGAAGTGGGAACTGCCCTCGTGGGATCGATTTCAAATTCCTTTGCCTGGATCTATCTGTCGTCTGGTGATTGGACCGAATATACTCCCGCCTCCATCCCCTGACCCCAATACGTTTGAAGAGGCGCGGCGGAAGTTGGAGGAAGCTCTGGGCGATTAGGGGGAGGGAAGCTTACTCTTTTCCACTTGGGCATTAGGCACGGGAGGGAGTTTCACTCGGATGAGGGAGGAGATGGTGCCTGCAGTCGTTAATGCCACGAGCCATGTGAGAAGAGAGAGAAAGTGGGGAACACGAAATGTCCACTTGGTCAGTGGAATTACAACAAACATCAGGCTGAGAACGAGGCCGAGGGAAAGGAGAGCAGTTCGGGCTGGCCAAGGGGGTTGATGGATGCGCTGCCCTACCCAATTGGAGAAGGTATCAATATGGGCCAAGGTTGAGGCAGGGACGGAGGGAATAAGATAGAGTTCGACGGCGGCTGGGCCTGCGGCAAGGAGCAGGAGGCCTATAGTGGCTCCTACTGTCAGAAGTCCAGGGCGGGCATTTTCCGATCCAAAAAATCGGAGGAGGAGCCCAAGTACGACGAGAAGAGAAAGGGAGCCTGCACCGATTTCGAGCCAGAAGCGTGCGGCATCCGGATGTCCAGGGACGAACTCGCGAAACAGGTTTAGCGCGACTGAGGCCAAAGAGAGGAGTCCGTGCACAGGAGGTACAATTCGATCGTCGAGGCGGGGTGTCAATCCTGCCGAACGATCCAAAGGGTGGAGGGCATTCGCTCGGGGGGAATATCTTCAGGGCGATGGCCGGGTAGGATCTGTGCGGAACAAGCTTCGCGTTGGAGAATCTCTAGAACCGTAGAGTGAAGATTCGTTGGGGTGGTTTCGGCTTGATTGATCGAGAGGAGGAGGGAGCCACGTGGTGCGAGAAGGGGTAAGCAGGCAAGAAGAAGAGGTTCGAGCTCGCGGTGGATTCGAAACGCGCGGCCTCGTCCCCCGTGAGAAAAGGTGGGGGGATCCAGGATGATGGCATCAAAGGTCTCGCTCCGACGGGCTAATCGGGGAAGGACGCGGCGAACATCTTCCGTCCAGAAGCGGTGGGTAGAACCGCCTAGGTGGTTGAGTTGGTAGTTTGCTTTTCCGCGGGCGAGAGAGCGGGAAGAGGAATCGATATTCAGAGTTTCGGCTCCGACGGAAGCGGCGAGGACACCGAAAGCACAGGTGTGAGCAAAGAGGTTCAGGAGGCGGGAGGGGCGAAGGGATTTCAGGTGAAGGCGGTTTTTTCGTTGATCCGGGAAAAGGCCAGGGGAGATGTTTGGGGAGAGATCGATCGCATAGTGTAAGCCCAGTTCCGCGACTTCCTGTTGAAAGGTTTCACCCAGTAAAAATGTGGCAATGGGATTCAAATCCTCCTGATAGAGGATTGTGGTCGGTTGCCATGAGAGAGAAGGGGGAGGTGAAGGGGGAGGCGTGACGAGGGGTGCAGAACTGATCCAGCGAAGGGCGTTGCCCCATCGTTCTGCACGGAGGCCTGCGCCGTAAGCAGCAAGAAAAGCGGTCGTGTTTGAGGCAAGAATCTGTTCCCAAACTTTCGCGGAAAGCCACTGAAGGTCTTGGGCGGGAGATTTGCCTAGCGGGTTGGGCATGGTTAATTTCTAGTTATGGAGTGCACCTTCTGTCCGGGCAACCAAGCGACATGCCATTTGAGCAAGCTGGTGAACGCGAAGTCGATCGACGTGCACGTGTGTGAGAAGTGTATTCCCCAGTTGGCACAAAAAGATCTGGTGGATTTCGACATATGGGGAGCTGTTTCAAAGTTAGCATCCAGCAAGGGGAAAGAGGATCCTGCGGCTGCGGTGGAGAATGAGATTAAGGAGATTTCCGCCAAATCGCTTCTCATTCCTACTCCGACCCCTACGGCCTCTAACAAGTGTCCGAGTTGTGGTTTCACTTCTGAGGATGTTCGAAAAACGGGACGATTGGGTTGTGGGGATTGCTATGGGATATTTTCGTCCCTGTTACAGGATGTTTTGAATGATTGTCAGAAAGGGACGCGTCATGCAGGCAAAGTGCCCAAGAGCTTGCGAAAGCCGAGCAAGAAGCGTCTGCAAGAGGATCTGAGCACGGCAGTGGGAAAAGAGCAGTTTGAGGAGGCGGCCCGGATTCGGGACGAGTTAGGAAAAATTGGGGAGGATGGGTAGAAAACTAAGGTTCTTGGATTGTGCCAATGGCACGAAAGCGAGCGTGGCGTGTTTCGATAAGACGGGATTGGGGAAGTTGAATCAACTCTGCAAGATGGTGGCGAATTCTGTCCATCGTGTTTGAGATCGTGGTTTTCCAATCCCTGTGTGCGCCGCCAGTCGGTTCCGGGATCACTTCATCTACGAGGCCAAGCTGGAGCAGGTCTTTTGAAGAGATGCGAAGCGCTTCCGCAGCTTGGGGAGCGAAGGCCCGATCTTTCCAGAGAATGCTGGCGCATCCCTCAGGGGAGATCACGGAGTAGTAGGCGTTTTCGAGGATCAGGACCCGATTCGCGACGCCGATTCCCAATGCGCCCCCGCTTCCTCCTTCCCCGATGACAACGGCGATGATGGGGACGCGGAAGTTAAACATTTCGCGGATGTTCACAGCAATGGCTTCAGCGACGTGCCGTTCTTCGCTGGCCACGCCGGGAAATGCGCCAGGGGTATCGATGAAGGTAATGATGGGAAGGCGAAATCGATCTGCCAGACGCATCAAGCGAAGGGCTTTTCGATATCCTTCGGGATGGGCACATCCGAAATTGCGGAGGAGGTTCTCTTTTGTATCCCGACCTTTTTGGTGGCCGAGGAAGACAACGCGTTGTCCGTCCAAGGTGGCCAAACCGCCGATCAGCGCACGATCTTCGCCAAAGGCGCGGTCGCCACCGAGTTCGAAGAGCTCGGTGGCGCCATGGCGCAAGTAGTCGAGCAGGTAAGGGCGTTGAGGGTGGCGAACGATTTGAATGCGCTGCCAAGGGGTCAAGTTGCCGTAGACCTCTCGGCGGGCGTCCGCCCATTTTCTTTGAAGGGAGGTGATTTCGGCTTCGGCACCAAGTTTTTGTTTGCCCGAGAGCTTTCGAAGTTCCTCGATCCGTTTTTCCAGATCTGCAAGAGGCTTTTCAAACTCCAGTGGGGCGATGGGCTTGGCTTCGGCCATTGTTATAGAAGATTAAACGATGCATCGGATTGGGGCAACGCTGGGGGAGAGGAAAAAAGTTGGCGGTGGGCAGAGAAAGGAGCGCAAGATAGTCGGATGAACCGCGGAGTGATAGGGATTTTGGGATATTTCGGGCTCTGGTGGCTCACGACTTCAGTTTTGGCGTGGCCTGTGGCGCGCGCTGTGGAGTCGATAACGCCAGGGGTTTTCCCTTTTTCGAGGATTTTCGGCCGGGTGGAGTTGGGGGTGGCACTGGTCTTTGCGGTGGGATTGATGAATTGGTGGGGTGAGAATCCGAGGGGGTGGATCGATGTAGGTAGATGGAGGAGGGAATTGGGTCGTTTGGGAATGTGGGCGTGTGTGGGGTTTATCATGGTGGGTGCGGTAGTAGCGGTGCAGGTGCTGTTAGGGGTGAGGGGTTGGGGGGGGGTGCCTGGGGTGGGAGTTTGGGCAGGGGCAGTAGGGACGGGGCTGTTGGTAGGAATTTTAGAGGAGTTTTTTTTCCGTGGCGTATTGGGGTTGGCGTGGTGGAGAGCTGTCGGAGAAAGGGGGGTAGGGGTCACGATTTTTGTGGGGGCTTTGATCTTTGCGGTGGCGCATTTTATTCGGCCTGGGCTGAGTGGGGAGGTGGGATGGGCGGAGGGTTTTTTGGCTTGGGGGAGGTTGGAGTTATGGTCAGGGAGTTCGCATCTTTGGAAATTGGGAGGGCTTATTTTGATAGGTTTGATTTTGGCTCGAGTGGTTTGGAATGAGAAAACGTTAGCGGGGGCGATCGGTTTGCATGCGGGTTGGGTGGCGGGTCTGCGCTGGGCGGAGAGTGCGTGGCCTACGGTGCCTGCGGCGGTGGCAGGATGGTGGGGGCCATCCTTGGAGGAGGGACCACTGCCTTTTTTGCTGCTTCTCGTTGTAACGTTTTGGCTTTGGGGGCAACCCATTCGTGCGCGTTTGGCTTGAAGCGTTTCGAGGTTTGGTATTTCCCGTGGGGCGACCCCCGCGACCATGGGTGCAATTAAAGGAGCCGTTTTGTTCGAGGTGTGCGGAGCCTTACGTACGGCATGCGCCGGGAGAGTTTCTTTGCAGTAATTGTACGGGCCGACGGTGGGCTTTAACTCGGGTGCGGGCGGCGTATCGTGCGGTAGGTACAGTTCGGGAGGTGGTGCTTCGTTTTAAATATCAGCGGGAGTATTTCCTTCGACCGTGGTTGGGCCGATGGATGAGGGATGGGTTCCAGCGCTACTATGCGGAAGAAAGGTGGGATGCTCTGATTCCTGTGCCGATTCATCCCGACCGCCGTAAAGAGCGAGGATTTAATCAGAGCTCGGAAATTGCGGGTTGGTTAGGATCAAAGGTTGGGGTGAAGGTGGAGGAGGGATTGGTTCGGGTTAAAGCCACCCCTCCGCAGGCACGATTGCGTAGGGCGGAACGGTTGCGGAATTTGAGGGGGGCATTGGCCCTTGCTCCTGGGTTTGACCCCCAAGGACGGCGATTGCTACTATGTGATGACGTGTTCACGACAGGAGCTACTGCAGACGCATGTGCGCGGGTCCTGAAACAAGCAGGAGCCGAGGAGGTTGCGGCTCTGACCGTGGCCCGAGGATAAAACACAATTTATGGCGGTATTTGAACGCAGGAAATATGAGCCTAGGAAAGAGGCAAAACCTCGAGCTCGGGGTGTGCCCACCGGGCTATGGACGAAGTGCCCGAGTTGTGGGGAGGTGGTGTACAATCAGGTCCTTAAAAAAAATCATCAGGTTTGCCCCAAGTGCGAACATCACTTTCCTTTTGGGGCCAGAGAGCGTCTGGTTTCGGTCTGTGATGGTGGAAAGTTTCAGGAACACGATGCGAAGATGGAGGCGGTGGATGTCTTGCAGTTCAAAGGAGTGGCGAGTTACGCCAGCAAGCTTAAGGCGAATCGAAAGAAAACCGGAATGCCTGATGCCATGATCAGTGGAGTAGGAAAAATCGGAGGGCGGGAGGTTTCGTTAGGAGCGATGGAGTTTGCTTTCTTGGGTGGAAGCATGGGGGTAGTGGTGGGGGAAAAGGTAACGAGAACGATTGAAAGGGGCTTAGAAAAGAAAATGCCCGTGATCATTTTTTCCGCCTCGGGGGGTGCGAGGATGTATGAGGGAATGTTCAGTCTGATGCAGATGGCGAAGACGAGCGGGGCTTTGGCAAAGTTGGGGGCGGCTGGCTTGCCGTTTATTTCTGTTCTCACCAACCCTACGATGGCAGGAGTGATGGCGAGTTTTGCCTCTTTGGGGGACATCATTGTAGCGGAGCCGAAGGCGATGATTGGATTTGCCGGAGCACGTGTAATTCGGGAGACGACCCAGCAGGAGCTTCCAAAGGAGTTCCAAACATCAGAATTTCTGCACGAGCGCGGGTTGATCGACATGATTATTTCACGCTCCGAGATGAAGGGGGCCTTGGCGCGTCTCCTCCACTACCTCTGAAGCAGTCTGACTCCGTAGCTCGACTGGAGCGGGTGTGTGCCGCAGGCATTCAACCAGGCTTAGGTCGTACAAAAAAGTTGCTTACCCAAGTCGGGCATCCGGAAAAGGGGCTCAATTTTATTCATTTGGCTGGAACCAATGGGAAGGGATCCACGGCGGCTGCGATCGACTCGATTCTACGGGTCGCGGGATTTTTCTCGGGGCTCTACACATCCCCGCACTTGGTCGATTTTCGCGAGCGGTTTCGGTGTGGAGGCAGAAAAGTGGAGCAAAGGGTGCTCCAAAAGCATCTTGAGGTATTGATTCGAAAGATTCGGCAATGGCCAGCGAAAGGTAGGCCGACCTTCTTTGAAGCGATCACGGTTTTGGCTTTGCTGATTTTTCGCGAAGCGAAGGTGGATTTTGTGATTTGGGAAACGGGTATGGGAGGACGTCTTGACGCGACCAATGTGATCGTGCCTGAGTGCTGTGTGTTGACCTCGCTGGGGCGGGATCATGAATCGGTATTGGGAATTGGTTGGAAAAAAATCGGAATGGAGAAAGCGGGTATTTTAAAGAGGAGAGTGCCTGTATTTTCCGCTCCATGGCCGAGAGCGGCGGAAAAGATCCTGGCATCTCGAGCCAAGAGGTTGAGGTGTCCATGGAAGGTGGTGAAACCGTTGGTTCAGGGGAAGGATCGACTACCTTTGGAGGGAGCTCACCAAAGGCAAAATATGGCGCTTGCGATTGCCGTTGGAAGGTATTTGGGGTTTCCGGATTCGATTATCGCGAAGGGATTGGAGCGAACTGTTTGGCCAGGAAGATTTATGCGGCTGAAGGGACGAAATCGGCGGGTGTTGGATGGAGCACACAATTTGGAAGGAGTACGCGCGGCCTTGCAAACTTGGCAGGGGCTGTTCTTTGAGATGCCGGGTCGGGTGATTTTTGGGTGTTTGGAAGATAAGCCAGCCAATAAAATCTTGGCGCAACTTCGAAAGACAGGCACTGAATTGTGGGGGGTAGAGTTGCAGAGCAAAAGAGGATCGAGTCCGTTAGAGTGGGAAGTCCATCCCGATCGTTTATGGCGTAGTGTTCCGGAAGCAGTGATGGAGGATGAGCGGAATCCAACACGAGGAGGAACGCTACTGTTGGGGTCTTTGGTGCTTGTGGGTGAGGTGCTACGGGAGGTGGGAGAGGATTTGGAGTGATTCGCGTTCTATTTTTTGATGCGGGGGGAACCCTGCTTCACCCTGCCGAGCCTGTTGGAAAAACTTATGCGCGAATTGCGGCCTCGCATGGATGGAGAGGCGATGAGGAGGTATTTGAAAAAGGATTTCGGATGGCTTGGAAAAAAAGAAGAGAAGAGGGGGCGGGTGCCGATGGAACTTTAGGAAAGGATGGATGGAAACGAATTGTTTATGAAAGTGTGCAGATTGCGCAAATGCCCGTGGATTTTTCTTTTTCCGAATATTTTGAGGAGGTCTATGAGGCCTTTGCCCTACCAGAAGCGTGGCAAGATTTTCCTGAGACGGGCGAAGTGATTGAGGCAGTTCGGAATCAGGGAGTCCGAGTTGGGCTATTATCCAACTGGGATCCGCGTTTACGCACTGTTTTGTCAGGGTTTTCTTGGGCAAAGGAGCTAGATCCTATTTTAATTTCAGAGGAGTGGGGTGTGGAGAAGCCGGGTACTGGATTTTTCCGAAAGGCGGAGGAGGTAGTGGGGGTTCGTTCGCATGAGTGTGCCTTGATCGGGGACGACCCGAAAAGTGATCACGCAGGTGCAGAGGGGGCGGGTTGGCTCTGTTCTTTGGTCGAGAGGCCCAAGAAGGGTCTCTGGGAGGCATTAGAGGATCTGAGACTTTGATTTTTGGGTTCTTATAGGGGTGGAGGGATTTTGACAGAAGGGGAAGAAGAGCGCATTTTCTACTAAGCAAACATTTGCCCTGCAAATGCCCAAACCATGAGCACACAAATTACGTCTATGATTCAATCCTCGATTGGAAGGAAGTGGATTGTGGCCATCACAGGGATTTTGATGATCGGCTTTATCTTCATTCACATGACGGGAAATCTGCAAATGTTTGCGGGCACGCCAGATAAGATCAATTTATACGCCCACCTTCTGCACTCCTATCCGCTGGTGCTTTGGGGTTTTCGTTTGGGCTTAATTGCGGTGACCGCCCTCCACATCTGGGGAACACTTTCCTTGGCGCGGGAAAATCGAAGGGCGAAGCCTGTCGACTATGCGGTCGTGGGAAGAAAATCGCGACTGAAGGTGACATGGACGAGCGTGACGATGGTGATTAGCGGGACAGTGATTTTAGGTTTTGTGGTGTTCCATCTCCTCCATTTTACCGCCCAAGTGGTGGACAAATCGTATGCGAGTATGGAAACGGCCGTGAGTGGTGTGGCAATGCACGATGTGTATCGGATGGTGATCAAAGGTTTTTCAAATCCATGGATCAGCGGGTTCTATCTGATTGCGATGGCCCTGCTTTTTTCCCATTTGAAGCATGGAGCAGCGAGTGTTTTTCAGACGTTTGGGTTACGAGACAGGCAGTTGGTTCAGGTCATTCAGGCGGGGGCATGGATTTTGGCCTTGGCGCTTTTTGTAGGGTTTAGCTCCATTCCTGTCGGGGTGATGCTGGGTTGGATACGGCCATGAAGCTGGATCCGAGAATTCCTGGGGGTCCGTTAGCCGACAAGTGGACAAGTTTTAAGGCGAATGCGCGTTTGGTGAATCCCTCCAACAAGAGGAAGTACGAAGTGATTGTGGTGGGTACGGGTCTGGCAGGGGCCTCTGCTGCCGCAAGTTTGGCGGAGCTGGGGTATCGGGTAAAATCCTTCTGTTTTCAAGATAGTCCGCGTAGGGCGCATTCGATTGCGGCCCAAGGTGGAATTAATGCGGCCAAGAATTACCAAAATGACGGTGATTCGGTGCACAGGTTGTTTCACGACACGATCAAGGGAGGGGATTTTCGTTCTCGGGAGGCGAATGTACATCGGTTGGCAGAGGTAAGCGTGAACATCATCGACCAGTGTGTGGCCCAAGGGGTACCTTTTGCGCGGGAGTATGGGGGAATGTTGGCGAATCGTTCGTTCGGAGGGGCGCAAGTATCGCGAACTTTCTATGCACGGGGAGCGACGGGGCAGCAGCTCCTTTTGGGGGCTTACTCGGCGTTGAGTCGGCAGATTGGATTGGGGCGAGTCAGGATGTTTCCGCGGCATGAGATGTTGGATCTTGTGGTGGATGAGGGAAGGGCTCAGGGCATCATCACGCGAAATCTTGTAACGGGAGAGCTGAAGGCACATGAGGCCGATGCGGTGCTTCTGTGCACCGGCGGGTATGGCAATGCCTACTATCTTTCGACCTACGCACGGGGTTCGAACGTAACCGCGACGTGGCGGGCGCATCGGCGTGGGGCTCTTTTTTCGAATCCCTGTTTTACGCAGATTCATCCGACCTGCATTCCTGTATCTGGAGATTATCAGTCGAAATTGACCTTAATGTCGGAGTCGCTCCGGAATGATGGGCGTTGCTGGGTGCCTAAAGTGTCGGGTGATAAGCGATCGGCGTCTCAGATTCCCGAAGGAGATAGGGACTACTTTTTGGAGAGGTTGTATCCGAGTTATGGAAATTTGGCGCCACGGGATATTGCGTCCAGGGCTGCGAAGCGGGTGTGCGACGAAGGTCGGGGGGTGGGTCCTTCAGGATTGGGTGTGTATCTCGATTTCGCAGAAGCGATCGGGCGATTGGGGGAGAGCACGGTGCGTGAGCGGTATGCGAATCTTTTCTCGATGTATCACGAAATAACGGGGGAAAGTGCGTATGAGTCCCCGATGAGAATTTTTCCAGCAGTGCACTACACGATGGGTGGGTTGTGGGTGGATTATCATTTGATGAGCAACATTCCCGGGTTGTTTGTGTTGGGGGAGGCGAATTTTTCCGATCACGGAGCCAACCGGCTAGGAGCGAGTGCGTTGATGCAAGGTCTCGCGGATGGATACTTTGTTTTGCCCTACACGATTGGGGATTATCTCTCCCAAAAGAAGCCAGGGGGCGCGAAGAGTGGTCGGCAAGCAGAGGCTTTCTGGGAAGCGACGGAGTCGGTTCAAGCTCGGACAAAAAAGCTGCTTAGCGTGAAGGGAAGTAAGCCTGTAAGTGATTTTCATCGAAGGCTTGGAAAAATTCTTTGGGATCAGTGTGGAATGAGCCGAACCAAACAGGGATTGCAGAAGGGAATTGATGCGGTGCGTGAGTTGAGGAAGGAGTTCTGGGAAAATGTGAATGTCCCTGGATCAGGAGAGGATTTGAATCAGTCGCTGGAGAAGGCGGGGCGGGTATCGGATTTTCTGGAGTTGGGCGAGTTGATGTGTCGGGACGCATTGGAGCGGGACGAGTCGTGTGGTTGTCATTTCCGGGAGGAGCACCAGACTTCGGATGGAGAGTGTGAGCGTAAGGATAAGGAGTTTTCGCATGTTTCAGCGTGGGAGTATCAGGGTGAAGGCAAGGCGGAGGTGAGACATGCCGAGCCTTTGTCCTTTGAGGAAGTGCAGTTGGCCACGAGGAGTTACAAATGAAGCTGAATCTTAGAATTTGGAGACAAAAGTCCAAGGACAGTGAGGGCCAGTTTGAGACGTATGAGGCGGATGGTTTGACGCCAGACATGTCGTTTTTAGAGATGTTAGATGTGGTGAATGATCGGTTGACGAAAGAGGGTAAGGAGCCTGTTGCATTTGAGCACGATTGTCGTGAGGGGATTTGTGGTTCGTGTGCTATGGCGATCAATGGAGAACCGCACGGACCGAATCAGGGTGCGACTACGTGCCAGGTTTATTTGCGGTCGTTTCAGGATGGGGAGACCTTGACGGTCGAGCCGTGGCGGGCACGGGCGTTTCCTGTGATCAAAGACTTGGTGGCAGATCGCTCGGGTTTTGATTCGATTATTCAGGCAGGGGGATTTGTATCGGTGAACACGGGTCAGGCTCCGGATGCGAACGCGATTCCAATCGGCAAAGAGGTGGCCGAGCAGGCTTTTGATGCGGCGCACTGCATTGGGTGCGGGGCTTGTGTGGCGGCCTGTCGAAATGGGTCGGCAATGCTGTTTGTGGCGGCGAAGGTTTCGCATTTGGGTCTTTTGCCGCAAGGTCAACCCGAGCGAGCGGAGCGGGTGCGTAAGATGGTTGCGGCGATGGATGCGGCTGGATTTGGAAACTGTTCAAATCAGTATGCGTGTGAGGCGGTTTGTCCCAAAGAGATCTCGGCGGACTGGATTGGGCGAATGAATCGGGACTACGCAGTCTCAGCCGCGAAGAAGTTATAAGCGGAGGGTCTTGCCTAGGGATTTCCCCCTTAAGGCACATATGGGTTTACCTGCTTTTCTAAAGTGTTGATAATAAAATATATACTAGGCTAAATAATCGAGGCAATTTACTCGTATTGTGCTAGTTTATAAATAGATGCATTTCATCCGGAGCTTCCTCCTCCGCATGAGTGACCGTTGCGCTATGTGTCGCAAGGGTCGCTTCGTGTTTATATTTCTAGCGCTGTCCGTAATAGCGGTTCCGAGTGGTTCATGGGCCAGATTGGGGGTTGATTATCAGATGGCCTTGGGAAATCCCTCCGGGGCAACGAATGATCCTTTGGTTCGAACCAATTACCTGATTTCTCGATCGCAATTTGTTCTTTCCTATAACGATGATACGCACCAAGCCAACTGGGTGAGTTGGAGCTATTCCATAGCGGATGACGGGACCCAGTCCCGGACGGATGCGTGGGCAGTCGAGGAACTTTTGCCAAGTGGGTATCTAAAAATCGGAACCTCCACTTTTGGAACCTATAATGGAATCTCGTTAGATCGGGGGCATATGTGTCCCTCTGCCGACCGCACGACCACCTACAACGACAACGCCGTGCTCTTTCGGATGAGCAACATTATCCCTCAGGCGTCTTCAAATAACCAAGGGCTTTGGGCGCAGTTTGAAGATTATTGCCGAACGCTGGCCGCAGGGGGGAGCGAGATTCTCATTATCTGTGGGCCTTCCGAATTCACAGGGGCTCGGATCAGTAACCAAATGGCTATGCCTGGTTCCGTCTGGAAAATCGCGGTCGTCATTCCCAATGCCACCAGTACGACCCCGGCAAATCAAAGAATCAACACCAACTGCCGCGTCATCGCTATCTTGACGCCGAACGTTAGTACCGGGCTCGGAAGCTGGCAAAGTTACCTTACCTCCGTGGAGGAGATTGAGGCGGTTACGGGGTTCAATTTCTTTTCAAGCGTCAGTCCGGTGGTAGCGACCTATTTGAAAAATGTGGTTGATACAGGCAGCGGACCGAATCAGCCGACTGTGATCACGGGATTTAGCCCGAGCTCTGGTCCGGTTGGTACCACTGTTACCATCAACGGTTACAATTTTGGAGCTTCCCCGACCGTGCAGTTCAACGGGGTAACAACCACAGCCAGCGTCTCTGGAGGAACAACCATCACCACCACCGTTCCGGTTGGAGCTGGAACCGGTCCTATCACCGTGACCAGCACGGGCGAGGCCGACAGTAGTTACGAGGATTTTACAGTCACGAGTAGCGGTTCGACTCCGACAATCAGCCTTTCGCAGTCGGCAGTGAGTGGCCTTGCTTCGACACAGGGCTTGGCGGGAGCCGAGCAAATCTATGCCGTCAACGGCGCTTTCCTCACGGATGACATCGTCGTCACCGCACCGGCCAACTTTGAAATCAGTGCCGACGGCACTCTCTTCTCTTCGAGTCTGACACTTCCCCGCGCAATTGATGGGACAATTTCCAAGCAGGTACTTGTGCGGATCAAGGCGGATGCCCCGGTGGGCAATTTGAGCGGGAGCATCACCCACACGAGCAACGGTGCGACAACACGTAATGTCAGCGTCTCAGGCACGGTCGTCACCAATATGCCGCATATCATTGTCTCGGCATCCAGCCTGACCGGCTTCGCCGCTTTGGAGGGAAGCGAGAGCAGCAGCAAGAGCTACACGGTATCGGCTGCCAACCTAACCGGAGGCATCACAATCACTGCATCGACTGGATACGAGGTGAGCCTCGACAACAGCACATTTGCAGCCACACGGACACTGACGCCGGTCAGCGGCACCATAGCTACGACGACAGTTTACGCACGCTTGAGCGCTACCGCACCACTTGGCTCGAACACAGGCTTGATCAGTCACGCGGGCGGAAGCGCCACAACGCAAAGCGTGTCAGTCTCCGGCACTGTGTCCACTTCGGGAGGCCCCAATACGGATATTTACTGGAATTTCCAAACGGCCGCGCCCACATCTGGCGTTCCGGCGAACATGGCAGTCGGTAATCTCATTTCGGGCAACAACAACGGCACGACGACACTTCTCACGACAACGTCAGCCTCAACCTCAATCAGCTACAGCAGTGCCAGTGGAGGTAACAATGCCGGGGCTGCGGCGCTGATTGGCGCTCTCAATATAGTCTCTGGAGGCAGCACCTATTTCGAGTTCACCATTACACCTGCTAGTGCCGGTATCTTCACGCTTGCGGGGATTTCTTTCGGCACGCGCAGCACGAACACTGGGCCTCAGGCTTACGCAATCCGAAGTTCTGCCGACGCTTATGCGACTGACATAGCCACTGGCCCAATCTCAAATAATTCTGCTTGGTCGCTCAAATCGCACAATGCTTTGAACCAGAGCTATTCATCGGCGACCACTTTCCGAATCTACGGATACAATGGAAATGGCACGGCAACTCTAGGAACGGCCAACTGGCGAATCGACGATCTGAAAGTGAGCGTCTCGACGGGGTCATCTGTCACAACAACACCGGTCATCACCGTAGCCGGGCCCACAACTGCAACTGCCCTTGAGTCATTCTCGTATCAAGTCCAAGCAAACAACAGTCCGACCTCTTATGCCGCTAGCGGATTACCTCCGGGATTAACCATCAACACCGCGAGCGGTGTTATCAGCGGCACGCCTACTACACCAGGTTCCTATATTGTGAGCCTGACCGCATCTAATGCTGGTGGTGACGGAACAGCCACATTGACCATCAACGTCCAGTCCAACCCCAATGCGCCTGCGATTACCAGCAACCTGATTGCCGACGGGCAAATCAACACGGCGTTCGGCTACCAGATTGTAGCATCAAATTCTCCGACATCCTACACCGCGGCCAACCTGCCCGACGGTTTATCCATAAACACCTCCACGGGTTCGATCGGCGGCACACCCACGATCGGAGGCACATTCCTTGCAACCATCACTGCCCTCAACAGTTTTGGTAGCGATTCTAAGACGCTACAAATCATCGTTCGCGTTCCCTCGCTTACGGTTACGCCAGCAACCCTGAGTGTCTTCACCGCAGACGCGGGATTCCCCAGCGCCACGCAAAGCTACATATTAGCCGGATCGGAATTAGCCGACGCGATCACGGTGCGGGCACCGCAGTATTTTGAGATAAGCACGGACGGAGTTAATTTCATTGATGAAACCGTGCTTACGCCGGCTGCCAATGGAGGCCTCTCCCAAGTCGTCATTGTACGCGTGGTCGACAACGCATCCCCCGGTCTGATAAGTGGGGCTCTAAGTCACTCGGGTAGCGGAGCGGTGCCGAAATACCTCGAGGTGAGCGCCACCGTTTCCACATTGGTGCCGACGTTGACTTTGTCCGCCACGGGCCTCGCCAATTTCTCCACCTTGGCGGGAACCGCATCGACAAGCCAAACCTACGAGATTTCTGGAGCCGGGCTAAGTGGGAAAATCAGCATCAGCCCGCCTGCAGGCTTTGAAGTCGGAGCCAGTGAAAGCAACTTCGGCAACATCATTGAACTCACCCCGGTGAACGGCTCACTCACTGGCACAGCCGTTTATGTGCGCATGCGTGCCGATGCCTCCGCGGGAACATACAACGGCAATATCGCGCACTCCGGTGGTGGGGCGGCAACCAAAACGGTTGCCGTGTCTGGCACGGTAACAAACCCGATTGGGCCTAACATCCTCGCAACCTCCGGTGGTTCGGCCTACATCAGCGCAAGTTACAGTTACACCATCACGACTGACGGGCTCCAAACCGTGTCATCCTATGGTGTCACCGGGCTGCCCGCCGGATTGTCGGTAAACACCACTAGCGGTGTGATCAGCGGAACACCGACAATCGCGGGAACTTATAATTTGAATCTGCGAGCCACGGGAGCGCAGGGCACATCGACAAAGGCTTACACCTTGCGCGTGATCACCACGAGCGAGCAACCTTCCACGCCGACCGTGGTCGTGAATAAATACCACAACTCGACTACCGATCGTGTCGAGCTTCTCGTCATTGGCGACACTCTCAACGGGCCGCCTGTCGATTTGCGCGGCATGACCATCAAGGACCTTAACAGTAACATGGCTACGGATGGCGGCGGGAAATACGTATTCGCCGATCACCCGCTCTGGGCGGAGGTCAAGGCGGGTACCCTCATCGTCCTTGCCACAGGAAGCACGCTGTCCGAAGACTTTGATCCGTCCGATTTCGTAATCGGCATCAAGCTTTCTAACCCGACCTATTTCACGGAGGAAAGCGGCGGTTTCGATATCGGGAATATCGACATGGTAATGATCAAACCCGCCGGCATGTATCCCGACGGCGTGGCGGGCGGAATGCACGCGCTTGCGGCAGGAGGTGCTGGCACTCAGTACAATAATTTCACGGGGCGGAAAGTTCGGTCGACCCGCGAACTCTCCGGCTCTCGCGGGTATTTCTGCTCGATCGTGAATGGAAACACCAACCTCGCCGACTTTTATGCAAACAATGCGGCAGAGACATCGACTTCAAAGACATTCGGAAGCGGCAATAACTCCAACAATAGAACCTACATCAGTTTCCTTCGTGCATTAGATCAAGACGGACCCATTCTGTCTTTAGTTGGATCCAATCCTATGAATATTGCTCTTGGAAGTGCGTTCGTAGACCCAGGTGCGACAGGGACAGACACAAGCGGGGGAAGTCGAACGGTCACTCCAAGCGGAACGGTTAACACGGCTGTCGCTGGAACCTATGTGCGGACCTACACGGCGGCTGATTCCGTGGGTAATGTGACTACCGCCACGCGTACTGTGGTGGTGGATAAAGGAACTCCGATCATTAACAGTTTGCCGCTTGCTTCGAGTTTGACGGAGGGACAACCACTCCTGGCCTCCATGCTGATAGATGGAAGTGCTACGTATGGGGGTGTGGCAGTTCCTGGATCCTTTGCTTGGGCGGTTCCATCGGCTCAACCACCATTAAACTCTAGCTCTCAGCTCGTCACCTTTACGCCATCGGATGTCAGTAATTATCAAGTAGTCACTTTTTCCATCAACGTGACGGTAAATTCGGTACAAACGCCGATGCAAATCTGGGCCGATGGATTTGGATTGAGCCAGGCAAATGCAGAGCCTGGGGCGGACCCGGACGGGGATGGGCTGAATAATGCTGCGGAGTATGCTTTTGTTACGAGTCCGACGGATGGAACAAGCCGAGCCGTGGTACAATCCAGCATTTCTGGTGGGATTAAGATCACTTGGCTACAAAGAAGCGGGGTGACCTATGTGGTTAAGAGCGGAACAGATCTCAAAACGGGACTCATTCCAGGAATTGTCTCACAGGTAAAAGTTTCACCTCAACCCGTCGGATTGCCAGAGGGAGTGGAGCAGTATGAAGCTTCGCTTTCAGGCGGAACTCAAGGATTTCTACAGGTTGAAGCGATTATTCCTTAGGTTTTGTAGGGGGGGTCGGTAAAAGAGCGTTGGTTTAATGAGGAAGAAGATTAAATTCGGGAGGTAAGGTAAGGCCAATCTGCTGTTCCAAGGTCGCCTGTTGTTCTCGCCAAAGCTGAAGCTCGATTGCTTCGGATGAACTCGCCGCACTTGGTCTTGAGATCGTTCCGAGCGTTGTTCCGTCGGTTCGCCAACCTTTCCACTCCATTTTGCCCGTGCTGGATTCAAGCCGGGTCGAGGAGAGAGGTTTGCCATCGGGATACTGGAGCAGAAGAAAGCTAACTTTTCCTTCCTTGCCTGAAATAGGCCCAAACTGGCCCAATCCTTTTCCGTCTGGATACAGCAAACGCCCACCCGTTAGGAGATCTCCCTGATAGTCGCACTCTGCAAACGACTGGCCTGTGGGGTAGTGAAGAATAATTGGACCTTGAAGTTTTCCGCCAGCAAACTCTCCCGATGTCGCGAGAGTTCCGTCGGGATTGAAACTTTCGTATCGGCCGTTTTTCTTTCCACCAAGGTATGGAGTGAGGGTGCGGGGTTTGCCATCGGAGTAAAATTCGCGAACCCACCCGTCCAGTTGATCACTTTGCCAGTTCTCCTCAGTTAGAAGTGTGCCCCTCTCATCCCACTGACGTGCGCCTCCTTCTTTCTTTCCAAAACGATAGAAGGTCTCCGACTTTTTCATTCCAGAGGGGAAGTTTTCAATGCTGGGGCCGTCCAGTTGGCCATCCTTCCAGTTCGCCGTGTAGCGGGGAAGACCATCGGGCCACCAACCGGTGGCAGGTCCGTTAAGCTTGTCGCCGGAGTAAGAAAGATTGTCGGAAACGGAGCCGTCGGGATGAAAGAGAGTGGAGGGGCCTTGGCGTTTCCCTTGAAGGAGGGTGTTCGAGGCGCGAGTTTTTCCATCGTCCCCGAAAAGGACCTGAGGGCCTGTCATTTGCCCGGATTGCATTCGGGTTTCGGCCTTGAGATTTCCGTCGGCTGAGTAGAAGAGCCAGTCGCCTTCGGGCAACCCTTTCCGAATCGGGCCTTCAGCTGTTTTCTTTCCTTTTTCATCGAGGTCGACGCGTCGACCATCCCGCTGATCCGACTGGCAGAATTCGCGACGATAGATGGATTCGTTCGAGCGGTAGAAAAGAAGTTCGATCTCACCGGGTTTGGATTGGCGTGCGCTCAACACAATTTGGCCTTGAAGATTGCGGTAGGGGCCTGTTTTTAGAATCTGAGAGGGGATGAGAGAGGCTTCGTCATAATTCCAAATCGGATCTCCCGCGGGCTGGTTGGGTGGGTTGGGAAATTGGTTGGATTGGTCTACCGAACGCCGAATGGCTTCTGCGGTTTGGAGGCCTTGAAGGATGGCATTGATAATAAGACCCACTTCGGCTTGGGCTAGGGCACGGCTGTGAAACGAGAGAAGAAAGAAAGTGATGAGGAGGCAAGGGCGCATCAAAAGGGGTAGGGGTTTCTGATTCTGTTTGAAGGAGATTTTCATGACCTCACGGATAAACTAAAGCTTATCCTAAACTTGCAACAGTAGAGTGTGGTAGGATCCAAGAATGTCTTCAGTGATCAGCAGGTGGGCTGAGTTTATCAAGTTTGAGCACACCGTGTTTGCGATGCCGTTTGGATTGGCGGCGATGTTTTTGGCAGCGGGAGGGATTCCAAAAGGGGGTGTGATTTTTGGAGTGGTGGTTTGCTTGGTGGGCGCGAGGACGGCGGCGATGGCATTCAATCGGTTGGCGGACTGGACGTTGGATCAGAAAAATCCGAGGACGGCAGAGAGGTCGACTCTCGTTTCTCGATCGGTGGCGTATCTGACTTTGGGGGGAGGCGTATTGGGGTTAGTGGCAGGAGCATGGCTGTTGAACCCGCTATGTCTGATGTTGAGCCCAGTTGCGGTTGCGGTTGTGTTTTTCTACTCGTTGACGAAGCGGTTCACCTGGGCATCGCACGGTTTTTTAGGCGTGGCTCTTGGCATGGCCCCTGTGGGCGGTTGGTTGGCTGTGAGAGGTTCGTTTGATTCTTGGGTCCCGATCGTGCTGGGGATGGCGGTGGGTTTATGGGTGGCGGGATTCGATCTAATTTATGCGCTCCAGGATCGGGAGTTTGATCGGCAGGAGGGGCTATGGAGTTTTCCTGCCAGGTTTGGTGAGTCAGCCTCCCTCAGGATGGCGAGTTTATTGCACGCGGTTGCGGTCTTGGGATTTGGGGCGGTGGGTTGGGGCGCGGAGTTCGGGTGGCGATATGGGGTGGTCTGGGGGCTGATGGTGGCAGTTTTAGGGTTGGAAACCCTTTGGGCCCGAAAGAGAGAGACAAGGGGCAGGGCATTTTTTCAGGCGAATGCAGCTGTGAGTCTGCTCGTCTTGCTTGGGTTCCTATGGGAGATTTTCTGGAAATGAGCATGTGGGAAAAAATTGAAGAGAAGGTGGAAGCGGGGAAACGGCTTTCGTTTGAGGAGGGGGTTTATCTGTTTCGGGATGCGGATTTTCACCAGCTGGGACAGTTGGCCGACCGAGTGCGGGAGAGGAAGGTGGGGAAACGGGCAAGTTATGTCCTGAACCGGTATCTGAACTATTCGAACGTTTGTATTTTGAGCTGTCAGTTCTGCGCCTTTGCCAGGAAGAAGCGTGAACCAGGAACATTTGAGCTTTCGGTGGAGGAGATGGTGGGAGAGGCAAGCAAGGCGGTCGCTGCAGGGGCGACGGAAATTCATATTGTGGGTGGGTTACATCCCAGTTTGCCCTACTCGTTCTACTTGAAGATGTTGAAGGAGTTAGCGGAGATCAAGCCCAAGCCGATGCTCAAGATTTTTACAGCAATTGAGATTCGGCATTTGGCTGAGCGAGTTGCCAAGAAGTCGATCCGAGAGGTGTTGGTGGATTTACGGGATGCGGGTTTGGATTCGTTGACGGGCGGAGGAGCGGAGATTTTCGCCCCTGAAGTGAGAGAACAAATTTGCAAAGGAAAGGAGTCGGCAGAAGAGTGGTTGGAGGTGCATCGAATCTGGCACGGGATGGGGGGAAGAAGCACGGCCACGATGTTGTATGGTCATGTGGAGACGGCCGAGCAGAGAGTGGATCATTTGGAAAAGTTGAGAGGGTTGCAGGATGAGACGGGAGGATTTACGGGATTTATTCCATTTGCGTTCGAGCCATCGCAGACACGATTGGCAGTGCTAGGGAAAATTCGGAGAGCGAGTGCGCTGGAGGAGTTAAGGGTCATAGCTGCGAGTCGGTTGATTCTGGATAACTTTGATCATGTGACGGCGTACTGGATTAGCACGGGGTTACCGTTGGCGCAGGTCGCTTTGAGTTACGGGGCGGATGATTTGCACGGGACGATTGGAGAGGAGAAAATCTTTCACATGGCGGGAGCCCAAACCCCTGTGGGCCAAACACGAGGTAATTTAGAAAGGGCAATTCTGGAAGCAGGACGTAAACCGGTGCAGAGAAACACCTTCTACGAGAAGGTTTGAAGAGGCGAAGCCCAAAATAGGGTTTGCGAATTTCGAGTAGCAGGCGTATTATTTTTGCATGTCGCTGTTAAGGTTACTTTTTGGGGCGAAAAAGGTAAGGCATCAGGGTGCAGGAGTGCCAAAGGGTCAACTTTTGGAGTACCGGGCGATCGCTATCTTGCTCGTCACACTACTTGTGGGATTTGGTAGTTGGATTTGGATAAAGAGGGTGGAGCGCTACTCGTATACGTCCCAAAAGATGGGACAGATTTCCACCGCATCGGGCACTGAGTAGGGTTGGCTTGGCCTAGTTTTTCCCCGGTCTTTCCAAAGAAATTATAATTGGAGTAGCCCAACTATCGGTTTGAGTGTGGTAGGGTGAGGAGATGAGGATTGGGTGTGTGCCGTACGATCATGCAAAACCTTTTGGGGTGAATTGGGAGGTGGGGGAAGTCGTGTGGGATCATCCGAAGGAGTTGGTCGGGAGGTTGAACCGTGGGGAGGTGGATTTGGCCTTAGTACCGGTCTGGGAGATTTTGAATGGGGCCTCCTATCGAGTGGTGGATGGTTTGGCGGTGGGCTCGCGGGGTGAGGTGAGGAGTGTGGTGGTTTTTCACGACAAGCGGCTTTCCGATTGTGACGGGATATCCCTTACGCCGCATTCCATGAGCTCTGTCCAGTTGTGGAGTGTTGTTTCGCAGGGAGCGCTTGGTTTTCGTCTGGAGGAAAAAGAGAGTGGAGAGGCGCGACTAAGGATCGGGGATGAAGCACTGCGGGAGTGGACGGAAAGAAAGGGAAGAGGAGTGACCGATTTGGGAAAAGCTTGGTGGGATTGGACGGGGAAGCCCTTTGTATTTGCAGTGTGGGCGTTGAGGAGTGGGTTTAAGCCGAAACCGGGGGAGATAGAAAAGTTTCGTGAGGAGTGTTTGGCAGGAATCGCAAAGCGGGCAGAACTGGCGGAGGGGGAAATGGAAAAGGAGTATCTGACGAAGTGCATTCGATACGAGTTAGGTCGGGAGGAGAAGGAGGGGATGGCAGAGTTTGCCAAGAGGAGCGGGGTGGCGATGAGGAAGATCGAGTATCTGTGATGGGCGGGGAGTCGGCAAAGGGGTTGAGATTTTGGGGTGGGGGAAGCAGAATTTGATGGGTGAAGCTTTCTCTGATTTTTCTTTGGGGTTTGGGGATGGGGGTGAGTTGGGGTGCGGGAAAGTGGGGGATGGTAGATACCACGGGAACGTGGCGGTTGGCCGAGAAGTATGAGGAGGTGGGGGAATTTAGAGGGGATTTAAAAAGATCGTTTACCCTGCCTGAGTTTTTGCCTGGCGTGAAAGGGGCGAAGGTCAAGAAGTGGCTCAAAGCGGAGGGGGATGAGGTGAAAGCAGGTGAGCCGCTCGCGCAGATGGAGATGGTGGAGCCCGTTCTTCCTGTCGAGTCACCGATTTCTGGAATGTTGGTGAAAATAGGGGTGCCTGCGGGTGGGGCGGCGATTCCTGGGTCGGCCCTTGGTTCGGTGAGAAATTTGGGCCATGTTGGAATTTTTGAAAAAAAGCAGTTTGATGTGATTTGTCCTGGGTATGGGCCGAATCCTGGCTCAGCCACGATGGTGCGATGGCTCAAGCTCGAGGGGGATGCGGTGGCAAAGGGGGAGAAGATTGCGGAGGTTCGACCCAAAGAAGCCATGGCGATGTTGCAGGCTCCTGGGAGTGGAACTTTGGTTAAGATTGAGGTCAAGGATGGTGAGGAGGTAAAGGTCGGGCAGCCGGTCGCAAAGATGGGGATTGGGCGAGTGCCGGTTAAGTTGGGTGGCGAATGGTTTTATGCGGATGAGAGGGGAACGAGAGTGACGCAGGATCGTTATATGGAGGTGGGTTCGATGTTGGGGGGTATGGCACCTGTGCGAGTGGGGGAGAAGTGGGCGTTCGTGGATGGGGAGGGTCGGTTGATTCCCTATGCGACGGATGGAAAAAAGGCGAAGGGTTTTTCGCTCGGGATGTCGGAAAAGGCGGAATTTGATGCAGCGCGAAAAGTGCGGGGGGGGTTGGCGGCGGTCCGTCTGATGGACCGCTGGGGTTATGTGGCATATCAAGAGGGAGGAATTCGAATGGCGATTAAGCCCAGGTTTTTGCAGGCGAAGGATTTTTCGGAGGGTTTAGCTGCGGTAGAGGAAAGCGAGGATGCGCCCGTGGGGGAGGGGGATGAAGTTGTGGAAGATAAGAGCGAGGCGGAGGCAAAGAAGCCTATGGGGCCAGCGGCTTGGGGGTATATCTTGCCCAGCGGCAAATTATGGGGCCGGTTGGACTTTGCCGTCGCAGGGGATTTTTTGGATGGTCGTGCGGCCGTGCAGGCGTTGGGTGAGGGGATGCCGTGGGTTTTGATTGATAGTAAGATTAAAACACGGACCACGAAAAACTACGGGGGGCTGGTTCCTCTGGGTAGAAAGCGTGTGGCTTGGAAGCAGATTGGGGGTTGGGGTTTGATGGATTTACAGGAGCGGGTGATGGAGATTCGTCCGGGAATAAAAAATCAGGATGGGGAAGGGGTGGGGCAGGATGTGTTGGAGGCGGTAGGGCCATTTGGGGATGATCGTGCGCCTGCTCGGGAGCCAGGGGGCAAGTGGGGATATTTGGACCCGGAGGGGAAGTGGGCGATTCCACCGAAGTTTGAGCGGGCGCTAGTTTTTCACGGTGGGTTGGCTGCGGCGAAGGAGCCTGGGGGAAAGTGGGGGTATTTGAAACCTGATGGAAGTTGGGGATTGGAGCCGAAATATACGAAGGCGCGTGCTTTTACCGACGGATTAGCGGCGGTGTCGGAACAGGGAGAGGTCGAGTTGGGGCCTGAAGGAACAACGGGCGGAAACTGGGAGTAAGAAGAAAATATGGAGTACCAAGACTACTATAAAGTTTTAGGGGTAAATCGAACCGCTACGGCTGAAGAGATTCGTTCTGCGTTCCGAAAAAAAGCGCGGGAGTATCATCCCGATGTGGCGAAGGACAAGGTGAAGGGAGCGGAGAAGTTTAAGGAGGTGAATGAGGCGTATGAGGTGTTGAGCGATCCTGCGAAGCGGGCGAAGTATGATCAGATGGGTCAGGAGGTGCCGGGGGGTGGATATGGTTGGCCTGGAGGAGGAGTGAGGAGTGAGGCTGGGCCTGGGATGGAGGAGGTGCATTTCGGTGGGACGGGGTTCAGTGATTTTTTCGAGAGCATGTTTGGGGGAATGGGTGGAGTGGAGGGGATGCGCGGGGCGGGTGGAAGGCGAATGGCGAGACGGGGATCGGATGTCGAGGGGGATCTGCTGGTGACATTAGAGGAGGTGATGCATGGATCCATGAGGGAGGTCACCTTGCAGAGGGGGGGAGGAAGGGTGGAGACGTATCGTGTGAAGGTGCCGGCGGGGGTACGGGAGGGGCAACGTATTCGTCTGGCAGGCAGGGGAGAGGCAGGTGCGAGTGGAGGTGAGTCGGGGGATCTTTATTTACGAGTTCGAATGGCGCGGCATCCAGATTTGCGGGTGGAAGGTTCGGATTTGGTTACGGATGTGGAGATGGCTCCTTGGGAGATGGTTTTGGGAGGAAGCGTTCCAGTTCGAACACTGGAAGGTGTGGTGATGTTGAAAGTGCCGGCGGGAGCGGTGGGTGGACAGAAACTAAGATTGCGGGGGCAGGGGCTTCCGCGAGAAGATGGTGGGCGTGGGGATCTGTATGCAGTTTTGGAAGTCGGGGTTCCATCCGAGGTGGGTGTGGAGGAGAAAAAAGCTTGGGAGGATTTGGCTAAGGTGAGTCGCTGGCGACCCAAAGGCAGAGATTAGAGTATGAAAGATAAACGATTCCAACTGGCTCAAATAGTCCGGCAGGAGATGGAGAGAAGTTTGGCTTTGGAAGAGTTGGCGTGTTTGGCGGAGACGACGAAAGAGTTGGTGCGGGAGTATTGTGAGATGGGGCTTTTAGGGGAGGAGATGCGAGAGGTAGGTCCCGAGATCCGATTTGGGGAGGGATCCATATTTCTGGTGAGGCGAATTGAGCAGTTGCGGATTGAGTATGGGGTTTCATCGTCCGCAGCAGGGCTGGTTTTGGATTTGGCGGCGAGGGTAGAGGAGTTGGAGAACGAGATTCGGAGCTTGCGGGAAGCGATGGGCCGATGAGTGGCGAGCGAAGGCCTGTCGAAGGGTTACGAAGTCCGCGGGTGGGTGTGGGAGGATTGGTTTATTTTGGGCGCATGGTGGACAAGCTGAGGTTGGAACAGGCAGGAAATTTGCCTGAGGATTATCGGGCCAATCTGGGGGAGGGCTTTGATAAAGCTTGCTGTGATTTCTTGGGCGTATCGTACGAAAAGCTCAGAACGAGAGTTCGCAAGAGCGGTACGGATGAAGAGATCTTGGAATGGTGTGGCAAAGAAGGAAAGGCACGTGATTTGGTGGAGCGCAAAATTTGGAGCGAATATCTGTCCAAGCGGGGTTGGCGTGACGAAATGGTCGATCGGTTAGCATTTCGAAAGAAAGAGGCGGGGTGGGAGGCTAGAGATGAGATTGAGACATTTTTTGATTATATTGATGCAGATGAGGGGAGATCATGGTGAGGGATCGGATTGCCAAAGCTCCTTGAAGGCGACACAGTTTGTCTATGAAACATCTTATCCTCACAGTCGTTGCCCTGCTTGGAATCACCCTAAACGCAAGTTTTGCGGGAAGTACGCTGGGAGAGTCGATTGATAAGACGATCGATATTTTGGAGCAGTATGGAAAAGCACAGGGGGATTCAATTCCTCGCAACGTGTTTCATGAGTGCAAAGGATTAGTGATTCTCTCGATCTACAAGGCGGCGTTCATTATCGGAGCCGAGGGAGGAGAGGGTTTGGTGGTGATTCGGAAGGGGAACAAGTGGTCGCCTCCCTCCGGGATTTCGGCTGCGGGAGCGGGGGTTGGATTTCAGGCTGGGGGCTCGGTGCAGGATTATGTGCTTCTCCTGAATACGGAGGAAGCGGTGAAGCAGTTCATGCAGAAGGGAAATTATACGAGCAGTGCAGCAGTGGAGGGCACAGCGGGGCCCGTAGGACGGGAGTTGTCGGCAGGCGTAGCGACCGTGAATGCCCCTGTTTATACCTACAGCTTTAGCAAGGGACTGTTTGGTGGAGTTTCATTGTCGGGATTGGGATTTGGATCGGCTGATGATACGAATGAAAACTTTTACGGGGAGCGTTTGAATCCCCGGGAGATTTTGGATGGCAAAGTGAAGAAAACTCCGGAAGCGGTTCACCGGTTATGGAAAGCATTGGAAGAATTGGATAAGAAGCCGGCAATCAAAGGAAAGACACCATCCCAAGACAGCAAGAAGAAGGGGACCAGCTAAAGAGAAGTTTATGGCAGACCCAGTAAAGCCAAATCTTCCTCCCGTTGTCGGAGAGTCCACTGCTGGTAAAGCGGTTGCCACGGGAGCTGCAAAAGCTGCCGCGGGTGGGGTGGCTAAGGTTGCTGCGTGGCACACCATTTCACTGGCCACGGCAGCTGCGTTAGGTTTAGGCGGTGGGGGGTATTATCTTCACCGCGATACGAAAGCACGGACACAGCTTACGGAGATGGAGCAGCAGGCGGGCGCTTTAGAGGATCGGGCAAAGAAAGCGGATTTAGCAAAGGAAGCTCTTCAAGCGCAGTTGGAGCAGTCCAAGGAGGAGATGAAGAAGCTCTCGGTTTCCTCGTTGGAGTTGGAGAAGGCCAAATCGGAGCTGGCTAAGTTGAAGGATATCTCCGCATCGGAGAGAAAAGTTTTAGAAAAGAAGTTGGCGGATCAGCAGTTGGCTTTGGAGAAGTTGAAGGCGACGACTGTTCCGACCGATCAGGAGCAGAAGCTGGAAGATGATTTAAAGAAGAAGTTGGCGGATCAAGATGTAGTCATATCTCGGTTAAAGGATCAGCTTAAGGTTACGGTGGCGAGTGAGATCCTTTTTCCGAGTGGATCGGCCGAACTAGCCCCGGCGGGGGCCGATGTTTTACGGAAAGTCGCAGCGGCGGCGAATCAGTCTCAGGATGAGGTGCGTGTGGAGGGGCATACGGATAGTGATCCCATCGCCCCCGTATTGGCTCAATATTATCCGAGCAATTGGGAGTTATCTACTGCGCGCGCAGCGGTGGCCGTGAGAACCCTACAGGCAACAGGAATGGTTCCTGCTGAGCGATTGGCTGCGGTGGGATATGGGGACAGTCATCCTGTTGCACCGAACGACACACCCGAAGGCCGGGCAAAGAACAGGCGGGTGGAGATTGTTTTTAAGCCGATTCCCAAGCCTTAGGGGATCGGTGGAACTGGCCCTGCGGCAGGGTCTGCAGCCTCGGCCGTCTCAATGCTTAGAGGGCCGTCATACCAAGTGACGCTGATCACCTCTTTGTCTGCGCGGTGAGGTCCATGGACAGTATTTTTAGGGGCATGAAAAAATGAGCCTGGGCCGTATTCGACATTTCCTTCGATCCACTTTCCTTTGAGAATAACAACCGACTCGGACGCTTGGGGGTGGCGATGAGCGGGGATGGTGGTTCCTGGGGCAAATTTTCGGAGAAGAAACCTAGCTCCGTTTCCTGAGTCGTGTGAAAGGTGGGCAAACTCAACCCCAGGATAAGGGCCGGGCTCCCACATGGTTGTGTTGGGAAGACGTATGGTTGGAAACATGATTCGAAGATGGATGACGAGAATCCATCTGACAACCCTTTGCTCTTTGGTAGGATAGTGAAATGATCAAAAGTGTAGAACAACCGATCGATTACGGGCCTCTGTTTAAGTTGGCGGGTGAGATTGGGAGGGAGACGGACCTGAGCGGATTGTTACTGATGATTTTGAATAAGAGCCGGCCATGGATTCAGGCTGAAGCATGTTCGATTTTCCTGCCGGATGAGGAGACGGGGGAGTTAATGATTCACTCGGCCCAAGGGGACAGTGCGCCCCAGTTGGGAACATTACGCGTTCCCAAGGGTAAGGGGATCGTGGGTTCGGCGATGGAGGAGAAAAAGACGATTCGAGTAGATGACGTGAGCAAGGATGCACGATTTTATTCGAAGGCGGATGAGAAGACGGGTTGGAAGACGAAGGCGTTGCTTGCGGCTCCTCTTCTGGAGGGTGGGGAGTGTGTGGGGGTGATCGAGTTTTTAAATCCAATCGGGAGGGCGGCATTTACGCAAACCGACGAGACGATGGTGGAGTATTTTGCGGGTTTGGTGGCGGCTGCTTTGGTACGGATGCGGGCGCACAAGGCAGCTCTGGAGCGGGCAGCGGTCCAGCGAGATTTGGATCTGGCGAGAGAGTTGCAGGGTGGACTTCTGCCTAAAGTGTTTCCGACAAGGGAGGAAGCACCGGGGATTGAGCTCTTTGCGAGACTCGAACCTGCAAAGGAGGTGAGTGGGGATCTGTACGATTTCTTTCCGGTGGAAGACGGTAAAATGTGTTTTGTTGTAGGTGACGTGTCGGGCAAGGGCATTGCGGCAGGAATATTTATGGCGGTGACAAGAACTTTGATCCGAGCCACGGCCGTGCCAGGAAGAAGCCCTTTGGAGATTATGAATCGGGTGAACGCGCAATTGGCGAAGGAGAATCAGGCGAGTTTATTTGTGACGATGATTTTAGGGATAGTGGATACGGCGACGGGTCGGATGGTGTATGGGCAGGGTGGACACAATCCGCCTATTCTTGTGCCTGCACAGGGGAAACCGACTTATGAGCCGGCGGGCGGGATGCCTCTGGGGGTTTTCGAGGATGCGAAATTTGGCGAGCGGGAGTTGCAGTTAAAGCCCGGAGAGACCCTTCTGGTTTATACGGACGGGGTGACGGAGGCGATGAATGAGGCAAAAGATCTGTTTGGGGAAGATCGTCTCGAAAAGGCGGTCACGGGGGTAGCGAGTCTTTCTTCGGAGAAAATTGCGGAGCGGGTGATTGAGCAAGTAGAGGGATTTGTTTTGGAAGCGGAGAGGTCGGACGACATCACTTTGTTGGCGATTCAGCGGCGAAAATAGTTGAGTCCAGATTTAAAGAGGGAGGTTTGGGCGGAGATGCGGGCGGTGGGGGATCGTCTGCAGGGGGTCTTGGAGAGTGATGTTCGGCATCCGCGGGGGCGGAATCCGTATGCGCATGTCGCAGGGTGTGTGAAGGAGAAGTTCGGGTGTAGTTACGGGGATATGCCGGACGAACGGGTGGGGGAGGTCCGCAGGTATTTGATCGAATTAGAGGCGGAGGAGAAAGATCGGAGTGGAAATGGAGGGAGAGATTAGTCGATGAGGTGCGCTTGGCGGAGGGGCTCAAGGTCCGGGTCTTGGTGGGCAAGTTTTTCTAGGTCGTGATCGAGCTCGATAGCGCGCCGGACATAAGTCTGGGCGGTGGTTAGGTCTCCCCTTTGGGCAGCGTAGCAACCGAGGTTAAATTGGATGAGGGGATCTTTGGGATGGAGGTGGGCGGCATCGGTAAGAATTTTTGAGGCGGTTTCAATCGAATCGCTTCGGCGTTTCGCGAAGGCCCAAGCAATAAACCATCGGGACTCGTCTGGGTGGGAAGTGGCTAGGCGGGCGGCGAGGCCAGCAGCGTCCTGCCAGCGGCAGGCGCGTTCGAGGAGACGAAGCTTGAACTCTTGTACGCCATCATCGCACACCATTTGAGGGGATAAGTTTTCCAGTTCGGCAAGAGCATCGGTGTACATGCCAAGATTTGCGTAACCCACGGCAGATTCGGCACTTTGAAAGTCTTGGCGGAGTTTTGGTAGCAAGCTCACATTAAACCATATCACACGATGCGTAAAAATGGTAGGGGCGGCTTTTACTTCGGATATAAAATCTTATTGACCAATAATTTACAGTCAATAAGCAAGGGCTACTTTGGTCTTTTTATCGACCCAACCAACAAGGATTGCGTGGGGTAGGGTGAGAACGGCGAGGAGAATGAGGTAGGGGCCGACCCAATTTTCTCCTTTTGGGAAGGATGAGGTGAGAAAAGGGGGAATCCATCGAAGGAAAGCCAGGCTTGCGAGAGTGAGGGGAATCGAGAGAAGAAGGAGTTGGGAGAGGGAGTGGGTCCAGCGACTGATGGGATCAATCGAAGTTCTTTGGTCCCGCAAGGCAGTAAGCCGGAGAAGGTGTCGCCAGGCATGAAAGGCTACAAAGTAGGTGCCGACGGAGAGGAGTGGGGGTGTGAGGTAAAAAAGGAGAAGTAGCAGTAGAGTTTCAATAGTTTGGTGGATGGATGGGCGGGAGAGAAGATTCAGGGCGATGGCGACGAGTAGTGCTGGGATAAAGGGAAAAGTGGAGGGTGGTGGGCCAGCGTTGGGTGCCATGAGCAGAATGACGGACCATGTGTCGGTCAGGTGAAAGGCAAAAGGGGCGAGCATAACGAGTGAGCCTCGCCCGATTCCAAAGAGAAGCCATCGAAGGCTAGGGGTTGTTTCGAGGGAGGCATCGGCAGACCCCCAGTGCCAAGCGGTGAGAAAAAGGAAAAAGATAGTGGAAGGGAGCGGATAAGAGCGCCAAAGGAGTAGATAGGCGGCAGAAATCGCGAGGTAGATGAGGAAGAAGGGGACGAGAAAGGACAGGCGAGAGGGACGATGTAGAATCCAACCTGGGATCCAAGGGTCGCAGGCACCGTGGGGCACGCCGAGGATGAGAGCGGAGGAGAGAAAGAACCACGGGGCTAGGGTGCATGCAGGTTGAGGAAAAAAAAGGGAGAGAAGGGTGATGAAGGCCGCGAGAAACCAGGGGGCGGTTTGCCTAAGGAGGACGGGCATAGGAGAGAGTAGGGGCAGAATGGGGAGGGATAGGATGAAAAAAATGGGGGATCCCCTTTCGGAGATCCCCCAACTTAACGCGGGAGAAAATCCCGCGCCGAAGATTTAAATCTGATTATTTCGCGCGTTTGGCGAGATTCCAGACGATCAAGCCGAAGCCGATCTTATTGACGGCGTCACCGATGTTATAGATGACGTTCATCTTGGAGGCCAATTCGACCGAGTTGCTGAGCACGTTGCCCGGCAAGGTCATATAGCCGATCGGGTAGATTGCCCAACCGATGAGAACGAAGCCACGGAGGAGGTTGAACGCCTTGCGGACGTTTGCATCGCTGCTGCCGTCGGCAAGTTGTTTGGCTTCCCCGAAGAAGATCTCATAAACGATTCCTGCCCAACCGATGGTGGAGATGACACCCCAGCCGAAGTTCTCAAAGCCACGCACGGGTTGACCGAGCTTGGCGGAGACTTCGCCGATGTATCCGGCAACCAACATGAGGACGGAATAACCGATGAGGCGCCAGAGCATATTGATGCTGGCCCCAGCGGCTTTGAGAAGGAGGTAAAACTCCACGCACATAAGAGGCACGGTGAGGAGCCAATCGATGTAGCGGAATTCGGTGGGCGAAGCGACACCGGCATTTGTGCCGTTGAAGTTCGAGCACCAGTACTCTCTCATATACATGTAGTGGGCGGCCGCGATCGTGGTGATCAGTGCACTGATCAACAGCGAGGTCTTCCATTTGTCCGAGACGGTCTGCCGCTCGAAGTAAAAGAAGACCGAGGCGGCAAACATAGCCATGGTCCCGATAAAGAAGGTGAACCCGACAAGGTCACCCGTTTTCATTGCTGCAGCTGCTAGCATAGTGTGTTTCTCCTTCTGCCCCTATTGGGGCGTTTGCTTGAGTGAGGATTCTTAAAGACAGGGCGTTTGCGAGCAAGTCAAAACCAGACAACAAGAAGAGCAAGTTGTGAGTATTATCTACTGTATTTTAAGTAAAATGACCGTCTTTTCTTAGCTTTTTTCCACTCTTGGTCTAGCTCTCGAGGGCTTAGATCCCCCGTTTTTTTACCCTTCTTAGAGAGTGAAGATTCAATATGGCGAACACGGGTAGCGAAACGGTGGGCTGAGTCACGGCAAGCGGTCTCTGCATCCACCCCCCGATGCCTAGCTAGATTGACCAAGGTAAAAAGGAGGTCTCCAAGTTCCCGGGCGAAGGCAGGCCCACGACCTTTTGTTTGGCAAACCTCCTTTATCTCTTCCCGGATCTTGGCTGGGATTCCTTTTTCTGGATTCGGCCAATCAAATCCGACCCTCGCTGCGCGTTTTTGGAGATTTTGGGCTAGAAGAAGGGATGGAAGACCCATCGGAATGCCATCCAGTGCACTCTTGCGGGATGGTTTTTCCGCCAGCTTCAGCTGATGCCACCTGTGGAGAACCTGCTGAGTCGTGACAAGTCGTTCTTTCCCAAATACGTGGGGGTGTCGACTTATGAGTTTCTTGGCAAGATGAGACGCCACCTTACGAAAATCAAAGGCTCGCCGCTCCTGAGCCAGTTGAGCATGAAAAATGATGTGCAGAAGAACATCCCCCAACTCTTCCTGAAGGGCATGGTCATCTTTCTGATCAATCGCCTCAAGGAGTTCATAAACCTCCTCCAGCAACATGGGGCGAAGAGTGCGATGAGTTTGCTTTTGATCCCAGGGACAACCCTTAGGGCCCCTGAGGCGGGCCATGATTCGGGTCAAAGCTTCCACTTCTTTCATCCTTTGCAGATAAGGGATGAGAATCGCATTCGTCGAGTCTGAGCGTGACGAATGGCAAAATTGGAGTACTCTTTTCGTTCCTTGAGCAAGTTTATCTCCCCATGGGCCTCCTGGCCGAACCTGATTGAGCAGCACCGCAAGGTGGCGCCTGAGGCGTTTGGCCCCGAAGGCAATCTTTTCAACTTAATTGCCGGCAAGTGGCAACAGCCGGGTCACGGAAAGCTGTTTCTATCTCCTGTTGATGCCACCCCCTTAGGTCGTTATCCGATGATTCGGTTGGATGCCGCCCGTGCGGCAGTGGTGGCGGCCGAGGTGGAATTCCACGCTTGGTCGAAAACCGATCTGGATGAGCGCAAAAGAATGGTGAGCGAAACGTTAGGGGATTTGGAGGCGAACGCGGATCTGTTGGCCAAGACACTGGTGTGGGAGATTGGTAAGCCGTACCCGCAGTCCAAGGTCAGCGTCGAACGGTGTATTTCAGGAGTGCGCTGGTATGTCGGGCAGATCGAAAAAATGATGGAGGGGAGAAAGCCGCTGGGCTTGATCTCCAATATTGCCTCTTGGAACTATCCTCTCTCCGTTCTCATTCATGCCGTTCTGGTTCAGTGTTTGGCGGGTAACTCCGTCATTGCAAAAACACCGACGGATGGAGGAATTCACGCTGTCACCTTGGCGATGGCCCTCGCCCGCCGGCGTGGATTGCCGGTTAGCTTGGTCAGCGGATCCGGGGGTGAGTTGAGCGAGGCTCTCGTCCGAAACGAAGCGATCGCCTGTTTGGCTTTCGTAGGTGGAAAAAATAATGGTCGGGAGATTGCTGCCGCGTTTTACGATCGGTCCAAGCGGTACATGTTGGAGATGGACGGGGTGAACTGTTACGGAGTTTGGGAGTATTCGGATTGGAAGAGCTTGGCGGCCCAAATCAAGAAGGGGTTCGAGTTTGGCAAGCAGAGGTGTACAGCCTACCCGCGCTATGTCGTTCAGCGCTCCATGTTCCCGAAATTTTTAGAAATGTATCTTGGCGTGGTACAAGGGTTGAAGTGTGGGCATCCCCTCCTCGTTGACAAAGCGGAGGATCCGTTGCCTGCCTTGGATTACGGGCCGTTGATTAACAGTAAAAAGGTGGAAGAGCTACGAGTTCAGGTCACGGAAGCCGTGGCCGGTGGTGCTGTCGCACTGTACGAGGGGGTTCTGGATGAATCTCTCTTCCAGCCTTCGCAGGATATTTCGGCCTACTTGGCACCTGTGGCTCTGCTGAGCCTGCCGCGAAACTGCAAGCTGTACCACGGCGAGCCCTTTGGCCCTGTCGATTCGGTGGCTGTGGTCGATAGCGTGGACCAGCTCATTGCGGAGATGAATGTTTCGAACGGTAACCTTGTTTCCAGTTTAGCTACGGATGATGCGAATTTGGCCAAGCAGGTCGCAGTGGATTTGCGTTGCTTTAAGTTTGGGCACAATAAGGTTCGTTCTCGTGGGGATAATGAGGAAAGTTTTGGAGGCTTTGGCCAGTCGTGGAAGGGATGCTTTGTCGGAGGAAAGTATCTTGTCGAAGCGGTTACGCAGGGACCAGCGGGCGAGCGGTTGCGCGGAAACTTCCCCGATTCGATTTATCTGCCCGAAGAACGATAGAGCCGGGCGTTAGGTAATCTTGGCGGGTGACTTACGGTGGATCAACCAGAGGGAGACGCTGACCAGCACAATAATCACTCCGCTGACGACCAACTCCGTCATCGACTGAGTAAACTTGATTGGGTCGAGGGTGTGCCCTTCCGTTTCCTGTACCGATAGACCTGCACCGATGGTCAAGATACGACGGGTCACGCTAATTCCTGCAATGACAAGAAAGGGGACGAGGTCCGCGATACTCACATCGTGAGCTGGGGAAACAAGGAGGCGGGTAACCGTGCGAAGGATCTCCATCACGATAAGAATCAGGAGCACTTCATTAATCACGGAGATGAGGGTCGAGAAGAAGGGCTGATGCTGAAGCATCGCATTGAGGATGTAGTGAACCAGATAGATCGAGATCGCGCCTGCAACGATGAGAAGGAGAACAGCGACGTAGCCGTAGGTCACGATTTCGCCCTTGGAAATTAAGCGAAAGAGACGAGAACCTAGGCGGGATGGGTCAGGCTTAATCATCCATAGACTTTGAGGGCGAAAGCGGAAAATGCAAGCGGGTTGGCGTGAGAAAGATTCGGGGTAGGATGAATTTCATGGCCAAGGCGACCCTTTTTTACGATGCGGACTGCGGCTTTTGTCAAAGTAGTGTGGAGTGGATTTTGAAGAAGGCACGACCTGGAACCTTTGATCCAGTCGCTTATCAAGATGATGAGGGGATGAGGCTATTTCCTATGGTGGATCGAACGTTGGCTGACAAAGGGATTCAGGCTTTGGCGGAGGACGGCACTTTGTGGAAGAAGGCATCTGCGACGGCGTTTTGCCTGACACTTGTGCCTGGGTGGAGATGGTTGGGGCACCTCATTCTTTTTCCACTGGTTCTACCTTTTGCGTCGGTCGGCTACGCGGTTGTGGCTGCGAATCGGCAAAGAATTTCCCGTTGGATGGGGAGGACCTCTTGTCGGATTCCGCCTCGGGCTTAAAAGGAGGTACAAGCGGTCTGATCCGCTTGCGGGAGGAAATTGTACAGTGCCGGCAATGTCCGCGTCTTGTTCGTTGGAGAGAGCAGGTAGCGAAAGAGAAGAAAGCGGCCTACTCAAACGAGATCTACTGGGGGCGACCTGTGCCTGGGTGGGGGGATTCGCAGGCCAAGATCGTTGTGGTGGGATTAGCTCCAGGGGCTCATGGGGCGAATCGGACAGGGAGAATGTTTACGGGGGACGAGTCGGGCAAGTGGCTGTATCGGGCCTTATGGAAGGCAGGATGGGCGAGTCAGAAAGAGAGCACAGGAGCGCAGGATGGGCTTAAGCTGAGGAGTGTTTGGATTACTTCTGCCGTAAAGTGTGCGCCCCCAGACAATCGGCCGAGCCCAAAGGAGAGAGATCAGTGCGGGAACTTTTTTGAGCGAGAGATTCGAGAGTTGAAGGAGGCAAAAGTGTATTTGGCGTTAGGAGGATTTGGGTTTGAAGCGGTCACGAAGTTCTTTGGATTGAAGCCGAGACCGAAATTTGGGCATGGGCTGGAGGTTCAGCTTTCCGAGGGGCGCTGGCTGGTGGGGTGCTACCACGTCAGTCAGCAGAACACCTTCACGGGTCGGCTGACCGAAAAAATGTTGGATGAGGTCATGAGAAAGGTGGGGGTGCGGGCTGGCTTGTCACCACGCAGGCGATAAACTATGATTTCTTTTACGCGCTCGTGGCGAAACTGGCAGACGCACTACCTTGAGGTGGTAGCGGGGCAACCCATGGAGGTTCAAATCCTCTCGAGCGCAACGAAGTAAGCGAGAGAGTCCCATCCGCCGGAGGCGAAGTACGATTGGGCCAGGGGTGGGTGTGCGGGGGCCAAATCCTCTCGAAATATTTCAAAGCTAAAATATGTTGGAGGGTAACGCTCTCTCGAGTCCCGACAAGAGTCGGGACAGGCCCCGACAGGAGTACGGGGTAAACGCAACGAAGTAAGCGAGAGAGTTCCAACCGCCGGAGGCGATCAAGAATTGGGAACAGATTGGGCGGTCCCGCTTGACGATTTTTGCCAAATCGGTGAAGTAGTCTTCTTGAAGGCAACGAGTTCCATCTCTCCTCAGAACCGTGTTGAGCGGGTCCTAATCCTGGATTTCGGGTCTCAGTATACTCAGGTGATTGCGAGGCGAATTCGGGAGGCTTCGGTTTTTTCAGAAATTGTTTCGCACACGATCTCTGCCCGAGAGGTCATCGCCCTTCGGCCTAAGGGAATTATTTTGAGTGGTGGGCCTGCGAGTGTGTACAGCCCGAAGGCTCCGAAGATGGATCGGGCGATTTTTCATCTCGGGATTCCTCTTCTTGGAATCTGCTATGGAATGCAGCTTTTAGTGAAAGAGTTTGGGGGCGAGGTGGCAAGAGGAGCCAGACGGGAGTATGGCCGAGGAACGCTACAAAGGAAACGGGCGTGCCCTTTGCTGGAAAAACTACCCGCACGTCTGGAAATTTGGAACAGCCACGGAGATCGGGTGACGCGTCTGCCCAAGGGGTTTCAGTCGGTCGCAACGACGGAGAACAGTCCGTATGCGGTGGTGCGTAAGGGGGGGATTTATGGCCTTCAATTTCACCCTGAGGTTTCTCACACCCCAAAAGGACAGCAGATCTTGGGAAACTTTTTGAAAAAGATCTGCGGATGTCGGGGAACGTGGACGATGGGCTCGTTCCTCAAGCGGGCAATTGCCGATGTGCGACAACAGGTCGGAAATGGGCGGGTCATCCTTGGATTAAGCGGCGGAGTGGATTCGAGTGTGGCGGCGGCTCTGCTGCACCGCGCGATCGGCAACAAGCTACGATGTATTTTTGTCGATAATGGATTGTTGCGGAAGGGAGAGGTGGAAAGCGTAAAACGCATTTTCGGAAAACACCGGCACTTCAATTTAACGGTGATCGATGCGAGGAAGAGATTTTTGCGCAGACTTCGTGGGGTGGCCGATCCGGAGAGGAAAAGGAAGATCATCGGACGGGAATTCATTCACGTTTTTAATGAAGCGTCGAAGAAGGTGGGGCGTGGAGCCCAGTTTCTGGCTCAAGGGACGCTGTATCCGGATGTGATCGAAAGTGTGCCGATTGCGGGCAATCCTGCATCCCTAATCAAGAGTCATCATAATGTAGGGGGATTGCCCAAGAGGATGAAGCTCGGGTTGGTTGAGCCGCTCCGTCAACTTTTCAAGGACGAGGTTCGAAAGGTCGGCGCTGTATTGGGTTTGCCGAAGGAGATGGTGTGGAGACAACCCTTCCCAGGGCCTGGGTTGGCGGTTCGGTGCTTGGGAGCGATTGAGGAGAAGAAGTTGTCGATTCTGCGAGAGGCGGATGCGATTGTAGTGGAAGAGATGAAATCATCAGGATGGTACTATCGGATCTGGCAAAGCTTCGCGGTTCTTTTGCCGTGTCGAAGCGTGGGGGTGATGGGAGATGAACGCACGTATGACAACGCGGTGGCGATCCGTGCTGTGGAGAGTCGGGATGGGATGACAGCGGATTGGGTGCGGTTGCCGGGAGATCTTTTGGGAAGAATTTCAAATCGAATCTGCAACGAGGTCAAAGGGGTCAACCGGGTGGTTTTGGATATCAGTTCCAAGCCACCTGCGACGATCGAGTGGGAATAGGAATGAAAATTCTAGATGCGCGTGGAAAGGTGAATGCGGCGTGGGCGCTCGGCCAACTGTCGCGAAGGGCAATGCCGGATCAGAAGGTGAGGGCGGTGGTGGAGCGGATTTTGGGAGAGGTGCGTAGAGGTGGGGATGTAGCTGTGGTGAAGATTCACAATCGGTTTGCGAAGAAAAAGATTCGAAAAGGGGATTTGAGGGTGAGGGTAAAGTTTCGGGCTCCGTCGGCAGAGGTGAGGCGGGCCCTTGCCTTAGCCGAAAAGAATATTGCGGATTTTGCCAAGGCAACGCGTCCTGTGGCTTGGAGAAAGAGAAATGAGCAGGGGGCAATCACGGGAGAAAATTTTCCTGCGTTGGGTCGAGTGGGAGTTTATGTGCCGGGGGGAACCGCTCCGCTTGTCTCGACCGCGTTAATGACGGTGGTGTTGGCAAGAGTTGCTGGGGTGAAGGAGATTGTGGCTTTTACGCCTGGTCCCGTGAATCCTGTGTTGGGATGGGCGTTGCAGAAGGCTGGGGCAACGGAGATTTATCAAGTGGGAGGTGCGCAGGCTGTGGCCGCGATGGCTTTTGGGACTGAAACGATTCGACCTGTGGAAAAGATTTGCGGGCCTGGGAGTGCTTGGGTGGTGGAGGCCAAAAGGCAGGTGTTTGGAATGGTGGGCATCGATCTGTTGCCAGGGCCGAGCGAGATCGCGGTGATTGCGGATGAAACGGCACGGCCCGATTGGGTGGCGGCAGATCTGGTGGCACAGGCGGAACACGGGCCAGGCAGTCAAATATTTTTCCTTACGCCATCGATGAAGGTTTTAGGGCGGGTTTTGGCGGAGGTGTTGAGCCAAAGCTCGCGACAACCAAGAGCTGGATATTTGCGGGACGTTTTAAAGCGGGGGGCTTCACTGGTTTGGACGAAGGATTTGGCACAGGCGGTGGAGTTGGCGGAGGCAATCGCGCCCGAACATCTTTCCTTGCAGTGTCGTGGCGCCAAAAAGATTGCGGAGAAGATACGCTGCGCAGGCGGGGTGTTTATTGGCAATTTTTCAGCTGTGGCGCTGGGAGATTATGTGGCGGGGCCCAGCCACACCCTTCCGACGGGTGGGGCGGGGAGGGCTTTTGCGGGGTTGCGGGTAGAGGATTTTGTTAAAAGGGTAAGCGTGGTCGAGTACGGGAGGGGGGCCGTGAAGCGATCGGCGGCTGCTACGGGGATTTTGGCGCGACTTGAACGGCTCGACGCGCACGCCGATTCGGTCGAGACTCGTATTTCATGATCAAAGGCAAACGGCAGGCAAAGAAGTTCCGCAAGACCAGTGAGACGCAGATTGCGGTCACACTGGGTCTGGACGGCAAGGGAAGTGCGAAGGTCAAAACAGGAATTCCCTTTTTTGATCACATGCTGAACCTTTTTGCGAGGCACGGTCTTTTTGATCTGGAGGTAAAAGCGAAGGGGGATCTGGATGTGGATCTTCACCACACAGTGGAGGATGTGGGAATTGTTTTAGGGCAGGCGCTGACCGCAGCCCTTGGGAAAAAAGAGGGGATCCGTAGGTACGGAACGGCTCACGTGCCGATGGATGAGACCCTGGCCCGCGTGGCGATTGATCTGAGTGGGAGGCCGTATCTCGAACTGCGGGGGTTAAGCCAACGGGGCAAGGTGGGAAATTTTCCAGCTCAGTTGGTAGAGGAGTTTTTGCGTGCGCTGTCGGTGCAGGGAGGGATGAACCTGCACGCCGAAGTGTTGTACGGGCGGGATGTACATCACCAGATTGAGGCAATTTTCAAGGCCTTGGCCAAGGCACTGCAGGAGGCGGTCACCCGAGATCCGCGAGTGAAAGGCGTGCCAAGCACGAAGGGAAGGATCTGATTTTCGATTGTTTGAGAAAGGGGTTTTTGTTTTAGGGAAGTTGGATCGTGAATAGCCAAGTCGGGGTGGGTCTTTGGCATTTGGGGAAGGGAATCTTTTTTCCGCTGAGATTGAGTTCGGGGGTAAGAAAGTCGTTATCACTCATGACGAGAAGGCGTTTGTTGTTAAGAAGGGCAAGGCCTTCCCATTTTTCGGGCAGTTGATTCCAAGCGAGGCCTTGGGACGGAAGATCGAGGTCTTGAAAATCGAAGAGGAGTGTTTTCTTTACGTACTCGATTGGTTGAGTGGCGTTGAGGGATTTGAATTTCGGGTCGGCCTTGCGGAGCGAGTAGGGCTTATCGGGCAATGAGAGGAGGTCGGTGGCACCGGTTAAGTCGAGGACACAGACGGATTTAAATATCGCGACTTTGGGTTCTGCGGATCCGTCTTGGCCGCGGTTATCGCGTTCGAGGGCGAGAAGGCGACCATCGGGGAGGCAGAGGAGGTCGGACATGACGAGGTTTTTGGTTTTCAGCTTTTTGGCTCGATCCCCGAGCGAGGCGGGGTCGGTAAAGCGGACGGCGTATTCGGATTTTGGGGTTCCTGAAAAGGCGTCGAAGACGAGGAGGCGAGTGACGCCAGCGTCTTTGCCGCCGTCTTGGGTTAATCCTGATTGGAGGATGGTGTAGAGAGTTTTTGCGTCGGGCGATAGGGCGAGACCTTCGAAGCCGCGATTATCTTCGCGTCCTTCCTGTCGGTCGGGAGCCTCCCGAAAATCGATTTCGCCGGAGGTGGGGTTACGGGGAAAATAGTTTTCAGGTGGGATGAGGCGAGCCATGAACGTGCCGTCTGGTTTCATTTGGAGGATGGAGGGCATGTACTCTTCGCAGAGGAGTAGGTTGCCGTCCTTCATGAGAGTGAGGCCTTCGGGGTCGAGGCAGCGGCGACCATCTTTCATCCGTGGTTCGGGATCTGAGGAGTCGGGAATAAGGCCGATGAACGGCTTGCCGTCGGGATCTTTGTAGGTGTGGGCGGTGAGATGGGATTGGATGGCGGAGGTGAGGTTTTTTTCCTCGGGCGGAATGGGGATGACGTAGAGGCGTGGGGAAAAGACGACGGCACCGTCTCCAGGACCGCGGTCTGTGGTGAGGTAGAGGGTTTTCGAATCAGGATCGTATGCGGCACCAGAGCCGAAGCTGCCAGCCGTGTCGTTGAGGGAGTCTAGGTCGGAGGAGGGGATGGAGCTGACTGATTCGAGTTTAGGGGTGGCGAAGACGGGAATAGTTGCTGTGAGGAGGAGAAGAAGTAAACGCATGGACGAAGTAAATTAATGTGAAGATGAGGAGGAGGAAAGGTTGGACTGGGAGATGATAGAAAAAACAAACCCCTCTCCCGAGGGGGAGAGGGGTTTGGGATCGAAAGCGGTGAGTTTAGGCTTTGCGATTCAGGCGACGGAGAGCGAGAAGGGCGATTGTGCCTAGCCCGAGGAGGGCACTCGAGGATGGCTCGGGGACTACGCCTGGGGAGCCGATGGTGGTAGGACTAGCTGCATTTGCAAAAGCCCCGGCAAAACCCACCGTGGAGGTGGAGAAATAAGTCGGGTTTTCGTCCGTAGAGCCCCAGTAGTTCCAGACAAGGGAATCGGTTGCGAGGCCGCCACCCATTACGCCTGCGTGACCATTCGCCGCGGGCTGAGGGGACGTTGCTTTAATGAATGTGGCGAGTTGAACCGTGCTGCCGTCCTGCTGGGTGGCAAAGTCTGCTGTTGGGAGCAGACGGTAGATCAAAGATGTAGCAAGATTTCCGCTGGAATTGAAAAGCACCACTCCATCGCCAGAGCCGAGTCCGGCACCAGCTCCGGTGTAGCCGATAAGTTTTACGCTGTCCGATAGACCCCAAGAGTTTTTAAAAGCAGCAATTGCAGTAGGAGTGCCTCCTGCGCTGCCGCTAGCTACTGGAATCACGGCTGTCTCACCCGCGAGTAGGGTGGAGGAATTTAAGGTAAAACCAGTACTCCATGCCCGCAGGTCTCGGTCCGTCCAGCGCCAACCTGTAAGGTCCACCTCGGTTGTTCCAGAATTGTAGATTTCAAAAAAATCACCGCCGGTGCCGTTGGAATTGATTTCGCTGATGAGGATCAGGGCCTGACTTGTGGAAGTGCTCAGAAGCACTCCGAGGGTGAGGCTGAGAGTGAATGTTTTGAATTTGTTTATCATTTTGTAATTTCTCCTTGTTGGGTAAAATTCAAGCACAGGTTTTCAAATCTCCTAGTTACGTTTGCGTGACAAAATAAAAAAACAGGTATTGGCAATCAACTTTTTATAAAAGTTTCACAAATTTGTAACATTCAAACGTAAAGTTAGAAGATAGTAGAAAGTGAAATTAGACGCGGGATGGAGGGTTTTGGTTGGCGTGTACACAAATGGTGTGCACCCCGCGTCGAAAGTCTTAAGAGATTAATTTCCCGCGACGGTAGAGTCGACCTGTTCCCAGATTACGGTTTGAGGATCATTGACCTTAGTGTGGTGCACGGCCTCAGAATGTCCGTCGCAAAAGACCACGATTCCGTAACCGTTGTGACGTGCAACGAAACGGCGATCACGCACCTTGGGTTGACCGAGGGAGTCCATGGCGCCGCCAGAAGGTAGCAGGTTCCGTTCATCCGGGAGACGGGCTTCAGCAAATAAAGCGGTTTTTGAGGGTTTTTGAATGCGATTCATATTCAGGATGCCTGCAGCCGCATCGGTTTGCTGGAGTTGGGAATTAATGCCGTAGGCAAAGTAAGCGCTATTCACCTTGGCGGTTGGATACTTAGCCCCACGAAGGAAAAATAAGCTGCTTTTAGTGTAAAAGGAGGATGGATTGGCCCGGTAGTTACTCGCGGCTAAGAAACCGGCCATCGGAGGAAGAACGTTGTACCAGGCGTTCGGTTCTTGGCGAAGTTGACTGAAGCTTTGCAGCCCTTCGCCACCTTCCTCGGGCAAGCTTCCTCCGCTCTCCGTGGTGTAGGCGACGGCGAGGGTGCCAAGCTGTTTTAACTGGCTGGCAGATTCCGCCTTCCGAGCGGCAGCTAGGCCGCCCTGAATTGCAGGAACGAGTAAGCCTGCAAGTAGACCGATGATGGAAACGACCACTAACAACTCGACCAAGGTAAAGGCGTTTTGAACTTTAGAACTTTTCACGGGGCTAATTTCTAGGCGTGAAAGTTCTGCAGGCAAAAAAAAGTAGCGTTTGTCACACAAAAGTAACAATTAAAAGCGAATGGAGTGTGCTTATTTATCGGCATGAAATTGCCTTTTCTTTCTTCTATCTTCGGAATCCTTATTTTTAGTTGGGCTGGTGTGTCTAACGCACACGCCCAAGCGGTGCTTAGAATCACGGAGGTGATGAGTTCCTCGGGAACGGGAGGAACTACAGACTGGTTCGAAATCACTAACTATGGGAATGCCGTTGCCGATATCAGTGGATACAAAATGGATGATGGCTCCTTTAGTCCGAGTTCCGCTGTGCTCTTAAGTGGTGTGACGACTATCCCGCCTGGTGAGTCAGCGATTTTTGTCGAAACAGCCGTCCCGCTTACCGATCTTCCTGCTTTTCGTGTTTTTTGGGGGCTCCCCGCTGCGGTCCAGGTAGGTTCTTACTCAGGCAGTGGCGTCAGTTTGGGCTCAGGCGGGGATGGAGTTGTTGTTTATACTGGCAGCAATGTTGAGATAAA
>JBIKTM010000026.1:0-18721 GCA_044348085.1 Methylacidiphilales bacterium | reverse complement strand
TCATTTCGGGTGCGGTCAGCTTCATCAACTGGGCACGGTCGACGAGCAACTCTTCCGCTGGGCCTTTGAGTCCTTGGCGGGTGTAGTTGCGGAAGCCGTCGGCCAGCGGTTCGAGCAGGGAGAACGAGGCAACATCGGTCTGTTCCTGAGTGGCGTCGGTCCGACCTGGGGAGAACGGGACTTTGATGTTGTGACCGGCTTTCTTGGCGGCCTCTTCCACGGCGGCGCATCCTGCGAGGACGATCAGATCCGCGGTGGAGACTTTCATTCCACCGGGGGCAGAGGCATTAAACTCGGCTCGGATGGGTTCGATTTTTTGAAAGGCTTGGCAAAGTTCTCTGGGTTCATTGACCTCCCATGCGTTCTGAGGTGCCAGACGAAGACGGGCCCCATTGGCTCCGCCACGGATATCGGAACCGCGGAAGGTGGAGGCCGAAGCCCAAGCCGCCTTAACCCACTGGGTGAGGGGAAGACCGGAGGCGAGGATCTTGGTTTTGAGGGCGGTAATTTCCTTTTCGCCGATCAGCTTATGGTCGACGGCGGGAACGGGGTCCTGCCAGATCAGAACTTCTTTTGGAACTTCTGAGCCGAGGTAGCGGCAGCGGGGGCCCATGTCGCGGTGGGTCAGTTTGAACCAAGCGCGGGCAAACGAATCGGCGAACAGGTCGGGATTTTTATGATACCGCTGGGAGATGGGAGCGTAGATCGGGTCCATGCGGAGAGCCAAGTCGGCGGTGGTCATCATTGGGCGATTTTTTTTCGAAGGATCGTGGGCATCGGGAATCATATCTTTTTCCTGAACGTCTTTGGCCAGCCACTGCCATGCCCCGGCTGGGCTTTTTACCAGCTCCCATTCGTAGCCGAGGAGAGTGTTGAAGTAGCCCATGTCCCATTTCGTGGGGTTAGGTTTCCAAGCGCCTTCAATTCCGCTGCTGGTGGTATCGACGCCAACACCCGTGCGAAGTTTGTTTTTCCAGCCTAGACCCATTTCTTCCATGGGGGCGCCTTCGGGTTCGCGACCGACTAGTTTAGGGTCGCCTGCTCCGTGACATTTTCCAAAGGTGTGGCCGCCTGCGACGAGGGCCACTGTCTCCTCGTCGTTCATTGCCATGCGGGCAAAGGTTTCGCGGATGTCTCGTGCAGACCCTAGGGGATCGGGTTTTCCGTTCGGGCCTTCCGGGTTCACATAGATCAGTCCCATCTGGACTGCGCCGAGGGGCTGTTCTAATTCCCGATCGCCGGTGTAGCGCTTGTCGCCCAGCCATTCGGTTTCGGAGCCCCAGTAGATATCGTCTTCCGGTTCCCAGATGTCTTCGCGACCTCCGCCAAAGCCGAAGGTTTTGAAGCCCATCGATTCAAGGGCGGCATTACCTGCGAGGATGAAGAGATCGGCCCAGGAGAGTTGGTTGCCGTACTTTTTCTTGATGGGCCAGAGGAGACGGCGGGCTTTGTCCAAGTTGACGTTATCGGGCCAACTGTTGAGGGGGGCGAAGCGTTGGTTGCCGGTTCCAGCTCCTCCGCGACCGTCGAACGTGCGGTAGGTGCCTGCGCTATGCCAGGCCATCCGGATGAAGAAGGGGCCGTAGTGTCCCCAATCGGCAGGCCACCAAGATTTGGAGTCGGTCATCAAGGCATAGAGATCCTTCTTTACGGCGGAGAGGTTGAGTTTTTTGAATGCCTCAGCGTAATTGAAGCTTTTGTCCATCGGGTTGGATAAGTCGGAATGGAGGCGGAGGATTTTGAGATTAAGGCGGTTCGGCCACCAGGAGTCGTTCGATGGGGCGACGGGTTCTGTTCGGGCTCCGGTGCTACCCATAAAGGGACATTTGGATGGGGTGGACATACTGATTTCTCCTATTTCCCTTGGTAAGGGAGGCAAAATTGTAGTGCCTCTGTATTAAGAGAGTCGAATCAAATCAAAATCCTGATGGAAGGATTTTATGCAGCGTAAGTTTTATAAATACGGTTGATGATCTTTTTCGACAGCGGTTGGCTTTCGGTCTCAGGAATCATGACCTCGAGATAGCAGGCACCCCTATGGTTACGGGCTTCCTCCAGAGCGGATTCGAGGTCGCCCACCGTTTCGATCCGAGTGCAGAACCAGTCGTGGCAACCCATGGCGGCAGGCAGGGTGTGATAGTTCCAACCGGCGAGATCATCATAAACGTGGCCGCGTTCACTGAGGACATCCTCTACCCCGTAGATACCGTTGTTCAGGACGATGAGGATAGGGTTGATGCCGTAGCGGCCCATGACGCCAATCTCGTTGGCGGTGAGCTGGTGAGCACCATCGCCACTGACCATAATGGTACGCCGCTTCGGCTCAGCCAGGGCCACACCGAGGGTGGTGGGAGTGGCCCAACCAATCGAAGCCCAAAGAATCTGCCCTTCGTAGGAAACGCCCTTGGGCAGAAGGAGTGAGGCGCAGGGAAACATGCAACTGCCGCCCTCCACGACAAGGTTGTCACCATCCTGGAGAAACCGCTGGAGGCGTGGGTAGAAGGCGGCTGAGGAGATGGGGTCGTGGGACTGGCCGACCGAGGGCAAAAGTTTCGGGGCGGGATGCTTACTCCTTTTCACGCGCGGGGCGGATCGGGCTAGTTCGGCAATGACATCCGGTAGCATGCAGGAGGTGAAATATTGGTCTCCGACCTTCACGTAGTCAGGTCCGATAACGACCTTGCGAGCCGGATCAAGAAAGGCGCTCCATGAGCCAACGTTGAAATCTTCCTCAAGAACTTCTCCAAGGCACAGAATGAGATCGGCAGAGAGCGCGGACTTACCTGCAGAAGCTGGAGAGGAGTCTTTTCCGGAGTAGAGGCCTAGATAGTTTGGATGAGATTCATCCACCACACCCTTGTCCATGCTGGTGAGGGTGAAGGGAAGACCGGTGCGTTTGAGCAAAGAAAGGAGTTGGGGTTGGGCGTGATATCGCTTCACCTGGAAAGAGGGCATGGCGATCGGACGTTTGGCTTTTTTTAGCCTGGCGAGGATGGCGCGGACGGCGGCTTTCACCTCGAGGGGGTTGCTTTTCCCACGAAAGACGTGAGGCAAACGTTTTCCCTTCACTGGGATTCCCTGGACCGGCATGACGGCGTAATCCTCGGGAATTTGGATGTAGGCGGGTTGGCTCAGGCGGAAGGCCTCATGGATGACGCGCTCCATCTCGGTGATCACATTGTCGGGTGTGATTTTGGCGCTGACCCCGCAGCAGGCTGCGGAGATGTCGAAGAAGTTTCCGTAGATACCGTCTCCCAGGGTGTGGTGGGTGATCAGGCCCGCTCGCTGAATTCGAGTGGAAGGAGCGCCTACCACGTGGAAGATGGGTACTCGATGGGCTTTGGCTCCCATCACGCCGTTCACGGCGCTGAGTTCGCCCACCGCGTAAGTGGTCGTAAGGAGAGCGGCCCCACGGCGACGGGCGTAGCCATCCGCGGCGTAGGCGGCGTTGAGCTCATTGGCGCAGACAACCCACTTTATACTGGATGAGAACTCGATGGCGTCATCAATAGGGAAGGAGTAGTCGCCGGGAACTCCAAAGGCGCGGTCGATGCCGAGATCGGCGAGGCGGCGGATGACATATTCAACAACTGTAAGATTTTTAGACATTTAATAACCCTATTGATCCCAAGTTGCACGGGCAACTTTTCGTTATTGTCAGCTTTGGGATTTTTCTGGGCGAACGGTTAAGGGACGGTTTTTCTCGTGTAGTTGAGTGAGGGAGGTCAGACCACAGAGGCGGGCCTGATCGCGCAGGGTATAGAGGATGGATTGGAGGACTTGCCGGACTCCGCCCCGGCCGTTGTCCACGCAGGCGTAGATGACAGGTCGGCCAATGCCGACAAATTCTGCCCCTTGGCTGTAGGCGATGAGGACATCGGTTGCGCTTCGGACACCGCTATCGAACCAGATACCGAAGCGGGGATCGGACTTCTTCACCTTTTGATGGATTTGCCTAAGTACATCGATCGGGCTGGCGGAGTTGAACACAAAACGGCCGCCGTGATTGCTGACATAGACGCCATCAGATCCTGATTTCTGTGCCGCGACGGCGTCCTCTACGCTCATTACGCCTTTCACCACCAGGGGGAGTCCACGTCGGTGGGTTATTTTTGGGTGGGCGGGGGAGATGGTTTGCCGAGTGTGAGCCAGACGAGCGAGGTAGGCGACCGACCAGGGGTACGTTTTAGATTTCGGATTTTTGTCTGAATTTTGTTTGGCCATTCCCTTGAACTGGATGTCGCGGGCATAGGTGAAGGCATTTTTTAGATCGAAGGTGCGGGACAATTTGGCGACGGGAATCTGCAACCGGCGGGAGGCGTAGGCGAGGACCGAAGGGGTGCGGGTGCCGACGCAACGGTTCCGAAGGAAGCATTTGTAGTTAAACATAGGATCTTCGAAGAGGTTGCCGGCAATTTTTGAGGCATAGGTGAAGTCGGCATAATCATCCATCATTTGGATCCCGCCGTGGCCGGCGCCGGCGTCGATGGTGAAGATGAGGACGGAAAGGTTGGCTCGTTTCGCACGTTCGATGACAGAGCGGTTGATGTCATCATCATCCGTCAGATAGATCTGGAACATCGAGAACGGCGGAGCGCCACCTGGACTGCGAAGGCGGGGATTGAAATAGTAGGCGTTACTTTCAACGGATCGGCAGATCTTTTCCAGGGTGTATTTGGTCAGATGGCCGAGGGTGTAGACCACGTTGGCATCGGTCGCGCCTTGGGCGCAGGAGATCTCGTCCGATTTTTTACCGTATAGGTTGGCGGCTCCGTAAGGTGCGACAAAAACGGGGGTGGGGCTGTTTAGGCGGGTGACGCCGAGTTCCTTGGACGAGAGAACCACGGTTTGGGAGTAGGAGAAGGATTTATCCGATCGGAGATAGCGGGGGGTGATGCGGTATTTTGAAAAAGCTTCGACATTTTTTCGGGTGCTGTCGCCAGCGGTAGATTCGGTTTCGCCGTACCAACCGAAGACGTGCTTCGAAACCTCGCTTTTCACTTTGGCCCTGAGTTTTTCCATCTCCCAAGGGACGGGAGGGAATTCGTTTTTTTGGTTCGAGAGGGTGCCTTGGATTTCGGAGTAGTTGAGAAGGGCTCGAAGCGAGGTTTCGGTGAAACGGCGTGCGTAGCTATCCGGGGAATTGAGGAGGGCACGGATGCCGCTTTCGGAGAGGTCGACAGGAAATTTTTTCATAGGGGAGATGAATCCTACTCAATCCGATGGGTTTGTGAAAATAAAAGAAAGAGAACCCCCACGATGGGGTTAGTCGGGTGGGGTGGGAGGATTGAAGCTGGAAGAAAAGAGGGCTTTGGGTAGGATAAAAAGTTCATGATTGGATGGGTTTTAAAGAAAATCTTGGGGACGCAGAACCAGCGGGAGGTTCGGCGTCTGACTCCTTTGGTCGGGGAGATCAACCGGCATGAGGAGGCCTTGCGATCACTCTCCATGGAGCAGCTCCGAGGAAAAACAGTGGCGTTTCGGGAGCAGTTGGCAAAAGGAGAGTCTTTGGATCAGTTGTTGCCTGAGGCGTTCGCAGTAGTGAAGAACTGCTGCCGCCGCTTCACTGAGGAAAAGAGACGGATTCGGGTTCGCGGGCAGGAGATTTTGTGGGAGATGATCCCCTTCGATGTTCAGCTAATCGGCGGAATGGTTCTGCATTCGGGGCGGATTGCGGAGATGGCGACGGGAGAGGGTAAAACGTTAGTGGCCACGTTACCGACTTATCTTAATGCACTTTCGGGCAAGGGAGTGCACATCGTGACCGTAAACGATTATCTGGCGGCTCGGGATGCGGACTGGATGGGGGAGGTTTATCGGGAGTTGGGGTTAACGGTAGGATGTCTTCAGCACGGGCAGACGCAGTCGGAACGGCGGGCTCAGTACGCGTGTGATATCACGTATGGGACGAGTTCGGAGTTTGGTTTTGATTATTTGCGGGACAACGGGATGGCGACCACGCCAGAAGATCAGGTTCAGCGGGGGCACTTTTATTCGATCATCGACGAGGTGGACAGCATCCTGATCGACGAGGCGAGGACGCCGCTGATTATTTCGGGCCCGGTCACGGTTTCGACGCACCAGTTTGATAAGTACAAGTCGATCATTGAGGGGTTGGTGCGTAAGCAGAATACCTTGTGCACGGATTGGGCGAATCAGGCGAAGGAGAGGATTGAGAAGGGGGATCTGCAGGGAGCGGGGAGGTTGTTGTACAAGGTGAAGCTGGGGTCGCCGCGAAATAAACTACTTTTAAAGTTTCAGGAGGATCCAGGGACTAGGCGAGCGGTAGACGATGCGGAGCTGGAGATGTATCAGGACACAAGGCGAACCGAGTTATACAAGACGAAGGAGGAGATGTACTTCTCGATCGACGAGAGGAATAGTGAGGCAGACTTGTCGCAGATGGGGCGAACGTTTCTTAACCCCAATGATCCAAACTTTTTCTCTGTACCGGATCTGATCACGACCAATCACGATATTGATTCGAACGCGGGGCTTTCTGCAGAGGAGAAGCTAAAGGCAAAGGCAGGGGCACAGGCAGATTATGAGGAGGCGAGTCAGAGGATTCACAACATTAGTCAGCTTTTGCGCGCCTACTGTGTGTTCGAGAAGGATGTGCACTATGTGGTTCAGGAGAACAAGGTGGTCATTGTGGATGAGTACACGGGGCGTTTGATGCCGGGGCGTCGCTGGAGCGATGGATTACATCAGGCAGTGGAGGCAAGAGAGGGTGTGCAGATCGATCGGGAGACTCAGACATTGGCGACGATCACGATTCAGAACTATTTCCGTCTGTACGAAAAGTTGGCCGGGATGACGGGAACGGCCGAGACGGAGGCGAATGAGTTTAAAGATATTTACCGGCTGGGCGTGGTGGTGATTCCGACGAATCGGGACTGTATCCGGAAGGATGCGGACGATCTGATCTTCAAAACTCGGCGCGAGAAGCTGAGTGCTTTGATTGAGGAGATCAAAAAGCGAAATGCAGCGGGTCAACCGATGTTGGTGGGAACGGCTTCAGTGGAGTCCTCCGAGATCATTAGTCGGATGCTGAGGCGGGAGAATATTCCCCACAGCGTGTTGAATGCGAAGCAGCATCAGTTGGAGGCGGAAATTGTGGCGCGAGCGGGGGAGCGTGGGGCGGTGATGATTGCGACGAACATGGCGGGAAGAGGGACGGACATTAAGCTTTCACCGGGTGTGGCGGAGTTGGGCGGGTTGCATGTGGTGGGGACGGAGCGGCATGAGTCGAGGCGGATTGATCGTCAGTTGCGGGGTCGTTGCGCTCGGCAGGGTGATCCAGGGTCGAGCCAGTTCTTTATTTCTTTTGAAGATGATTTGATGAGGAACTTCGGGGATTCGAGAAAGATTGCGGGTTTGATGACGAAGTTGGGGATGGAGGAGAACGAGGGATTACAGCATCCGTGGCTGAATCGGTCGGTGGAGACGGCTCAAAAGCGGGTGGAGGGAAGAAACTATCAGGTTCGAAAGCACACCTTGCAGTATGACGATGTGATGAATCAGCAGAGGACGGTCATTTATGCCTGGCGTTCCGACATGTTGAATTCGACTGATCCGCGGCCTGAGGTTTTTGAGACGGTAGATGAGAGAATTACATCGGAGGTGGAGGCGAGGGCAGGGACGGATCCTGTGGATCTGGATGGGTTAGTGCACTGGGCGAATTCGGCTATGCCTGTGGGTTTGCAAAAGGAGGATTTTCAGAAAGCGGGTGGGAAAGAGGAGTGGGCGAAGCTTTTAAAGACGAAGGTGAGAGAGGCGTATGAGGTGAAGGTGAAGTTTGAGAATCCTGAGGCGGTGAAGGCGTTGGAGAGATTTGTGGTTCTGGGGGCAATCGACCGGCTTTGGCAGGAGCATTTGTATGCAATGGATGGGTTGCGGACTTCGATTAATTTGCGGGCGTATGGACAGAAGGATCCGTTGATTGAGTATAAAAATGAGGCGTATGGGATGTTTGGGGAGCTGATGGGTCGGATCAAAGAGGAGGTGGTGCACAATCTATTCCGATCGGCTTCTAGTTTGTCGGCTTTTGAAAGCTTTCTCTCAGCGTTGCCTCAGAGGGCGGGTCGGGGTGAGTTACCAACGCAGGCACAAGCGACGGAGGGTTCAATGAGTATGCAGGCGGAGGGTGGGAGCACGATGGTGGAGGAGGTGTTAGCGCCGATGAAGAGGCAGGGGCCGAAGTTGGGAAGGAACGATCCTTGCCCGTTGGATTCAACCAAGAAGTTTAAGAACTGTTGTGGGGCGACGGGTGCGAAAGGGTGTTTGAGGGTTTCAGCATAAAGATAAGGAGGATGGAGCTAGGTGGGATGGACAGGGTTTGGAAGGGGTTTAATTTAAGAAGATGAAGTCGACTTTTTTAGGTGGTTTGTTGGGAGGTATAGGGCCTATGGCTGCTTCGGTTGGGGTGGCGTTGGTGGTGGGTTTCGGGGTGGGAAGAGTCTCCGCCCCATCCAGGCCTACAGGTTCGGAGGACGTTGAGGCCAAGAAATTGGCGCAAGGAGTGGAGGAGAGTGAGGAGCCTAAGTGGCAGTCGGTTGGGGGGTCGGACAGGCCGGAACTGATCTCAGATTTAGCAGGTGCCGCGGCGATTGGCTCGCTGAAAGAGCGGGCTCGTGCGCTGGATGATATTTTAGCCAAGGCAGGTTTGGAGGATGTAAAAAAAGCTTTAGCGTGGGCTAACGCATTGCCGGATGGGCCGATGAAGAAGTCGGCATTGGCAAAAATTATGGAGCGTTGGGGGCAGTTAGACGGGCCGGGGGCAGTGGCTTATGCGACTGAATTATACGCTGAGACAGGAAATGCGAGTTTGATTCGAGAAGCACTTAAAGGATGGGCAACCAAAGATCCCAAGTCGGCTTTCCAGCAGGCCTCTCAACTCGGTTTGACCAAAGGGCTGCAAAGAGATATTCGCAACGATCTATTGGAGCAGTGGGCTAGCCAAAATCCAAATGATGCGGCTGGATATGCTTTGGCCAACAGGAATCCCGACAACTGGGGAGGCATAGTAGGAACGGTGGCGGAGCGCTGGGCCAAACAGGATCCTAAAGCGGCGGTCACGTGGGCTGCATCGATGACCTCCGGAAAAGACAAAAAAAGTGCGATTTATGAAGCTATTTCGAGTTGGGCGGATGAAGATGTAAATGCGGCGGCCAATTATATTACGGCCCAACCTGCTGGGGAAGGACGTGATACGATGGCCGGAACACTCGCCCGTCATCTTGGGCAAGAGAACCCTGAAGCCGGAGTCAAGTGGGCTGCGATGGTAGGGGACCCTGCTGCACAGGAGAGGGCGGTGGCAGGTGCTTTGATTGATTTGTACCGAAAAGATGAGGCGCAAGCCCGAAAGATTCTGCAAACCTCCTCAATTTCTACCCAAGTTCAGCAGGCTGCGTTGGTCCGAATGACGAATAAAAGTCCGTGGTGGAGGTGATTTCTTTTACCTGTAGAACGATTTACTTAATGGGGTTTTGGTTATTTACTGTGTGCGATTTGGATTCCAAAATCCGTTTTCTTTTTCTGGCCCAACCCAGCCAATTAAATTTTCTGTATTATCGCCGCCATAATAATTTGGACCACCGAGGCGGGATGGTTTTTCAGCAGTGACGTGTCCATCGCACCAAGCAATCAAAGCACGCCCATTCGCTCGAAAATGGAGGCTGGGTTGAAGATCAAAAGAGGGGGTTCCATCTGCCATGGGCGCGAAATAAGGCTCAGCAAAGGGGTACTCTTGCAGACCTCCCGATCGGGCAAAGGCAGTAGTTGCAAACATGAGGGTGGAGGAAAGATTGGGAACGTTCGCCGGTCGGGCAGGAAGGAAGCTTTCTCCTGGAGTGCCTCCGATGTAAGTCGCATTGTAACCATAGCCGCCGCTCCCTTGCTCAAATGAGGCTCCCTTGAGGGCATGAGTCGGTAAAAGTGGGCAGATCGAAATGGTGCGACTTTTGCCTAAGTACGGCGAAAGGTAGCCTTGGGTAGGGTCATAGGATCCTCCGCTGCGGCCAACACGTTTCCCATGCCACCGCGTTTGGTTGGCCCGATCGCTTGCAGGTGCGAAGGTTCCATTATCGGAAAGGTAGGAAAGGTTAGCGGTAGCGAGCTGACGCAGTTGACCAGAAGATCGCGCTGCAGCGCCAGAGTTCCGGGCTGCCTGCACGGCAGGCAGGATTAAGCCACCCAGAAGGGCAATGACAGCGATTGACACGAGCAACTCGAGAAGAGAAAAAGCGGAAGTTTTTTTCATGGTGAAGTGGGTAGTGAAAATACGAGTCGGAAAAAAAGGCGATTTTGATTGAGTGGTGCAGAAAGGGTTACCGTGTGTGGTTGTTGCGCAGTGTTCTCCATGATTGTGACGCCTGCGACATTGGGCTGGATCGTCTGAAAGGGTTGGCCACTGGTCGAAAGGGCAATCTCGGTCCACTGCTGCAAATCCGAAGAAGCTTCTACCGCAATGTGAAGGTCGATCTTGTTGGGATCGCGCCAAAAATGAAATTGAATCTCTTGTCCATGCAGAGAAATGTTTGGCTGCAGGCGGCTGGACGGATCAGTGGGAAGAGTAGCGAAAGCGTATTCCATCAAGTTGGAGCAGCCGTCTCCATCCGCGTCGGTCAATGGATCTGAAGTGGTGGTAAAATTATCCTGCCAAGCAAAGCGGGCTTTACGCCAGGAGGAGTAACGGGCAGTTACGTGGGCGGCAACGGCGTCCAGATCAAAGCCCGCACTTCCGGCTGTGGGGTAGGGATCGTAAATGGGTTGGTTATTGGCATCGAAAGTCTGGCCATTGCCAAGGATGTCGACTATGCGAACGTGAGAAACTGAAGTTAGGCCAAGCCAGGCGAAATCGAAAGGGGTGCCGTAGGTGGCGGGGTACTTGCCGGCCATGCCGTCGAGGTTTGTGGGATCAAGTTCAAGGAAAGCGTAGGGAGACGTGGGCTGAGGAGTAGTGGAGCGGCCAGAGAAGCGATAGAAATCAGTCCCGTTCGAAGAAACCTCCACAAAAGCCAGTTCAAAAAAACCGCGACCGGGGGTCGTGCTGACACCATTTTCAAAAACAACTAGGTCGAACCCATCTGTATCCAGAATTGGGTTGGCAAAGGAGAGGGTGATTGATCCGCCGTCGCCTAGGGTGACGATCGTAATTGTGTTTCCAGCGTACCCCGTGTCGTCAGAGGGACCAAGAGCGCCCCATGGTGTTTGCCAAGTTTGGCTTACGTTCGGACCAGGGAGGTAATTAAGGAAAGCGTTTGCCCAAGCCACCAATTCGGGGTTTCGAAGAGTCATATCTGCATCTTCAAATGCATCGATCGCGACACTACCAACCGATTCGGGACCAGGCGAGTAGGGCCCAGCAACCAGCGTGGCCGCAGCGAGGCTACCCCAAAGGAGACCGAGTCGTGACAGGATTGTGAAGTTTGGTTTACGGACGCAGAGCACGCCTCGCCCTCCGGCTAACTGCGAGACACAGTCCGGACACCAGAAGTAAGGAGGTGCAAGATGGCTCTGGCACACCTCTTAAATTGTCCAAAGCGAAATAGGCGGGGGTGTTCATGCCGTAATCACCCGTATCGGAAGAGGTTAAGGCGAAGCGGAGCTGGTCCACGTTGCCAAGCGCAGTTAGGTCAACGAATGCCCAAGAGTTCAGGATGTAATCATCGGCTGAGTTGGCGAATCTAAAGTCGGCTAGGTAAAAATCGACCGCCCCAGTTTCCGAGCCTCCCAAAAGACCCCGTACAGTCAGCCGAAACCAATCGGCATCGGCACCATTTGTACCTCCGAATTTTTTGGACCAGCCGGATCCGGTTTGCATATCTAGAGCGGCATAGGTGGTATTGGCTACGTGCAGGCCACGTCCAGCAAAGTTCGAGGCTTCACCTAGGGAGATTTCAATGTAGCCAACGGAAGGTTGATAGCCGACTGCGTAGTTGGCTGAGCCGTTGTAGCCAGTCCCCGGTCGCGCCGCGTACTGATTTCCCCAGCCCGGAGTTGTGGAGTCTTGGACATTGGAGTAAGCAAAGCCGCTCCAAGAACCCCAAGAGGAATTATAGGAGTTGGGGAGGGTCACTCCTCCCGAGGTAAAGGAACCGGCTCCGCTCGAGCCGTTCCAGTATGTGTTGGGGTTGAGGGTTAGGTCCTCGAAACCAATTACCGAGGCGTGAGTGGCGTTGGGGGTGAGGTTTAAGAGAACCAAGGCAGCTAGGAAAAGAGCTCTTTTCAGCTGAGTTTGGCACGAATCGTGTATCTTCATGTGGACTCTCCGTTCTGGCGATGGCCAGACGGGTCCGCACGGGATGCGGGCATCCGGACTCTCGCCCTTCATTTTTGCGATGAGGGTTTGCCCCTTTCTTGCGAAAGGGGATCGATGAGCCTTGGAGGGCAGATGTTCGGACTCCGGGTTGCGATCCTCCTCCCCGCCTTCACCCTTTCATTCTACCGAAGCAGAATGTCCAGATTGGCGTGCTTTCGCATGGGGATTTGTCACCCGATACCGCAGCGCAACTGTGGCCGGTTCACACGGCCTTCCCTGATTCCACCAAGGGAAAGAACTGAATTTATATCTAGGAGCAAAGTCTGGGAGGTCAAGAGGGTGGCTGTGTCATCGAATTCTCAATTGATTGGACAGAGGAAGGTTTGAAGTGGAAGTAGGACGAAGTGTAGGGTTGGGGGATGGCAAAACAGGCATATCGAGTCGCTGTTATCGGGGTGACCGGGGCGGTCGGTCAGGAGATTCTTCGTGTCCTTGAAAGGCGGAAGTTTCCTGTTTCTGAACTTGTGCCTTTGGCGAGCGAGCGGTCTGCCGGAGCTAAAACAAAGTTTTCCGGAAAAGATCACCTCGTGCGCAAGTTGGAAGCCTCCGCATTCGAAGGAGTGGACTTTGCTTTTTTCAGTGCAGGGGCAACCCGATCTCGGGAGTTCGTTCCTGTGGCAATCAAGGCGGGAGCGGTTGTGATCGATAACTCCTCCGCTTTTCGGATGGATCCGAAAGTTCCTCTAGTTGTTCCAGAGGTGAATGGAGAGCTTTTGGAGAAAAAACCAGGGCTGATTGCGAACCCGAACTGTTCCGCCGCAATTTTAGCGGTTGCTTTGGCTGCGTTGCATCGAAAAGCAGGTTTGGAAAGCGTGGTGGTAGCCACGTACCAGTCGGCCAGCGGTGCGGGTGCAAAGGCGATGGCCGAACTGGATCAGCAGACGAGGGATTATGCTCAAGGAAAAGAGTTGAAAGCGGACGTATTTCCTCACGTTCTGGCGATGAACCTGTTTTCGCACAACAGTCCGATTGGTAAGGACGGATACAATGAGGAGGAGCAGAAGATGGTGGAGGAGACGCGAAAGATCTTCTCTCTTCCAAAACTAAAGATGGTACCCACGTGCGTTCGTGTCCCCGTGCCGCGAGCGCATTCAGAGGCGGTTGTGGCGAGGTTTCTCAAGCCGATCTCCGTTGCGGAGGCGAAGCAGGTTCTGGCCAAAGCGGAGGGGGTGCGGGTCGTGGATGATTCCAGGAATAACCTTTTCCCCATGCCGAGTCAGGCATCGGGTGAACTGGATGTTCTCGTTGGAAGAGTGCGGGAGGTGGAGGGAGATCCCCATGCCATCGCATTTTTTGTGAGCGGGGATCAACTTCTCAAAGGGGCGGCTTGGAATGCAGTACAGATCGCGGAAGTTTTGATTCGCAAGTAGGACAACCAAAAAGTTTCAGCAGTCTATGTTTCAGTTGGGGGTTTAAATCCCAACGGGAAAAAGTTGCGCTGTGGCGCGAATTTAAGATTAAAACTAGCGGGATCCGCCCATCCCTGGAATTCCTGAACCGCCCTCCCATGAGGCGGGTTTATTCCAAGGGGTCGTGGTAACGCTTTCTTCGTCCTTAGGGGTACCGTCGGCATTTTTGCCGCCTCCACCTGAGGCACATGAGGAGACGAGGAGAGGTAGGGCTAAAAAGAGAAGTGCAGGACCGAACTTTGTCATCCCCGATTAATAAACGACTTGATCCCCGATTTCAATCGCAGAGGCGGGGGTGCCTGGGAGAACGTCAGCTACGGAAGTTTGGGCATCTACAGTTACGGTTTTTATTTTTCCGATCATCTTGTCGCCACGGTATAGAACCATCGTCAGGCCTTCGACAACCGAATCATTCTTTCCAAGGTCGATGATGACAAAATTCCAAGTGGGATTCACGGCGACGATTTTTCCTGACAGGGCAATAGATTTCGTGCTGCCTGGCTTCGTCATTTCAATTTCTGTGCGGAGTTTTTTGAGCTCCTCTTCAACTTTGGATTTGGCGGTTGCGAGCAATTTGTTTTCCGATTCAGCCACTTTTGTTTTTTCCGATAATTCGTTGAGCTCGGTAAAGAGCTCGGAGGGCTTTTTACCTTTGAGCTCGTCTGTGTAGGTTTGCAACTGCTCTGCAGTCAGTTTGAGTTTGGAATTTGTCGAATCGAGATCGCTTTTCGTAGAGCTGAGATCCTTGGTGAGTTTCTCCGCTGTGAGGCTTAGCTCTTGGACCTTGGCCTTGGCCTCCTCAGCCTCTTTTTTAGTCGCCTCTTCTTGGGTCTTGCTCGTTTTGAGATCGGTTGCTGTCAGATCCCACTTTTGTCCTGCTTGGGCGACTGTGGCTGCAGGTTCTGCCTCGTTTTCCATATAGTTGCCCGTGTAAGGCAGGCCCAAAGTGGTGAACTTTGTATCTCGGAGAGAGGATTCAACTGCGACGAGTTGTTGGGAAAAACGGTTTTTCGTGCCCATGACCATAAAGGCTAAGGCGGCGGTGGCTAGGGATAGTCCGACTGAACCTCCCAAACTGAGTTTTCCTGCGATTGTCATAGGTCTTGCTGAGAGGAGAATTGCCCCAGCTAGGCCCGAACCCAAGTCGAGATCCCTTGCTTGTTCGGGGGTTACTGGCAGGGATGTGAATTCCTGTGAGTTACTTTTTACGGTAACGAGTCAGGGATTCCTGAATTTCCAGACCTGCGGCTTTACACTCCTGGCCAAGCCAGTCGGGCGAGAAGCCAAATGCACCAAGCGATTCGATGGCAGTCATTTCCGCGTGGTCGGCTGTAACGACAGCGATTTCGCCTTTCCCTGTGTGGGCTTGGACCATCCGTTCAATAAGGCTGTCGGCAGTTTGACCGGATTTGGCATAGAGAACGGCTAAGGAGTTTTTCGGCTTTTCCTCTTTTCCGCCTGTTTGCCCATCAAAGACCACGGTCACGAGCCAGCGACCTGAGTCGTGCAGGTCAGAGAGGTGGCGGATGAGTTCCTGCCTAGCTGCAAACGGTTTGTTTGAATGGATGGCTCTGAGAGAAGGCCAGGCGTAGAGGACGCTATGTCCGTCGACCAAGAGATAGCGGGGTGCGGGGTCCGTAATGGGCCGCGCGGTGCGGCTCATCCCGCGGCAGTTTTAGAAGTTTTTGTGCCAGCTTTCGCCAAGACCTTTTTGCGTTTGAGGTAGCGCAGACGGCGGCGTTTCTTGAGAATGGCGTTGTAGGGTTTGCCCATAAGGGGCAAGAGTGGAGGTTAAGGGAGTCCGGGTCAAGGTTGGACCCGAAGGTTTGCCAAGATTTCTGAAAGGGTGCAGAATCTCAGGATGCGCTGGGCGATTTTTCTACTCACAGGAGTTGTTCTATTTCGTTGTGCTCGTCCATGGGTGGGTGGGCCAGAGAACTTTTCGCCCCTGGCTGCTTTGGCCCTGTGTGGGTCTCTTTACTTTCCCCGCCCTTGGAGTTGGGCGGGTCCCTTGCTTGCGTTGCTTGCGTCCGATATTTTTTTGAACCTGCACTATGGGTTGGCTCCTGTGACGAGCGGAACGGGCTTGGCCGCGGTTTCTTATCTACTCATTTGGGCTTTGGGAGACCGATTGGCAGGGCGCCTGTCTTGGAAGGTGTGGTTGGGGGGATCGTTGGCGGCGACAGTACTCTTTTATGGGGTCACGAATACGGGGGCGTGGTGGACGATTCCTATTTATGAGAAGAGTTGGAGTGGGTGGGTTCAGGCCTTGACCGTAGGGATTCCCGGGTATCCCCCCACGTGGACTTTTTTAAGGAGTTCCCTCATTTCCGACCTACTTTTCACGGGCCTTTTTGTGGCGGGTGTGGAGTGGTCGGCCAGGAGGTCGGCTGGAAAAGTTCGTTCGGTCTGGGTAGCCGCCCCGGTTCGTTAACGTGTCCGCGGATTTGCGGATCGCGGTGATTGCAGATACGCATGACCGGCTTGTGCCATTCGTCATGGAGTCCATTCGGTCCGCTGACGAGATTTGGCATTTGGGGGATGTTTGTGAGAAAGCGACGTGGGAAGCGATCCGTGCTTTAGGAGTGCCGGCTCAGGTCGTCCAAGGGAATCAAGACAGCGAGGTCAGTTGGCCGATGAGCTTGGATCTCGAACGGTTGGGGCATCGATTTCATCTTTTGCATATTCCACCGCGATCGGCTCCCTCAGGAGTGCAGCATCTTTTGCATGGGCACACGCACGTTCCGAGAGACCAGGAGATTGAGGGAACACGATTTTTAAACCCAGGCTCAGCCGGTTTAGCCAACAAGGGGGCCCCTCGATCGTTTGCGTGGTTAGAATTAAGGAAGGGGTCGAAACCTGTATTCCGTTTGGTTGGGGTGAAGGGGGATTAAATTTCTGTGGCCTCGCACACCTCGCGCCAACCTGGAAAGTTCCAGGCGTTGGGAAACCCGCGACACTGCTCGGGTTTGACGGGCTGAATGCGGCACTCTTGGCCTTCGAGGAAGATGCAGGCCCCGTCGGGTTGATCGATCAAGGATAGGCCGCGGCGGTCGGAGCGAAGGCGGGTGTGGGTTCCGATAAACTCGGCTTCCTCGATTTTCAGGAATGAGGCTATGGCGGTGATCTCCTTTTCAGAGACTTTTACGTCCCCTGGCCAGCGGCAACAGTTGGTGCAGCGTTGGCAAAGATATTTGGGGGGAGTTTTCATTCTTCGTTTATTTTAAGGAGGCGGTTCTGCTAGGTGAAAAACCGTTATGGGTGGGACGCTTGGTAGGGCTTGCCCCGATTGAGAAAAAATAGTCCGACAAGAACAAGGCTTGTGGCCACATAGGCGAGTGTGAAGGACGGGCAGATCCACCAACCGGTAAGGGCTTGGGCTCCTGTTGGGGTGATGGCGACTCCGTGAATCAAGCCGGTAAGAGACAGAAATGCACTTAGGAGCGCGATGCCGGCGGCGGCGAGGAAACGGTGGTCGATGACGAAAGCCACCATGGCCGCAAGGAGGATGCTGGATAAGAGGAATCCTTGACCAAGAGAAAAAAGACCAGAAAGCACTAAGTCTCCGCCCGTTTTTGACGCGACTGCGTCCAGGGGCATGCCCGTTGCGCGCACGACCGTCTCGACAATGAGTGCGGCCCAACCTGCGAGGCACGGGATGAGTCCGACGGCGACGGCGAGGGAGTGTTTGGTGGGAGTATCGGAAAAAGCTTGGGCTGTGATGACTATACCGACCCAGAGAAGGATGCCGAGGGTGACCTCGAGTGGAATAAAGCGGAGAACAAGTCCGGTGGCGCCCGTTAGGCATAGAGCGGCGATCAGGATTCCGTTCACGGTGGAGTAGCCTGTTCTAGCGCCCATCCCTTTCCATCCTGGATGGCCGATGTAGATGGTGGTGGGAAAAGGGCTACCGAAGAAGGCGGCGATCATGGTGGAGAGTCCGTTGACGGATAAGGAGGAGCGGGTGGCGTAACGGTCCCCTGCGGCTTCTGCGCTTTCTAGATTCTGGAGCGAGCCGATGACATTGAAGAGGGCCATGGGAAAAATGACGGAGAAGAAGGCCCCTGCGCCTTCGCGTTGGAAAAAAGTGATGAGTTTATCGAAAGCAGGATGAGGAAAGTGAAAGCCAAGAGGGGATGTGGGAGAGGTAGGTGGGGTAGGGGCGAGGCCAAAAAGTTGCAGGAGCCAAGCGCCGAGGGTGCCCAGGATAATTGCGGCTAGTCCGAACGGGATGCCACCAGGGAGGCGTATTTTTCCTGCATAAGCGAACAGAACTAGGAGCATGGGGAAAAGGGCGATGGCGGGGTTGGCATAGATTTTGAAAACGAAGGGCATAGCAATAAAGGTGAGGGCGATGCCAGCTAGGGGCGAGAGGAGTGCAGCGCGGGGTAGCCAGCGGCGGAGGGGATCGGCGAGGAAGGCGCCGAGGAGTTCAAGAATCCCGCCGACCCAGCAGGCAAAGATGCCTGCGCTCCAGACGAGGTCAGCGTCATGGGTTTGTTGCCAGAGGGGACCCATGATGAGGAAGAGGTAGGCCATGAGGCTGACGGTGTTGATGCCGAAGGGGAGGGCGGTGACGTCCTCGCGGCCTGTCCGTAGCGCGAGGCAACGGCCTTGCCAGGCGTAGAAGAGGTTGCCCACGAGAATGGAGAGAGCAGAGGCGGGAAGGATGTGGGACACGACGATCTCGATGGGAATACCGCAGACGGGGGGGACAAGAGATAGAATTAGAAAAAGAAGAAGAAGGTTATCGATGAAGAGACCGACAAGGCCATCGAGATCTCCTCGGACAAACCAGCGAAGTCGCATTGGATGGGCATAGCGGAAACTGGGTAAAGAGGGCGAGAGAAACTTAGGAGTGGAATCTCGCCTAGGCGTTAGAAAATAGGTAGAACGGAGCATGGTGAGTACAGAAGGGATTCAAAAAGTAGAACGGGCCGTGGAAGCGGGTCAGCTCTCGGCTGAATCGGGAAAAAATATAAAGAAAACC
>JBIKTM010000002.1:0-145232 GCA_044348085.1 Methylacidiphilales bacterium | reverse complement strand
TCATGCAAGGCAGCCCAAGCCGCAACGCGGTTGAGAGCCCCTTCCAGGCGACGCACATTCGTTTTGACCCGCTCCGCAATAAAGTGAAGGACCGACTCACCCAAGCGAACCTGCATGGTGGAGGTCTTCTTGCGAAGAATGGCCAGACGAGTCTCGATGTCAGGAGATTGCAACTCTGCGCTCAGACCCCACTCAAAGCGGGAAACGAGCCTCTTTTGCAGATTGGCGACATCTCCCGGAGGGCTGTCACTGGATAGGACGATCTGTCGGTTTCCATCGAAAAGGGTGTTGAAGGTGTGAAAGAACTCCTCTTGAGAACGGTCCTTACCCGAAAAGAACTGAACGTCATCAATCAGCAAGCAGTCAGCCTGGCGGAAGCGGCGACGGAACTTCACGAGCTCACCATGTTGGATGGCGGAGATAAACTCATTCGTAAACTGTTCTGAGGTAACGTAAACAATCTTTGCGCCCTTCTTTTTCTGCATAATCCGGTGGCCAATTGCGTGGAGGAGATGGGTTTTCCCTAATCCAACAGAACCGTGGATGAAAAGAGGGTTGTAGGTACGGGCTGGGGCATCCGCCACAGCTGTGGCGGCAGCATGGGCAAACTGGCTGTTTACGCCCGCGACAAAGGACTCAAAGGTATAACGGCTTACCAACTCGCCAGAAAGGGGCTTCGACTTTTCTTTTCCTTCTGCTTGAAGGAGATGCTCTTCTGCGCCTGGAGTCGGACGATCTTTTGATCCCACAACATCAAAACTGATCTTAACTTCCCGCCCAACGGCAAGGGTGGCACATTCGCGAAGCTGGTTGAGGTAATTTTCCTCAATCCAGTACTGGTAGATGGCGTTCTCTACCCCGAGGACGAGACGACCGGCTTCGTAGCTGATCGGGACGATCGACGAGAACCATCGGTGGAGTGCGTCAGGGGTGATGACTTTTTCAAGTTCGCGGCAAACTTTGACCCAAATTTCTGGAGGATTGCTCATTTGTTTTTATTTCCTTTTTTGGTTAGCGGGGTGGAATCATTCGCCACAGAAAAAAATCCCGCAAGAGGAATTTTAATTTTAATCGAAAATATTTGTGAATGACTTCGCTTGACAAATGAACGGCGCATAAAAAAAGAGTTTCTCGAGGGAAAAATAGCAAAAAAATTCTTTGCGCGTGCGAAGTTATTCGCCGCGCGCTAGAAAAAAATATGCACCGCGCGCCCGCACTTGTTTGGTTTCGTCGCGATTTGCGTGTTTCTGACCACGCTGCACTTCATCAAGCGTGTGAAAAGCAGACCCCGATTGTCCCCATTTTTATTTTCGATGACGGCATTTTGTCCGACAAAAAAGGTGTCGCTAGGCGGACAGCCTTCCTTCTCGCTTGCCTCGAAAGCCTCGCCGCCAATTTAAATACACTTGGGGCGCCCCTGATTTTACGGAAAGGGAGCCCTGCTGGCGTTTTGCGAACTTTGGCCAAGGAGACAGGAGCAAAAATGCTCTTCTTTAATAAGGACATCGAGCCGTATTCCCGCAAAAGAGATGAAAAAGTTGCTGCTATGGCTCAGCAGGAAGGGATCGAGGTTTTTGCCTGTGATGATCTACTCATTCATCCTCCGGGCTCTGTTCAGAGAATAGCAGGGGGTCCATACACGGTTTTTACCCCATTTTCTAACTCATGGTTGGCGAAGCGCCCTCAGGATCCCTTCACTCGCCCCAAAAAAATCGAAGGGGTACCCGGTGTAAAGGGCATTCCGTTACCCTCCCTTGAGGATCTGGGGCTTCCAAAATGCGATATTCCGGTCCCGCCGGCGGGAGAGAAGAGCGCTCAAGAGCTTCTTCGGACTTTTATCGGCAAAAATATTCTCAAATATCAGGACACGCGGAACTACCCATTTAAGGACACCACCTCTCACCTGTCCCCGCATCTGCGTTTTGGAACGCTATCCCCGCGAACGGTTCTGGCCGCTGCGCGCCGTGCCCGTGCCGAAGACCCTGCCGCGAAAAAACAGATCGATGTATTTATTGGCGAACTGATCTGGAGGGATTTTTATAAGCAGATTCTTTGGGAATTTCCTCATGTGGTAGACGGATCCTTTCGCCCCGCGTATGACAAAATCGAGTGGGAGAATCGAAAGGACAGGTTCCAGGCTTGGTGTGAAGGCCAAACGGGCTATCCGATTGTGGACGCTGCGATGCGGCAGCTGAATCAAACGGGCTGGATGCATAATCGCCTCCGAATGATTGTGGCCTCGTTCCTGACGAAAGACCTGCTCGTTACTTGGCAGTGGGGCGAGCGCTACTTTATGGAAAAGCTTTTTGACGGCGATCTTGCGGCAAATAACGGAGGGTGGCAGTGGGCGGCGGGAACAGGAACGGATGCGCAACCTTACTTCCGGATCTTTAATCCCTCGAGCCAGGCGGAAAAATTCGATCCCGAGGGAAAATTTATCGCGCAGTATGTTCCCGAGGCAGACTCCTTAAAGTATCCTGCGCCGATCGTAGATCACTCGGTCGAGCGGCTGCGCACACTCGAGATGTATAAAAAGGCCCGAGGGTAAGCTGAATTTAGATATTCAGCTCTTGAGAAGCCGTTAAGAGACCAACCCAGTTTGGGCTATCGCCCCTCCTCTTACAGTGTTTGTAAAAAGCGGACTAACTGTTCGCGGTTCGGGCTATTCCCGTGGCGAACGTAGAATCCGGAGGCTGCGACCGCCAACTGTAGGGAGTGGGGTAATCCCAATCCGAGAAGGCGTCCGATGGCAAATCCTGCGTTGAAATGGTCTCCTGCACCCGTGCTGATCTTAGGCTTGGAGGTATAGGGACCGGTTACAAACACTTCCCCTTCGGCATCGGCCGCACAGGCGTATTCGATGGGGTGAATGACCACAACCTGAATTCCCATTTTCTCCCGAATGGCTCCTGCCAAGGAAGCACACGCTTTGGGATTTTTTGTGGCGCCCTTTAGCCGCAGAACTTTGGCCACATGAAGGGCCTCGCTCTCATTCATTCCCAGAGTTACATCATTTTCAGCCTGAAACTCGGCGATAATTTTGAGGGCCGCCAACAGGTCGGCTTCAATTCTCTTCGCGGGATCGGCCAAGTCAAAAAAGAGCTGCTTCCGTTTCCCGGGTTTCACGGGCTTGTACTCAGTCAGCAGCTTTTTCCAAATGGCCGACATATGAGGAAGCATCGTCCAGTTGACCATTCCGACAAATGAGGCGGAAGACCACAGCTTCTGGACAAGCTTGTCGCCCAAACGGGACTGGATGGTTTCCCAGTTGGCGTCCTGAACGGAGGCCAGCTGGCCGAGCATGATTTTTCCGTCATTGAACTCGAGAGCCGATGTTAGGGCAGGTTCGGCAAAAGAGTGAACCTTCGCGCGTTTTGCAAATTCAGTGAAAACAGGGTGAAGTTTTGGGAATCCGCACATGCCCATGTATTCCACGGGCGCCCCGAGGGTCGACATGGCAAAGGCCATTAAAGGTCCGTTCCCCCCGATTTTTTCCATGGTCGGGACGACTTCAAAGTTGGCACTTTTGCCTGCGGCTTCGCTCAAGCGCTTCGCGAAAGGCTTTACGGAGGTAAAAGGGAGATATTTCGTGGCTGTTTGACGCTGGTCTACCACCTGAAGAATGGAGTCCAAGAAGCCGTCAAAACCCAGCAAACAGCTGAATTTGAGGAGTTGAGCCCGTGAACCAATTAACCGTTCTGCCGTCTGTCTTGCTAATCTGGAGTCAGTCATAGCCTGTCGTTATAACCTCGGGGAGCTAAAATAACAAGCCAAACCTAAGTGGTGAAAAGCGGTTGCCTTTTCCGCCCAACCTGCGATTTCCTAAAAAGGCATGGGCAACATTGTTTATTTCGATTTGGAAACGCAGAAAAGCGCAGCCGAGGTCGGCGGTTGGGGTCATATCGATCGAATGGGCATCTCCGTGGCAGTCCTCTACCACTCCGCCAAGGGCGAGTATGAAATTTATTTGGAGAAAGATGTGGATCGTCTGATCGCCGACCTGCGCAGGGCCGATCTCGTCGTCGGGTTTAATGTGTTACGGTTTGATTATACAGTTCTGGCGGCTTACTCCGTATTCGATTTTTCTGCCGTTCCCACCCTCGACCTCATGGTCAGTATCGAAGAAAGGATCAAACATCGCGTCGGATTGGATGCGGTGGCCGAGGCAACTTGTGGAGTAAAAAAAACCGCCTCAGGGATGGAGGCGATTCAGTGGTGGAGAGAGGGCCAACAGGCCAAGGTGGCTGAATACTGCTGCTTCGATGTAAAAACAACCCGCCTCGTCCATGAACACGGGGTTCGAACCGGCAAAGTGAGTTACGTCAGCCACAAAACATTTCTAAAACAATCTGTCGCCGTCGACTGGGCAAAAATTGGGCCCGTTGAACACATTCTTCGACCGGCTTAAGAGATTTCGAATATCTTGCGGGTGGCCTCGTGCCGTGCACGAAATAGAACGAGAAAAAACTTTTGGATGAAAGGTAGGAGGAGGCGTCCCAGCACTCCCCCTGGAGGAAGAAACTCAATCCGGTCCACCAACCCCGTTGTGCCGTCTGGCGCAGCCCAAAACTCGTGAAGATGGCGCCAGAGCGGGAAAGGACTTTTGTCCGCCACATCTAAAATGCGGGCGCAACCCGGTGTCCCCGAAAAATCGTTTACCACCCGAACCGTCACCTCCCACGACTGTGGAATGCCCAAGGAAGCGACGCGGAGTCGAATCTTGGATCCCTCAACAATCGGGCTGGGAGACTCCAAAGAAATCACGCGAATCCAGCTCGGGCTCACACGGGAGATGTTTTTGGGCTCAAGATGAAAGGCGAACACCTTTTTGGGGTCGGCCTTCAAATTGCTCGCATATTCAAACACATAAGGAAGCGGGCTTTTTCGCATCTCGAGGATCTTGTTCCATTTTTTCGATTCGGCCAAGACGGCGTTTCTGGGTTGGCCATTTCTGATCTCTGCCCGAAACTACCCCTATGCCCCTTCCCTCATGGAAAAAGGTCCTGCTAGTAGACCTTGGTTTTTTGGGTGATACCGTCCACTCAATCCCCGCGATACGCGCACTCGCCCAAGCTGGGGCGCAGGTGGATGTCCTGACTACAAATGTCGGCCAAGACCTCCTTCGAATGGTTCCCGATGTGAATCGAGCGTGGGTGGTTCCTCTTCGCAAACCTAGTCCCCCTCCCTGGCGGCACTTAGAAACACTTAGGGATATCCGCGCGCAGAAGTATGACGGGGCAATATCCTTTGTGGGCTCAGACCGAAATCTTTTTTGTTCAGGCTGGAGTGGCGCCCGTGATCGCATCGCCCATCTCACGGGTCGAAACTCCTGGTTTGCGAGAAGCCGGCTCACCCAGACGATCTCCCAGAGGGACCGAGCGAACCCCGTGTATATACAAAGACTCTCTGTCCTTCAGGAGTTGGGTTGGTTGGGGAGCAACCCAGGTTGGGCGTGGCAGATTCCATTGGATGATCACTCGTGGGCCACGAGCCAGATCTCCGTCTCAACTATCCATTTTTCGATCAGCGCCGCCAGCTCACCCCTGAATGAGTGGCCTCTCGATTTCTGGGCGGAAACCCTCCGGCAGGTTTGGAAGAAATCGCCGCAAACCAAGTTTGTTTCTACCGGGTCCGGGTCGGAGCGGGAAATCGCCCGACAATCCGATCTCGTTTCATTAGTTCAGGATGAAAGGCTTCAAATCTTTTTCAATCCCATGCCGATGCCCCGGTTGGCCGCTCTTCTTGAGCGCGCGACTTTGCATGTGGGTCTCGACTCGGGTGTTCTCCATCTGGCTATGGCGCTCGGCAAACCCACGGTCTCTCTTTTTCGTGAGTCGGTCGGTCGACCAGGTTGGGTTCCTCGCGGTTCGAAGCATCGTGCTCTCATAAAAAAATGTCCGTGTAACGAGACAGGTCAAAATAAGTGCTTTGAAAGTCGACCCCTCTGCTTGTCGCTAATTACACCCCAAGAGGTGGCGCAAGCCGTACTCGCGGCCTTGGGCGAAAAATTATAAGTTAAGGCGCATGACTCTGCCCGACTACTACACCGAGCTCGCCCCGTTTCGGGGTCTTTTTCAAGAGGGACACCCGATTCTTTGTTATCATAAGATTGCTCCGCCCCCGAAACAGGCTCGGATCAAGGGTCTTTATTTGGAGCCAAAACTCTTTTTGCGTCAGATGAGTGAAATTAAGCAGGCAGGCCTAACCGCTTCTTTTCTTGGTTGTTCTGCTTTTTCACAAAAAGAAACAATCACGATCACCTTTGACGACGGCTTTGTGAGCAACCTGATCGAAGCTGTTCCTTTGATGAAAAAAGTCGGGGTCCAAGCCATCAACTATCTTGTGGCAGATCGGCTCGGCCAAACGAGTGATTGGGAAGCGCGGGAGGGTGGAGAGGCGGATCCCCTAATGGACGAGTCGCAGGTTCGTGAGTGGCTGGCTGCAGGTAATCAGATTGGCGCCCACACCTGTACTCATCCTCGACTTTCCTTTCTTTCGCGCGATCAGGCCAAGGAAGAAATCTTCGCGAGCAAAAAAAAGTTGGAAGATCGCTTCGGCCTTCCTATGGACCATTTCGCCTATCCCTATGGAGACTATAATCAAACTACTGTTGAGCTGGTTCGTGAGGCCGGATTCAAAACCGCCGTCACAATGCACCGCGGCGTCAATTTGCCTAATACCCCCCTATTTGAGTTAAAGAGGTGGACGGCTCGTTACGAAAGCCGAAATCTTAAAAATCTTTTGCGAAAGTTGTTCTAAAAGCAGCCCTTGATACTGCAGCGCCGCGCTGGCCACACAGTCTAATTACATAGATATATTTGCATTACTAATTCCATAGCCTTGAGATAATAAGGTCTGTTAGCGTAGCCCCCTGCTTCATGAATTCGACCCTGAACCAGAGGCTCGTCGTTCCAGTTTACAACGAAAGACATCTCGTGAAGGATGTTTCTGAAGTCTTGGAGGAAGCGATCCGTACAAATCCGCAATTACGGGTGGTCGTTGTCGATGATGGGTCCAAGGATGGTACAGGGGACGCCTTCAAGCAGCAGTTGAAACCACTCAAAAATGCAGAAGTAAAAATCCTGCCTAAAAATGGCGGCAAAGGGATGGCAATACGGCAAGGGTTTCAAGGAGCCAAGGAGGAGCGCCTGATGTTTATGGATGGAGATTTGGCTTATTCGATCGACCACCTGACTCCGCTGGCGGAGTCCCTCAACGACTACGATGTGGTCATTGGTTCTCGTTCCATGGCCCCACAGGCACACGGGGGCCTGCCTGCCCGACGAGCTTTTTTGGGGTGGGGATTTAACCGCTTGGCCTGTTATCTCCTTGGAATCGACTACCCAGATACCCAAGCAGGCTTGAAGGGGTTTCAACGCGAAGCAGCCGAACGGCTCTTCGCAAAACAAAAGCTTACCGACTTTGCCTTCGATGTGGAACTTCTCTACCTGTGTCGCAAGCTCGGCCTGCGCGTGGGACAGATCCCTGCTCAGGTCTCAGCCCGGCACACCTACAAGACCTCCCGCGTGAAGCTTCTTTGCGACTCTCTTGGATGTTTCAAGGAGCTTCTTTTGATCCGTTGGTGGTCGTGGACGGGGGCCTACCGCTTTCGCGAATGAACTCCATCCTCCTGACGTGGGATGTTGAGGAGTATGACGCACCGGCCGATTTTGGAGCCCCTCCCCTGACCGATCACGGATTGAGCCGGGGACGGGAAATTTGGGAGGAGTGGCTGGGCCTTACTAAGGAGTGGAAATTTCCAGGTACGACGTTTTGTACCGCCCGGCTCGCTCAGTTTGCTCCCGAACTTCTTCGTGAAACGTCGGCGCGAGGCCATGAGATCGCTTCCCACGGGTGGTCTCACCGTCTGGGAGACGATCTCCAACTTTTGAGCAGCCGCACCCTTTTACAAGAGATTTCCGGTAAGGGGGTGGTGGGCTTTCGTTCTCCACGGCTTCGAAAAATCAACAAAGAGGAGATTACCCAGGCTGGATTTCGTTATGATGCATCTCTGAACCCGACTTGGATTCCGGGTCGGTATGATCACCGGCGGGAACCGCGTCGGCCGTTTCAGATCGGTTCGCTTTGGGAAGTCCCTGCCGCAGTCTTGCCAGGAATCCGCTTTCCCCTGTTTTGGGCCAGTTTCCATATTTTGCCTTTGCCCATCTACTTGGCTTTGTGTTCGCAAGTTCTCCAGCACGACGGACTCCTTTGTCTCTATTTCCACCCCTGGGAGCTTTCTGCTTTGCCTGAGCCTGAAATGCCTCGTTGGCTAACCCGCCGTCCTCAGGCAGAAAGAATTCGTCGGATGACCAAGCTTTGTCATGGCCTTGAACGATTCGGGAGGTTTACCCCCGTGGGGAACTATCTAGGCCTTGGAATGCAGGTCACCCGCCCCTGATCGTCACGGGACGACTTAATATAGAATTTTTTAGGTCCAGGAGTCGAAACTCGGTCGTTCGGGTTGGCATATTGTGGGTTTGCATCCCACTGGTCATTCAGGGCATTTGCGACAGGCACATTCATCGGATTGACCATCTTCTGGATCCGCTTATGACTGGCCACATAATCAGCGTAGCTCTCCGACCAAGCAGCAACGGGTAAGGCCAGCAAAAGGCACAGGGAGAAAACGTGACGCACTACTTTTTGCCTCCAACAATCTCTTCAATCTTGGGAAGAACTCCTTGAGGATGTTGCCACTCGTTATCTTTTTGCCCTGTTAGGTCCTTGCCATTCTGGTCGATCAAAACCAAATAAGGGATTCCGCTCGCTGCATACTTTCCAACCTCCGGGCCTTTGCTGGTTCCAAACTTCATGGCAGGCCACGGCATGCCCGTTTCTTTCATATATTCGATCTGGGCCTCTTCCGATTTATCGCTACTTGCAAACACCAACTCAAAATCCTCATGCTTCGGCTTGAATTCTTTATACCACTCCACAAGTTTCGGGGTGAAAGCCCGGCAGGGAGGACACCAGTGCGCCGAGTAGTAAATGGCGACATATTTTGGACTGGTAGAGGGTTTTTTATAGTCACTCTTTTTTCCGTTGGTTACCTGAATGAGTCGGGGCTCCAGTTTGCCAAAGTAGTCCGCACGGACCGACAAGGGAGCATGAAGCCCGAGTAAGGCCACAAGAAGCAGTGTGAATTTAATCTGTTTTGTCATTGGTTAATTCTCCTCTCATGGCCCCTGTACGCAATCAGTTTTTGACCTTATCCCAGCTTTTCGCCACCTTCACGGGATGGCTTCTCTTGGCAAAAATACCCCCAAACTCTTTTCCCAGCTTTCCCCAATCTATCGTCAGCCTCTTTTCACCCTCTTGGACAACTCTCGCGCTGTTCATCGAGAGCATTGGGCCGAAAAAGAAGGGGTTCAACTGTGTCGCCTGCTGAGTATCAAAACGGGGGGTTGCAGTGAGGACTGCGGTTACTGCGCCCAAAGTGCGCGCTACACAACAGGGATAAAAGCCCAACTACTGATGGAGCGGGATGCGGTTCTAGCGGAAGCGCGCGAGGCCAAAGCTGCAGGCGCTGGGCGCTTCTGTATGGGGGCGGCGTGGAAGGGGGTTCGCGAAGGCGAGGCCAAGTTCGAGTCAGTTCTTAATATCGTGCGGGACGTGAAACAGCTTGGCATGGAGGTTTGTGTCACACTGGGCCAACTCACCGACGAGGCTGCCCGCCAACTCAAAGATGCCGGAGTGACCGCCTACAATCACAACCTCGACACCTCCCCTGACCACTATCGCAACATCGTTACGACTCACTCTTTTGAAGATCGCCTAAGGACAATTCGCTCCGTGCAAAAAGCGGGTATGGCAGTTTGCTGTGGAGCCATCCTTGGGATGGGAGAGACGGAGGACGATCGCCTTAAAATGCTCGAAGTTCTATGTGGTTTTGACCCCTCCCCTGAAAGTGTTCCGATCAACTGTCTCATGCCCCAAGAGGGCACTCCCCTCGCAGACCAAAAACCCGTTGATGTGTTCGAGCTGGTCCGACTCATCGCCACGACCCGAATCGCCCTTCCTAGGGCTCGAATCAGACTAAGTGCGGGTCGCACGGTTCTGACCCGCGAAGCCCAAGCGCTCTGTTTCTACGCAGGCGCAAACTCCATCTTTTTTGGAGACAAACTCCTGACCGCACCCAACCCCGAGGAGTCGGACGATCGCGCTCTTTTGAAAACTTTAGGACTCGCCCAAGCCGCCTAGTTTCCTCTCTCATTGGCTACCCGAGCGGATCGGGCTACTCTTTCGACCCATGTCCACTGCCCTGCGTATTGCCAGCTACCTTCGCAAATATCCTGGATATGCAATTGGAACGATTTCTGCGGCCCTTCTTTCGACGTTGCTGGGGCTAGTTTATCCCCGCCTCACGGGAGTTCTGATTGATGACGTCATCGCCAAAGGCCAAGGAGACAGGCTCCCCTGGTTGGTCGGGCTCCTCCTCCTGGTTTTTCTCGGCCGCGACGGGCTAAATGCTCTCCGAATCCTCCTCAATAATCTTTTTGAGCAGAAGGTGATTCTCGATCTTCGACGGGATCTTTACACCGCCTTTCAGCGCCTTTCTACCTCTTGGTACGATCACCGTTCCAGCGGGGATCTTCTCACTCGGGTGAGCGAAGATGTGATGAATATGGAGCGAATGTTGATCGACGGAATCGAACAAGGCCTGATCGCCTTCCTTCAGCTTTTCGGCGTCGGTATCATTCTTTTTCGAATCGATCCCCTTCTCGCCGCCTGGTCTTTGGCGCCTATCCCCTTTCTCGCCGCGGGTGCATTGTACTACACCCTGACGGCGCACCCTCGTTATCGGGTCCAGCGAAAAGCCTCCTCGGCCATGAATTCCCTCTTAATGGATCACCTTCAAGGTATGAGGCAGATCAAAACGTATGGTTGGCTTGAAGAAGGCGCGAATCGCTTTGAAAAAGTTGCACAAGACGTTCGCACCGCCTCTTTGGGGATTATGAAGGCCTGGGCGTTTTACTCCCCTTCTATGGCATGGTTTGCCGCGGCAGGAACATGTCTCGTTCTGTGGGTAGGGGGAAGGTCGGTTCTCGAAGGGAAAATGGCAGTCGGAGAGCTCGTAGCCTTTTTGCTTTATGTGGGAATGTTCTACGAACCTGTGGGCCGGCTTCACAGCTTGAATCAGCTGATTCAAGCGGGACGAGCCGCAGGGGAACGCGTGTTTGCAATTTTAGATGCAGAGCCTGAACCCGGTCATATTACCACTTCCCCATTACGCGCTTTGCCGCCTCGTGAAGGTTCGGCTCGGGAGGTCATTTTCAAAAATATTCACTTCACCTACCGAACGGGCAGAGAGGTTTTGCACGGCATAGATCTCCAAATTCCCGCTGGCACTTCCCTCGCCCTTGTCGGGCCAACAGGAGCCGGAAAAACTACGCTCGCTACACTTGTGGCTCGGTTTCACGATCCGACGAGCGGAGAGGTTCTGCTGGACGGAGTCCCCCTGCCCCAAATTTCCCTTAAGGATTTACGTCATGAGGTAGGAGTCGTGACTCAGGAGCCCTTTTTGTTCCAGGCAACGATTCGTGAAAACCTTGAGTTGGGAAAACCCCATGCTACGGATATTGAGATTGAAAAGGTTTTGCGTGCCGCCTGCGCCCTAGACTTTGTCCAAGCGTTGGCAGATGGGTGGAATTCAAAAGTCGGCGAGCGGGGGGTTCGATTGAGCGCAGGGGAACGCCAACGTCTCTCCATTGCACGAGCTTTGCTTAAGGATCCGCCCGTGCTCATTCTCGATGAGGCTACCGCCAGCGTGGATACAGCAACCGAAAAGCAGATTCAGATGGCCCTAGATCATCTTCTCGCTGGCAGAACCAGCATTGTCGTTGCTCATAGGCTTTCGACCGTTCGTAAGGCAGACAAAATTGCAGTCGTGGATGCAGGACGAATCCTTGAGCTCGGAAATCATGAGTCTTTGATTTGCTCGGGCGGTCTTTACGCAAAGCTCTGGTCTATTCAGTCCGAACACGCCGATCTCCACACGATCGAAGAGCTTTTCACAGCACAATAACACCGGGCTTGGCCTCCAAGGGGCAGTCCCCCCCAGCTTTCATTTTTGGGTCTTTTCAGATACTGTTTCGTGATGAACAAATCCGAACTTACAACCGCTGAATCGATCCGTGCCCGGCGTAGTATAAAATCTTTTAAGAACGACCCGATCCCAGAGGGTGTTCTGCAGGAGCTTCTCTCCTTGATGCAGGATGCTCCCTCCTCGTGGAACTTTCAGCCCACTCGAGTTGTTATGATTCGCTCTATGGCCCAGAAAGAGGCTCTTTCCGCTGCGGCTTGGGGGCAAAAACAGATTCTCGAAGCCCCAGTCACATTTGTTTTCTCCGTTTCAATTCGAGGCTGGGAAAAACATATGGACGAGATTCTTGGTACAGGAGTCGCCTCAGGAGCTTGGCCCCAAAAATTTGCGGATTGGATTCGCGATAATGCCCCAAGCTTTCAGAAAGGCTTGGCCGAAAGGGAGCGCGAATACGCTATTAAAGATGCGATGATTATGGCAACCACCCTTGCCCTCGCCGCACAATCAAAAGGCTACTCCACCTGCTATATTAACGGGTGGGATGAGTCTAAAGTTAAGGAAATTATTGGTGTTGAAGGAGATAAAAACATGGCGATTGCGCTTGTTTTGCCGGTAGGACTCCCGAACTCCGAGGCGAAGCACCCAGGCCGACTTCCTGCGGCAAAGACTATCTTTACCGATCGCCTCCCCTCACCCGCCATCTAGCAAACCTTTTATGGGCTCCTCATCCTATTTTGTCTTCCCCAAGAATTACGATGTAATCGTGATTGGGGCTGGCCATGCTGGGATAGAGGCAGCTCTCGCGTCCGCTCGAATGGGATGTGAAACCCTTCTTCTGACGATGAATCTCGACACCGTCGGCCAGATGAGTTGTAACCCAGCCATCGGCGGTCTGGCAAAGGGCCACATCGTTCGCGAAATCGATGCGCTCGGTGGTGAAATGGGCATCAATACCGATGCCACAGCAATTCAGATGCGAATGTTAAATTCAAGCAAGGGGCCAAGCGTAAGAGGCCCCCGAGCGCAGTGCGACAAGAAAGCCTATCAGTTCAGAATGAAGTTCGCTCTTGAAAATCAGCCCCACCTGGACCTTAAGCAGGGTCAGATTGCCCAGCTAATCGTCGAAGATGGCGAGGTCAGGGCCGTTGTTACCAACCTAGGGGTTCGCCTTAACGCAAAGAAAATCGTTTTGACTACAGGAACATTCTTAAAGGCTTTAATGCATGTTGGAGATCGGAACGTTGCCGGCGGCAGAATGGGCGATGGCTCAAGCGGGTTTTCAGATGAGCTCAGAAAGCTGGGATTCCAGGTCGAGAGACTAAAAACAGGCACCCCTCCAAGGCTAAATAAGCGGAGCATCGATTTCTCAAAACTTGAGCCACAGAATGGCGACAACCCGCCACCAAACTTCAGCTTCATGGTCGACTCGATCGATCACCGGGAGGATCACACTTTCAGCCTCAACCACTGGAAAGACGGCCTGTTCCACGTGGAACAAATTCCATGCTGGATTACCTATACGAGCGATATAACGGCCCAGATAATACGCAAAAACCTGTCTAGATCTCCTTTATATTGCGGTGTCATTCAAGGAGTTGGGCCAAGATACTGCCCATCTATAGAGGATAAGATTGTTAAGTTTCCAGACAAGGAGAGGCATCAGATATTTTTAGAGCCCGAGGGAAGGCATACAAACGAGTTCTACGTGAACGGATGCTCAACGAGTCTTCCATTTGATGTTCAGGTAGAGATGATTCACTCGATTCCAGGCCTCGGGGCGGCTGAGTTTTTGAGGCCGGGATATGCCGTTGAATACGATTTCTGTCCGCCAACTCAGCTCTGGCCAAGCTTGGAAACGAAATTGGTCCGAGGGCTTTACTTTGCGGGGCAGCTGAATGGAACCTCTGGCTACGAGGAGGCGGCGGGGCAGGGGATTTTGGCGGGAGTTAACGCGGCCTTGGCGTCACGCGGGGCGGAGCCGTGGAGGCTTGGTCGCCACGAGTCATATATAGGAGTGATGGTCGACGATTTAGTCACAAAGGGAACTCGAGAGCCCTATCGAATGTTCACCTCTCGCGCAGAGTATCGCCTCCTTCTCCGCCAAGATAATGCCGATTTGCGACTGACCGAAAGGGCAGGGGAGTTGGGGTTGGCCTCTGCCGAGCGGGTTCGTCGAACGAAAGAGAGAAGGGCCCAAATCGATTCATGCCGCGCCCGGTTAACCGCATCTCGGCGAGAGGGTAAGACTTTGGAGGATTGGCTGCGTCGACCCGAGATATCATGGAACAACCTACCCGAGGAGTTTCAACGCATGCCTGGGGAGATTGCGGAGGCAGTTGAAGCAGATGTGAAATATTCGGGCTACGTCGCCCGCGATATCGATCGGATTGCGACCTTGAAAGAGATGGAGGGAAAAAATATTCCCGAGAACTTCGATTACGAGAGTGTGGTGGGTTTGAAAAAAGAAGCCCGTGCGAAGTTAAAGGAAGTTAGGCCGAGAACCTTCGGTCAGGCAGCGAGAATTTCAGGAGTGAATCCATCGGATATCTCCGCCCTGGCAGTGTGGGCGATGAGAAAATAGGGGGCGGGCAAGAAGGCTCTGCCCGAGGGGAATTAGAGACTTTTACGGATCTTTTTCGCGGTCTGACTCTTAATAGCGCTGTAAAGAATGGCCTGCTCGCCGTACTCAATCCAAGGGCCATAAGGCACCTGATCATCCTCAACGAACTTCCAGTCCGTTTTATCCAGTCCGCTAAGCCCTAGGTAATCCCTGACAGCGGGGGAAACATCCAAACCCGCTCGCGAGTAACGGGTCGGACGCTCTTCGCCGAAGACGTACTCCGCGTGATCGTAGCGAAGGGGGCCGACGTCTTCCCACTGTGCAAAACACACCTTGTTATGAAATTTGATCATGACCCACCGGCCCTTGCACTGGGACTCTAGTCGATCCTTTTGAAAGTCCGCCTCGCTCCACCACGGGACGTATTCTCGAGACTTCTTCGGAAAAGCGATGTCGTTAAAGGGAAGGGCAACGTAAAAAGGGTTTAACGTCGGGGCGAATTTTTCTGGAAGGCTGGCCTCACGAAACTTTTTGGCGTCTTTCCTGTCCTCTGGAGCATCAATACCACCGAAGTTCTTTTTCCAAAACTGATCCCATGCACTCATGATGTTTTGCGTGGAACTTATGCTAGTTCCTCCCTGGCCAATCCAAAAGTAGGTCGTAACAATATTACGCTTTACGGGATAAGAAACAGAGGGGGCCAACTCAGGCGCCTTTTTCTTTGAAGCATCCGACTTAACTGACTCTACCGCAATAGCTTGTGATAGAGATAACGCGACCACAAGAGCAGCATAAACAGGTAAAATTGCTCGCATCTATATCGTCTTTAACAACTTAAAATACTATGTCAATGATTTTATGTAAAAATAATCTCGGGAGTTACCCATATACGTGGCCTTAAACTTGGAGCCACGCCTGCACCTGGGGCTCGAACCACGGCAACGCGAGGCTTGGCTTCGCGCTAGAAATCTCTATGTTTAAAAAGCTTTGATCTAATTTTCTTTTTGAAAGTTATCTCCAAGCCCGGATTCAACGTTCGCTATCGCGGACAACGAAACTGAAACCCTATTCCCTAGAAAGGGAAGCTCCGACAAGTCGGGGTCATATACGGACAGGAAATAAGACTATGCTCGCAACAGAATCAGAAGTGAAACGACTGCTTGAAGCAGGGGTTCACTTTGGACATCGCACCGATAAGTGGAATCCCAAGATGAAAGAGTTCATCTTCGGCCCACGCAATGGAATCTATATCATCGATCTCTCTCGCACGGCCGAGCAGGTTCGAAAAGCCGCCGACTTTCTGCGTGAAGCTGCAGCCAAGGGTGGTCACATCCTGTTCGTGGGGACAAAAAAGCCAGCCCAAGAGGTCGTCAAAGAGTTGGCCGAGCGAACCAAGTCACACTACGTCACGGGTCGCTGGTTGGGCGGGACCTTGACCAACCTGGCAACGATTCGTCGTAGTGTGGGCAAACTAAAAAGTATCGAGAGCAAAGAAACATCGGGCGCGATGGATCTTCTGCCCAAGAAAGAGTCAGCCGCACTGCGCCGGGAGAAAGCCAAGCTGGGCCGAAATCTCGCAGGAATTTTGGAAATGGATAAAATTCCTGCCGCAATGATTGTGGTCGATATGCCCAGGGAGGAAATTGCGGTTAAGGAAGCGCGTCGCTTGCGGATCCCCGTCATCGCGCTTGCCGATACCAATGCCGATCCTGACGATGCTGACATCGCTGTTCCCTGTAATGATGACGCCATTCGTTCCATCCGTGCTGTGATGGAACCGATGGCAGATGCCATTGAGGAGGGTCGTCGGCGTGGACCTGCGCACCCAGTATCCGAGAAGTCGGAAAAGGCTGAACAGGGTGAAAAGAGCGACAAAAAGAAAAAAGAGCGCACCTCAAAAGGCAAGGAAGCCGCTCTCACTGCCTAAGAGCGTCTTGAAAGGATTTACCCCATGACTACTGCTGCAACGATTGATCCCAAAATTGTAAAAGATCTGCGCGACCGTACCCACGCAGGGATGATGGATTGTAAAAAAGCCCTAACCGAGGCGAACGGAAATCCAGAGGAGGCAGAAAAAATTCTCCGTAAAAAGTTTAACCTGGCTGCAGGGAAAAAAGCCGGCCGGGAAACTCGGGAGGGCGTCATCGCTTCCTACATCCACTTGGGTGGAAAAGTAGGGGTACTGGTTGAGGTCAATTGTGAGACGGATTTCGTTGCCAAGAATGAGCACTTCCGCGAACTGGTCAAAGACATCACCCTTCAAATCGCGGCCGCCAGTCCGATTTATGTGAGCCGAGAAGAAGTTCCCGAAAAGGCTTTAAAGGACGAGAGGGAAGTGGCAGCGGCCCAGATCAAGGGCAAGCCCGAGGCCGTCGTTGAGAAAATCGTCGCAGGCAAAGTGGAAAAATACTACAGCACCGTTTGTTTGATGGAGCAGGCTTTCGTAAAGGACGCCAATCTGACGATGAAGGACATCATCTCCTCCAAAATTGGGGAACTGGGCGAAAACATCGTGGTTCGCCGCTTTACCCGATTCGCAGTGGGCGAAGGGGCGGAAACGAAAACAGAGGAATCGGGAAGCTGATTCCTCTCTCCCTACGCCGGGCGGGGGAGATCTCCCAAAGGGCGGCCACGGATAAAGCAAACTTTGTCGGCAAAACTCCCCACGGCTAAAAACAGCCATAATTAGTCTAGATTAGGGGAAGAGTGCACGAGCCTATCATCTGCAAGTCCTTATTAATTAATGGCTAAAGGGAAATAAAAAACCTTAGAAAACTTGGCACGCCATCTGCTTCTAAAGACCTGATCTCTTGGAGGGAGTCTGCTTCAGAGGTCCGCCTGATGGGCGATAGAAACCAGACCAAAAAAGGAGATGGAAGTATGACGATACAAAACGTGTTGGGATGGCGCCCGTTAGTGGTGCTGTCGGTATTCTGGATGTCGCTGGCCGGAGTCCGTGCGGACGCCCCAGCGCCGACCTTGGAGCAAAGGGTGGCTGGTCTCGAAGCCTATCTCGGAAACGGAGATCCCGCCGCTCCACTCAAAGACGAAAAAGGAAACATTCCTGAAGGGCTGACTACAGCTTCAGTAGGTGTGGCGGGGCCCGGGCATAACGCTTGGTTGATGACCTCGGCCGCCCTCGTGCTGTTCATGACCCTTCCTGGATTGGCGCTTTTTTACGGCGGACTTGTTCGTTCGAAAAATGTCCTCTCCATCTTGGCCCAATGCTTGGGAATCACCGGGTTGGTCACCATCCTTTGGTGGGCGGTAGGCTACAGTCTGGTTTTTGGAAAAGGCTTTAACAGCCCGATCCTCGGCGGGCTGGAGTTCTCCTTTTTGAAGGGAGTGACATCAGCTCCGAACACAGATTACGCCTACTGGGTCTCGCAAAATGTTTTCAGCATGTATCAGATGATGTTCGCCATCATCACTCCCGCACTGATCATCGGGGCGATTGCAGAGAGAATTAAATTCTCCGCGCTCCTTCTGTTTGTCGGTGCGTGGATGTTCATCGTTTACTTCCCCCTCGCTCATATGGTTTGGGGAGTCAACGGTTTGATGAACGGAGTTTGGAACGCTGGCGCAGCGATCAAAGCCATCGACTTTGCAGGTGGAACCGTGGTTCACATGTCGTCCGGATGGTCAGCTCTGATTCTCTGCATGATCCTCGGCAAACGCCTGGGATTCGGCAAAGAGCCGATGCCCCCGCACAGCATGGTGCTTTGTATGGTCGGCACCGGAATGCTCTGGGTCGGTTGGTACGGATTTAACGCAGGATCGGCCGTGGCGGCGGACGGCGTGGCCGCGAATGCGTTCATGACCACCACTTTGGCGACCGGCGTGGCCGCGTTCGTCTGGGCGGTGGCAGAATATTTCGACAAGGGGAAGGCGAGTGTTCTCGGCTTCTGCTCGGGGGCCGTCGCAGGTCTGGTCGTGGTGACTCCCGCTACCGGCTTCATCGATGCCTCCGGATCGATCATCATCGGAGTAGCCGCGGGGCTGGTTCCCTGGTTCTTCTGCACACGTGTGAAAAGATGGTTCGGTTACGATGATGCACTCGACACCTTCGGGGTACACGCTGTGGGGGGAACTCTAGGCGCATTCTTGACTGGTGTTCTCGCAACGGCCGACGTGAACGCAAACCTCAACCTGAATCTGAAAGAGATTGTTGGCAAAACCCTAGTGGCTGAGCAGTGCAAGGCGATCGCTTTGACGTTGGTTCTTTCCATTGTCGGAACGACCGTGATTGCATTCGTCATCAAGTCGTTGATGGGATTGCGACCTGCCGCGGAAGCGGAAAGGGAAGGACTCGACGTCAGCGATCACGAAGAAAAGGGCTACATCTACTAATCCGGGGTTTACCCCAGAAAGAAGGCAACTCTTATGGCTCTGAAAAAAATCGAAGCAATTATCAAACCCTTCAAGCTGGAGGAAGTGAAGGAAGCCCTTCATGAAGCCGGCGTCGAGGGGATGACCGTAACCGAGGTAAAAGGGTTTGGCCGCCAAAAGGGCCACACCGAAATCTATCGCGGGAGCGAATATACGGTGGACTTTCTACCCAAGGTGAAGCTCGAGATCATTCTCGACTCCGCCTCGGTCGAAAAAGCCTCGGCCGCCATCATTAAGGCAGCCAAGACCGGCAAAATCGGCGACGGAAAGATCTTTGTTCTTCCTGTGGATGAGGCAATCCGCATCCGCACCGAGGACAAGGGCGCGAAAGCGATCTAACGGATCGATTTCGGGCGTGACGAGGCCCACGGTGGGGAGGTATGACAATCCTTCCCCCGTGGGCTTGCCTCACGTTGGGATAACCAAGAAAGAACTGTAAATTATGGCACTGAAAAAAATCGAAGCGATTATCAAGCCCTTCAAGCTTGAAGAGGTAAAGGAAGCTCTGACCGAGGCTGGGATCGAGGGAATGACAGCCACCGAAGTCAAAGGGTTCGGCCGCCAGAAAGGGCATACTGAAATTTACCGCGGGAGCGAATACACCGTGGACTTCCTTCCAAAGGTAAAGCTGGAGATCGTCCTGCCTGAGGCTTCCGTTCAAAAAGCAATAACGGCGATTCTGAAAGCCGCAAAGACGGGCAAAATTGGGGATGGTAAAATTTTTGTCCTCCCGTTGGATGAGGTGATCCGCATCCGCACGGAGGATAAGGGAGAAAAGGCGGTCTGAGTTGCCCTAAGGCAAACCTCGACCAACCAATAAAGGAGTAAAAACAATGAGTGAAAAACATCTAAACGCAAAATCGGGCAAAGAAGTCTTGGCCTTTGCCAAGGCGAACAACTGCCGCCTCGTGGACTACAAATTCTGTGATATCCCCGGAACCTGGCAGCACTTCACGACGACTCTGGCGGAACTTGAGGAGTCGACTTTCAAGGAAGGGTTGGGCTTCGACGGCTCCTCCATCCGCGGTTGGAAGTCGATCAACTCATCCGACATGTTGGTCCTGCCGGATCCAGCAACGGCCATGATCGATCCGTTCAATGCGGAACCGACACTCAGTCTCGTTTGTACCGTGATCGATCCGATCACCATGCAAACCTATGAGCGGGATCCTCGCAGCATCGCGATTCGTGCGGAAAAATATCTGCAGAGCACTAAGATTGGAGACACCGCCTTCTTCGGACCAGAAGCCGAATTCTTCATCTTTGACGATGTCCGCTATGACTCCTCATCTCGCGGAGCTTTCTACCAAGTAGATTCCTCCGAGGGCATCTTCAACAGCGGCCGCGAAGAAATGCCGAATACTGGGTACAAGATCCGTCACAAAGAGGGATACTTCCCGGTTCCTCCGGCCGACACACAGCAGGATATCCGCAATGAGATTACTCTCATGCTGGAAGATCTCGGTGTGCAGATCGAGCGGCAACACCACGAAGTGGCGACCGCTGGCCAAGCAGAAATCGACATCCGTTTCGACACGCTTGTTCGCACGGGCGACAAGATGAACCTCTACAAGTATGTGGTTCGCAATGTCGCTCGGCGCCACGGCAAGACCGCCACTTTCATGCCGAAACCTCTCTTCGGGGATAACGGCTCGGGGATGCACTGCCACCAAAGCATCTGGAAAGACGGCAAGCCCCTCTTTGCAGGAAAGGGCTATGCCAACTTGAGCGAACTCGCTCTCTACTACATCGGTGGGATCATCAAGCACGCACGGGCATTGACTGCGATCACCAATCCGACAACCAACAGCTTCAAGCGGCTGGTTCCAGGGTACGAAGCACCAGTTAACTTTGCCTACAGCGCGAGAAATCGTAGCGCGGCGATCAGGATTCCGACCTACTCGTCGAATCCGAAAGCTGTGCGAATCGAGTTCCGTACTCCGGATCCCGCAGCCAATCCTTATCTCGCCTGTGCGGCGCAGATGTTGGCGGGCTTGGATGGCATTCAAAACAAGATTCATCCTGGCGATCCGCTGGACAAGAACCTCTATGAGCTCCCGCCCAAGGAGCTCGCGAAGGTGCCTAGCGCTCCCGATTCACTTCTCGGCGCGGCACAGGCCCTCGAGAAGGATCACGAGTTCCTGCTCAAGGGAGACGTCTTCACCAAGGATATGGTGGATACGATTGTCGAAATGCGAGTGAAGGACTATGACGCGCTACGTCTGCGTCCTCATCCGTATGAATTCTTCATGTACTACGACGTCTAAAAAGTTTGGACGACGAAAGTCGGACGAAACCCCCGGTGGCAACCCCATCGGGGGTTTTTATTGGCTGGTAGGGCGGACCATCCCTGGTCCGCCGGTTGAGGCGACCTACTTTTGATCTATCCGCCGGCGCATCAAGGATGATGCGCCCTACCAGGCATAAATCGCCACGGCCAGTCCTCAGCCTTTTTGACAAGGCCCTTTCGCACAGGATTCTGATTTACATAATGCCACTTTTGTTGAGCGCTGCTGGGACTTCTTAATCGGTGCTCAAAAAATCCATCCTGCCATTGAATTCCAGCGACCTTCGCAGTCCAACCTTTCCATGACTTGATAACAGCCTCAAGGCTCTTTTGCTGTCCAACAGAGAGTATCGCGTGAAGGTGATCTGGCATAAGAACCATGAGTTCACAGTGCCAAAGTTTCCGGCAATGATAATGATGTGCCGCATCAAGAACAGTGCCTGCAGGCACGTCTTTGCATAAATGATTCACGCCTGGTTGCGCGCAGCAAACAGTTAAAAAAAATTCAGGGGCTTGGATATTCCAAGGAGTAATATGGTGAAGACGCCGGCGTTTTGGAAAAACAAAATTACCCGTAGACATTGATCGTTGGGAAATCCCTTTTGAGTATTGGGGCAGACTTTACCCCCAAATGCTTTTCTAAAACTGTTGCGTATACGGATCGGAAGTCGGTGTTGTACTTTACGTCCCCGTCGAACAGGTCCTTGGGAGCGAGGGAGGGCATTTGGCCAAGCAATCCCGCCTTCACTCCGCCACCCGCGAGAAAGAGAGGGGCAGCTGCTCCATGATCTGTGCCGCCGCTGGCATTTTCCTTCACTCGCCGGCCGAACTCACTAAAGGTCATCAGCGTGACTCTCCCAAGATTCCCCTGCGCTTTCAGGTCGGCCAGAAAGGCGGAAACCGCATCTCCCATTTCCTTTAGAAGCCGTTCGTGTGCTGCGGCCTGTTGGGTGTGGGTATCAAATCCGCCCAAAGATAAATAGTAGATCCGAGTCGGCATTCCACCTGCAATGAGACGGGAAACCATGGCAAAATTTTGACCAAGGCGACTGCTTGGAAATGGGACTGAGTTCTTTGCCTTGGCCGAAGCATTTGCAATCTCCTGCTGACTAACCTTCGCATCCATTTCGGTGCGTTCCAAGAAATCTAGCGCCGACATCTTTCCTAAATTGCCAGGCCCATTAAGCATGCCGATGGATCCGCCCGCTTCGCCCGCATCATCCTCTTCCATGGACATCATCGAGGCATCCGAATCGGACAGGTTGGAACCTTTCTTTTTCGAAGTTTTCTTTTTTGTGCCACCGCCCCCCTGATAAAGGACTCCTTTGGGAGTTGCCGCAGCGAAGGATTGGGGCAGTTGGGAGGCTGCGGCGATTCCGACTGAGGCATCGCAACCCGAGCAGGCGTTATCAAAATATCTTCCAATCCAACCTGTCGTGGAAGATTTGTCAGAATCAACGGCCGTAGCCCATATTTCCGTGGACCGAAAATGAGAGCGATTCGGATTGGGATAGCCAACACCTTGAACAATGGCCAGATGGCCGTCCTGATAAGCCGAAGCCAAGCCGGAAAGGGAGGGGTGAAGTCCAGTCGCTGCATCGATCCGCAAAATTTTGGACTCGGTCAGCCCGAGGGTTGGGCGAGCTTTTCGGTATTCGTCATTTCCGGTCGGGATGACGGTGTTGAGACCGTCATTTCCTCCTGCCAACTGTAGAACTACGAGAATATTTCCGTCCCGTCCTGTCACCCCTTGAATCAAAGCCCCATCTGCCTGGGCGTGGAGAGTCTGCATCGTGCGGCTAAGAAATGCAGGCAACGTCCAGGACAATGAACCACCCAAGAGGCCAGTGCGGAGAAATTCCCTACGGGTTTTCAGTTCGTGGTTATTCATGCGGGTCCTTTCATGTGACTTGATAGAGCGGGCTTTGCACGATGGCCAAAATCATTTTCCGAACCGCTGCATCAGTGAAGGGGATTTTGTCCCCTGCTGCATGCTGGAAACGGGCGCGCAAATCCTCGGGGATCGTTTCGCCGGAAAGAAAACGGGACGACAATGCAGCAAGCAGCTTTTCCCCGCTTTGCCGTTCTTCCGATGTCGCGATGCCAGCGACAGAAGCGGGGGGAAGGGACAGCGTTTCCCTCATTTTTTCCGTGGCAGCCTGCTTTGCGACGGGATCGATATCTTTGATGCCATGAGGGATCACCACTCCCTCAGGACTGATTTCCGGCAGAGACATCTTCAGCAAGCCGCTTTCCCCAGCCATTTTCGCCATATTCAGAGTGGAAAGTTTTTGCAGCCCTTGGGTACCGTCCACCAGCCATGAACCATACTCGTATCGCCGACTGATGCTGGAGGTGTTAATCCACGCAATTCCGCCATCCCACCCTTTGACATTAGGGGGCTCAAAAAGATTTTGTCCAAGTAGACTTAAAGCATGTGAGGATAGTACTGGAGCAGGCAGGGGGCGACCAAGCTGTCGGCAGAGCCCGACAAGCCACTCCGCTGGGGATTTCACCCGGTCGGCCGCACGGACAGGGTCATAAAAATTGGGATTGGTCCACATCGCCATTAGAAATGGGCGGATCTCGCCCTTGAGTGACTGCCACTCTCGAACTAATTCCTGTAGCAGGGGCTCGGGGGCGGGCCATCCGGCGTAGAAGCGCCAAAGCTTTTGGGTTATCCACCGTGGGGCTGCCTCTTGAGCAAGGGTTAGACGAATCACATCGGCCCCATCGAAATTTCCGGTCGAACGAAAAATCGTCTTCGATCCTGTATCGTGCCACTTTGGCATGTTTTTGAAGGAGGGATAGGATCCGCGCTGGAGGCCGCCTTTTTTCCCTTTGTCCACCCCGATCCCCCAACCGGTGAAGGCGCGGGCACTTTCTTGGATATCCTTTTCCGTATAATTTCCCTCTCCAAGGGTGAAGAGCTCGAAAAGTTCCCGGGCAAAATTTTCATTTGGGGCTTCTGCCCGGCTTTTGGCTCCATCGAGATAGAGCAACATGGCTGGGTCTTGTGCCACTCCCAGAACCAGATCCGACCACATACCGTAGGCTTTTTCACGAAACAGAGAGTTTTGTTGATACAGAAGGAAGGGGCTGCGGACCTTTTCAAAACTAGTGGCAAAGTGGCCGTGGAGAAAGAGGGTGAGTTTTTCCCGCGCAGCCCTCGCAGGTTCCGCCATCTGCTTGAGCCACCAGCCGCGGAGCTCGGTCATCTGGCGGCCCTGATTAGCCCGCAGATACTGGGCGACTTCTCTCTTTGCATCTGCCTTGGCCTGATCCGAAAGGGAGTTGATTTTGACTCGCTCTGATTTCAGAGCCTCTTCCATGCTACTTTCCCGCAAAAAGGCGGGGGGGTCAGGAGGAAGGAGCTTGGCCGGTCCCAGCAGGAAATCGGCCGCTTCGGTGGGGGAAAGGGTGGCCAAGGCATCTACTTCCTGTGGAGTCCCGCCAAAGCCGGCCCGGTGCAGAAGGATGGCCGCCTTGTTACGGTCCCAGTCCGATGCAGTGAGGGTGGATAGCATCTATAGGATTAAACTACGCAAATTGGGAAAAGATGCCGTTATTTTTTTAAAATACGAAAAATAGGCAGAGGGTGTTTATGGCTAACAAGTTATAAGCAGGAATAAGCCCTGCGGATGTCTTGGCTCTGGACATAATTTTCAGTTTCAGCAAGCTACCGCGATATGAAATCTAATTCTCCTACTCCGCAAATCATCCGCGTTGTTGGTTATGGTCTTTTGGCCTTTGCGGGCATCGACTTGCTCTTCCAACTATTAGGCAACCCTTTTGGTGGGGCTCTTCAAGCCTTTCGCTTTAGTTCCGGGTTAGTGGATCGCACCCCCGTTCCTCTTTTGGCCTTAGGGGTCTTGCTCGCCTTCCCGCGTGTCATGCCTTTGCCGATCGAGAGAACGGTGATGAAGCTTCTCTCCTACGTTCCATTTATTTATGCGGGCGGCTTCCTTCTTGTGATCGCCTCGGCTTTGATCACAGGGAATCGGTTAATCGTCGTGGCCGAACAGCAGATTACCGCACAAAGTCAGGCCCAGATGCGCCAACTGGAAACAACGGTGGATAGGGTCAAAACGCTCGACGCCAACGAGCTTCAGGCAGTCGTCTCCAATTTTAACCAGCAGAATCGGACCACGCTGAAAGGCCCGGAATTTATGACCAAGCTGACCCAGCAGACGGATGCGCAAAAAGCGCAGTTGAAGATAGGAACGGAACGGGCGCTGGAAAACCAGAGACGCTCGATGACCCTCGAGCTTTTAAAAGTGTTGCTGGGCGCCGCAGCAGGTTCTGGAATCATGTTCCTCTTGGGCATTGCTGGCGGATGGGCACGAAGCCCTGGTGCAGGACAGGGCTAAACTAACCTTGGTAAAAATTTCCGTTTCATACGAAGGCCAGCTTCACTGCTCGGCCACACACGGTCCGTCGGGAGCCAAGCTATCAACCGATGCACCTGTCGATAATGAAGGAAAAGGGGAATCTTTTTCTCCGACGGATCTCGTCGCGACTGCTCTGGCAGCATGCATGGCTACGATTATGGGGATTGCCGCAAAGAGACACTCGATCAACCTTGAGGGCATGAAGATCGAGACGACCAAAGAAATGAGCACCGATACGCCCCGAAGAATTGTGGCACTTAAATCGAAAATCACCATTCCACTTCCAGGGAATCATCCCCAAAGAAAACTTCTAGAAGCGGCTGCGCTTGGCTGTCCCGTTCACCGCAGTTTAGATCCACGGGTTGAAAAGCCTGTCGAGTTTGCTTGGGTAGGTTGAAAATTAGGTAGGGCGGTGTGTCCCTACGCCGCCTCTGATTCAACCTAAAGATTCAAAGCCTAGGTAGGGTTGCCTTTGCAAGGCAACCGACCCAAACCTCAAGATTGATCGCTTCGATGATGTTTTAACTTTTTACCGAACCTCATGCGAAGAAGTGCAGTTTAATCTTTATGGACTCCAGTTGGGCGGTGCGAAAGAAATTAGATCACAGTATTCCCGGTTGGGCGGAGGCTCCTGAGTATTTCATAACCCTGTGCTGCAAACGAAGACGCCGAAATCAACTTTGTTACCCCAAAACTGCTAGCGGAATCTTTCAATCGGCTTTGCGGCTCTCACAACTCGGCGTCTGGAGGTGCGAGCTTCTGCTTCTAATGCCAGACCATTTGCATCTGTTGGCAAGTTTTGCGGGAAATCAACTGATGCACGAAGTGGTCGCTCGATGGAAACGGTGGATGGCGTGGAGGGAGAATTTGATATTTCAAGCAGGTTTCTTCGATCATCGGTTAAGGTCGGTTGCAAGTTCATGCGAGAAGTGGGTCTATATATATTCCAATCCAGTGCGAGAAGGTTTGATCGCAGATTCGAAGGACTGGCCATATGTTTGGACGGCAGTAGACTTCAAGACCTCCGAACGGTCCGCTTGCAAAGCGGACCCTACCTAAACATTCAACGCGTAGGTAGGGTTGCCTTTGCAAGGCAACCGCGTTGTTAATGCAGGCTTCGGCGATCAATCTAAACATTTAACGCCTTGGAGAAGATTGCGCCCCCTAGGACCTGCCCCCGCGCCATCCGTTCTTCCCCTCTGGGATATGAGACACCCTGTCCTCCCAGCCCTTCGAAGTCCCGCGACTGCGGGACGTAGTAGGGTCGGACAGGGAGGGATTGGTCCCCCGTTACCCTGAGACCCATCCAAATAACGCCTCCGTCGGATAGAATTCCCTCTCCTCACTAGCGTTCGGACAGGGAGGGATTCGAACCCTCGGTTGGTTTTACCCAACACACGCTTTCCAGGCGAGCCCGATAGACCGCTCCGGCACCTGTCCCGCAAGTTAAAAGCATAAACCAAAATGGCCCCTTCTGCGAGTCGATTCGCCCAAGGTTGTCCTCCGCCTTCGTTACGATAAAGTAGGGGGATGTCTGCTCCTCTCCCCATATCGGTCTGTATGATCTCTGGGCCTGATGCCGACCGGATCGGTCGGGCTCTGGAGAGTGTTCGGGGGTGGGTTTCCGATATTGTGGTTGTGGTGAATGATGATGTTGCCGACGGGACGGACAAGATTGCGGAGCAACACGGGGCCCGTGTTTTCCGTGAACCTTGGAAGGAGCATATCGCCCAAAAAAATTCGGCGGCAGAGAAAGCCCTTCAGCCCTGGATTCTTGGCCTCGATTCCGATGAGGAGATTTCCTCGAAGCTGAAGAAATCGATTCACCGTTTTTTTCTTTCGCCGAAAGCGGAGGGCCCCGTGGCCTTGAGGATGGCTCGCTGTTCGCTCTTTCTTGGCCACTGGGTTCGACATGGTGACTGGTATCCAGATTGGCAGACACGGCTTTGGCGTGCTGGGAAGGCGAAGTGGGGCGGGACGGATCCGCACGACCGACTGATAGTAGAAGGCAGAGTTGGCGCGTTGTCCGGGGATATACTCCACTACTCGAATCCTTCCATTTCCCACTATGTCTCGAAGATCAACTACTTCTCTGATCTTTATTTGGAATCGCGTTTAAAGAAAAGATCTCGCTGGTTACCAGCCGAGGCCACCTTCCGCGCGTTCTGGAGATTTTTTCGGGCCTATGTCTTCCGGCTTGGATTTCTCGATGGATATCCTGGCTTTTATATCGCCGCCTCGACTTTTTACTCGACTCTCGTCCGCCACACCCGGCTTTTGGAGCATAAGCTCTCCAAAAAGCCCCACCCTCCTAAGCCTTAATGCGCTTTAAGGCGGAATCTTATGAAATTATATGCGAAATGGATTGATCTCTCAAAAATAGATAGTCTTTTAATGATTCCTTCTCGACCTTTCGCCTTCCGAAACTAAAAGTAATTTCATGCAAGCTGATAGGCCTGTACGAGGGGATGACGTTATTCCCTTGGCCCCGTTGTGGGAATTGCTGAAACAGCAGAAACAGCGGCTAAAGTTCGGGTTGGCGGGACTGCTATTGAGCGGGTTGCTTTTGGTGGGCACGGTCCTGTTTTTGACGCCCAAGACAGAGGTATGCTCGATGGATCTGTCCCTCGGGTTTAAAGGGGCCCAAGATGGCAAATACCCTAACGATCTACCATTCAGTGCCGAGGAGCTGCTGGATCGTTCTGTCCTACGCACGGTGTACGAGGTCTATAATCTTCAACAATGGATCGAGTTTCCTGCCTTCGAGTCGTCTCTCTCCATCACCCAGTCGTCGGGTAATTTGCAGAATGTTATCGGCGAATACTCGTCCCGATTCAACGATAGCAAGCTCAGCGGTCCCGATCGGCAGGCTTTGGAGCAGGAGTATCGCAGCCGTTTGCGCAGCACCTTCTCCACGGTTTTCCGTTTGGCTTGGTTTGATGGGAGTCGCTCCCCCAGGGTCCCCTTGGACGTGAAAGCCAAGGTCTTGTCTGACATCCCGGTCATCTGGGCTAGGCAGGCTGTTAGCAACAAGCAAATCTACTCCTTCTCCTCCCACCTGCCGGGGTTGAATACCAACTATGAAAAGGAGGGGCAATCAGAAATCGAGAAGTTTGCTGCGATCAACAACCGGGCCCGAGCTTTGGAGGAAGGATTGGTCTACGTGGAAAAGCTCCCTGGTGCTTCCTTGGTGGCCTTGTCGGATGGTACTACTGTGGTCGATCTCAAGCTACGGCTCCGCGCCTATCGGGAGCAGACCTTACCTTCGATTCAGGAGATCATGCTGACTCAGATCGGTACCAATCAGGAAATCGTGAAACTCTCGCAGGCCATGGAGCTTCAGCTCAAGTTTCGCGAAAGCCGCGCCAAGTCCTCCAAAGATCGTTTATCCGCCTTGGTAGAGACGTACCGGGACTATCTTGCCGGTCGTCCCGGTGCCCCTATCGCCGATACGGGCGAGACGGCTATTTCGAAGGGAGGTGGGTTCGTCGAACTTTTTTTCAGCCGTCTTTTGGGATTGGCCCAGACCGGGGCAGACCGGGACTACCTGAAAGAAATGTTGGAGGAAATTGAGAAGGCTAGAATTGCGGATACACAGGATGAGCTTTCCTGCGACGAGCTTCGCCAAAATCTGCAAATCGTCCGGGCGGCGCTGGCCCGACAAGGTGCGGAACGCCCAGCGAACTCCCCCCTTCAGCCACCCCCGCCCAAGGAGGACCGGGCTCACTCGGCGGGCGCTAGCTCTGTCCGGGACGCTGGTACGCAACTGGGGCTTCTTCTCGACTCTTCCCGCCAGCTGGTCAATGCCATCTCGGAAAGCTATCTCGGCCATAACACGGATCTTTTTAGCGTCGCCGGAGGTTGGGAGGTAAAAAAAATTCAGCCCTTAAGTGTTGTGGCGCTTGTTTCGGCCTTTGTGGCTTGGGTTGTGCTTGGCTTTTTCTTCCTGCTGGTGCTCTTGTTCATCAACCATCGGGTCGTCTCGTTAGGCAGGAGTATTCGCCCGTCATGAGCTTGCCGCCCTCCCCGAATCCTTTTTCCGTGCCCGAGGAGGAGGATTTTATCTCACTGGCTCCTTTGTGGGGCCTTGTTCGGCGCTACCGCCGGTGGCTGGAGCTGTCTCTGTTTGCCTTGGTCGTGATCTCTCTAGGTCTGCTTTCTGCCACGTACGTCATGCTGCCGAAGAAAAACCAGACCGGGCTGGAGTTCACGCTCAACTATCCTGAAGCAGCCCTGGCTGTTTATCCAAATCAGCTGCCGTTCCGACCGGAGGATTTGTTGGAGACTGGCGTGCTTCGTGCCGTCTATGAGCAAAACAATTTGTCTGTCTATCTAAAGTGTGATGACTTTAGGTCCGGATTTTCCGTAGCGCGTGCGGGCCTGGAACTGGACCTTCTGAAGAGGGAGTTCCGGGCTCGGCTCGACGACCGCAAGCTTGTTTTAACCGACCGGGAAAAGATCGAGGCCCAGTTCGAGGCACAGCTGAAAAGCCTGCCCGCCACAACCTATCAGCTCAATTTTGTACAGACCGCCCGTTCTTCCCGGCTGATCCCGTTCGCCCAGCAAACCAAAATGCTGGAGGAAGTTCTACGGCGTTGGTCGGATGATGCGGTCACGCAAAAAAAGGTGCTCGCCTTTGCAGCGCGGTTGCCCCGCCAGATGGAGCAGGTGTCTAAAGCAAATGATCCTCTGGTGTCTCTGACGGAGTTGTTGGAGCGCACGCGTGTTCTGGCCAACGGATTAGGGGAGTTGGCCCGCCTGCCCGGCGGTTATCAGGCCGTGTTGCCGGACGGAGCCAGACTTGCAGATCTTTTTCTCAAGCTGGACTTTTTGCAGGAGGTCCGCATTCCCCAGATCCGTTCTGCTCTGTTTGGTTCGATTGCGGACCCCTCCTCTGCTAGAGAAATTGAGCGGATGTTCCGACAGCAGGTGCGGATGAGACAAGATCGGCTGCGTTTGGCCGAGGAGTACCTTCGTGGGATGATGTTGACCTATCGCGATTATTTGGCCTCGTCTGGGGGCACCTCTATTATCAAGGGCGAAGCCTCGTCGGAGGCTCCTGACGTTAGTAATGGGAGAGCTACCCAACTCCAGTTCAGTGACACTTTTTTGACCAAGCTCATGGAGATGGGAGGAGGGAAGCAGGATGTCCAGTATCGGACCAGCCTAGTGAAAAAAATCCGGAATGCTCGGCTCCAAGTGGCGGCGGAGGCGTCGGCCCTGCGTGAAACCCAAGAGATTCTTGAGGCTTTGAATAAGAAAGTCTCTTTATCGGAGAAAACAGCGGCTACGGCTAAAATCCCGCCGGGTCCGGCCTCTGAAAACGATTTTGTGTCCAGCTTAATCGTAGGCTGCCGAGAGTTGAACGATCTGATTGCGGATTCTGAGAAACTGCGGGCCAAGGTCATGGAAAACTACATGAGCCCTCAAACCTCCCTGTACCGCATCACCATGCCTGTCATCTCCCAAAGCACGTCACTTCTCACTTTGCGGAATGCTGGCCTCTTTCTCGCCGCTTTCGTTGGGATTGGCCTTGGCATCGTCCTCGCCGCTTGCTGGGCGCACGATCAAGCCCGGAGTGTTGGGGACTTGAAGAAATAGGATTGTATTATTTCGGAATCCGGATTGCGGACTTGGGATTCATAAAAAGCTGATGAACAAGAAGGTGTTGGAAGACAGGACAAAAAATTCTCCCTCGACATGATCCGTTTTTTGGGGACTTTCCCAAAAAACTATCTCGGCGAAGGGATGGGCAGGCAGCTTCTCAAATCAAGCGCTTCGATCGGTGTTAATTATCGGGAAGCTAACCGGGCAGAATCCAAGGCAGATTTCATCCACAAGTTGGCGATTACGGACGCAGGGATCGGAGAGCATAGGGATGTTGGCAGGTACTTGCAGGAGGTTGGGGAACTGTTGGCCATCTTTACGGCAGCAGGTCGGACATCGAAAGGTCTTTGATAATTTCGGATCTCGAAATTGGAAATATGTGAAAGTCGCTGGCTATGTTTCTCAAAGAATAAATCCGAACTCCGCATTCCCAATTCCCTTAATCTTCATCTTAAACTTAATCTCAATCTGACAACCTCAAGCCTGCCCCCAGCACTGTCGCGCAGTAAATAGGATATAGAAGATAGGATTTAGGTAACTCCCAAATCCGCATTCCGAATTCCAAAATAAAATAACGGAATTCTTTGGCTTTAGCTCTGAACGGACAAATATCCCATCTCCTGAAAATGTCCGTCGAAAGCCAGGGCCGTGCGGATGGCCAACTGTCGCATGGCGTCAAAGCTCGTCAGATCCACTAGGCTGAGATTTCGACGTTGGGCGATCCGCCATTGGGCGGCGGCGCGCTCAAACCCGTCGGATCCCACAAAATGGATTTTGCAAAGGGGTATCCAGTCATCCTGAAACGCTTTGACCGCCTCTGCTCCCAACCTCCGTTGGATGAGCGACCAGCTTTCCAGTCGCACATAGTCGGTCGTCCACAGTTCAGTCCGGTTTTGTGCCAGGGTCGACCATTTTTTGGCAGACTCCGCATGGAACTTGTCCCCCTTGTCCAAGGCGGCTAAAAAAGCCGAGGTATCTACAAAAGCGGCTGTCACCACCGCTCTTCCAAGTATTGATCGTGTTTCTCGGCCAAGTCTCTCAGGCCGCTGTCGAACTTACCGATGGAGCTGAGGGCTCTGGCCCAGGCCTGATCTTTCGCACCCTTATCCAGGCCATGTTCCACCGAGTGTCGGACGATGGAGGAGATGCTCTCCCCGGACTCCTTGGCCGCAGTCCGAAGTTTAAGATAAGTGGCTTTATGAAACTGAATCTGCGTTCTTATCATGTTGGCATATTAATGCACTTATACCATCAGTCAATGGCACACAACTAGTACTGGTAGCTTAAGACCCTTTCTCAAGCCAGTGACTAAAGACCTAAAATGCTACTGATCACGACATGCAAATCCAAATCCGCATTCCGAATTCCCTTAATCCCCATCATAATCTAGCTCCCTCCCACCCGCCCCCTTACACTTTTTGTAATCCCAAATGCGCATTTGATTTTCCATGCCTTGACATGACCAACAACATGATCTAGTAAACCAATATGATCCAAATCAACATAAATGAGGCCAAGGCAAAACTTTCCAAATACACCAAGATGGTGAAAGCGGGGGAAACGGTGATTTTGTGCGATCGGAACAAGCCTTTTGCAGAAATCAAGCCTTTGGATCGTAGGGGAAATGCGCCGAGAGTCTTTGGCCTGTCCAAAGGCATGTTCAACCTTGGGCCGGAATTTTTTGAGGCCGACACAGAGATTGAAAAATTGTTTTATGGGGAATGAGGGGAAAAATGCCCGGCACCTACCTTTTGGATACGGCTCCGCTGATTTACCTGATGGGTAAAGAGGATTCGGTGCCGTCCGCGGTCCGCCGGGAACTCGCCGATCCCGGCAGCGAGGTTTTTTACAGCCAGATCAGCCTTTGGGAGATTCAGATCAAATATCAGCTGGGCAAGTTGCCGATGCCGGATGAGCCCGCGGTGGTCCTTCCGCGGGAGTTCGCTAAGTATGGAATCACGCGGGTCAACCTGACCGATGCGGCTATTTTCGGGCTTTCCCGTCTTCCCCCGGTTCATCGGGATCCCTTCGATCGACTGTTGATCGTGCAAGCGAAATTAACCGGCAGCACCCTCGTCTCTCCGGACAAAATCTTTTCGAAATATCCCGTTCCCGTCATTTGGTAGTAAGGGGGCGGCTTTTGCTTTCAGGCCTATCCCATTTGGGCCATGCATCTAGTTGTTGGTCAGAGGTATGAATAACATTTCATTTTTATTTGAAATGATTTAGGATCTGTTATACCGTGTACTTCATGGATTACAGGTGCCTTGAACTAACTGGCCTGCCGTTGCAGAGGCCCCCTTCAAATATATTTGAAACCGAGCTTTTATGGCTCGAGCGCGGGTACGGACGGCTGTCCTCAGCCGTCCTAGGGAGCGTGGAGTCACGCGTCCGTATAAATCAAAGATACTTCATAATCTCTAAGTACTAATCACAAATCCAAAATCCGAAATTCTTAATCCTAATCTAACCGCCATGATCACTCTCTCTTCAAAATCTAACGTTAGAAACTCCAAGATTTCACGGGTTGATCAACCCATAACGCCTGAAGACTCCATCCTCAACCTTTGCGTCAAGCTCTGCTCTATCCTTGGCCTGCCGAAGTCGATTGGTCTGATTTATGGGGCAGTGTTTGTTTCGACTCGACCGATCGAAGCGGGGGAGATCTGTAAAAACTTGAAGATTAGTAGGGGCTCCGTAAGTCAGGGTCTGAAGTTTCTAAAAGAGCTGGGTGCCATCCGTTCAGAAGGCCTAAGTGGAAATCGTGCGGAGCACTTTGTGACAGAAGATCACCTAAGGAAGGCAATTGAGACGTTTGTCACAAAAAAGATAGGTCCGGCCTTTGATGAGTTAGGCCTTGAGGTGGAGCGGTTGGAAAACGATTCCACCCAACCATTGCCAGAAAATTTGCGGGAGAAGCTAGAGACCATCCGGCGCTGGCATGGTCATGGCCGACTTTTGCTTCCGGTGGTTTCAGGTTTTTTTAAGACCATGCCGCTACTGACAAAGTTCAAGTAGCGGCCGGGTCCAGCGATCCCACGGGATGCTAACACAACAGACAACAGGCCAGGGACAGATTGGTTTTGAGTTCGCTAACGCGGGCTCAATCGACCAAGGGCGGCAGCGTTCTGCAGACAATGTATAATACAAAATGGTTAAAACATTAAGACGACTCTGGTTTAAGTTGTCTTCACGACGCAGAAAGCAATTTGCTCTTCTGTCTGTCTTAATGCTAGTTGGCGGAGTAGCGGAAGTTGTCAGTCTTGGAGCTGTCATCCCATTCCTTGCAGCTCTTGCTGCCCCCGAAAAAATTCTCTTAAACCCAGCTGTTGACTCATTCCTATCCGCCTTTTCCCATCTGTCCTCTGACATCGGCTTAAATTTTTTCCCAATCGCAAAACACCAATCCGCAATCCCCACTTCCCAATCCCTGGCGCCAATCCTTAGTCCCAATGCTCTCCTTCCTGTCCTTGCGGGCGCGTTCGCCTTGGCTGCCATAAGTGCGGGAGCCATACGCCTGCTCCTTCTATGGGTCAGCACGAGACTCGCCAATGTGGCTGGTGCCGACCTCAGTTTAGAAGTCTATCGACGCACTCTCTACCAGCCCTACTCCGCACACGTTTCCCGCAATAGCAGCACCATTATCAGTAGCATTACCACAAAGATAGCTTACGTGATCTTGACTCTATCTTCTTGTCTCACGATCGGTACCTCATCGGTCATCATCGTCTCAATCGTTGCCGCCCTATTTTACATCAACCCCACCGTTGCGCTTATTGCGGCTCTTGGTCTTGGCTTGAGCTATGTCATGATCACAAAGGTTTCCAGAAAAAAAATGTTGCATAACAGCGCTCAAATGGCAAAGGAACAAACTCAGGTGGTCAAAGCTCTGCAAGAAGGTCTTGGGGGAATCCGCGATGTCCTACTTGATGGCACTCAACCCGCCTACTGCCACATCTATCAAAGAGCCGATGCACCACTCCGACGAGCACAGGCAAGCATCACCTTCATAAGTCAGAGCCCCCGCTTTGTAATGGAATCAATCGGCATGGTTCTTTTTGCCGCTCTTGCCCTAGGGATGACACATGGCTCTGTGGGGGTGCTAACCGCTCTTCCTATTCTAGGGGCTCTTGCCCTCGGAGCCCAACGCCTCTTGCCTGCTCTCCAGCAAGGCTATGCTGCGTGGAGCAGCATCATCGGATACCAATCTTCCACTCAGGAGGTTTTAGAACTTTTAGATCAACCTCTTCCTCCCGAAGCTTCTCAACCACTCCCCGCGCCTCTCTCGTTTAAAAAATCGATCCAGTTCGATTCTGTTAAATTTCGTTACACCGCCGAAAGCCCGTGGGTACTCGAAGACCTGTCCTTCAACATTCCCAAAGGAACTCGAGTCGGTTTTGTCGGTAAAACTGGATCGGGCAAAAGCACCTGCCTCGATCTCTTGATGGGCCTGCTCTTGCCATTATCAGGCCGGATTTCCGTGGATGGAACCGTTCTCGACCAACGAAATCTCCGATCCTGGCAACGGAACATTGCTCACGTTCCCCAAGCCATCTACCTGGCCGACACCTCATTGGCCGAGAACATTGCCTTCGGCGTCGCGCCCGAAAAAATCGACATGAAAAGGGTGAGGGAAGCCGCCCGCCAAGCCCATATTGCTGATTTTATCGAATCCTCGCCCCAAGGATACCAGGCCCTAGTCGGGGAGCGGGGAATCCGGCTTTCGGGAGGTCAGCGCCAACGGATCGGAATCGCCCGCGCACTATACAAGCAGGCAGCCGTGTTAGTTTTCGACGAAGCCACGAGTGCATTAGATCACGAAACCGAAAAGGCTGTTATGGAAGCCATTGAAGGTCTCAGCGCAGATCTAACAATCCTCATTATCGCCCACCGCCTTACCACACTCAAAAAATGCACACAAATAATTGATCTTAATCATAGATAAAGCTGCAAAACAACCTGAAAGGATCCCGAAATGAAAAATAATAAACAATCAATCCTCATCACTGGCGGAACGGGCTCGTTCGGCCGCGAATTTGCTCGCAGGGTTCTTGATCAAATCAAGCCTACTCGACTTGCAGTCTACAGTCGGGATGAGTTGAAGCAGTTTCAAATGCGCCAGGAATTTCCTTTGGAAAAATATCCTAGCCTGCGCTTCTTCATCGGCGATGTTCGGGACAAGGAGCGCCTCTATCGCGCTCTAGATGGAGTTGATATCGTGGTTCACGCCGCAGCATTAAAACAAGTCCCTGCCGCTGAATATAACCCTATGGAAGCCATCAAAACAAACGTCCTCGGAGCTGCTAATATTATTGACGCGGCCATCGACCGCAACGTCAAGAAAGTCATCGCCCTTAGCACCGACAAAGCTGCGAATCCTGTCAATCTTTACGGGGCCACCAAACTCTGCTCCGACAAGCTATTTGTTGCCGCTAACGCCTACTCTGGGGCACATCAGACGAAGTTTTCCGTCGTCCGATACGGCAATGTGGTGGGCTCTCGGGGAAGTGTCATTCCCTACTTCTTGGCGCAAAGAGCCTCCGGAGTCCTCCATATTACCGATCCGCGTATGACCCGGTTTCTAATCACTCTAGAACAAGGAGTCTCATTCGTACTCAAGTGTTTGGACATGATGCAGGGGGGCGAAATCTTCGTGCCCAAGATTCCGAGTGTGAAAGTAACCGATTTGGCTCGCATCGTCGGCCCCAAGTGTAAGCAGGAAGTCATAGGAATCCGCCCTGGCGAAAAACTCCATGAAATCATGGTTTCCCAAGACGATGCCAGGCTGACGCTCGAAACCAAGGACATGTTTGTTATCCAGCCCACCCATGATTACTGGACCCATAAGGAGTATGCTTCCAGTCTTCCGGGGAGTAAGACTTGCCCGGACGGATTTTGCTACGCAAGCGATACGAATACCGAGTGGCTGCAGGATGAGCAAATTTCTGAGCTTGTGCGTGAAACGGAAAGTCATTTGCCATCTGATATGCCGCGTGCGGACGAACCGCGTTTCATCAAATCCTCCTAAAAATCTGAAAATTCTAGTCACTGGCTGCTCTGGCCTATTGGGGCAGTATCTCCTTCGCCGATTGGGCATAAGGAATACTGTTTTGGGGATAGATAGAAATCCTCGGAGTTTCCCCTTTCGAGGGCAGTGGGAGCAGTGTGATCTTCGAAGCTCAACCAAACTGCGGAAAATAATGAAAGAGTTTAGCCCACAAATAGTTATCCATACAGCTGCTTGGGTGGATGTGGATGGGTGCCAAGTGAATCCTGCTAAGGCCAAGGAAAGTAACGAAACCCTGACAAAATTAGTTGTCAGCGCATCACCAAAAAAAGCAAAGATAGTCTATATATCAACGGAGCAGGTCTTTCCCGGTAATAAGCCCTACGCAAAGGAGTCCGACCCCACACGACCTATCAATATTTACGGGCGCACCAAACTGGCGGGCGAACAAATCGTTCAGAAATCAAGAAAGCAGCATCTTATTGTTCGAACCAATTTCTTTGGATGGTCTTTGGGTCGGAAAAAGACATTTGGAGAGTGGTTGATTCAATCTTTGAGGGAAAAGCAGCCTATTCAACTCTTTACTGACTTTTATTTTACCCCGCTCTATGCGGGATTAGTGGCCGATCGACTTGAGCATCTTTTAAAGAAAGAGGCTCAAGGAGTTGTCCATCTTGGGGGTCGGGATCGTGTTTCCAAATATGAGTTTGGAAGAAAGCTTGCCCGGATGTCTGGGCTGTCCTTTGGTTCAGTCAAGGACGCACGAATGGACTCGGTGGCTTCGTTAGCCCCCCGACCTAAGGACATCTCATTAAACTCAGGCCGGGCCGAGGCTCTGCTTGGAACACAATCTCCGACCTTGGAAAAGAGCCTTCAACTATTTCTTAGGGATGAAAAAGCATTTAAGCCAACGACTTTAATTAAGCGCGGGCGAATATCCCAATCGATTCCTTACGCGCGTCAGTCGATCGACGCTTCGGATATTCGCGCGGTAACACGTGCGTTAAAAAGCGGCTTCCTTACCCAGGGTCCTGAAATCGAGGCCTTTGAGCAGGACTTTGCAAATTTCTGTGGCGCGAAATATGCTGTTGCCTGCAGCTCTGCCACCGCCGGGCTGCATCTTTCGGCCCAGGCGCTCGGGGTGGGGCCGGGGGATCTGTGGTGGACTTCTCCCAATACTTTCTGCGCCACTGCAGATGCTGCCCTTCGATGTGGCGCTGAGGTGGACTTTGTGGACATCGAGTGGGGCACTTACAATATGAATCTTCATCTTTTGGAGGAGATGCTCAAAAAAGCCTCAAAGAAAGGTCATCTTCCGAAGGTGGTTGCTCCTGTTCACTTTACCGGCAATCCAATCGACATGGAGTTTCTTGGGCGGCTCAGCAAGCGGTACGGCTTTCGCGTAGTGGAGGATGCGGCACATGCGACAGGGGCGACCTTTCAAAAAACCCCTGTTGGCTCCTGCCGATGGTCAGATCTCTGTGTTTTCAGTTTCCATGCTGTCAAGGTCATCACCACCGGGGAAGGGGGCATGGTCACCACCAACTCTCAGGAGCTCTATGAGAAGCTTTTGCTCCTAAGAACCCACGGGATCAGTCGGGATCCCCGGTATCGTCCTGCCGACCGTAAGCCCCCTTGGTACTATGAAAAGCTGGAACTGGGAAATCATTACCGCCTGACCGATATCCAGGCGGCGCTGGGTCGGAGTCAGTTATCGAGTCTTGGGAAGTTTTTGCAGCGGCGGCGGGAAATTGCTAGGAGGTATGATCGGGGGCTCCGTGCAACCGGCTTGCAACTGCCGCGCCTCACCCCTGGCGGGAATTCATCTTGGCACCTTTACGTCGTGGCAGTTCCTGAGAATTGGGGTGCGGGCACCCGAGACCGACTCCTAACAAGTTTGCGGGAACACGGCATCAATGCGAATCTTCATTATACGCCTGTCCAAGAGATGAAGTACTATTTAGAAAAGGGCAGATCAAAAAACGCGGGAAACAAATTTAGTTCATGTCCTATTGCCAAAAGATATGGAAGTTCTGCTGTTAGCCTTCCCATGTTTCCAGGGTTAAAGGAAAGGGAGCAACGAAAAGTGATTCAGGAAGTGCGGGCTTGGTGCAATTTTTTCCGACTGGTGTGAAATAAGGTCGCGTATCGATTTGAAGTGGGGACAAGCGAAGAACCCGGAAAATTCAAAAATAATTGAGAAAAACATACATACCATTCGGTAAGCCAAATTACGGCCCCGGGGAAATCAAGGCGGTAGCGCGGGTTTTGAGAAGCGGTTGGAGCGGCATGGGATCCGAAACTATGAAGTTTGAGGGGGAATTGGCTAGAAGGGTCCAGGCGCCGCACGTTGTTACAGTTGGATCTTGCACGGCAGCTATGCTGCTATCTTTGCATGTTTTGGGTATTGGGAGAGGTGATGAGGTCATTTGCCCAAGCCTAACTTGGTGTAGCACCGCGAATGCGATTTTGTATCGCGGCGCAAAAGTGATTTTCTGCGATATCAATCCGGACAACTTTTGCGTCATGCCAGAGGATATTTGCAAAAGAATTACTCGGCGGACACGGGCAGTAATGGTAGTTCATTTTGGCGGATTTGCGGTGGATGTTCTACAATTAAGGTCCGTATTGCCCAAACATATTGCCATAATTGAAGATGCTGCCCACGCGTTTGGTGCCCGCTATCCAAACGGGGAACTGGTTGGCAGCTCAGGGAATCTTGTTTGCTTTAGTTTTTATGCAAATAAAAACCTTTCTACCGCTGAGGGAGGAGCAGTTGCTCTTTTCGACCGAAAAAAAGCCAATAAAATACAATCTCTAAGGCAGCATGGTTTGCCTATCGACGCGTGGAAAAGATTCACCCATCCTCGGGCGATTCTGTTCTCTGCCGCACTCAAAGAACTCGGCTACAAAGCGAACTACACTGATCTACAGGCTGCTTTGGGGCGGGTTCAGCTCCGTAGGTTTTCCTCAATGCAAAGTCATCGATCGCAAATTGCCGCTCTTTATGGAAAATTCCTAAAAAAGAATCTCCCTTGGGTGTTGCCTCAGGCAAGTGTGACATGCGATCGTCATGCGAAGCACCTGTTCCCAATCCGAATCAGGAAAAACAGCAGGATAAAACGGGATTGGGTTCTCAGGGAGCTGCGAAAAAAAGGAATCGGTGCAACCGTTCATTATGCCCCTCTTCACAAAATGCCCTTATATGAAAATTCCAAAACAAATAATCTGCCGTTTACTGACGAGGTCGGCGCAGAAATCCTCACATTGCCAATAAGCGCAAGCATTCAAAGGCGGGAAGCGGCTTGGGTTTGCAAAAAACTTGTCGAGGTCTTGACATGACTGGGGCATCGCCAGAAAAGGACTTTTCCATTCAAACCTCTAACTATGGTTTTTATGGCCGGTTGAGCGCTGATTTTCCATCGCAAGTCATCGTCGATGCCACGGAAGTCTGCAATCTGGCCTGCGTTCATTGTCCCCACCCTGAATTCAAGAAGTCCGAACATTATCGCGCCCGTTATCTGCCAACCGAGCTCAATGCAAAAATGGTTGATGAGGTACGGCATTATGGAAAAGGAAAGACGCAATACATCCGTTATACGAGCAATGGCGAACCGCTAGTTCATCCCAATATTTACGACATGCTTGAGTATAGTGTGCACCATTCCGGAGTGCTGGTTTCACTCACAACCAATGGCACGATCCTTCGCGAAGAGCGCGTCGAGAAGCTTTTGTCATCCGGCCTTCACATCATTGACGTCAGCATCGATGCTTTTACCGACGAGACTTATGCTAAAATTCGGGTGAATGGCTGCTTAGAAGTGACTCAACGTAATGTGCTTAAGCTGCTTGAGCTTCGGGCCCGGCATCGGGCACGGACCAAAATTGTTGTAAGCTTTGTCGAGCAACCACAAAACACTGATGAAGTAGGATCCTTTGAGGCCTTTTGGAAAGCAGCAGGAGCTGATTATGTAATCATACGAAGGCTGCATTCAGCTGCTGGTGGGGTTGCCGGAATCGCCCAGGCCATGCGCCAGGCCCAATCAACGGAAACTCGGCGCCCTTGTCTTTATCCTTGGGAACGAATTCTCCTGAATCCTCGTGGAGAGCTCGCTTTCTGCCCCCAAGATTGGAGTCACGGATCAGTCGTAGCAGATTTTACAGCAACCACGATACGCGAGACCTGGCAGGGTGAGTACTACCGCCGCCTCCGCGAGGCCCATTTGGACAACAATTACTGTAAGCATCAATTTTGTGGGCAATGCCCGGATTGGAGAACAACCCGATGGCCAGGTCAGGGGCGGAGTTATGCGGACATGGTTGCAGACTTCAAAGATGAGCTCAACAACACCTGAATTTGCCTCAGATCGCGATCGTTAATCCCAACAGTGCGCGTTGTTATCAATCAGTCCAATTATCTTCCGTGGAAAGGTTATTTTGATCTTATCCATGACGCGGACTTATTCATTTTTCTCGATGATGTTCAATTTACAAAAAACGACTGGCGGAACCGGAATCGAATAAAGGCTTCGCAGGGTTGCGAATGGATCACCATTCCGGTGGGGCAAAATATTCGCCGATTGGTTTGTGAAGTGGAGATGCCTGGCGGCGATTGGGCAAGCCAACACTGGGGCATAATTGAACGGTCGTATCGCCTAGCGCCTTATTTTGAAAAATACGCACCGTTTTTTATGGAGGTTTTTTTAAGAATGCGATGGAAATATCTTTCTGAACTAAACCAGTATCTTGTCAGAGCGATTGGGAAGAACTTTTTCGGTCTAAAAACAAAATTCTTGGACTCACGAGATTTTCAAATACAAACCCGCGGCCAGGACAGGGTGATCGATCTGCTAAAGCAAGTAGGAGCTAGAACTTACATTTCCGGGCCGGCAGGAAAAACCTATCTAGAGCCTGAACGATTTGCTACCGAAGGGCTTTCCCTGCAGTGGAAGGATTACTCTGGCTACCCAGAATATCCGCAGATGCATCCACCTTTCGAACATGCTGTGTCTATTCTGGATTTGCTGTTTTCGATGGGACCTGAAGCTGCTGACTACATCTGGGGTTGGCGTAATACCCCGTCATCATCTGCATGAAAACTTTCTCTATTATCGTTCCGGTCTATCAGAACTGCGCCAATTTGGGTGATACCGTACCGCGGTTGCTCGCCCTGTCCGAACGGTTGCCTGATTACCGGCTCGAACTCGTCCTAGTGGACGACGGATCTACCGACGGATCTCGGGAGTTACTCGCAAATCTGGCGCATCACCATCCGGAATCTATCCGGGCGGTATTCTTGACTAGGAATTTCGGCCAGAGTCCCGCCATCCAGGCCGGCCTGAAGCATGCAACAGGCGATTGTATTGGCATCATTTCCTGCGACCTCCAAGAGCCATGTGAAGAATTCGTGACTATGGTGAAGGCATGGGAACAAGGTCACAAATATGTTCTTGGCGAACGCGTGGATCGGCGCGAGTCCACCACCCATCAAGCCACATCCTCATTCTATTGGTGGATTGTGCGCCGCTTTGCCTTCCCGGAATTCCCGCCGATGGGCTACGACTTTTGCTTACTCGACCAACAGATAGCCACCGAGCTCAGCGCCATTAATGAGAAAAATACGTCGATTTTTGTGCTGATCTACTGGCTCGGTCATCGTCCGTACCGCCTGCACATTGTGCGCAAGGTACGGATGAAGGGGCGCTCGCAATGGAATCTGAAGAAAAAGATCGGCTTTACCCTCGATACCTTGATTGGGTTCACATACGTACCCGCCCGCCTAATAAGCTTCCTTGGTTTTAGCACTGCCATGGTGGCGTTGCTTTACCTCGGGTTCGTCTTGCTGCGCTGGTCCACGCTGCGAGCGGCCCCGCCCGGGTGGATGACGGTCGTTGGTCTCGTAACCCTGTTCGGCGCATTGAATCTTTTTGCCCTTGGCATTCTAAGTGAATATCTGCTTCGGATCCTTGACGAGGCGCGTAAACGACCGACGTATATCGTGGAACGTATTGTCAATCCTAGGCCCTAGCCGGGCTCTGGGTGAAGGATGCGGTCTAGATAACACGAATACGCTCATGATGAGCAATGTAATGAAAGACCTACCCGAAGTGCAGCCCGTGTACTTCATTGTAGGCTGCCCCCGTTCGGGCACATACCTGCTTTCCTCGATTCTCAATGCCAGCGGTCGCATTGCTATCCCCACTGAGACGCATTTTGTACCGCTTTTTCAACCTTATCTGTGGATGACCGGCGATCTTCGGAATCTAAAAGCACGTAAACGCCTTATTCGGGCAATCTTTATGTTTCTTCGCATCTGGCTAGTCCGCGCCGAGGAGGAGCGCGATTATGCTGCCGTCACCCGACACTCGCTTCTGGCAGTCGAGCCTGAGTCTGACCGAATAATCGACTCCGTGAGAAATTATGCTGGTATCGTGAGCGGGCTTTTCATGGCCTATGCACGCCAACATGGGGCGTTGGACGCTGGAGACAAGAGCGCTTTTTTCGATCACATGCCTCTGGATAAAATCGACACAGCCATGGGTGGTCGCGCCCGCTTTATACATGTTGTACGCGACGGTCGGGATGTTTGTGTTTCCTGGTGCAGAATCAAGGTGGGGCCACGCACAATGAAAGAGGCAGCAATATCCTGGAGCGCCCACATAGAGGGAAAGCAATCTTGGGGCCGTAAAAACCCAGACCGATATTTGGAAGTCAGATATGAGGATTTGTTAGACAATACCAGAAAAACCCTTCTCGAAGTCTGTTCCTTTGTAAACTTAAAATACACAGATTCCCTATTGGATTTTCATAAAACTGAATATGCAAGGGATATAGCTGAAGGCAGCTCTCATGCCCAACTCGCCAAGCCAATCAATTCAACAAATCAGGGCAAATGGAGAAATTCTTTAAGTGAAAGTGAAATTCATGATTTTGAAAGCATTGCTGGAAATGCACTAAAATCTGCAGGATATATTCCGCTGAATGGGAAAAACGCGTTAGATTCGCCACAAAAGAGGATGAGATATAAAGTAACGATTCATTACCTGCGATTGAAATTAAAGAGCATCCTGCCGTTGTTCGCCATTTTAGCCAGTTGGCTTAACATGCGCTTAGATCATTTATGTAACCATAGAATTTGGCTGACGACAGAAAACTGGCTACTTCTAAAATTATCTTTCGAGCGAAAGAAATGCGCGTGAATGTGCAGGCAGTAAGAACAAATCTCTCGTAAAACAAAATATAAATCTCGAAAGACTATGAAATCTTTCCCTGCTTTAATTTACATAAGCTTATTTGCTATTTGCGCCACAAGCGTGTTTATATTTAATCCATATATAAAATATCTGGTAGAGTCTCCACCTCGTGGGTCAATACATGATTGGCATGATGGCAATGTGGCTCGGTGGAAAATCCTGAGCCAAGATAAGTACTTTTTCGGAAAAGAAAAAAAAGTTGCAGAGTTTGGCGGTAGTCCACCTTTGGGTGTTTTTAATGCCGCTCAGTGGCCACGAATACTGATATGGAGACTCTTCGATCTTGTGCCCGGGGAAATTGTTTTTCATGGAATATCGATGGTCTTTATCTTTTTAACCATAGTCAACGTCGTGCAATATTTCTTTGGTGACGCATTCTCAATCAGAAACAGTGAAGAATGGATGAAGATGATATGGTTAGGACTACTTGGTGCGGGCTTAATGGCCTCACTGGGAGTTAGACAAAATGACAGCCCCTTTTATATGTCTATCCCGTGGCTTCTATCAAAATCAGTTGTCAGCATGAAAAAACACAAATCGTATTTGATGGATTGTGGGGTTGGCTTTCTTTTCTTTGGAGTGAATTGGCCATTGGGATTGGGATTATCAGGATTGGCGATTCTAATTGTAAGTGCATGCATACTAGGTGCCTATGTTCAAAGCCAACGAAAGGAGCTGTTCGCCCGATTGGTCTTTTTATTGTCTGGCGCGCTTGCCGCCTTTGTCGTCACTCATTGGCGCCAACTTCTTCTGTTTCTCAATCCTGAGTTTATATCGAGCAGAAAAGAATTCGTAGTGGCAGCAGAACCCCTACTTCAACAGCTAAAAAACTTCTATAAGTTTGATTTAGATCCGATCGTAAATGCCAGTCATCAGGATCTTTTCCCGCTAGTTCTTACATCATTATTGGGAATATGGATATGTTGGAAAGACGGGTTACAACGAAAAATCTATATTTCAATCGTTATAGGTGCGCTTTTTATCTTTCTGCTATCCATTTTCCTCTGGTGCGAAGAATCAAGGCAGCTTTTATCCTCAATCAATTGTAATAATATCCAATTATGGAGAATTCGATACGGGTTGGTTGGCGTGCTGATTTTTCTTACTAGCCTAGCACTAGGCCAAGCTCTGCGAAAACCAATGCAGAAAGGTTTTGTTATTGCAGGCTCTATGTTGATAGGGTGGACGACTTATAATTTGCATCAAGCCAACCACTCAAAAGCCGAAAACAATCAAGCTTATCTTGACTTAAATCGGTACTACTCGACCCAAGCCTTTAATCAAATAAAAAGCCTTATTGGCCCTACATCGTCACAAACAAGAGTCGGTTGTCTGGGTATTCATCCAGCAATAGCCCAATATCATGGACTTTACACCGTTGACTTCTATTTACCCAATTATGATTTGGGTTATAAACATAAATTCCGAAAGATTATTACCAAGGAACTCGAAAAAGATAATAGATTCAACTTTAAGGATTATTTTGACCAGTGGGGATCTCGCGCCTACTTATTTTGCTCCGAATATGGGAACTATTACCTATTACCACGGGACCAGAACACCGAAATTAATACAGGAACACCAAATGAGGGTATGGTGGCGGATTGGGGATTCGATCCTGTGGCCTTTCAAAAATTAGGGGGGCGTTACATTATTTCTGTAATACCTTTAGCCAATCCTGAAAAAAATGGACTTAGAGTTATGGGCTCTGTGCTTGGAGCCAATTCCTTTTGGGATTTTTGGATTTACGAGATTATTTAATCACCATCAACCGACATTAGATAATGTGTTGTCATTCATCCATCATTTTTAATATTGTGAGAAACAAAGACTTAATGTGATATAAAGGTGTTAAAGAAATCAAGGTGTATTTTAAGGATAAAATAAAAAAAAGACTTATTCTTGGCACGGCCAGCTTCGGGATGGACTATGGAGCCACTAACACCAGTGGAGAAGTGCCTCTCAAAGAAATCAAAGCCATTATAAAGATGTGTCGTGATAACGGAATCAGTGAACTGGACACTGCCCAGGCCTATGGCCGGGCAGAGGTGGAGCTCGGCAAGACTGGGGTCAGAGATTTTTTGATCACCACCAAGATTCATCTTAGCCTTGATGAAGGGGCTGAGTCCGTTAAGGGAAAACTTGCTCAGTCCTTGGATCGGTTGCAGGTGGATCAGGTCGAAAATCTTCTTCTTCATAATGAGGAGTGCCTCAGCGGGGATAATGCCGATCAAATTGTACAAGCGCTTCATCATCTGGTGGAACAAGGCGTGGTAGGCAAGGTGGGCTTATCTTCTTACGAGCCTAAACAAGCCCTGGATCTATGCCAGAGGCACGGGTTCAAGATCACGCAGTTGCCTGCCAACGCCCTCGATAACCGGCTTTTTGAAGGCGGTGCGATCGACCGTTTTATCGAAAATAAAATTGAAGTGCAGATCCGCAGCGTATTCTTACAAGGTGTTTTGCTTGAAAAGCCGCAAGTCAAAAGTGCTGTTCCAAAGGATGTGGTGAATCAAGCCGAACAATTTAGAAATAGGTGTCGGGAACGCGGTTTAACCCCTTTGCAGGGAGCACTTGGCCATGTGTTGCAAGCTTCCAAACACGCCAAAATTGTGTTCGGTGTTACTAGACTCGAAGAATTTCAGGGGATTCTTGAAAGTCTTGCCGACGATACTCAAAATCTGCAATTTTTATCACCTGCTTGGAAGCCGGAGTTCGATCCTCGAAACTGGAAATGTTAAAATGAAAAAGAAATCAAAAAAGCCATTTATTATTGCTGAAGCGGCTCAAGGATTCGAAGGGGACCCGTTGCTGGCGCGGCTTCTGGTTCAGGCAGCGGCCCGGGCTGGGGCTGACGCGGTTAAATTCCAACTCGTTTATGCCGATGAAATTGCCACCCCTAGCTATAAATATTATGATTTATTCAAAAAATTGGAAATGCCAGCAGCTTGTTGGAAAGACGTAGCTGGTGAAACAAAAAAAGAGGGCGTTGAACTCTACTTTGATGTCTTTGGTAAGAAGTCCTTGCGTATGGCCCTTGCTCTTGGCGCTGAGGGCCTGAAAATTCATGCAACAGATTTCTATAATGACGGCCTGATCAGGGCGGCTCTAAACACAGGAAAGCATACCCTCCTTGGACTAGGGGGATTGGGAGAAAAAAATCTCAGCTCATTGTTTGAGCGTCATCCAGGGATCAAAACTACACGCGTAACAATGATGCATGGGTTCCAGGCTGAACCCACCCCCTTGGGCGCTAACAACCTACTTCGGCTTGGCACGCTAGCCGCACTGTGTCAGCCAGCCGGAATTGGTTTTATGGATCATAGTGACGGCGCCACAGAGGATTCTCTTGAACTTTCCCTTCTGGCTTTGCCTTTTGGGGTCTCTGTCGTGGAAAAACATATAACCCTGGATCGTGAGCTTCAACTAGAAGACTATGTATCCGCTTTGCCTCCAGCCTGTTTTAAGAAGTTCGTCAAAAAAATCCGGAAATATGGAAAAGCCCTAGGCTCATCTGCACTCGAACCGGGTTCAGATGAGAAAAAGTATCGTTCTAAGTCCGCTAAAATTGTTGTGGCAGCAAGAAAACTTAAAAAAGGAAATCTTTTGAGAAAAGAAGACCTAAAGCTTCTGCGCGTAGACAAGCAGGAGACTCTGCCAGCCATTTTGGATCCTAAAGAGGTTCTTGGTTCAAGGGTTTCTAGAAAAATACCCCGGCATCACCCTATTTTTAAAAGATTTCTTTACAAAAAGTGAGCCTCAAATCACGCCGCCTGGTTGCCGTTCTCGCCTGTAGGGCGGAAGGATCGCGTCTTTATGGAAAACCCCTCCAGAACCTCGACCCAGCCAAAGGGGTGACGATTCTTGACCAGATTATTTCTAGCGTAAAAAGAAAAACCTGTATTTCTTCCATTGTTCTGGCTGTTTCCGAGGGCTTGGCCAACGAGCCCTTTCACGGGGTTGCCCACAAACACGCGATTGGTTCGATTCATGGCGATCCTCAGGATGTTTTGCAACGCCTGATCCAAGGATGCCGTGCCGAGGAAGGTACAGACGTATTTCGGGTCACTACAGAATCACCCTATATGTATCACGAAGGTGTGGAGGAAGCATGGAAGAGACATGTTCAGCACGGGAACGACGTAACTGCAGTCGATGGACTTCCCGAAGGCGCTCACTTTGAAATCTACACCTTGAGGGCTTTAGAAGAGTCCCATAAACTTGGAGATTCGAGACATCGTTCCGAACTCTGCAGCCTCTATATTCGAGAGCATCGATCCGACTTCAAAGTTGAAGCTATTCCCGTTCCGAAAGATGTTTGCCGACCAGAATTGCGTCTAACCGTCGACTACCCGGAGGATCTGGCTTTGTGCCGCTCCGCTTACCTTGCCCTTAAACAGCAAGCACCCTTAATTCCCGTGGCTGAAATTATCTGCTTTCTTGATGCCAATCCAAAGGTCCGAGCTTTGGCGGAACCCTACGCGAAGCCAGAATGGCTGTGGCTTACCAAGGAAGAGCTGGTCCCATGCCCGTAAAAACCAAGATCCCTACCGGCTCCGCTACAGCCTTGAAGGGGAAAAAAGATTTATTGGGGACTGGTCAAGCTTTGTGGAAAAAGGCCAAAACTATGATTCCCGGCGGCAACATGCTTCTATCGAAGCGACCCGAAATGTTTCTACCCGACCAGTGGCCCGCCTACTTCAGCAAGGCCAAAGGTTGCAAGGTTTGGGATTTGGACGGGAAAGAGTACATCGATATGTCGATTATGGGCATCGGCACCAATATTCTTGGCTACGGCCATCCCGAGGTGGATGAGGCGGTTCATCAGGTCGTCAACAAGGGCAACATGTCCACCCTGAACTGCCCCGAAGAGGTTTATCTGGCCGAAAAGTTGATTGAACTCCATCCGTGGGCCGAGATGGTTCGCTTTGCTAGGTCAGGCGGAGAGGCGAATGCGATAGCGATTCGGATCGCCCGTGCGGCTACTGGGAAGGAGAAGGTGGCGATCTGTGGCTACCACGGATGGCACGACTGGTATCTATCAGCCAATTTAGGGGATGACAAAAGTTTGGATGGTCATCTTTTGCCCGGACTAGAGCCCCAAGGAGTCCCCAGGAATCTTCGCGGAACAGTTTTCCCCTTCACCTATAACAATTTCTCACAACTGGAAGAGTTGGTGAAAACCCATGACATCGGCGTCATTAAAATGGAAGTCATGCGAAATCAGGGTCCGCAGGATAATTTTTTACAAAAAGTAAGAAAATTGGCCACGGACCGCGGGATCGTGCTGATCTTTGACGAGTGTACCTCAGGCTTTCGGGAAACTTATGGGGGGCTCCACCTGAAATATGGGGTGAATCCGGATATGGCGATGTTTGGTAAAGCCTTGGGAAACGGGTACGCCATCACTGCAGTCATCGGAAAGAAGAAGGTAATGGAAGCAGCACAAAAAAGCTTTATCAGCAGCACCTTTTGGACGGAAAGGATTGGACCCACCGCAGCATTAAAAACATTGGAAGTGATGCAAAAGGAAAAGTCCTGGGAGCAAATCACTGAGACAGGTTGCACGATACGTACAGGGTGGCAAAGTTTGGCGGATAAGTATGGGCTTGAAATCGAACACTGGGGTCTTCCTGCATTAACGGGATTTACTTTCAAAAGTCCGCAAGCGCTTGCCTACAAGACGCTGATCACCCAAGAGATGCTAAAAAAGGGTTATCTGGCTGGAAACTGCGTTTACAGCTGCATTGAACACAGACCGGCGCTTGTCGAAAAGTTCTTTGAAGCCTTGGATCCGATATTTTCTTTGGTCAAAGGGTGCGAAGAAGGGGTTGACGTAAAAAGCCTACTCAGTGGACCAATCTGCCATTCGGCTTTCAGGAGATTAAACTAATAAGGAAACAGCCATGAAACTAAAACCAACGAAATACTATCTAGAAATTATTGACGAAGTTGAAAAAGTCCGAACAAAAAATAATATCAACTGGATGGATGTATTGAGAATCGCATTTCGAAACTCACCACGAGAAGCGCGAAAACTAATGATAAGAATCAACAAAGCGGATGACGAAGTATCCCGATTATTTAAAAAATTCAGCAAATAATTAAAATTGAATATTCTGTATCTTGGGGCTCCGAACGCAAAGATATCCGAGAATATTCTAAAACGGGATTCTTTAACATGTTATAAGGAAAAAGTAATGGAGGATTCAGGCATACTCCAAGGAAAAGATTTTGTCATAAGCTTCGGATTCCGGTTTGTTGTGCCTGCCTCAATTATTAGTCGCTTTCCTAATAAGATTATCAATTTACACATTTCCTATCTTCCATGGAACCGTGGAGCAGATCCTAACTTATGGAGCTTTCTTGAAATGACGCCGAGTGGTGTATCCATTCACCAAATGGATGATGGCATCGATACAGGACCGATTCTATGCCAGCGGAAAATTCTGCATGATGTGGGCAAAGACACCTTACAAAGCTCATACCAGCGTCTTATCTGTGGAATGGAAGATTTGTTCATAAGTCAATGGGAGCACATACGAAAAGCGGAAGTTTCTCCAAGAAAACAAACCGTAGCCGGATCCTATCATAGAAGTGCAGACAAAAATCCGTTCCTGCCTTTATTGACAGAGGGGTGGAATACTCCGATTAGAAAAGTGATGGGCATTGCCTTGAAATGAAAATTGGAGGAGTCAGCATGAGAAATGGGGCAAGGCCCTTTATTATTGCCGAGATGTCCGGCAATCATAACCAGTCCCTGGAGCGGGCACTGGAGATTGTTGAGGCCGCAGCTAGGACAGGGGCACACGCGATCAAGCTTCAGACATATACCGCCGATACCATGACACTTGACCTGAAAGAGCGTGAATTCTTTATTTCAGATGAGAAGAGCCCTTGGAAGGGCCAAAGCCTCTACGACCTTTATAAAATCGCACATACTCCGTGGGATTGGCATAAGCCCATCTTCGCACATGCGAGAAAACTCGGGCTCATCTGCTTCAGTACGCCTTTTGATGAAACATCGGTGGACTTTTTAGAGAAATTGGGGTCACCAGCCTATAAAATCGCCTCTTTCGAAAACACAGATATTCCATTGATTCAGCGTGTGGCATCCACAGGTAAACCACTAATCATTTCCACTGGGATGGCCACTCTTGAAGAGCTGGATGAATCAGTAAATGCGGCACGGAAAGCGGGCTGTAAAAATCTTATCCTGCTGAAGTGCACGAGCACTTATCCCGCTACCCCTGAAAATAGCAACCTACTCACGATACCATATCTTCGGGATCGATATGGGTGTGAAATAGGACTGTCTGACCATACCCTTGGGATTGGGGTAGCCGTAGCCAGTGTTGCTCTTGGTGCAACAGTCATTGAGAAGCATTTTACCCTGAAGCGTTCGGATGGAGGAGTGGACAGCGCATTCTCCATGGAACCTGACGAAATGAAGCAACTTGTCGAAGAAACAGGTAGGGCCTGGGAATCAATGGGGAAAGCCTATGTGGGTCCAACAAAGGCGGAAAAGTCGTCCATTACATTTCGGAGATCCCTTTACATCGTCAAAGACCTCAAGGCGGGAGATATCCTGACAAAAGAAAATGTCCGTGCGATACGTCCTGGACTCGGACTCCCTCCCAAGCATCTGGATCAAATATTGGGGAAAAAGATCAAAAGTGACGTTAAGATGGGTACGGCTCTGGCGTGGAGCCTGCTTGGTTGAAAATGCAACATACCATTTTGCACGTCATTTTCGGACGCAAAAAACATCAATCAATAAATCAATAATCATTAAAAGTGTGGAGCCGATCCTTATTCAGACAGAACGATTCTTGCTAAAAACTTTAACAGAGGAAGATGTGTCAGACAGATATCTTGGGTGGCTTAATAATGAAGGAGTACGATCATTCATCACTGCGGCTAAAAGAACATCAACAATCACAAGCTTGCGGGAATATGTGCGAATCCAGAGCGCCCTACCGGACACGCTATTCCTAGGGATATTTGGCAAGGACAACAATTTGCATGTTGGAAATATTAAGTATCAACCGGTGGATTCACAAAAAAGTTATGCGGTCATGGGAATTCTGATAGGAGATCCTGCTTATCGTGGAATAGGGGTGGCATCAGAAGCCATCATGGAAAGTGCCATCTGGCTGAAAAGGCATCGAAATATCAACCAAATCGTTCTTGGAGTACACAAAAAGAATGAAGCGGCAGTTCGGGCGTACAGGAAGGCCGGATTCCAGATTGCGTCTACGCCCCATATCCCAATGTGTGCAGACAATGTGGCAACCATGGTTTGGAATATATGAACATTCCGGTAATCACGGCATATATTAAGCGGCGCAACCGTCGAAAGCTCTCCGCGATGATGCGTGGATATCGTTTGCTACGAGCATGCAATAAACTACCACGCATCATGGATACTCAGATTGCTTTGGTCGAAATGCCGTTGGGCATATCCAAAAGTAAGATTTCGAGGTATCTTTTCGGGGCCGCTACAGATAAAGCCAACGAAGCCATCCGCGACTTTTTGGTCATAAGAGTTGGAATGTATTCGCTAAACAAAAGCCTGCTCATAAGTCTGGGAAAGAAAAAAGGTCGGGTCGCTCATCCTTTGCCCGAAATATGGAGGGGAAAAATACGATCACTTGGATGGAATGTGTCAGAGATCAAGTCCGCTTTGATGTGGCAGGGCTTTTTATTCCTTTGTTTTGGCTATGGAGTGTTTCTTTTAACAAAAAACCTATTATTGGGCATAAGAACCAGTTTTAGCAAAATACCGGACAATCCTGAAAGGAGCGTTTATTTCGCAGGACTAACAAAGAACAATTTGCCGCAACAAGAACATGGCGATAGTTATGATATCATCTCTTGGTATCTGCAGTGGCAGGGTAGAGAAACGGAAATCCAAACTATTGGACATAATGTAAAAAGTTCGCCCGAACTCAGTTTCAAAGGGGTAAGCGTCCGCTTTGTGGATCCCTTAGCACCGGTGAAAGGAGTGTCGAAAACTTTGCGGCTTTTTCTATGGGGCTGCTTCGCGGCAGGCCTGTGCCTATTTGATATGCTAAAAGGCCATTGGTGGAGCCCTTTAATGTTTGGCCCCTGTGTGCAATCCTTCATCGCAAAGCATCAACCCACTTTTGCACTCGATTACTTATTCCATAATTCTAATCCAAGAAAACCATTATGGCTATATGAGGCTATGGCGAATGGCGCAAAATCAACTTTTTATTTTTATTCCACGAACTGCGACTCGTTTAAAACAAAAGAAGGCTACCAGTCAACCCCCGCTTTCTACCGAAACATGAATTGGAGTAGGTATCTTGTATGGGATCAGGAACAAGCGAATTTCGTTCAAAGGCTTGTTGGAAATCAAGGAAGGGTTGAAATTGTAGGACCGGTCTGGTACGCCGACTCAACGGCCATCTTTCCGGACCTAACTTCTCGAACAGTCGCTGTGTTCGACATCCAGCCCAGACGTAAATCTATATATGAAGTGTTGGGCTCTGTCTTGGAATATTACACGCCTGCCATTGGATTTGATTTTCTAAACGATATACACGTAGCAGCAGCTCAACATGATTGGATTATGGCATGGAAGGGAAAGAGAAAACTGGCCCTAAACCAAATTAGGGAAATTGCAAAATCCTATGAATCGGTGTTTGAAAAGTTAGCAGCCTCTCCCAATATGTTAGTTATCGATCCAGATATAGCCGCAACTCGCTTGATTAAAAGATGTGCACTGGTCATATCAATGCCATTCACTTCAACCGCACTGGTTGCTAGAAACCTTGGCAAACCCTCCTATTACTACGATCCGTCTGGCATCATTCAAAAAGACGACCGCGCTGCCCATGGCATTCCTATTATCTCGGGATTAGACAAGCTGCACGAAATACTTATGGCAAAATTATCAAAGCCTTCCGAAACTCCAATTAAAAGTTGTTTAGCAAAAAAACAACTATGCATTTAAACTCTTGCAAGAAGTGCGTGTTTCTAGTCAATTTAAGGACTTAATTATCTGAATAGTTTAATTCAAAAATAATAAAACATGTCAATAACCCTTATAACCACGGCGCCTTTTTCTGATCGCAACAGATTTCCATTGGAAATGCTGGAAGCAAATGGTGTGGACTATCGACTGAATCCGTTAAACCGAAAATTAACCGAACAGGAGTTAATTGGAATGGTGGCAGATGTGGGAGTTATTATTGCAGGAACCGAACCGATTACAGCGAAGGTGATGAAGAGCGCTCCACATCTTAAGCATATTTCAAGAGTAGGTGTGGGTCTCGACAATGTTGACCTGGTTGCTGCGGAGAAAAGGGACATCAAGGTCTCCTACACTCCGGATGCGCCAGCCCCTGCAGTCGCAGAACTTACCATCGGCCTAATGCTCAGCCTTTTGCGCAATATTCATGTCGCGAATTCAGTAATGCACCAAGGCAAGTGGAATCGTTATTTCGGACGCAGAATCGCCGAGATTACGATCGGAATCATTGGGGTAGGCCGGATTGGAGCCCGCGTACTTCGCCGAACGCAAGGATTTGGAACACCAAGACTCCTTGTCAACGATGTATTGCCCACGCTTGAGCTCAACCGAGAGTTTAAATTAGAGTGGGTCTCGAAAGACATTATTTTTAAACAGGCTGACCTGATCAGCCTGCATGTTCCGCTCACGCTTAAGACGAAGGGCCTTGTGGGCGTAAAAGAGCTTAGTATGATGAATACCGATGCCTTCTTGATCAATACGAGCCGAGGAGGGGTAGTGGATGAAAAAGCTCTCTACCACGCTTTAAAAGATAACAAAATTGCTGGTGCGGCTATTGATGTGTTTGAGCAGGAACCTTACAAGGGCCCACTTGCCGACCTCGAAAATTGCCTGCTCACCTCGCATATGGGTTCAATGAGCCTTGACTGCCGAACAAGGATGGAAATTGAAGCCACAGAAGAGGCTATTCGATTCCTCCTTGGAAAACCCTTGCTGAGCCCAGTTCCCACAGAAGAATACGATCTGCAAAGAGAGTTTGGGAGCAGCAACGAGAGGTGAGTGTTCTTGTCCCTTTCCTGCAGCCAGCCCGCATCAAAGATGATATGTCTTTTAAGGAAGCTACTCAGATTTAAAATATGAAACAGCGCCTACGAAAACTAATTGCCTTAGCATCACAGCTTTTCGGTGCCACCCGCATAGGTGAAGCGGTGCTTGAGGCGGTCATCCAGGGCGGCATGGATAGGGCTCAAGGCGTGTCCAGTCGTGGAGTGAGCCTCCGGTTTGCAGTCCCCAACCGAATCAACCGATTTCGGGCAAAAAGTTTCGCCACCAAGGAGCCGGAAACCCTGGACTGGATAGACCACTTGCCCCAAGGTTGTACCCTCTGGGATGTCGGGGCCAATGTGGGTCTTTACTCGATCTATGCGGCCAAAAAAAGGGAATGCCGAGTAGTCGCATTTGAGCCCTCCGTCTTCAATCTGGAGCTTTTGGCTCGAAACCTCTTTCTTAATAGTTTACAGGAGCGAGTGAGTATCGTGCCTTTGGCCTTGAGCGACAAGCTGGCGGTGAACCAACTACGAATGACCACCACGGAATGGGGAGGTGCGCTTTCCACGTTTGGTCAGAACTATGGTTGGGATGGACAAGCATTAGCCCAGATCTTCTCGTTTCCCACTTTGGGCATCAGCATGGACGAGGGGATCAGCCTGTTACGTCTTCCCGCTCCCGACTTCATCAAAATGGACGTGGATGGAATTGAGCACATCATTCTTCGCGGTGGCTCAGGAGTTCTGTCCCGAATCCGGGGAATGCTGATTGAGATCAATGATGGATTTGAAGAACAAGGAAAGGAGGCCGAACAGATCTTAAATGCAGCCGGCCTGCGCCTGCTGGCAAAGCTTCATGCTCCCATGATTGCCAACTCTGCTTTTGGAGAAGTTTATAACCAGATTTGGGTCCGAGATTAAATCGACCGGCAGTGTCTTTCACGGAAATTTTGGAACCATCAGGCAAAGACCAAGGCATGGGCAAACCTTCTTTCTTTTGCGTGGGAATCAATATAATAAAAATTAATAAAAAAGGGCTAACTGGCATCCGTTTCTAACCCAAAAAATTATGAACAAAATCAAAGGAATCCGTGCTATTCGAACAAAAATGGATAAAGGAAAGTGTAGTATAGGAAGCTGGATGCAAATCCCTCACGGATCCGTGGCTGAAATCATGGGGAATGCTGGGTACGACTGGGTGGCGGTTGATATGGAACACGGATCAATCACTGTGGCGCAGTTACCCGATTTATTCCGTGCTTTGGAGCTTGGTGGCACATTACCACTTGTTCGGTTAGCCCGAGGGGATGCGAAAGAGTGTAAGCAGGTGCTCGATGCGGGAGCTGGGGGAGTGATCGTTCCTATGGTTGAAACGGGCGAACAATTAATAGAAGTGAGAAACGCAAGTTGCTGGCCGCCAGCAGGAACACGTGGTGTTGGGTTTTCCCGAGCGAATCTCTTTGGCAAGAATTTTGAAACTTATCGCGAAGAGGCTCAGGCCCCTTTGTTGGTAGCTATGATAGAACACACGCGGGCGGTTGATAACTTAGAAGAAATACTCTCGGTTGAGGGACTGGATGCAATTTTGATAGGGCCTTATGATTTGTCGGCCTCAATGGGGCTGACCGGTAGATTCGAACATCCTGCCTTCAAAAAAACGATGCAAAGAATTAGGAGCATATGCCGAAAAAATAAAGTTCCATCCGGTATTCATGTCATCACACCAGAAATTCGAGACATCAACAATCGGATTCAAGAAGGCTATCAGTTTGTAGTTTACTCGACGGATGCTATGTTTTTATGGTCGACGAGCTCTTCTCCAAAAATTAAAAGAAATTTGTGAAGGAAGAGGACATCAGGCCGCAAGCCATATTTGACGAGTATCTGCGTCTGGCATCATTAGACGCGGATAAATATTTCGGCGTTGGAGCAAAGAATAAAATTTCCTGTCCTGCCTGTCGTCGTGATGGAGTTTTTGTCTTCAAAAAACATGGGTTTTCTTATGATGAATGTCCAAATTGCCAAACTATTTATGCAAGCCCCAGACCTAAAGCAGAGGCTTTTTTCAAGTACTACCAGAATTCAGATTCTTCGAAATATTTCGCGACAACTTTCTACAAGGCAACAGAAACTGCACGTCGCGCGCGGTTATGGAAACCCAAAGCACTTGAAGTGCAATCGATTCTTGATCGGTACCAACTTAAAAAACTGGAAATAGTTGATATTGGGGGGGGGTATGGAATCTTTGCTGAGGAATATCAGAAGATAAGCGGGTCTTCGGTGGTCATTATTGAGCCAGGTCCAGACTTAGCTGAGATTTGCCGTCAAAAAAGATTTACTGTTATCCAGCAATTCCTAGAAAAAGTCAAACGTACTGACTTATCTAAAAGTCCAAAAGCATTTATTAGTTTTGAGCTATTTGAGCATCTTCATGACCCAAGCTTCTTTATTGATCGTTTATACTCGCTTATGCGCTCAGGAGATATTTTTATATTTACGACATTATCTGGAACTGGTGTTGATATTCGAGCCCTCTGGGATGAGTCAAATTCAATTTCACTCCAACACTTGAATTTCTTTAATCCAATTTCCATAAAGATCTTTCTTGAAAGAATGCAAATGAAAGTGCTGGAAATTAGCACTCCAGGAAAACTGGATCTCGATATCCTTGCGAACAACCGAAAAAAAATAAAAGATAGATTCTGGAAGTCCTTTATTCACCAAGCAACACCCTCCGAGCGTGAGTTATGGCAAACTTTCATTTCAGAGCAAGGCCGCTCAAGTCATATGTGGGTTGTTTGCCAATGCCCGTAGGACATTAAATCTCCTGTTAGCAAACCCTGAAAGGTTACATTTGACGATACCAGCGAACTGCCCACTTTGTAATGCCGACAAAAAGGCTCAGAAAGTTGTTACGCGTCATGTCTATGGCGATAGGTACAAAAAGAGCGCCTTTTTCCATTGTCGGCATTGCGATGTTCGCTATCAGTACCCTGGATTAACTCCCGAAGAGGAAGCAAAATTCTACAGTGCTGAGTTTGAGGGTTTTATGGAAGGAAGAAGCGGTGCGAGCGGAGGATGGCAGGGGTGTGAGAGTCACATCAAAGCTAATGAGCCAACTCGCATTCGACGAATGAAATATGTGAGCTTTCATTTGCCACAAAACGCGAGCGTCTTAGAAGTCGGTTGTTCATCAGGCTTTATGTTGTACCCACTTATGAAAAATGGGCATACCTGTGTCGGAGTCGAGCCTTCTGGTCTTTTTGGTGACTTTGTGCGACAACAAGGCATTCAGGTGTATAGCTCTATTGAAAAGCTTGTTTTAGAATCACCAAAGCGACAATTTGATTTTATCCAGCATTTCTTTGTTCTGGAGCATATTAGTAAGCCACTGCAGTTTCTTAAATCATTATTAGACCTTTTAAGGCCGAGCGGAAAACTAGTCTTTGAAATTCCCAATGTTGCCGACCCCCTTCACTCCGTCTACGACATACCGGCATTTGAGCGATTTTATTGGTCAGTAGCACACCCTTGGTATTTTAGTGAAAAGTCATTACGCTTTTTGCTCGATCAACTAGGGGCGTCGTACGAAATTGAATTTGATCAACGCTATGATTTGTCGAATCACCTTATCTGGGCGCGTGATGGCAAGCCTGGAGGTATGGATCGATTTTCTAAGATCTTTGGACCAGAGCTCAATAATTTCTACAAGCAGACACTTATTCGTGAAGGTAAATGCGACACACTGATCGGGATTATCACGAAGGGTTAAGCCAATCAATATGACAAAAGTCCTTATTACTGGTGTTGCGGGATTTATAGCCTCTCATGTTGCTAGGCGTTTTCTTGCCGAGGGATACTCGGTTGTGGGTGTCGACGACCTCTCTGGCGGAAAACGTGAGAACATTCCGGACGGGGTTAAATTCATCCAAGGAGATCTCAAGGATCCGGCTACGATTAAGTGTCTTCCGACTGACTGCCGACAAATCCTACATCTCGCGGGTCAGTCATCTGGTGAAATAAGTTTCGACGATCCTGTCGCTGATCTTGAAATGAATGTGGTTTCAACATTGCGGCTAATAGATTATGGAATCCAGATTCGCGCTGAGCGAATTATTTATGCTAGTTCAATGTCTGTGTATGGAGCAGTGCCAGATGCCCCGACAACCGAATCTCATCATCCAAAACCGCTGTCATGCTATGGAGCAGGTAAACTTTGCTCAGAAAATTATCTTCGCATATATCAAAACAAATTGCCGTTCGTTGCCATGAGAATGTTCAATGTGTATGGACCTGGACAGGATCTAAGAAACTTGCGACAGGGAATGGTCAGTATTTACTTAGCGCAAGCTTTGGTTTCTGGTCGGATTGAGGTGAAGGGTGGTCTAGAGCGATTCAGAGACTTTATATTCATCGATGACGTTGTTGAGGCCTGGTATCGTGCATCTACCCGAAGAGAAGCATTAAATAATGCAATTAACATCGGCACTGGAATTCGTACAAGCATTAGTGAACTGCTCAAACACATTCATAATCTACTCCCTAACAGTACCTCCTTTATCAGTAGCTCAACCATGGGTGATCAATCTGGAATCTATTCAAATACTGATGCAATGAGAGGACTTTTAGGATTTGAGGCAACCATACAACTTAATCGCGGGTTGCAGATATTTCTAACCGCAGCAAAAGCACAAATATAGACACCACCTATAAGTCTACTCTCTTGAAAATTCTCGCTCTTATACCCGCCCGTATGGGCAGTAGTCGATTCCCCGGCAAGCCAATGGCTCGTATCCTTGGCAAACCCATGATCGGTCATGTCTTTGAACGTGTCTCGAAATCTGCACAGCTCACTGCGACTGCGGTCGCGACATGTGACAAGGAGATCTTTGATTACATTGAATCGATTGGTGGGACTGCGGTCATGACAAGTGACCAACATGAGAGGGCTTCAGATCGTTGCGCAGAAGCACTGAGCATAATAGAAAAAATGAACAGGACAAAGTATGATATTGTGGTGCTTGTGCAAGGAGATGAACCGATGACGCACCCTGAAATGATTGATGAAGCGTTAGCACCGATGTTGACCAACTCAAGGATTCAGATTACTAATTTGTTGGGTAGGGTTGACGATATAGAAGAGTTTGAAGATCGAAACTGTATCAAGGTCGTCTGTGATCTTGAGGGGAATGCCCTTTATTTTTCCCGCGAACCTATTCCAACCCGGTGCAAGATCGACAGGATTCCGATGGGCAAGCAGGTGTGCGTCATTCCATTCCGCCGAGACTTCCTATTGGATTATACCCGATTGACACCCACTCCGCTCGAAGTTGCTGAATCGGTGGACATGATGCGGATTTTGGAGCATGGAATGAAGATTCGCATGGTTCCAACCAAGCACGCGACCTACTCAGTGGATACTCCGCAAGATCTTCACCGCCTTGAAAAAATCATGGCGATAATGCCGCCCCTTTAAAAAAACTGTCCTGACAAAAATCTTCAAGCAGACAACTGTCCTAATCTGGGATAGTGATGGCGAGCCACCCGAAGGGAATTGGTTGACAGTTCTCTGGCGCAATTACGACACAAAGGGGCGCAACGGTGTTGTATCTATCCCATGTCTTGTTGAAGACAACGCTGAAAGTCTGCGCGCTCGTTACTTGGCGTGGATTTATGATCTGGGAGAGACAAAGGTCAAAGGAAAGCGAATCGTAGATTACCTTGAAATTCGACCAGGGTTCAGTTTCTGGTGGATGACATTACTAGCCCAGAAATGTACCTATGCAGCATCGCCAAATATCTATCACGCCATTCGGCTGCTGGCATGTGAAGATATTTGTCGTTCTCCCAATGTCCGAAAAATCAAAGTTGTAACTCCCGATTCGGAACTCGCATATGAATTCCGTTCATGGTGTATCAAGAAGAAACGTGAATTTGAGGTCACCCTATTAAAACCCTGCTTGTCAACATCTGTGAATTGGCGTTTTATTATGAATCGTGTCTCAGAACCTCTTGTAGGATTCTGCTCGGCTTTCCTGTACTATATGCGTCGATTGCCCCTTCAGCGACAAGGTGTAACGGCGCGAGACGCATTTCATGAAGGAATTATGTTGTTTGACATTCTCACACATTTTAATAAGCCATCAGCTAATAGCGTAACGTTTCAATCCAGCTATTGGACGAAGCTCCCGAACCTAATCCGAAACCTTGGCTCAAAAGCGAACTGGGGGCATTTCTTTTACAAGCACCACGCAACACCGAATACTACCAGCGCGAAAAATGTAATTGGCGAACTTAATAAGAATACAACAGAAAAGCATTTCCTGATTGATGCCCATTTTGATCTTAAGTGTTTGTTTCGAACGCTATTCGACTTTTGTAGACTTATTTGGAAGGGTTTTCCTGTAAGGAAAATTCCAGTCTGTTTCCCGCAAGGTTCGCGATTTTCATTTAGTCATATTCTACAAAATGATTGGGAAAAGTCGCTATACGGAAAAGAAGCAGCCAGCGTACTTTGCCAGCTAAACGCCCTCGAGGCATTTCTGTGTTCTATTCCCAAGCAACGCATGGGAATCTATATTCAGGAAAATCAACCTTGGGAAATCGCCCTACTGCACGCATGGAGGTCGAATGGGCATGGAAAAATCATTGGCACCCCACATACAACTATTCGATTTTGGGATCTTCGATATTTTTATGACCCGAGGACCTTTGAAAACAATGATAAAAATACGCTTCCAAAACCAGATAAAGTTGCAGTTAATGGGCCTGCTGCCAGAAGGGCTTATGATACGGGCCTAGGGCCAGTGGATCGCCTCATTGAAGTTGAAGCATTACGATTTATAAATAGGGGTGAATCAAAAGTGTTACATGAAGTGACAAATAAAAGTTTCATAAAACTTAATAAGAAATCCGTCTTACTGGTTGCTACAGACTTACTTGATACTAACACAAAAATACAACTTGAATGGGTTGCTGAAGCAACCACATCCATCCAAAAAAAGTGGAAAATAGTAGTTCGCCCACACCCAGCCTCCGACTTAAGTTCTGGGATATATCATCGGTGGCAGAGGTTGGTTGAAAGGGGTGAACTTGTGAAATTGCTAAAGAGCGTGGATGTAATCTTTTGCAGCAATGCTTCATCAATCGCTGTTGATGGGTATTTGGCCGGTAAAAAGATCTTAACAATGCTGGATGGCAACAGATTCAACTTTAGTCCTCTGCGGGGTTTGAGCAAAAACACTTATGTATTTTCCGGCAAACAGTTAAAAGCAAGTTTATTCAAATCTGCAGTCGAAAAGGCAAACAAGCAGCGTGATTACTTTTGTCTGTCTGAAGATCTGCAAAGATGGAAAAGACTGCTTGTGATAGATCTAAAGACCAAAAAGATCCGCAACTATTCCTAAAACAATGAATATTTCAAAAAATAAAGTCTTGCACGCGATTCCCTGCGCAAAACTATTTAGAAATTATTATCGAATATGTTTAATGATGGTCGTGGCATTTTCTATCGCCATTCTCCTATTTGGACAATTAGGCTGTGTCACGATACCGGCCTTGGGTTTCACTCTTTTCATTCTGGCCTTTCGCTGGATACTTCGCAGTTCCACCGACCCTTTTGTACTGATTTTTCTAACCTTCAGTATCTTTTATATTGAGCTGCCAGTAACATTTATGGCTTGCCAGTACCCAAAATATTTTCCTACGACTGGACTATCTATTGAGCCCTTCACCCCCTCTGTGACTCTTCTGACAAAAGCGTTAGTATTGTTAGCAATATTCTATATTTCATTCTTCTGTGCGGTTAAAATACTTGCCATCAGAACTCGAGAAGGGTTTTCTTTGCCTTCATTTCTAAAATACAAAACTGCGCCATATGTTGGTATGGCATTAATTATCTATGGCGAGATATATGACAACCTTTTCTCGGTATTCGTTACAAAAGTTTCTGGAAATATAATAGGTGAGCTTTCTCGATTTATTACTAACGATGCTGCACTATTCACAGGCCTTTTCTTAATATTGCACTACAGAGGTCGATCCCAAGACAGTGCCCCAACAAAAAAAACCACACTTTTATATTTTCTTTTAGCAATCGGATATATAGTATTTAGGACGACTAGTGGAAGCAAGGGATCACTAATTTCATTATTTAGCTTTGGACTAATTTATCCATTGGCTTTATTAGGGTCAATTCCTAGGCAAAGTATTTTCTTTCCTTCACCAGTAGTGGCAATTATTTCATGCTTTTTCTTGCCCTTTGCCTTTGTGATGGGCTTATTTTTTCGTTTAGTGCGAAACTATAGTGATCAATATAGTATCTCTTCAGCTTGGGCCTTCACAATGGAGAATATCGGTCAAATCTCCTTACTAGCAGAAAGCATAGCGGATCGTCTTTCCGCTGCCTTCAACCGCTATATTCTAATCTTCTCGAACTTTTCTGAAAACGGGTTTACAGATTCCGTAAAAGCCTTGCCACGCTATGTCTTTGAGAACCTTCTCAACCTGCTGCTGCCTGGAACCCCCTTTCCGGACTCATATTATATGAGCAGCATGCAACTCGAAAAAATTCTATTAAATGAACCTTTTATTTCTGGCGATATAGCACAACTTCTGACATCTTTAAATACACAGCCTTTTACGGCCTTCGGAATTAGTATATTATTCGCAGGTGTGCTGGGGCCCCTGCTGTTTTTCTTATTCATAGTAATGCTTCGCCTCTTGTATAACAAAACGAAGTTTTGGGGATCTCTTTTTACCATTATTTTGTTCGATCTAACCTTAAGTTGCTATGGCCTTGATCCAGCTGTACAGAATGCTTTCCTTTGGCTTTGTACGATGCTGTTTCTTTCATTCTTAACTCGTGCGACTGCAGGTAAAAGCAACCTAGTTAATGTAAAAGATTAAATTCGAAAATAGCTAAATCCGCATAAGCGTTGAAACAAATAAAAAGCATCACGGTAGTTGTTCCGACAAAAGATAGGAAAGACGATCTCCGAAAAGCTATTAATTCAATTGGCACACAGCTACGTCGACCTGACCAGCTTATTGTTGTGGATCAAAGCAGTGAGCCAATTCATGAATATGATCTGTTCATGTTTCGAAACTTATTGGGAAAAGAGTGCGAATTTCATTATATCTATAATACAAGCGTTTCGGGTCTTGTTGAAGCCAAGCATTTCGGTGTCTTGCACTCGACCGGTGATATTGTCTGTTTTCTTGAAGACGACATTGTGTTGGAGCCGGAATACCTTTCGCATATCGAGGCCTCATTTATAGCCGACCCTGGAATGCGGGGCACTTCTGGCGTGGTGACCAACACCCCGCACTCTAGCCGTGCCTATGTGTTCTTTCATGAATTGTTCCATCGCGGAATCTTTGCTGACCCTCGACCGCGGGTATACGCGGATTGTGCGCGGCAGAATGCCGGTCAGCTCCAATCCATTTTGATCCGATCCCCCGCCCTCTCTGGTGGCTTGTCCGCGTGGCGGAAGGAAGTATTTGGACGCGTGTCATTCGATCTTGCGAGTGGCTTTCACATGATCGAGGACATCGATTTCTCGATTCGGGTTCAGCGCGAATTTGGACCCTGTCTTTACATCAATCCAAGCGCACGGCTGGCGCACAACTTTGCCTTAGCTGGCCGCGACTCCTTTGGCCGGCGCGAATCTCGCAAGGTCAGGGAGTTTGTCACCTTTTACAAAAAACACCGCAGGGATTCATGGGACACTTTCTGGTTGGCATGGCTTTTCTTGGGAATCGCTTTGGCAACCTGTGCTTCTTCCATAAGGTACAGCACATTCAAACCACTTCTGGGACTTTTTGAAGGGCTTGTTGTCGGCTTGCGGATGAAGTAGCGAAACTAGCAGAAATAATGCGCACTCTTAAATGTCTAACAGTCCTTCGCTAAAAGTAGCCATCACAGGAGGTACGGGCTTTATCGGAAAACCTCTTGCGAGGACTCTCCTAGAGGGGGGGAATGAAGTGAGATTACTGAGTCGACGGACTGTTGAAACTACAAGTACGTTTCAAGGTGCAAGGTGGTACCAAGGTGACTTTTGCCATCCGATCGACCCTGCTTTCCTGAACGGGGTGGATACCCTGTACCACCTGGCAGCTGAACTGAGCAATTCTGCGCAAATGGAGGCAGTAAATGTTCAAGGTACTGCGAATCTACTTACAGCAGCGAAGAGAGCTGGTGTTCGGCGCTGGATTCAATTGAGCAGTGTGGGGGTATATGGCCCGCCAACAAGTCTCATAGTCAAAGAGGGAACAACACCCAAACCTGCTAACGAATACGAGCGAACGAAACTTGTTTCAGATCGGCTCGTCGACGAGGCCTGTCGGCGATCAAATATGGAGCACGTTATTTTACGTCCATCGAATGTTATCGGTGCGGACATGAAGAACGGATCTTTTTTCGCGTTGGTTAAGGCGGTAAGTCGTGGCCGTTATTTCTTTATCGGCCCACGAGGAGCGATTGCGACCTACGTTCACGTAGAAGACGTTGTTCGCGCACTTGTTGCATGCCAAGAAGCTGTAAAGGAAAGTATTTATAACTTATCCAGCGACTGCACGTGGGAGGCGCTGATTGAACGCATCGCTTTGCTTGTTGGTGTTCGATCGCCTCGTATTCGGATCCCCGCAGCACCCTTGCGGCTCGTGATCGGAGCTTTGGAAGGTCACATGCGAGTGCCGATCACCAGCGGGCGACTGGCATCGCTTACCGGCAGATCACGATATTCATCAGACCGGATAGTCAAAGAACTCGGATTCGCTTTTACCAAACCCATGCCAGAAGGAATTGAGGATGTGGTGAGGGCCTCACTTTGAGCAATTGCGGGCAGATCAAACCCGCTCGAATTTGTTTCGTCGTTGCTGTTCCATTCACCGCCAATGCATTCTTGTCGCAGCACATCTTGGCTCTGGCACGAAAGCATAGTGTCTCGATTGCATTAAACGGAGCAGCTCAAGATCTTCGTGCAGAGCTTAGACAAACGCCAATTAACAGATTCTGTATAGTGAGAAAAATAGCACCATTTCGAGATCTTATTGCCCTCATCTCCTTATGGAATCTCTTTAGGCGAGAGGGTTTTGATGTAATCCACTCAATGTCTCCCAAGGCGGGCCTACTGGCTTCAGTTGCAGGGTTTCTGGCCGGTGTACCGGTACGGATTCACTGGTTCACCGGCCAAGTATGGGCCACAAAGCGCGGGTTGATGCGTATCTTGCTAAAGACGATGGATAAAATCACTTCACGCTGTGCGACCGATTTACTATCGGATAGCCATTCACAAGCTAAGTTTCTCACAACGGAGAAAGTAACATCAGCAGGTAAAATTCAAGTGCTTGCAAGTGGGTCCACATGTGGCGTTGACATCCTCCGGTTCCATCCTGATTTGGAGACTGGAAATAAGATTAGAGCGGCGCATGGGATTCCAGATGAGGCTACGATCGCCCTTTTCGTAGGGAGAATGCAGCCTGAAAAAGGCATTCGGGAATTATGTGCTGCTTTTCTTGCAGCCGCACAGTCTTGTCCGGATCTTCATCTCATGCTGGTTGGCCCAGACGAGGCAGGCATGAAAAAATACATTCAAGCTGAATTGGCAGAGGTATCTAAGAATCTTCACTGGATAGGATTAACTGATAGGCCTGAAGAATATATGGCCGCATCTGACTTTCTCGTTATTCCGAGCTATCGAGAGGGCTTTGGGTCTGTAGTGATCGAAGCAGCTGCCTGTGGTATACCTAGCATTGGCACAAATATTTATGGGTTGTCAGACGCAATTATCGATGGAGAAACTGGATCCCTTATCCCAGTCGGTAGTGCAAAGGCGCTTGAGGATGCGATTCTCAGACTATCAACCGATGCAGTAAAACGGATGAGAATGGGCGAGCGTGCATTGACCCGTGTGCTAACACATTTCCGCCAAGACATGCTTGTAGAGGCTCTTCTAAAATACTACGAGCGCATACTTGACGCCAATAAAACGATGATGGATAGGAAAAGGGCAGGACGGAAGACACTAGTTTAAGTCCAAGCTAAAGTCAGAAGATTAAAAAATGAATGGGGTAGTATTTTGGCGATCCAATAAAAACCAAAAAGAACAATGATTTATCTAAACAAAATTCTTCCAACAATCTTTCTTCCGATCGGATTTGCCATCGTTCTGGTTGGGGCGGGACTGATTCTAAGAAAGAAAGTCCTATGCTGGACTGGGTTGGTGGTTCTTCTTTTGCTGAGCACGGGATTCATTAGCGGGAAACTGATGAGGTGGGTAGAGGGAGTGGAAGACAGGAGTGTCATCCAGGATGTGAAAACCGCCGATGCAATTGTTGTCTTAAGCGGAATGATTGAGGAGCGAAAGAACGCTTTGCTGGGCGAGTGGTCGGGTGCGGTGGACAGATTTGAAGGTGGAGTTGATCTTATACAAGCTGGGAAAGCGCCTTTGCTAATCTTTACGGGCGGATGGGTGCCGTGGATACCAAATGCCAAGCCCGAAGGGGAAATTCTGGCGCAAAGAGCCGTTAGGCTGGGAGTTCCAAAAAATAAGATTCTGGTAACGGGGAAAGCGCAGAATACGCAAGAAGAGGCGACTGCTGTGAGGCAAGTTGGCAGAAACTGGTGGGTGATGGGAAGTAAGCCGAGGATTATTCTTGTGACAAGTGCATTTCATATGAGAAGAGCCGAAATGCTATTTCGGAAAAGTGGATTTGAGGTGACGCCATTTCCAGTTGATTTACAGACCTCGGAGAACAGCGGGATTACGCCTCTCAGCTTTCTGCCATCTGCCCAAGCATTGGCGAGGAGTGAGACAGCGATAAGGGAGATGATCGGACTCGCGTATTATTGGATTCTGGGGAAGTGAGGAATTGGTCAATGGTCAGATGAAGAAAGTGAGGGAGCAGTAATTAGGCAGCGATCAGCTTAGGGTGCTAAGAGATTATGCTTGTTGGGTGGTAAGCCGCTAAACTTTATGAAGCGTATCTTTGATGTACTGGTATCGCTGGGGTGTATGCTGATCCTTGCGCCACTTTTTCTTTTGGTGGTGCTGGCAGTGAGGCTGACTTCCGCCGGGCCTGTCCTTTTTCGGACCAGTCGGGTGGGTAAGAACAGTGGGGTTTTCACGATGTATAAGTTTCGCACGATGCGGACCGATACACCGCAGGTAGCAACGCATCTATTGAAGAAACCTGATCAGTTTCTCACCCCAGTAGGAGCATTCCTGCGGCGGGCTAGCCTCGATGAACTGCCTCAGTTGATCAATGTTCTCCACGGCGAAATGTCGCTGGTAGGGCCTAGACCCGCGCTGTTCAATCAGGATGATTTAGTGGCCTTGCGAACCGCAAGAGGAGTTGACGCGCTGACCCCGGGAATTACGGGCTGGGCGCAGGTCAACGGACGGGATGAGTTGCCGATTCTAGAAAAAGTGAAGCTCGATGAGTGGTATCTGAAGAACCGAAGCTTCTGGCTGGATCTCAGAATACTAGGGATGACAGTCTCTAAAGTGATACGGAAAGAAGGGGTGGCGCATTAGTAGCTGGGGAGTGTTGGAGGGGATGGGTAGATGGAGGGTAGAGCGGAGGACTGCTAAATAATTTTAGATATTGAATTTTTTCCGCGATCGTTGGACACGGACGAGTGGCGTGAAATGGAGAGGGTGAAGGGTGGATTTTGTGTTTGAGAAGATAATGGCAAAAAAGTGTTAAAGATTGCAGGTCAAAGGCTTATTGCATTGGAGGTCTAAACACAATGATTTACCCTTTTCTTGCTTAATTGTCATAAAGTGACGAATATTACACTCATGATGTTTTGGAATAGATTTTCGCGGGTAATCGTCCTTCAACTGCTCTATTCAGCGGTTTTGACGGTATCCCTCTATGCGGCCTTTCAGTTGAGATTCGACTTTTATCCAGCACCCTACATGGATCGGTTTAAGTTGGGATTAGTAATTAGCTTGGGTTTTACCCTCCCTCTCCTCTGGATCTTTGGGCAGTTCCGATCCCTTCTTTCTTATTTCGGATTGCCCGATGCGCAAAAAATTGTTGTCGCTACTTCTTTGGCTAATGCGGGTTTACTCGCCGCCAACTATCTCAATCTGGGGCTTCTTACTCCGCCCCGTGGGGTAGTGGTGATCAACTTTGTTTTTGCCACGGTTGGACTGATCGGAGCACGACTTTGCATCCGCATTTTGCGGGAACGATTTCAGGAAAAAGGCCCCTCAGACAGAGCCAAAAAACGGCTTGCGGTCTATGGAGCGGGTTCGGCAGGGGCAGCCCTGGTAGAGGAACTGATGGCTCGGCCTAATCTGAGAATGCAAGTGTGTGCACTCTTCGATGACGACAAGCGAAAGACTCAAACCAGAATCCACGGGGTGCCAATTTTGGGCGACTTAGCTAGCCTACGGAAAGGGGCAGCTGAGTTAAATCTTGATGAGGTGATTCTTGCCATGCCCACGGCCGACCCTACCCGGACCCGAGCCGTAGTGGCCCAGTGCCGACGATTGAATATTCCTGTCCGAACGATTCCTACCCTGCATCACGTGGTGAATGGGCATCTACATCTCGATCGAATCAAACCGGTGGAGTTTGAGGATCTGCTCTGCCGGGAATCGGTAGAAATGGAGGCGCCGGCAATTCAGAAGTGGATTCAAGGCAAAAAAATTCTCGTTACCGGGGCGGGAGGGACCATAGGAGCGGAGTTGGCACGGCAAATCTGGGCGTGTCATCCGCGACTTCTCATCTTGATCGAAAGAAGCGAGCCATCTCTCTTCGCAATCGAGCAGGAGCTCAAGGAGGACGGCGCAGGAAGTGAGGTCATGCCGATTGTGGCGGATGTGGGCGATATGGCTCGCATCCAAACGATCCTCGAGCAACAAAAACCGGAAATGATCTTTCATGCCGCGGCCCACAAGCACGTTCCCCTCATGGAGCAGCAGGTGGGGGAGGCACTCGCCAACAATAGTCTAAAAACGATCCTTTTGGCGGAAGCGGCTGTCAAACACGGCGTAAAGGATTTCATTATGATTTCGACCGATAAGGCGATTAATCCGACCAATGTGATGGGAGCCAGCAAACGAATGGCGGAGATCGGGCTACAGATCATCCAGAAAGATCATCCTTCCATGAGGATCAGTTCCGTTCGCTTCGGAAATGTGTTGGGGTCGTCGGGAAGCGTAATCCCGACATTCCGTCGACAGATCGCCGCTGGGGGACCCGTCACGGTGACTCACCCTGAGGTGACCCGGTACTTTATGAGCGTGGCGGAGGCGGTGGGGTTAGTGCTGACGGCCGGAAGGTTGGGCAAGGGAGGAGAGATCTTTGTGTTGGATATGGGCCAACCGATAAAGATCGAGGAAATGGCGAGGCAGTTAATCGAGCTGAGCGGATTTGAGCCGGGTCGGGAGATTGAAATTCGCTACACAGGGTTAAGACCGGGAGAAAAGTTGTATGAGGAGCTTAGTCACAATGAGGAGGTGACGGATAAAACTGAACATCCCAAGATCTGGAGATTAAAGTCCGAATCGGTCAGCCTTCTGCAAAAAGATGTGATCGAAGCAGCCATCCGCGGAATTATCGAGGAGTCGGCCAAAGGAAACACCTCGCGTGCGAAGCAGAAGATTAAGGAGCTGATTCCCGAGTACACGCCTTGGCTCGGCTAAAAACGCAACGCGTTTTTAACCGGGGTGAGAAGTGGATGGGGGCATGCTTGAGGATGGGGAGATGGGGTATTGGAGAAAGATGGCCCTGCTTCGCCGAGGCTATGCAGGGTTGCAAGGGGCAGGCGGGAGGCTGGGATATGAAATATGGCAGGGAATGAGGTCAGGATTTAGATGAAGATCAAGGGTAGGATAAAAAGCCGAATTGTCGTTGAGGGATAAATGTGGGGGGAAGTGCATTAAAAGTGAAAAAGTAAAGTGATTTGACATCGATCATTTTCTGCTTACTATACTCTTATGATTGCGGTAACCGTCTCGTCTAAATACCAGATTGTGATTCCGCGCGAAGCTAGGCGAAAATTGGGTATCACTTCAGGCACCCGCCTCCAGGCGATAGAAGAACCGACGGGCCTTAGGTTGGTGAAAGAGCTGACGCTGGAGGAAATTCCCGGCTTGCTGAAAGGGCTTGCCGTTCAGGACGATGCCATCCGAGGGGAGCAGGACCGTTCCATTCCATGACGGTTGTGTTGGACAGCTCGGGATGGATTGAGCTACTGAGTGGCTCCTCCCGTGCGAAGTTGTATCAACCGGCGCTCCGGGCAGGAAGATTGCTGGTGCCGGCCATCGTCCGCTATGAAGTGGGGCGGTACACTCTTACCCAGGGAGGTAAATCAGCCATGGAACTGGCCCTTCGGGCACTTTCCCGTTTTGAATTTATCCCTATGGATGAGAAACTAGCGGATTCCGCTGCCCGTTTGGCGCACCAACACAAGTTCTCTATGGCGGATGCTTTTGTCTATGCCACGGCCCAATCTGTCCAAGGCGAACTATGGACCCAAGATCGGCATTTTGCCACGTTTCCCCGAGTAAAATTTTTTCAAAAGTAGGGCTGACTGTTGGGGAGGCTTTTTAGGATTAGGATAGAGATGATTGATAGGATATAGAATATTGGACATGGGGGTGGATCGTTTGCGTTTGGGATTAAGATAAAAAAGGCTGTCGGTGGGCGGCAGGGTTTTAATTTTAGCAAACGCCAGTTTCTTTAAGCCGGAACCTAAACATAAACGAAAAAACATCAGATAGTGGTTTGACGAAGCGAATAGCGGATCTCCTCTGGCCACTGGGCGTGGGGATGTTGACGGGTTGGGTCTGCCTGTATTTGTTTCTGGTTTACGTGTTGACGCATGGAGGGAAAATACAGGGATGGCAGTCACTCGTCTGGGTCCTCGGAACACTGGGGGGAGTAATAGCGGTAGTCGGTAGTCGGAAGTCGGTGGCCAGAATAATTTATCAATTACGAATCTCGCTGACTTTAACAGTCGTCGGCTTGGCGCTGCCCATTCTGTTCAGCTGGATTCTGGGTCATTTTACCGACATTAGCTGGGATGGGATGACGAGCCGCGGAATCACAGTGCGAAACCTAATGAGGGGAGATCCGGCGCTCAATACATACCCATTCGGACATGTGCTGGCCGGTTTCTTGGCTCACATCAACGGTTCTTGGCAAGGTGGGAAGGGAATCAACCTGGCCCTGATCTGGATCTGCTTCTGTTTTGTTTTTCCAACCCTCCAAGTCTTGGACTTCTCAGACTGGAAGCTGTGGTTTTTGTCAATTGTCACTGCCCTGAATCCGGTGGCGGTTTACCAGATTTCTTGCTTCCAGATCGACGGCCACGTGGCCTCGCTGATTACTTGCCTGCTCTTTTCAATGCTAAGAATTTTGGCGTCGGGCCCCGTTCGTCTGGAGGGATTGCTGGCCCTAGTGTCGGCTTTTACAGCTTCTGCTGCATGTAAGACCTCCGGGGTGTTCTATGCCATTATTATCGACGGAATCTTTCTTTTGTTTCTTGCAGGGGTAAGTCGAAGTTGGAAGCGGGTATTGCTGCTTTTTGTGGTGGCTATTGCTGTCAGCTGGCCTCTCGGTGTCTATATCCGTTCTATCGGCCAGTATGCCCCCTTGAACATGGATTATCTAAAGGTAGCAACAGGTACAGGAGCTGGTTATGGCTTTTCCGGTGGAGCAAGCGATCTGGCAGCGATACAGAAAATGGACCGAATTCAGCAGTTTGTTTGTAGCACCTTTTCACAAACTGAAATATCGGCATCAGATCTACATCTGAAGTTTCCTTTCGAGATTGGTCGTAGGGAACTAAGGGTGTTTGAGGAGCTGACGCCAGATCCGCGCGCCGGAGGCTTCGGACCCTGGTATGGAACAGCCATTCTGTTTGCTGGCCTAGGATGTCTCCTCCTTGTCTTTAGCGGTCAGGCAACTTACTGGCCTGGGTGGTTCCTCTTTCTGGCCACAGCGGCTTCTTCTTTCGGATCGCAGGTCTGGTGGGCAAGGTGGACTCCACAAAACTGGCTTTTGTTGATTGCGATGTTGATGACAGTTGTGGCGGCTGGCTTCAAAAGGTTAAGGGTCGATGGGTTAATGGGTGCGGGCATAAGGTGGCTAGGGGGGCTTGCCTGTCTTGCCACCGGGATCAACGTGCTCTTGGTGACGCTGTATTATTTTGTGGGAATGGGAAAGTGTGAGAAAATTTTGAATCTGCAGATTGAACTGGCGGCAGAACTACAAACGCCGGTTCCCCTCAATACAGCTGTAATTCAAGAGGGTCATAATGCTGGATCATCTTTCCAAGCTTCCAAATGGTGGTTTGGCGACCGAGGTGTTCCGATCCTGGAACTGCAACAAGAACCACCCAGACCCCGGATGAAGATTTACAAGACAGAAACTCGTTTTCCCCTGCCGCCAGACTGGCGTTTGAGTCTTAAGAGTCAAAAGGATGAGGTGCTGTTCCGTGAAAAGGGGTTGATTGAAGATTGATTCGCTATTCCGGAGATGGCTTGGCGATAAGTGGTGGTGAAATTTAAAGCGATAAGAGCGAAGTTGGGGCGGTTTATCCGAAAGACGGGCAAGGCTCTAAGTTTGCCAACGTACGGACCGATAAGTGTGCGACATGGAAAGCCTGAGGGAGCAAAGACCGTTGATGAGGAAAGAACGAAGGTGGCGGCGCCTTCCCGTCCGGTGTTGCCAAAAATCCATCCGCTACTCGCAACCAACCTGATATCGTTTCGCAGCACATGGACACAAAGGTTCAAGGGGTTAAAGGTATTTGGGCCGACAGTAAGCGTAGTGAATGAATGTGGAAAACTACTGGCGGATGTCTCAGTCGAATGGGGAAAGAAAGCGGAGGACAACTGGACCTTTAGGAGGTTGTCACTACCCAAGCCACAAGCCGTAACTGGACGGACCCTAGTTTTAGCCAGCACGGGAGGAGACACGTATTTTCATTGGATGACGGATGTGCTTCCCCGGGTCGGCTTAGCGAGGCGGGCAGGATACGATCCGGCATCCTTTGACTGGGTCTTGGTGAATAGTTTAATTCATCCCTTCCAAAGGGAGAGCCTCCACCAACTTGGAATTTATGCCAACCGCTGTTTGGCATTTCATAAAAAAGAGTTGGTTTATGAAATGGAGGAAGCGGTGCTCCCTAGCCTGCCTGGAGTCCCAGGGGTGGTGCCGCCTGGAAGCGTGGATTTTTTGCGTAATGTTTTTCCCGCCGGGAAAACACCGAGAGGTCGGAAAATCTTTATCGGGCGCGGTGAAGCGAAACATCGGCCATTGATCCATGAGAAGGAGATTTGGGCTCAATTGCAAAAGAGAGGATATGATTCTGTGGACTGTGGGAAATTATCCGTCCAGCAGCAGGCGGAAGTTTTTGGCTCGGCTGGCATGGTGGTGGGGGCCCATGGTGCGGCGTTAACCAATCTGGTGTTTTGTTATCCAGGGACCCGGGTGGTGGAGCTTTTCAGCCCTGCCTATGTTAATCCCTGCTACCGCGATCTGTGTGTCGCAGCTGAATTAAGGCACTCGGCAGTGATTGGCAACGGAAAGGATTGGGTATTATCGGAAAAGCATGATGAACCGTCGGCTGCGATTAGCACTAGCTGGAAACTGCTTGAGGAAGCGCTGGGAGAGTTGGAGCGGTAGTGGGATGTCGGTGGTCGCAAGGCAGAGAGCGGACTTTAGAGAACAGAAGACGGAGAGCAGACAGAGGCCGGCGTCTGGCATCAGGCATCCGTCCACGGATCCTCAGCGGGGCTACTCCGTGGAAAGCTTGTTCCGCTTCGCCAGACGCCATTTGGTTAGCTGGAAAAACCAGCGTCGCTGAGCCACGGGCTTGATCGGGGTAGTGAAGATCTTTTCCATGAAGTTTAGGACCCTGTCCTCGGAAAAAACATCGGGGGGTGTGTTATTGCGAAAGGGGGGCGCCTCTAGGTATTTGCGGTACAACTTTTCGTCTGAATCCACTGTGCACACGTAATCCGCCAAGTCAGACAAAGATTTAAAATCGTAAGCGTTAATGAAAGCCTCCGGATTAAAATATTCCACTGCCCGTCGATCTCCCCAGAAGATCGGCACCGTATGTACCGCCAAGGGATCGTACATCTTTTCCGTCGTCCAGCCTTCGAGCTCTTTGTTCTCAAAGGCGATCGTGAATTTGTACGGAATCAGTGCTTCCAGCTTAGGATCATGACCGGCGGGAACTTTCCAGCCTGTGTTGTTGGCAGCTCGGCCAATGGAATCGACTTTTTTCCTGCGGTTGAGTTCTTCAAAAAAGCGCATCCGGTGTTGAACCGAGCGATCTACATAGGCGGAGAGGAGAGAACAGAAGCGGGTTTTTTGCGAGAAAACCCGATCCCAGTCAGTATGTGCCCGAATCAGCGGTTTCGGCGAACGGTTGTAAGCAAAGATTGGGAGGTAGTAGTGACGGGGATCGTTTCCGAGAAAAGGAAGGACGGCGTAGTCGCACTCTTTCCAGTTGGGTCGGTAGACCTCATGATGTGTCCAAATCTTTACGCAGTTGTAGAGGCGGTGGCGTTGTCCGGTGAGAGCGTAGATCAGGAACTCCGGCCGGTCTTCACGGTGGAGGCGGTACTTTCGAGAGAGGATCTTGACGAAAAAATCCTCAAGATGAATAGGGCAGTCGGAAAAGTTGATCGAAAGGGACGTAAGATCGCTCATTGACTTCGACCTTCGCGGAAATATCGATAGCGAGCGAGCCAATCTCGAAGGGGGCGATGACAAAGGAACCAACTGGCAAGGGATTCCTGCTGCAGGCGGAGTTTTTCCCGCCATTCAGTATCTTGTTCGAGCTTTTCAACGAGAGTAATGGCTTGATTCCACGTTTTTGGAGCGAGCTCTGGGAGCATGAGGGAGCGGTTGTTGGGCATAGTAATAGGGTCAGCGATCGCCAAGCAACCTGCGGAAACAGCTTCTTGGAAACTGTTTCCCCAAACGGGGTGTCCCCCCATCTGAAGAAAATAGCGTGCGGTGTGTAGTTTTTGAAGGCGTTCTGATGATAATTCAGAGGTGGGCATTACTTCTATCGATTCGTTCATAGAGGCCCGAATATCGGGTGGCATCTTTTGGGATGTTATCCTTTCCAGCAGAACTCCAGAACGAGAGGATGTGGGCTTGGCTCCCAAGGTAAAACGATCGGATGGTTGTTGAAAGATAAAGGGGAATTCCACCACATGAGGCTTCAATTGAGGACGAACACGCCATCGGCGGGAGCCTCCATTTAAAAAGCAGTGATATCCGGCCAACGGATCTCGGTACGAAGCTTTGTAGGAAGGGGTGCCGGTTTCCCCAATCCAGTAGGACCAAAATACCTTGGGATATTTGGCAACAATCCGTGCTGGTATAGCAAGATCATGAGAGATGACTGCGTCGTATTGGCTCCAATTGACTGCTTCTGGTGGAAGCGCAGTTTCCGCCTGGGAAAGGTGTGGTTGAGGTCCCGTCTGGGGTCGAAAATCCTTATGTTTTTCATAGATTCGTGCTGTTTGGGCTGGGTCGGGGTCACCGGCAAAGGACTCGCGCCAATGTTGGCATTCGGGGTCTGGACTCTCGCGAACGATGATAAAATCGGTATGAAAAAGCGTGAAAAGTGCGGTGGGTCCAAGCATTTTTGGAGTAGAGAGTACGAGGGAGAGAAGGTCAGCACTGGAGCCGGGACGGGTGTAGATGTGACTGGCCACTTCACTTTTGACGACAGCGATACGAAGGGGGGGGGCAACTAGCGGTGCCCTTGGGTAAAGAGAGGGAGAGGCGTGGATTTCGAGCCAACGGAGAGCGGGCCGCGGCAAGAAAGTGGTAAAGGGCTCGGACCATCCTGGGATTGTAAAAATCATGATTTATCTTAGTCCGAAAATGATACTATGACGAGATGGACCTAATGGGGAAAAAAATGAATTTGATGCGAGAAATCAAAGGGTGGTTTTATAGCCAATGCCCCTCCTCGAGCGCCAAGTTACATGAAAAAAGACGGAAGGGGCTTTTTTACCTAAACGTTTCTCCTGAGATTCTCGTCTGCCAGAAAGCGCAGGATCGCATCTTTTGGCAGAAGTTTCTTCGCCCGCGAAAAGGTGGAGTGTTTTGGGAGGCAGGGGCGGGGGATGGCGTGGTGGGAAGTCATACTTTGGGGCTGGAGATTCAATATGGCTGGAATGGAATCCTTTGGGAGCCGAACCCACTGCCAAGGGAAACGGCTACCCGGATGCGCAAGTGCAGGGTGTTGGGTGTTGGGGAGAAGATTGAGCGAGAGTCCGTAAGCAAATTGGATTTGCTGGCTATCCATCGGCCCCAAGAGTTTTCATGGATATGGGATAGGTTATCCGCCCGTGTGGATCGACCCCTGTGGGTTATTGTGGAGAACGCGCAGCCCGATCCGAAGTGGTGCCGCTTCCTGAAGAGCATGGGTTACGAGTTGCGATTCTTTTTTCACGACGATGAGTATTACGAGATTATGACTTAAGTGCCCGCTGACAAAAAATGAAGATCGCCTTTCATAGTTCCTATCTCGGTTACCGTGGTACGGAGGTTGCATTGATGGATTACGCTTGGGGCAACCGAGCAATCTTAAGCAACGAATCCTTTTTTCTTATGCCGTGGAGGGAGTTAGGGGAAGGGCATCCTGTGGTAAAAAAGATGAGGGATATTGCGCCTCTTAGGTTCTATCGAACGAGTGAGGAACGAGAGAGAATTCTTGCAGAGGAAGGGACGGATCTCTTTTTCTGTATCAAGAACGGGTTCAATGACGGGGTTTTTTCAAGAAAAGTTTCTACGGGTATTCAGGCCATCTTTCGTGAGTCGGAGTTTCACGGGGATGTCTACGCTTACATTTCTCAATGGCTTTCCGATGTCATGACTTATGGTAAAGGAGTCGTGGCACCTTGGATGATTCGTTTAGACGAAAATCAGGCGAACTTACGGATGGAGTTAGGGATTTCTCCGGAAGTTTGTGTTTATGGTAGATATGGCGGGGACGATTCTTTTGACATTCCCTGGGTTCAACAGGTTGTTGTGGAAACAGCCCTAAAGAACTCTCATATATACTTTGTTTTTATGAATACTCGGGAATTTCCAATGCCACGGGGAATGCCTAATATCTGCTTTCTTCCGGCCACCTCGGACCCGATCCGTAAAAGGGCCTTTATCAATACTTGTGACGCCATGATTCACGGGCGGCAGCGCGGGGAGACGCTGGGCCTCGCCTGCTTGGAGTTTGCCAGCACGGGGCGAAAGGTCCTGACTTACTCGGGCTCCTCAGAGTTAGCCCATCTAGGCATTCTGGGCGAGGCTGGGTTGCAATATGCGAACGAAACAGAGCTAAGAGAGCTTTTGAACCGCCCGGTTGACAGTTTTCGACATGGGCAAAAATTCGAACATTTTTCTCCAGAACCAGTGATGAGGCAGTTCCAAAAGGTTTTTCTTGGAACTCGACTATGATTCCTAAAATTATCCACTGTGTTTGGTTGGGCCCAAAACCCTTGGATGAATTAGGGCAGAAGTGCCTGTCGAGCTGGAAAAAGTATCTTCCAGATTGGGATTTGCGGATTTGGAATGAGTCTAACAGCCCTATGAATCATCCGTTTACAAAACATATGATGAGTAGAAAGCTATATGCTTTCGCTTCGGATTATATCCGGCTCGATGCCTTGCTGAAATATGGCGGACTGTATATGGACACTGATGTAGAACTTTTGAGGAATCCCACTCCCCTTTTTGAAGCTGATAGGTTAAGTCTCGGGCTTTTAACGATTCAGAACCGCCTAGCCAAATGTTCAGTGGCTACCAACCTAATTGCGACAAAGCCAGGGAATTCAGTAATACGAGATATCCAGCGCAAGTATGATCATCTGAAACGGGCGATCATGAATAACACTATATTCACTAATGAGATCATTCCGCTTTTTAGCAGAAGAGAAATACCTCGAGATAGAAACTTCGAATTTATCGACGAGTCAGGGGTTCGTCTTTATCATCCGGACTATTTCAACCCTGTCCTACAAGAGGAAAGAGGAAAGACGACGCCTCTAATCCGCTCGCGATCGGTCGCCCTCCATTATGGAACGGGAGCATGGCATGGAAAACAGGATCCTGAAAATATCTTCAGGCGTATCTTGGACTATCGGATGGACCGCAGGTTTTTGCGGCCGATTGAAAAAAAAATCAAACAGATCGTGCGAAAAGATAACTTTCATCATGGGCCGATAGCTAGTGACGTGGCTATTCCCAAGATCGCCCACTACGTTTGGCTCGGGGGAAAGCCATTGTCAGCGATCGGCCAAAAATGTCTTAGGAGTTGGGAAAAATATCTCCCGGGTTGGGAAATTCGTCGGTGGGATGAGAGCAACAGCCCCGTGGACCACCCTTTTGTCAAAAAAATGTTGGCGGAGCGAAAATATGCTTTTGCGTCGGACTACATCCGCCTTCATGCCTTGTCAGGTCAGGGCGGCTTGTATCTTGATACCGATATGGAGCTGATAGGGGATGTGACTCCATTGCTCGCAAAGCCCTGCGTACTAGCCTTTCTATCGGCCCAGAATCGTCCTAGCAAGAATTCAGCGGCAATGGGCTTCTTCGCCTCTGTTCCGCAGCATCCTTGGGTGGTGGAGCTCAGAAGTTTGTACGACGAACTGCGGAGGGCGGTGATGAACACCACTCTGACCACGCAAAGCCTGCAGGCCAGGGGGTTGGGATCCCTGCGGGACGAAAATCCAGGGCGTGATTTCTGGGAGCTTGGGGATATCCGTATTTACCATTCAGATTTTTTCTATCCCCCCGGAAGTTCGGCGCGTGGGTTCCAGCCGACTTTTCGCACTTTGGGAATCCACCTCGCGGAGGGAAGCTGGCACGGGCAGGCCACCCCGCTTTCGTATTGGAGAAGGTTTCTAGATTACCGTCTCGACAGAAAAATTCTGCGGCCGCTTGAAAACACGGTCAAAAAGATAGTGCGATGAGCGACAACTTGCAGACTCCAGTCAGCGTGTTCTTTTATCGAAGGCCAGAACATCTTCGGAAGGTAATGGCCAAAATCCGGGAGGCCCGGCCCGCGGTGCTTTTTGGTGTCTCGGACGGTCCAAAGCCCGAGAATGAGGAGATCCGAAAAGGGGTGGAGGAGTCACGGAAGGTATTTCGGGAAATGATCGACTGGCCCTGCCGGTGGGAGTTGTTGGAAAGGGAAGTGAACTTGGGCTCCTACTTAAGCGTATCCAGAGGTTTGGACTGGGTATTCGAAGAGGTGAACGAGACGATCATTTTGGAAGATGATACGGTGCCGGATCTCACCTTCTTCCGGTTCACTGCTGAGTTGCTGGAGAAATACCGGGAGAATGAGAGGATCGGGGCAGTCTGCGGAAACAACTATGATGATTCCAAAAATTGGACAAGCGAAGGTAGTTACCGATTAACGCGGTATCACCATTCCTGGGGCTGGGGAACCTGGAAGAGGGCGTGGAAGTGTTTCGATCGGGAGGAAAAACTCCTTTCTGAAATTCCGAAAATCAAAAAAGAAAATTGGATGAAACTATCCCGCAGGGAGTGGGCCTATTGGGAGAGGTGTTTTCAGCGAACGTACGCTCGAAAGTTGGATGCCTGGGACTATCGGTGGACTCTATCGTTATGGAATCATCACATGGTATGCATCATCCCCCGGGTCAACCTTGTGCGGAATATCGGTTTTGATAGTCAAGCGACGCACACCGTAGAGAGAGAGTTTGCGAACTTGGAGATGCATCATGTCCAGTCCATGACGTTTCCCCTGCACATGCCTCAAGAAAAAGCTCCTAATGAGTTATTGGATAACCGGGTTTTTAGTAGTCACTATGAAAAACTGGAGGGAAGACGTAGCCTATGGGAGAAGCTGTGGGATCGGCTCACGGGAAAAAAGAAATGGTGAGAACTACAAGTACTCAACCGGGGATCACCCTTCGCATTTTATCTCACAACCGGAGAAAGTTTCTGGAGCAAGCCCTAGAATCTGCCTTTTCGCAAACTGAACCTTTTGACCATGTTGAGTTGTATGACAATGGGAGTGACTTCCCCCTGGAGGATTTGCGCAGCCGATTCCCATCCTTGCGACTTTGCGGTTTACCCCGGGCAGTGCCGGCGGCGGCAAATATTAGGCGCGCCTTTATGGAACGACCCCCAACCACCTGGTTGTGCGTATTCCATGATGATGATTTACTCCTTCCCCATTTTCACGCAACAATGAAGTCAGCCTTGTATCTTCACCCGGCAGCGGGTGCCGTTTCCTGTAACGGCAAGGTAATTAATGATCAAGGGCTGGAAAATGGGATATTGTTACCCAATTTTAAAAAAGATCTGCTCTTAGATGGGGCCTTGGATTTCGCGCGTTGGTATTGCGAAGGGTATGTGCCATTTCCCGCCACAGTGTATCGCTGGTCACCCAATTTCGGAGTGGATCTGGATTTCGCCAGATCGTTCGGACGGTGTTGTGATGTCGCCTTTCTTTCGTGCGTGGTCCAAAGGGAGCCGATCCTGGTGCTGGCGAGCGAATGTTTTTCTTATCGCAGGCATGACCGACAAGACTCGTTCGGTTTTTTGTGGTGGGAGGAGACCAAGCGCTGGGAGTTGCAAGTGGGGCTTTGCGCGGAGGACTCCCCCACACAACGGTATGTGGTAAAAAAAAGAAACCATAGGCTGACTTCCCGTTGGCTCAACGCCTGGTTAAAAGGGGAGCCCCTAGAGGAACCCTGGCGCTGGGACCGGGCATCCCTCTCAGCCTTGCACCGGTTTGCCCGAAGCAACAGACTTGCCCTTCTCAGGCGCCTTTTTCTTCCAAGCCCCCCAAAAATATGATCCGGATAGCGGAGAAAAATGTTTATGGCGATGACATGCAGGCAAATGCCAGCCTTGTGCCTGAGCTTCTGCGGACCGGCGATTTCGTCCGATTAGCCCTAGAAAGGAAAGGGATGCAAATGCGCCCCTTTTCCTTTTGGGGAGGGAAAAAGCCGAAGGCCGCTGTTTTTTGGGACTGCCCAAAAATAGAAGACCGGGAATTGCAATATTGTCTGCGCGAAAAAGTACCCTTTTTGCTGGTGATTTCAGAAAACATGCATCTCCAGCCCAACGCAACATACGAAAAAATAAAATCTTTGGCCGGCCGTGTTCTCACCTACCAAGAGAATGAAGTCGATCAACAGCATATCTTTTGGCTGCCCTACGGGTTGGATTTGGAGGCAGGCCGGTACTTCCGAAATTCGGTTCGGGTCGAGGGGAGGCCTTTTCTTTTGGGCATGATCAATTCATGGAAAAAAAGCGAAATGCCTGGAGATCTGTATGCCGTTCGGAACCGTCTGGCGATTGAGGCTGGAAAAACACTCAAGGAAAAAATGTTTTTGGCCGGCGCCGGATGGGGACGTCATCTGGTATATCAGCACAAATGGCAGCGAAGCCTGGCCAAGCGTTTTCCCCGCTTAAATCAGGTGCTTTGGGGTTGGCCCAATCAGGCCTATCGGGGTGCGCTTCCCCCCGGAGATGGAAAATTGGAGGCATTGGCCCGATGCGAATTTGCCCTAGTGCCCGAAAACTGCTCCTCCTTGCCTGGGTATATTACGGAGAAAATATTTAATGCACTTTTTTCGGGTTGTATCCCCATCTACCAAGGCCATGCCCACTCCACCCGTTGGTTGCCCTCGGATATCTTTATTCCCATGGATAGTTTTTCAGGCGGAGTTGAACTCGTACGTTTTCTTCAAGCGATGACCTCCAAGGGAAAAGCTTCTTTTCGTGATGCGGGAAGGGAATTTATAGAAAGTGAGTCGGCAAAGCTTTTTGATCAAAACACCTATGCGAAGACGTTTTTAAACTCCCTTGAAGCCATCTTGCCGGGATTAGGTTCCCTCAAATCGCAAGCTCGCATGGAGAGCTGCTTTTAGTAATATCTCTCTACAAATGAACTACATAACACCATGAAGGCTGTAATTCTTGCCGGGGGCGTTGGCAGTCGCATCGCCGAGGAATCTCAGACTAGGCCCAAGCCCATGGTGGAAATTGGGGGCAAGCCAATCCTCTGGCATGTGATGAAGATTTATTCCGTTCACGGAATCCGTGACTTTGTCGTCTGCACCGGATATCGCGGTTATCTCATCAAAGAGTATTTTGCCAACTACTTCCTCCACATGTCCGATGTGACGTTTGACATGCAGAAGAACTCCGTGGAGGTTCACCAGCGCAACGCAGATCCCTGGAGGGTGACGGTGGTGGATACCGGGGAACCCACGATGACAGGTGGGCGTCTTAAACGGGTGGCATCTTATGTGGGGGAGGAAACTTTCTGCATGACCTACGGGGATGGAGTGGGAAGCGTCGACATTACGACTTCCATTGCCGCGCACCGAACTGCCGGAAAAAAAGCCACCGTGACTGCGGTTCAGCCGCCAGGGCGGTTCGGAGCCATGCATCTTGAAGGCAAGTCAGTCACCCGTTTTATCGAAAAACCAGAGGGGGACGGGGGCTGGATCAATGGAGGTTTTTTTGTTCTTGAACCTTCTGTTCTGGAAATGATCAAGGGGGATGAGACCACATGGGAGCAGGAACCCTTAAGGGGCCTCAGTGCAAAAGGGGAGTTGCACGCCTATAAGCATCAGGGTTTCTGGCAGCCGATGGATACTTTGCGGGATAGGCAATATCTAGAAGAGCTGTGGGCTTCTGGAAAAGCCCCTTGGAAAAACTGGTGATCTTGCCAAGCGCTTTCCGGGGCAAGCGCGTCTGGCTTAGCGGTCACACCGGGTTTAAAGGAGGCTGGCTGGCGGTCTGGTTGACGGACATGGGTGCTATAGTCACTGGGTTCTCCTTGGCTCCGCGGACCTCTTTCTTCTCACAGCTAAAGCTCAAGAATCGGCTTAGGCACGAACTCGGCGATCTGCGCGATGCCGGGAAGGTTCGGAAGTCCATCGTCCGATGCCGTCCTGATTTTGTGCTTCACCTTGCAGCACAGCCTCTGGTTCGGGATTCCTATCTTCGCCCCTTGGAAACCTACGAGGTCAACACCTTAGGAACCGCCCACGTCGTGGAGGCGCTCCGCGAGTTGCGGCACCCCTGCGCGGCGGTTTTCATCACCACGGATAAAGTCTATCGGAACGAGGAGAGACGGCATGCCTTTCGGGAGGAGGATCCGTTGGGAGGACAGGATCCCTATAGTGCCAGCAAAGCGGCCGCCGAAATTCTCATCAGCTCTTATCGGGACTCCTTTTTTCAAGGCCACCCAGTGCGGATTGCGTCCGCCCGATCTGGGAATGTAATCGGAGGTGGCGATTACGCAGAAAACCGTATTGTGCCGGATGCATTTCGTGCACTCCGGGCGGGGCGACCGATTCCAGTACGAAATCCTGCCTCCATCCGCCCTTGGCAACATGTGTTGGAGCCCACGGCCGGCTATCTCGCTTTGGCACTTCATCTTTCCAGGGATCGAAAAACGGGGCGTGCGTATAACTTTGGGCCATCTCTAAGGGACCAGAAGACGGTTTCTACCCTTGTTCGTCAAATTCTGAAAAACTGGCCAGGACGTTGGCGACGCATTCGGGAAAAAACCCCGCCTCACGAGGCGGGTCGTCTGCAGCTCAATAACCAACATGCCTTGCATGAGCTTCGATGGAGACCACGATTGAGCTTTGCCCAGACCGTCGCCATGACCATGGATTGGTATCAGGCATCCATCCAGCCGAACTTTGATGCCTTTCAGACCTGCCGTCAGCAAATCAAAGAATATTCAAACCTGAATCCAAGATGAGCCAAGAAATCGACCCCAAAAAAATCAGGCAGGAAATACTTCGTCTCACACGCGAGTATTCAAGAATTACCCACGCCGCCCAGCGGCCGGGTGATGATCCCATCCGCTCTCCATTTATGGCAGGTGATACCCTTGTTCCTTATGCGGGTCGTGTTTTTACAGAGAATGAGGTGGAGGCAGCTGTTTCAGCGACATTGGATTTTTGGCTGACCTTGGGTCCGGAGGGGGAGGCTTTTGAGCATGAGTTGGCTTCGTTCCTCGGCGTAAAACACACGCTTTTAGTCAACTCTGGCTCCTCCGCCAACCTGCTTGCATTGACGGCCTTGACGAGTCACAAGATTCCGGAAAAACGCAGATTACGGCTTGGAGACGAGGTGATCACCTGTGCGGCCGGCTTTCCCACTACGGTGGCGCCAATCCTTCAAAATGGGCTGGTTCCCGTGTTCATCGACAATGAACCTGCCACCGGAAATGCCCGAGTGGAGCAACTGGAGATGGCATTTCAGGAGGGAAAGACGAAAGCGGTAATGATGGCTCACACCCTTGGAAACCCTTTTGACCTTGGCGTGGTTCTATCCTTCTGTCGGAAGTATGATCTTTGGCTGATTGAAGATAATTGCGATTCCTTAGGAAGCACTTACTCCATGCCAGTGACAAAAGCTAAGGACCTTGGCTTTTCGGAAAACTCGCCCGGAATTCCGTCAGATGGGATCCACATTACTCGTTATACTGGGAGTTGGGGGGATCTATCCACTCAGTCTTTCTACCCGCCCCACCACATGACGATGGGGGAGGGTGGGGCGGTGAACATCGTTTCGCATCCGCCATTGAAAAAGCTGGTCGAGAGCTTCCGAGATTGGGGACGGGACTGTTGGTGTGCCTCTGGCCAGGACAACACCTGCGGGAAACGATTTGACTGGAAGTTGGGAGAACTGCCCGAGGGATATGATCACAAATACATTTATAGTCATCTCGGTTATAATCTTAAACCACTCGATATTCAGGCTGCTATTGGGCGTGTTCAGTTAAAAAAATTACCCGATTTTATTCAGGCACGAAAAAACAATTGGGAGATCTTAAGGCGAGGGCTTGATGAGCTCGGGGATATATTTGACTTTTCCCTGCCGACTCATGCGACAAGGTGGACGGCAGGTGGGGGATTTTCTTGGGATGGTAAAGGAAGCATATCCGACTGCTCTTGGTTTGGCTTCATGATCCGAGTGCGGCCGAATGCCCGATTTAAGGTTCGGGACTTAGCAAAGCATTTGGATCAGAAAAAAATAGGCAATCGGATGCTGTTTGGAGGGAATCTAACGCGGCAACCTGTGTTTGTTCAGTTGAAGAAAGAACGGCCCAATTCTTTCCGACAGGTAGGAGAAACAAGGGGAGCGGACGAGATCATGAATCAGGCACTATTTCTTGGCACCTACCCAGGCCTAAGCAAGCAGATGCTAGAACACGAGATTAGCGAGATTAGGGATTTTGCGCTGCAGCGGTAAACATTATGGCTCATCCACTTCCCAAGGAGGATTTGGAGCATGTTCTTGCTCATACCCGGCCTCTTTGGGAGCAATTCCGTGGTGGTAAGATTTTTGTCACAGGCGCTACTGGGTTCTTTGGGATTTGGCTTTTGGAAAGCTTTGCTTTTGCAAATAAAAATTTGAACCTTGGGGCTAGTTTGGTGGGGTTGTCTCGGGATCCGGATGCTTTCCATGCAAAAGTCCCCCATATGGCCCAAGAAAGCTCGATCGCTTTACATCGCGGTGACGTCCGTGATTTTGACTTTCCCCGAGGATCTTTCACACACGTTATTCATGCCGGCACAACTTTCTCGGCTCCTATTCTGCAATCCGAAATGCTGGATACGATCATCCGCGGAACAAAGCGCACACTGGAGTTTGCGGTGACTGCAGGTGCCAAGCGTTTTCTCTTTGTGAGTTCTGGTGCAGTTTACGGGAAGCAACCTTCTGAAATGACCCATATTCCCGAAACGTACCTTGGTTCACCGGATCCGATGGACCCCAACTCGGTCTATGGGGAAGGGAAGCGAGTAGGGGAACTTCTTTGTGCGATTGCGCATCAGGAGCATGGCCTCGAGGCAACCATTGCCCGGTGCTTTGCTTTTGTGGGCCCCCATTTACCGCTTGATGCCCATTTTGCCGTTGGCAACTTCATGCGGGACGCGTTAAGAGGGGGGCCGATTCTTATCAAAGATGGTTCACCTTGTCGCTCCTATCTCTACGCCGCAGATCTTGCCATCTGGCTTTGGACAATTCTCTTCCGGGGGGGCACTCACGGAGCCTACAACGTGGGCTCTGAGAAAGAAGTCTCGATCCTAGAACTCGCATCTCTCGTGGCCAGAATAGTAGGCGCCAACTTGACGGTCAAAATCTCACAACCACTAATTGGAGCAACAAAATCATCGCGATGTGTGCCGAATTGTCAAAGAGCTAGGCGCGATTTGAACTTACGGGAGAACGTTGCACTACCGGACGCCATCAATAAAACAGTTCGATGGTTAGATTAGCCAAGATGACAGTCGCAGACTACATCGCACGTGATTTGGAAAAGCGTGGTGTGACCCATGTGTTTGAATTAGTTGGGGGAATGATTGCCGTTTTAATTGACTCCTTACATCGGCGGAAACGCATCAAGATTATTAGCATGCACCACGAGCAGGCTGCGGGATTTGCCGCCGAGGGTTTCGCGCGTATTACAGGTGGCCCGGGAATTGCTTTGGCCACCAGTGGTCCGGGCGCGACTAATCTTTTGACCGCCATCGGCAGCTGTTATTTCGATTCGGTGCCAGCTGTGTTTATCACGGGACAGGTCAATCGTCATGAAATGAAGGGTGACAGAGGTGTTCGCCAGTTAGGCTTTCAGGAAACAGATATAGTTTCTATGGCCCGGCCCATCACTAAATCTTCCACACTCGTTGCTGACCCGGATCAGCTACCTCGGCTTCTTGATGAAGCCTTTTCCTTGGCGAAATCAGGCCGTCCGGGTCCCGTCCTGCTTGATATTCCCATGGATGTGCAAAGAGCGGCCATTAAGGTTGCTGGATTGTCGATTCCAAGGCCCGAATCAACACGTAACTATCCCGATCCATGCAATTTTCTTGCGCGGCTCGGCTTGGCGCTTGCAAAAGCCAAACGACCTCTTCTTCTTGCAGGGGGAGGGGTGAACTCAGGCCTCGCTCGCACTCCATTTCGCGAATTGGTCAAGAGACTGGCAATTCCTGTCGTGAACTCTCTCATGGCAGTCGACATATTGCCGTATAACCACCCCCTCCGTGTGGGTTTAATTGGAAGTTATGGCAACCGTTGGGCCAATCTTGCCATCAGCGAAGCTGATCTTCTTTTGGTATTGGGAAGCCGCCTTGATGTTCGTCAGACCGGAGCCGACACGCAAAACTTCAAAGGCGAGAAGCAAATCTTCCATGTAGATTGCGAGCCGGGTGAAATCAATAACAGGGTAGAGGGTTGCGAAAGCCTGGTATCTGAACTGATTCCTTTTATCGAGGCTGCTGGAAAAAAACTACCTTTTGGGTCTGGACATCCAGTTTGGAAAGCAAGAATTTCTGAGCTCAAGGATAAGTGGCCCGATGCAAAGGAGCAGGCAGGCATGCCAGGGATCAACCCTAATTCTTTCATGCATAGTTTGTCCGAGAAATCCTGCAGTGCTGCTGCATTTATAGTCGATGTCGGCCAACATCAGATGTGGGCTGCCCAATCGGTTCGATTGACCTCCTCCCAGCGTTTTCTCACCTCGGGTGGAATGGGTGCGATGGGGTTTGCTTTGCCTGCGGCCATCGGAGCCTGCCTAGCGGCCGGCCAAGCAGTGGTGGTGATTGCCGGGGATGGTGGATTCCAAGTTAATATCCAAGAGCTTCAGACCATTGTGCACCAAAAGATGCCGATCAAAATCGTGATTATTAACAATCATTGCCACGGCATGGTTCGTCAATTTCAGGATTCATATTTCAGCGGAAGAGTTCAATCCACTGTCTGGGGGTATTCTGCTCCATCTTTTAAGGCGATTGCTTCCGCCTATGGAATTTCTTCGGAGCTTCTGGAGCATGAGAAGGATGTAGGTTCAGCTCTAGCCTGCCTTTGGAAAGAGAAAGATAAGCCTTTTCTACTAGAAGTTACTATTCCAACTGAGATAAATGCTTATCCCAAAATGGCATTCGGAAAAGGAATAACTGAAATGGAGCCTTTTGCTAAGCCGATTGATATGGAGGGCACTTGAAGTGTTATCCAATTCTTCATCTTATACAGAACGGATTGATCAAATTTTTGCAGGGCATCTCCCTACTCCCTATACTCGAAAAGTTTATCTGCATCTGGCGTTCGGCAAGGGCGAAAAGCCGTAATACTTAAGGAAAAACATCAAGATTCGAATCTTGAGGCTTTTGATTAAACAAAGAGTGTTTTAATATCCGTAAATTGAAACGAATCCTTTGTCGACTTGGGAAAAATCTTTCCTGGCTGCGCCCTTTTTCTGTTGTGCGACTTAATAGATTCGGTTGCGATCATGATGGTGGCTATGTTTTGCCATCCGACTGCCTTGAGAAGATAGATGGGTTGTTGAGTTTCGGAGTGGATCGAAACTGGTCTTTTGAGCGGCAGGTTCGACAGCGCCATCCAAAGATCCCCCTGCACGCATATGACCCCAGTGTATCCGAGCGGATATTCTACAGAGAAAAAAGGGCTGCCTTGGTGCAGGCGTTAACCCTGAGAGGAAGCTATTTAAAATTTCAAGAAACCTCAAGAATTCTGGAAGACTTTAGAAATACTTTTTCCGCGCCCGCCTGTCATTTTCGCGAAAGGGCTCATGACCAGATTGTTGGCAAGGGAGATTGTGATATGAGCAAGGCCTTTTCGCGTTTATCAGGATGTAAAAATCTTTTAGTAAAAATGGATATTGAGGGAGCCGAGTACCGAGTTTTGCCTGATCTGATTAGCTTTGCATCAAGGGTCGCATATTTGACAGTGGAATTTCATGAAACTGGAGTATTCCGTAAAACCTTTGAAGAAATCGTGAGGAATATCCAGAAAACGCATTTTATTGTCCACCTTCATGGGAATAATGGAGGCGAAGTGGCTAAGGATGGATTGCCTGAGTTGCTAGAAATTTCTTTTGTCAGAGGAAGACCCCGTGGAAAAGACAAAGTTGCCGCCCTGCCAAACGACTTGGTTGATTCCTGCAACGTTCCAAGTAGGAACGACTACAAGATTTGCTGGTCTCGATAATAAACTGATTTTAATGCAGATGACGGAAGAGCTGGTTTAGTTCGATTAAGGCAATTTTTAATGGAAACGATACTAGTTGCTCAGGACCATCTAATTGCAGGCGGAGCTGCCAAGGCAGCCAGTCGCTGGGTTGATTTACTTGGAAAGCAAGGTGTTAAAGTTCTGCAAATCACCGGAGATGAAAAGCCATTAGAGGGGTCTCTTCTGAGCGGCAAGCCACCCCGCGGGTGGCGGCGGATCGTCGAGTGTTTCACAGGCAAGAAGAAAGAAAGAAAGAAAAAGGTTGAGCAAGGGCTCGGTGAACTGCTGGCCAAGGAAAGGCCCGACTTCGTCTGGTTTCACAATGTTGCTGGAGGAGAAAAATGGGGTTGGGGCCAGGAAATGGTAGGGCAAGCCTTGGCACAGGGGCAGGTCATCTGGACTTTGCATGATATGTGGGCTTTGGGTAACAATGGCCAATCTTACTGGAAAGTAGATTCAGGTTTCAAAAGTGGAAAGGGGCAGGGGGCGAAGGGGGGAGAGTCCAAGGATTCAAGAGTTCAAAAGGTGTGTAGGGAATCTGGAAAATACAAGGTGACGTTGACAGCGCCTTCGAAATGGCTGGCAGATTTGGCCTCAGTATTAGCGGGGCAAAAATGCTGGCACTTGCCAAATCCAATTGACTTTCAAGTGTACTCACCGAGAGATCAGGCAGCAGCCCGCAGAAGGTTTGAGTTGCCGAAGAAGGGAGTGGTGATTTTAGCTGGCGCGGACTCACTCAAGGATGAGCGCAAGGGCTTTGATCTTTTACTGGAGGCGTGGGGCCAAGGAAGAAAAGACGCCACTCTGGCTTTGTTTGGGCGGAATGGACAGGAGAGGAAAGGGATAGTGAACCTTGGATCCATTGATACCGATGAGGCCATGGCGGATGCCTACCGTGCTGCGGACCTTTATGTGCATCCCGCACGGATGGAAAATGCGCCCTGTCAGATTCAGGAGTCTCTCGCCTGCGGAACGCCGGTGCTTGCATTTCCGGTGGGCGGAATACCGGAAATGATACAATCCGGAGAGAACGGATTCCTGGCAGGCGAGGTGACGGAAAAATCTTTAAATGAATGTTTGCAAAAGGCTTTAGCAGATGTCCGCGGGCTTCGCGAGATGCGGGAGAAATGCTGGAGATTTGCAGAAGAGCAGTGGGACCAAGCAAAGTTGATGAGGCAGTTTGAAGAGTTGGTTGGGGACCTGAGGTCCGGGAGCCGATGACGGAAGAAGATGGGCGGTGATCGACGGTTTATCTTGGTCGGGAAAAGGCCTCCAACGTTTTGCTGATCACGTATTCCCTTAGCTTCGGGAACGTGTGGTGCTGGAGAACAAGTTCCCGGCCGGCGGCGGCCATGTTCAGCAGCTGGGCTTGCATGGAAAAGGCGCGGTCCAAAGCGCGAGTCAGCCCGCCCGGTTCGGGTGCAAAATAAAAAGAGTGCTCCCCGTCGATTGCCGGCCGGTATGGCAGAACTGTGGGGTAGGGCATAAGCGGGACGGAACCGGCAGCCATGGACTCGTAATGGCGCCAACAGTCCCAGCCCATACCCGGCGGGGACAGGGCGAGTCGGGATTCAGAAAGGGCGCGCAAATAATTAGGATAGTCCATCCGGTCGGCCAGAAGGAACTTTAGTCGACGAGCTGTGGCGTAGGCTCGGCACTCTTCCAGCAACCTCCCCCGGAATCCTTTTTCTCCAAGATCCCCGGCAAAAAAGAGGTCCCATTTTTTTTCCCCGGCAGGGGGAATCATGGACAGCGCTTGAGAGGAAATACCGAGACTGATGGGATGGAGCTTGCTGAGATTCCGGCCTTGGGGGCAGGGTGGATCGAAAAAAGAAAGGAGTTTGCGAGCCCTCCGATTGGATCGGGGATTTCCCCCCGAGGAGGTGTAGATGTCCCGCAAGGCGATTTCTGGGAGGGGATGAAGTTCACGGACAAAACAGGCTTGGCAACGTCGGTAAAACCATTCGGAGGCCGGAAGGATCCGCCCATCGTCCGTATGGTTAAAAAGTGCGATCGGGATCTGGCTGCTCACCAAGCGCGCAAAGAGAAGTAAGGGCCCGATCTTTTCTGGGCGCAAGAGAGCGGTCAGGAGGGCACGCCCCATTCCCCGGGCCCAGCCTGTGTCCTCGCGAAAGACCGCTTCTTCCCGAATCTGAACTATCGCCAAGTCGTAAGCCCCCGTGTTCAATGTCAGTATAGATTTATGGATGGATTTCCACCCGTCCCCCTTCTCTGCGGTGGAATAAACCGTCTCGTATCCCGGTGTGTCATGAAAGAGACGGTGGGGTGGCACCTGAAGCCCGACATCAGGACGGGTTGACAGAAAAAAAATCTTCACTGCGTGCAGCCCTTCTTGAATTCACAAAACAACGACATTTCTGGATACTGAACTAAAATCAGGTCTTTTAAAGAGTGATTTGCTTGTGTTTAGAATCGCGAAATGTAGAAAACAGCGGGTGAAATCAACTGGCAATCAAAAAGTTCTGCAAACCATAACAGTGGCGCTCATCTGGGTGGCTTTGGGCGTTACACTTCTAGCGCATCTTTGGGGCGCGAACCGCGGGCTAGAGATGACGGATGAGGTAAGCTATCTGCTCATTGCCCTTGACCCTTGGGGGACTCGAGGGCACGCGGTGTTTGCCTCAAGGATAAAAATGCTGGGCTTCTCCGTGAAGCGAGATCTGATCCGACATTATGCGGGGCGAGTTTTTGCAACTTGGGTCGGAATATGTTTGGACTCTCGCATCTACGACAGCCAGTGCGGCTTAAAATTCATTCCCACCCATATCTTCAAAAAGATTTCTTCCCGACTACATGGCCACGGGTTTGCTTGGGATATCGAGTTGCTGGCGAAACTACTAGCCGTGAGTTGTCCGAAACGAGAAGTCCCGGTCAACTCGAGTGACATAAAGCGCAGCAAGGTCAGCCTTCTCCGGGTCGGCCTCAAACTTTTCTGTGTAGCTTTGCGTGAGGGGTGGATAAAAAATGTTATGGAAGCAGGAAAAAACTCCAAGGGACTTGAAAAGATGGTTGTTGGCAAGGGCTAGACCTTTTAAAATCTAGAACAGTTCATGAAAATTCTCGGAATTTCCGCTTTCTATCATGATTCTGCTGCTGCCTTGGTGGTGGATGGAAAGATTGTGGCTGCGGCGCAGGAGGAGAGATTTACCCGCAGGAAGCATGATGAGGTCTTTCCGGCGAAGGCGGTTGAATACTGTTTGAAAGAGGTTGGGATCAAGGCGGCGGATCTGGATTACGTAAGCTTTTACGAAAAACCCCTTCAGAAATTTGACCGACTTCTTGAGACTTATCTCGCATTGGCGCCTGCGGGCTTTTCCTCCTTTCTCCGGGCCGTGCCCGTTTGGCTTAAGGATAAATTATTCCTAGCGAAGCGGATGCGGGGTCAACTGCCTGGCTATCAGAAGGCGTTTGTTTATCCAAGTCATCACGAATCCCATGCGGCCAGTGCCTTCTTTCCCTCGCCGTTTCAAGATGCGGCTATCCTGACGATGGATGGAGTAGGGGAGTGGGCCACGGCCAGTATCGGGGTGGGGCGGGGGAATCGGATCGAAATGCTCAAAGAGCTTCATTTTCCACATTCTCTGGGGCTTCTTTATTCTGCCTTTACCTACTTCTGCGGATTCAAGGTCAATTCCGGCGAATACAAGCTGATGGGGCTAGCCCCTTATGGTGAACCGATCTATGCCGATCTGATCCGAAAGCATTTGGTGAAGATCTTTGATGATGGGTCGATTTGGATGGATCAGTCCTACTTCAACTACGCGGGTGGATTGACGATGACGTCGAAAAAGTTTGATGGACTTTTTGGGGGGCCGCCTCGAAAGAAAGAGTCTCCGATTGGAAAAAGGGAAATGGATCTGGCCGCATCGATCCAGGTGGTGACGGAGGAAGTGATGCTGAAGATGGCTCGGCATGCGCATGAATTAACCGGCATGAAACACCTTTGTCTGGCAGGAGGTGTGGCTCTTAACTGTGTAGGAAACGGAAAGATTCTCCGGGAGGGCCCCTTTGAGAATATCTGGATCCAGCCAGCCTCAGGAGATGCTGGGGGAGCCTTGGGAGCAGCTCTCTTTACCTGGCATCAACTCCTCGAAAAGCCGCGCACTCCGAAGGCTGAAGATTCCATGCAGGGATCATACCTAGGGCCGGAACCGGATGATGAGTCCACCCGGGCTTTTCTTGAGAAGGAAAAGGCGAAATTCCGCCACATTCCGAATGAGACCAAACTATGTGACGAGGTGGCTGGCCTGATTGCATCTGAGAAAGTGGTGGGATGGGTAAACGGGAAAATGGAGTTTGGGCCGCGAGCCCTGGGGGCCAGGAGCATTCTCGGGGATGCCCGAAGTGAAAAGATGCAGACACAGATGAACGTGAAGATCAAATTTCGGGAATCCTTCCGGCCTTTTGCACCCTCGGTGCTGGAGGAGAGGGCGGCTGACTGGTTCCAAATCGACCGGCAGCACCGCAGTCCGTATATGCTGGTGGTCGCCCCCGTTCTGGAGAAACACAGAGAGAAGTCCTCGGGCAACGGAAAGACGGGTCTGGATCGGGTGAAGGAGAGGAGATCCAGCTTGCCCGCTATCACGCATGTGGATTATTCGGCCCGAATGCAGACGGTAGGATTGGGGACGCGGTATCGGAAACTTTTGGAGGCCTTTGAAAGAAAGACGGACTCCCCGGTGTTTATCAATACGAGTTTTAATGTTCGGGGAGAGCCAATTGTTTGTACCGCCGAAGAAGCGTACCGCTGCTTTCTCAATACCGACATGGATGCGTTGGTGATCGGCAATTTTCTGCTGCTCAAAGAGGAGAATACCAGCGTCAGTGGTGCAGCTCGGGCAGAATATCTCAAAGGATTTGAGTTGGACTAAACGATGATCACAATTCAGTGGAATCCTGAGCGAAAACAGCTGCGGCAGTTTGCCGGAATCTGGTTTCCGGCTTTTTGTGCTTTGGTGGGTTGGTCGATCGCACGAAAGACCGGACATTGGCATGAAGTTGAGATCGGTTGGGCCATTGCAATCATCATTTCCATCGCTGGGTTGGCCTTTCCTCCGCTCATCCGGCCCATATTTGTGGGACTGATCCTGTTGACCTATCCGATCGGATGGGTGGTTTCCCATGTCCTGTTGGGCGCAATCTTTTACGGCATTGTGACTCCGATTGGGCTTTTATTGCGCGCCACTGGGCATGACTCGCTAGATCTTAAGATGCCACAAGGCCCATCGATGTGGAAAAGGTCGGTTGGCAAAACAGACGGGGCTAGTTATCTTCGACAAAGTTAACGATGAGCACCCAAGGACCCTCTAAGTTCGAAGAGCAGGCCGCCAATGCCGGAGGTGGGGTTTTCGCTGAATTTTGGATATTTTTAAAAGAAAACAAGAAGTGGTGGCTTCTTCCCATTCTCTTTGCGTTTCTTTTGATGGGGGCACTCCTTCTCGCTGGAGGCACCGGTGCCGCTCCCTTTATTTATACTTTGTTTTAGTCGGTGATCCGTACTAAAGATCAGAAAAGTAGGTTTTTTTGAGACAAGGGAAAGTTTCGTATCGGGGTTTCGCAGTCTTGCTTGGGCTCTTGGTGGCCTTGGGAATGGATTTCGGGGTGCGCCAAGTTTATCTGCGGATCCGTAAAAAGCCGCCTGCAGACAAGCCTGGGCTGAGGATTTCGGACCCTCTCTTCCACCATGGGATCAAGCCGAATGCCCAAGGGATCGATATTTTCGGACCATACTCCGCCATCTACTATAGCAATTCGATGGGGTTACGAGATGCGGAGATCCGCGAAGTCTCCGTCGTAACGACCCAACCAAGGATCTTGTTTATCGGGGACTCCTTCACGGAAGCGGGCCCAATTCCATGGGAAAAAACATTTGTGGGGAGGATCTCTGGCGAACTGAAGCCACGAGGGGTTGAGGTTCTGAATGCCGGGGTGGCCTCCTACTGTCCCACAACAGAGCGGGTGAAGCTGAGGTGCCTTTTGGTAGACCAAGGCCTGAAGGTCGACCGAGTTGTGCTGTGCTTGGACATATCAGACCTGAAGGACGAATTTTATTATGAAGAGGGAGCTGATGGAAAGGTGCAGCAGGTTCCCTACGGGCCCTTTCGACAAAAAGCAGAACAATTGGGAAAAGCGGATGCGATTTGCGATTGGCTGGAGAGTCATGTGGAGAAAAACTTCGTCATTTTGGGGGCGATTGTCCGCAACAGCCGATTGACTTGGCGTCGGCACGCGAGCTCCACCGGTGTGACGGAGTATGATGCAATTCCAGAATGGGCTTATAGCTGGCCTGATTACCGCGGCCCTTATGAAGGGCTGGTGGAAAAAGGCCTGGCTCGGACTAAGTCGGAGATGACCCTATTGGCCCAAGAGCTCAAGAAGCTGGGAGTGCCTTTGACGTTGGTAGTTTATCCATGGCCTCAGCAGGTGAAGGCAGGAAGCAAGCCATCGCGTGCTGAGACGGAGTGGGCAGCTTGGGCGTATGAAAACGGAGCCCAGTTCGTCAGCCTTTTTCCGGTTTTTGTAAACCAAGAGCCAGCTGATCAAATCATTCAAAAGTATTATTGGAAGAACGATGCTCACTGGAACGAGGAGGGGCACCGATTGGTTGCAGAGGCCCTTTTGCAAACAAAGGGAGGAATTGAGCTTCCCACCAAATCAAAACGTCAGTGACGGGATGGCGCTAGACGCCGTTTCACATCCTTGGGCATTTTGAGTCGAGGCCATGGTTGCCGGCGCAGTTCTGCAAAACCGGAAGAGGTCATCACCTCATAGTAAAGAAGTCGTGACGGAATCGTCGCGCCGGCGCAGAGATTGCGGAGACGATACACCAGCTTGGCAAGCTTGATGGAAAAGGATTTTCGGTTCACATCGGGATTGGGGTTTTCTCGTTTTCCGCCGATGTGGCGTGGGGCCAGCTGATCCGGGTGCCAAACAAAGAGGCCTATGGGGCGCCGAACTGATGCAAGTTTCCATCCCTTGTGAAACTGGCGGCGAATCCAGACATGATCGCCCGCCATGCGGAATTCCGAGGGAAAAGATTCCCGTTCCCATACATGGCGGTGGTAGAGAAGGGAGCAGGTTTGGACGGGCATCTGGTAATCGGCGTCGATCGGGCGGGGGATGGTGATCTGGTTGAAGAGGTAGAGAAAGTTCAGGTGCTCATCGAGCATGATGGTGGGGCCGAAGACAGCGTCGGCCTTGGATTGGTCGAATTTTTGCAGGGCGTGGGCTAGCCCTGCGCGATCGTACTGCTCATCGGCGTTCAAGTGTCCGAGGATTCGGCCGCGTGCGGTAGCCATGCCCTTGTTCAGGGCGTCATACATACCCTTGTCTGGGCCAGGAATCAGTCGGATGTCGTTTTGTTGGCGGATATATTCCAGGGTGCCGTCCGAGCTACCACCGTCGCAGACAATATGCTCGTAGGAGCGCCCATGGAGGGCATGCCGAACCGAACGGACACACAGTTCGATCCAGCGGATCGAATTAAAACAAGGGGTGACGATGGAGATTTCCATCCGAGGTCAGGCAGAAATGATGCCCTGTTGGGCAGCCATAGAAGCAAAAAGGCCTTTGCTAGTAAGCAGGGCAGAAAATGTTCCGCGTTCCACAATACGACCAGTTTCCAGTACGATGATTTCATCCATATTGGCTAAAGTAGAAAGACGATGGGCGATACAGAGGACGGTGCGGCCTTCTTCGAGTTGATCAATCGTCTTTTGAACTTCCGCTTCAGAGTCGGCATCCAGGGCGGCTGTTGCCTCGTCGAGGATGAGAATGGGTGCATTTCGGAGAAAGGCCCGAGCCAGGCTGATCCGGGCTTTTTGGCCGCCGGAAAGCATGACTCCGCGTTCGCCGACCCGGGTTTCATATCCTCTGGACAGGCCTTGGATGAAGTCATGCGCAAAAGCTTTTCGTGCAGCTTCTTCGATTTCGGAGCGGGTGGCTCCTAAGCGACCCAAACTGATGTTTTCTTCGACTGTTCCGTCAAAAAGAACGACATCCTGACTGACCAAAGCAATTTGGGAGCGCAATTCTCGGGAGTGAATGGTGCGCAGGTCCCGACCGTCCCACAGAATCCTGCCTGAGGTAGGTGCGTAAAATCGGGGCAGAAGATTGATCAAGCTGCTTTTGCCGGAACCGCTGGCTCCAGCGAGGCCTAGTTTGTATCCCTTAGGAATCCTGAGATCGATATCCTGCAGAACGTGCTTGTGTCCGTAATCGAGGTAGACCTTCTCAAAAGTCAATTCACTCCGCAGTAGAACAATCGGGGTGGGCATGGAGGGTTCTTGAACACTTGGGTTAAGGGCGAGAAAACTCTCGAGGCGATCGCAACTCACGGTGGCTGAGATCAGATCGACGTGCATCTGAGCCAGACGCTTGACCGGGTTCGGAAGCATAATAAGACCCGTGAGGAAGCCCACAAAATCGGAGACGGACTGGTGCGTTGCAAAGACAACGATGATGAAGGCACCCAGCCCAAGGGTGCTGACGACTTCAATTACCGGGTTCACCAGTTTGCCAGCCTGAGTCTTCTTCACTTCGAGATTGACCAGTTCCAGGCTTTCTCGCCGATATCGGTCGAGCTGAAAATCTTCCAGTCCGTATGCCTTGATCAGACGTATGCCACATAAGGCCTCGATCAGACCGCTTCCTTGGCTGATGCCAACGGAAAGTGTCTTACGAGCCAGACGTTTCAAACGGTTGCCAACCACTAGAATGGGAAGAATCACCAATGGTAGAATCACCATGGCTGCGAGGGTAAGGCGGGCGTCGATAATAATCATGCCGGCGAGAATGCTCAAAAGCGTAAACGGTTCCTTGATGAGGTCGCTGAAGCCGTTGTTCATGGCATCAAAGATGCGCCGGGTATCACCAGAAATGTGGGTAGTGAGGTCTCCCAAGGTGGATTTATTAAAGTAGTCCAGAGATAACGAGTGAAGTTTTTCAAGGACCCGAATCTGCATATCTCGGACGACTCGGGTACTGACCCAAGTCATGCAGTAAGCACTGAGGTAGCTGGTGCCTGCCCGAACCAACATGAGGAGGGGAAGAAAGAGGACAGCTCCGGCGATCTGCAGGGGGGTGATGGGTTGGCCGGAACGGGGGAGCACTTTTTCCATGATTTCCGCAAAGTCCGCGGAGAAGCGGGAGGCCAAAGCTTGGGGGTCCACCTGACCAGGAGCCAGAGGAGGCGGGCTTAGTCGTTCAAAAAGGGTTTTGGTGGCCAAGACAAAGGCGCCGTTGGTCACTCCAAATAAGAGCGCCAAAAGGACTGCCGCCATGAAGCGGGAGCGATAAGGCCGGAGAAAAGGAAGGCCAAAGGCCAGAACGCGCCGTAGTTGATTCACGGTTCTAGATTACGGAAAAATGACCGGAAGGTCGAATGCGTAAGCCAAAATATTTAACGGACTTTGCCCAGATATTGCTTCACTGTGTTGGAAGCCTGTTTGCGATAAAAAAACCAGGCGAGGTAGATAAAGTTCAGGGCAGCCCAGAGACCGAGCAGGCTCAGATAATTTTGGCCACACGACCCCATCATGGGGAGAAGGCGCCAGAGGGCAAAAGCCGCAAGGCCGAGCCATAGGATGACCCAGTGCAGGGTGAAGAAGCTGAAAAAACGGAGAGGCGCCGTGGGGACAAAGCCCCCGATCTTTGGAACATCGATCGGATAGAAGTAGAGATCTTCGATTTCGGATCCGACGAGCGTGCCTTTCCCCAAGGTCTTGTTCAAACGACCCTCTACAAAGCGAGCGTGGATGCGGGCGAAGTCGACAAAGTGGAGATAGAAACAGGACTGGGTTCCAGCGGTGATGACGAGCAGGGGAACAAGGGCAAGAGATACAGGACTGTCCCAAAGAAGGCAGGCGATCACCAGCACGAGAAAGAAGTAGAGGCCGTGGAAGAACCTTTTGTGGTAGGCGTACTGCATCTCGCGCATTCGACGAAGCTGATCCATCCAAAGGGCAATCTTTTGGTCGGTTTGTGGCATAGCTCCTTTATGCCCAGTGCACAGCCAAAGGACAACCTTGCGACTTTCCTGCAGTGGGTTTTTGGGAGAAGGTAGAAGCGTGAAGCCTTTAGAAAATAAACCAGATTCCCGCGTCCCAGGGATAGTTGGGGTAGGGCTTCTGCTGGCCTTGGCCTTAGGATTTGGGCTGGGCCAAAGATTCGGAGCGGGTGGGGTTGAGCCTGAAAGGTTGCCCGCCCCGTCAGCACCATCCCTTTTTCAGCTTCCATCCAAACTGGTGGTTTATCAGGAGGGACCAGCGATTCCTGCTTTGTGGCTGGATACCTTTTCGAGTGGATCGGGAAACCCAAAGATAGATTTACGGCTTTTAGAAAGGGGTTCAGACGGATCCTGGCCGTCGGATGGAGATGTGTACTTGATCAAAGCACGGACTTTCCAACCTTTGAGCCAGATATTTTCTTGGGCTGATCTTACAGGGCGAGTGCCTCTGGACGGAATCAATCCAGTATTCCAAGGACAAGCTTTCGACCCCACGGGTGTTAAAAGCCGGCCTTGGAGAATTAGCCCCTGGTTTTTTATGAAAAAAGTGGCACCTGGAACTCCACACAAGGTGGCTTTGGCCGCTCCCGCTCGTTGGGCTGGCGAGCCCCAGTCGCTTTTTCCGAGCGATCCAGATCTAATGGGCGCAATTTGGCTTAAGTCACAGGGTAAACCGATCAATCTGGGCGGAGAGACAACCCAGCAGATGGCACGGCAGCAGGTCGAGGCCACCTTAAGCGGCAAGTTGGCTTCGGAGCAGGAGTGTTGGGACGGATTAAAGAATGGGAGTGTGCAGTTGAGTTATCTCCCTGCCTGGAGGCTCGTCTTAGATCCACAGGCGGGTGGGGGTCTGATCCGCTGGTCTGCGTTGCCAGCGGGTACGGTTGTGGATTTTGAGGTGATGGGGGTAAGAGAGGAGTCATTAAAAAAAGATGTAGCGTTCCGTTTTTTGGAGTTTTTGTTAGCTGGGCCTCAGCAGTCCGCCCTACTTGGGGCAACGGGTTATTTTCCCATTCGATCGAAGGTAGGGGCGGAGTGGGTGGGATCGGCTCTGATCATGCCCTCGGGACCGTGGTTTGACCGAAGCGAGTTTATCATGTGGCCGTATCCGCGAGCCGCAGTCACTCCTCCACAACCGACTTCTGAAACAAACGCGGTTGTCCCTGAAAGTGGCGGGGAGCAGAAAAGTGAGTAGGCTCCAAATCTGGTGCGATGTGCAAATCGCGCCCTAACTAATTATGAATTTAAAAGATAAGGTTGTACTGATTACAGGAGCCGGGTCTGGGTTAGGGAAGACTTTGGCTTTAGCGGCGGGGCAGGTTGGGGCGAAGGTTATTTGTGCGGGCAGGAGAAAGGATAAGATTCAGCAAACAGCGGATGAGGTGAACAAGGCCGGAGGCATGGGCACAGCGGTGGAGATGGATGTAACGGATCTAAAATCGGTAGAGAAAGGCCTGAAGATGGCAGAGAAGGTTGGGCCGATTGATGTTTTGATCAACAACGCGGGAATCATCACCGGGATGAAAGCGGTACAGGATCTGCCCGTGGAGGAGTGGGATAAAATTATGGCGACCAATGTACGGGGACCGTATCTGCTGATGAGGGCAATTTTGCCTGGCATGATTCAGCGTGGATTTGGGCGTATTTTGAACATCAGTGCCCCTATCAAGCATTTGCCTAAGGCATCGGCGTACTGTGCCTCGAAGTGTGCGTTGGATTCGTTGACGAAAGCAGTTTCCTACGAATTGAAGGGCTTGGATATTTTGGTCAATGCGGTCGAGCCACCGTTCCTAGACACCGAGATGCACAAGGGTGGAAAAAAGCCGGAGGAGGTAGTGATACAGATTTTAGATTTAGTGGGGTTGGAGGCGGGAAGTCAGAGCGGAAGGATTGTAAAAATAGCGTAGTGTAACTGTGGCGTTGGGCTTCCGACGGTAGATTAGGTTCCGCGAGTGTGTAGTTCTATGTGCCCTCCTTCGCTAAGGCTAAGGAGGGTTGTTTCTTTAAGTCCCCCGCGTATGACCGAAAAGTTCAATGTGTAGGCGGGGACAGAAACGGAAGCCCTCTCGTTTGCAGATATCGACAAGCCATGGGGAGCGGGTGGCGAGCGCTTTTACATCGATGCCCTCGGGCATGAGGAGGATTTGGGGTAAGGGGACAGGGGGACCTTCTTCGCCCCGAACCGACTGGTGCGGAGGTGCTACGAAGGTTTCTAGGCGGGACAGGAGATTCTTAATTTCGACCAGATCGTTTTCGGATGAGACAACGAATTTTAATTGAAACGGATATTTTCGAATCCACTCGGAAATCACTTCGGGTTGTAGGCGGGTGGCTTCGTGTTTTTTTGCCCAAGCTGGGTCCCGTTCGGGAGAAGGCGTGGAGTTGGAAAGTTTTGGGCTGAGCGAGGCCAAATCGCAGGGAATGCCGTTGGGAAGGATAGTGCCGGCGGTTTCAATGGTGATGTGCTTATTCTGCTTTTTTAGAACGGTCGCAAGTTCGGGAAGATCGGGGGCAATCATGGGTTCGCCTCCAGTCAGCACCACGTGATCGCAGTTCCACTCTGTGAGCTTCTTTAGAATCTCTTCAATAGACATCTCTGGGCCCTCTGGTTTCCAGGAAGCGTAGGGGGTATCGCACCAGTGACAGCGCAGGTTGCAACCAGAGGTGCGGATAAAGATGGAGGGAACTCCGGCGAGTAGACCCTCTCCCTGAATCGAGTGGAAGATTTCCGCTATCCGCATGGGATTAGGCAGCTGGAATGGGTTTGGGCGGCAGAGGTGGGGTGGTGACGTATGGGGTGGGATCGGGAATGCCTGCCATCAGGAAGGCTTCGCGACGTTCGATACAGGTTCCGCAGGTGCCACAGTGGAGCAGGCCACCTTTGTAACAGGACCACGTCCGTGCGTAGTCGACTTTCAACTCAGCGCCACGCCGTACAATGGCTGTCTTGTCCATGGAGACAAACGGGCGAAGGAGTTTGATGCGGGCGTAGGTTCCTGACTCCATGGCTTGGGCCATAGGATTGAGAAAATCCTCACGACAGTCGGGATAGATGGTGTGATCGCCTGCGTGAGCCGCAATGGCAACTGCATCCGCGCCCAAGCTTTCCGCAAAGCCTGTACCCAAAGAGAGAAAGATTCCGTTCCGAAACGGGACAACAGTCTTTTTCATGGACTCCTCCTCGTAGTGCCCGTCAGGAATCTTGCCGCCAGATTTTAGGAGGTCGGATTTAAAGGCATCGGCCATAAAGTTGAGAGAAACAATGCGATTGGGGATGCGAAGCGATCGGCACTGATCGGCTGCACAGGGAAGTTCTCGAGCGTTATGTTTGGCACCGTAATCGAAGCTTAGAGCGGCCACAACCTTCTCCGTGGCGAACATATGATGTAAGACGGTGACCGAATCTAGGCCACCCGAAAGAAGGACAACAACCTTCACGGGAAAAATGGATTGTGGGCGAGTTCGTGAGCAACGGTGGTGATTGGGCCGTGGCCTGGAAGAAGAAGGGTCTCTGGTGGCAGGTTAAGAACACCTGCCCGAATCGCCTCGAGGGCAGGTCTGTACCGGGATCGGATGCCGCCAATGGATCCTGCAAAAATAACATCTCCAACAACTGCGATTGGGGTTTCCATTCCCTTAATTTCGTACACCGTCCCGCCAGTTGAGTGTCCTGGAACTGTGTGAGCCACGATTGTAAGGGAGCCGATCTTCATCTTTTTTGAGTTTTGGACGGGTTTACATCCTTGGACGGGTTCAGATTCAGGAGCGAATGCCTCGGCTTTGGTTTTCTCAAGAATTCGGTCGAGTTCGAGAATGTGGTCCCCATGGGAGTGAGTAAGAAATATGTGGGTCAGTGTGAGTTTATGGCGTTGAAGAGCCGCAAAGAGGGGATCTGCATTTGTGCCGGCGTCGAAGGCAACTGCCTTTAGGGTCAAAGGGTCCCAAACGATATAGTGATTTACCTTCATATCGTCAAAAGGGGTAGTGAACATAAGAACGTGTGGAGGCAAAGCGGCGGCGGGGGCAAACCAGCATCCATTAGCAAGATCTGCGACGGCTTGAGGGCGAAGATTCAGGGTTTTGGCAATTTTCTCGATCGCCGTAGGCTCCCGTTTTCCTGCGCGAAGATTGTTGAGATCGGGAACGGATATTTCAGAAAGTCTAATAAGGTCACGATCCGTGATGCCCAGAGCTTTCTGAGCTTTGAGAAGGACGTCGAGATGTGTGTCTTCGAGGTTCATGAAAGAAGAAGAACTGTATGGCGTGTTTGTTCGGTTTCAGGGATGGCGGACTCAAGAATGGACGATGGAGGGGGAGGAAGATCAAACCAGGACCGGCACCCTCTGAGTTCTGCGGAGGAGGGCAACGACCAAATGGGTTGAAGGAGAAATGGGCGAACAAGTGCAAAGTGGAGGAGCTTCTGATCTCGTGAATCGAAGTGTTCCCGAATGGTCTTGGGATTGTAGGCGGTGAAAGGGAGAAGCTTTTCGATTTGAGACCAGTCAAGCAGGTCGCCGGATCGAAGAACATCCACGCGGACGGAGATCTGAAAATCGGCTGTAGGTCCTTTTGCATCCTTTTCGTGGTAGTGGGTGGGAAGCAGGTAAAAGGATTTGGTTCCAAACCCGCTTTCTGAAGTGGTCTCACGAATCCCTGCTTTTCGAAGGAGAACCGATTGCTGACCTATCGCGATGGCCTGACAAACGGATGCGAGTTCTTTGAATCCTTGGATCATGGGCGTCGCACGTGGGAAACGATGAGGGGGTAGTTTTTAGCAAGGTAGTAGAGGCCTGAGACTGCCGTGATGAGAGCAGTCACGATAACAGCAACATCCAGTAGGGTGCGACCTGCGGGCAGTGATGGGTCAATCGCGAGGAGAAGCAGAGCGAGAATCGCCGTAACCATCTGAGTAACTGTTTTGTGCTTTCCCACTTTTTCCGCGGCAAGGACGATGCCCTTTTGGCCGGCGACAAGGCGTATCCCTGTGATAAGAAACTCGCGGGCTACGACAAGGGAGACAAACCAGACGGGAAGGAGGCCCGCCCCGAGCAGGCCGATAAAGGCGACGGCAACGAGGAGTTTGTCGGCGAGGGGATCGAAAAGACGACCGAAATCCGATTCGATTTTCCAGCGCCGTGCAAGGTGGCCGTCCAGCCAATCGGTCATTGCGGCGGCTACAAAAAGAGTTAGGGCAAGCCATGCAGTCCAAAGAGGGACAGGGGGGTGAGCACACGCTTGAAGAAGGATGAGGAGGATAAAGGCCGTCACGACGCGTGCCATTGTGAGCCAGTCGGGAAGAGTCATCCCGCTTAGAATAGGTTGAAGACGAGATTGAAGAAACGGTGAATTTTAGGGTTCGGGAAGCTAGTAAAGAGCAGTGTAAATAGGGTTAAGAAAGGAATTTTGAATTCGAGGCAAAAGTTAGGCGATTAGATCGTAAATTTTGTGACTCGTGATGGTGACGTCGGCAAACTCGCCTGGACTAAGTGGTTTTTGGAGTAGGACTTTGCCGTCGACGTCAGGGGCATCGGCTTCGGTTCGCGCAGAGTTTGGGGTGTCGACCAAGACGCGCACTTTTTTTCCTACGAAGGAAGCAGCACGTTCGGTCGCGACTTTCTGCTGGGCTGCCATGGCTTTCCGATAGCGCGCCTTTTTGACTGAAGCGGAGATCTGGCCCTCCATTTTTGCTGCGCGACTTCCTGATTCCTGGGAGTAGGTGAAGACGCCCATTCGATCAAACTTTGCGCTTTGAATAAAGCCAAGCAGAGTGTCGAACTGCGCATCGGTTTCTCCTGGGAAACCCACGATAAAAGTAGTGCGAATGGCTAGGCCGGGGATACCTGCACGGAGGCGAGCGACAAGGTCGCGAATATGTGCTTCGGAAGTTTCCCTACGCATATCTTTGAGCATGCCCTCTTGGATGTGCTGAAGGGGCATGTCGACGTAGCGTGCCACCTTAGGGAGGCGTGCAATGGCGGCGATGAGTTCATCCGACCAGTGGGCAGGGTGGGTGTAGAGGAGGCGGATCCAGAAGTCGCCTTTGATGGAGGAGAGGGCTTCGAGAAGGTCGATCAGGCTCTCTCCGCGGGAAGCTGTGACTTGAGCGCGGGGACCGCGACCTTCGGTCCAGCGATCCATTCCGAAGTAGGTGGTATCCTGGGAAATGAGCAGGAGCTCTTTGACTCCCTCTGAAACAAGTTGTTCGGCTTCACGACGAATCGATTCGATTGTCCGACTCCGATGTTTTCCGCGCATTTGAGGAATGACGCAGAAGGAGCAGGGATGGTTACAGCCCTCGGCAATCTTTACATAGGCGAAATGTTTGGGTGTGAGACGCCAGCGGGGAGTGTTGAAGTCGGGGATGTAGACGGGAAGATGGTCGGGCACGAGATCTTCAGGTGAAGCGCCGGCGGGGCGGGACAACACACGGCGCACGATGGGGGCAACCTCCTCCAACTGGTCGAGGCCAATGAAGGCGTCGACTTCCTTAAGTTCGCCTGTGAGTTCAGAAGAAAAACGTTGTGACATGCAGCCAGCGACGATGAGGCGTTGATCGGCGTGGCGTCGGTGAAGACCGCGATCGCGGTGGGCTTCGAGAACCGCAGTGATGCTCTCGGTTTTTGCAGAGTCGATAAAGGCGCAGGTGTTCACGATGAGTACATCGGCTTCGGCCGAGTCGGCGGTCAGATCCATCCCAGCCGAACGGAGATGGCCGAGCATGATTTCAGAGTCGACCAGATTTTTGGCGCAACCCAACGAGATGAGACCGACTTTGGTGGCCATAAGAAGGCAGTTAGGCGCGGAGACAGCGCGCTAGCGACCGGCGGGGAGGCGGAAGGTTTGCGGACCGGGCTTTTCGTACGGGCCGAAGTTGGAGTCGTTGAAGATAATTTCGGCATCCGAGGCTTCCCGAGTGGTTACGATAAAAGCTTCGCCTGACCATGCAGGGTCATCTTTGGCAGGCACAATGTCATCCTCGTCGATAGTATCCTCGAAAAGCTGGACTTCTTTACCGTCTTGAATGGCAACGATGCGGACCCAAGTGTCTTTCTTCGCCTTAATGCGAAGTTGCTGAGGGGTGGACGATTTGGCGGCGGGAGCGTTGTCCGATGTTTGAACCATAGGGAGAGAGGAGAGAGGTTGGGCCTGCTTTGCGGATGCTGTGCTTGAGTCGGTTGGAACTGCCGTTGCTTGGCTTGCTGTGTTGGAGGATTCTTTATCCACAGCACCGATGGGGGCAAGTGTGGACGGGTCTTTAGGAGATTTCACAGGCCAAACCCGGTAAAGCTGAATTCCAATGACGGAGACGACAAAAACACCCACGAGGCCGAGGACACCCATGCCAATTCCTCGGGTCGTTAAAATGGGTTCAGAGGCTCGGGTGGGAAGGGCTTCTAGCATTTCGGGACGAATATCCAGAATGGAGTCGTCCGCATCGTGCTGCGGCTGGAACTCACGAAGGATTTTTTTGGGATCGAGACCGAGTTCACGGGCGTAGATGCGGAGAAATCCACGGGCGTAGGCGATGCTTGGAAATTTGTCATAGTCGCCGGCCTCAAGGCGCCGGATGACGTTTAAGTGAAGGCGAGTGCGAGCCGAGGCCTCCTCGATAGTCCAACCTAGGCGAAGACGGGCTACACCCAGTTGGGAGGCAACGGGGTCGGTGGTTTCTGCAACCTCAGCTGTGACAGACGTATTTTTCTTCATAATTGGACGGTATCGAGATCGACCAAGATCTCCCGATCTTTGGCTCCATCGCGAGGTCCAATAATACCGCGGGTCTCGAATTGATCAATCACCCATGCAGCCCTTCCGTACCCAAGTCCTAACTTCCTCTGTAGCAACGATGTAGAGGCGCGCTTTTCTATTTTTACGACTTCCAGAGCGCTGTGGAGGAGATCCTCGTCTTTTTCGGATAGCTCGGAATCCCCTGATGAAGGTTTTGTAAGTTTGGCGTGAATTTCCTGCTCGTAGAAGGGTTTGGCTTGGGCGGCGATGAAGTCGATCACGCGTGAGACTTCCTCATCTGAGACGAAGGCCCCTTGAGCCCGGATCAACTTGCTGGCGCCGGGGCGAAGATAGAGGAGGTCTCCTTTGCCGAGCAGGTTTTCGGCGCCCGATTCGTCGAGGATTACGCGGGAATCAACTCCCGAGGGAACTTGAAAAGCGATTCGGGCAGGAACGTTGGTTTTGATCACCCCGGTAATGACTGCAGCGCGAGGGGTTTGAGTCGCGATGACAAGGTGGATCCCCGCAGCACGAGCTTTGGCAGAGAGGAGGGCGATGGCGTTCTCAACTTCGGCGGGAGCGACTTGCATGAGGTTGGCGAGCTCATCGATGATCACAACGATGTAGGGGAGGCGATCAGGAAGAGGTTCTTCGGATGAGATGGGAGGGGGAGGAGCGGGGTCTCCGTTTTCCATCTGGGGAGCAAGGTCGAGTTCCTCGACCCGATGGGGTACACGGACGCGGGTATTAAACGTCGCGATGTTGCGAACGCCTGCCTTAGCCATGTACCTGTACCGTTTTTCCATTTCAACAGTGACCCATCGAAGTGCGAGAAGAACTTTTTTGGGCTCTGTGACAACGGGAACGACGAGGTGGGGAAGGCGATTGTAGACCTGGAGTTCGACGACCTTGGGGTCGATCAAAATAAGACGGAGATCGTCTGGGCTGAAACGGTAGAGAAGGCTCAGGAGGAGAGTATTAATACAAACCGATTTTCCGGAACCTGTTGTGCCTGCAATGAGGGCATGGGGTAGATCGGCCAGATCGTCGATCAGAGTGGCACCATACACGTCCTTGCCCAAGGAGATGGGAAGGTGGGCGGAGGAGGAGTTCCACTCAGCGCACTCGATCAGATCGCGGAGGAGAACTTTGACTTTGGAGGGGTTAGCAACCTCGATGGCGACGGTGTCACGTCCAGGAACTGGGGCGAGGATGTTAATTCGTTCTGCTTTCATGGTGCGGGCAAGATCGCGCTCAAGATTACAGATGCGTTCCACCCGGATTCCGGGAGCTGGATAGAGTTCGTAGCGGGTGATGGTGGCCCCGCGGGTGATGTCGCCAGGACTTACCTCGATATCGAAGTGGGAAAGAGTTTCAATGATGCGTTGCTGGTTGGCCTTGAGTTCGTCTTCCGAAAAGGTAGGACGAACATCCTTCTCTGATTTTTGAAGAAGATCGATTGGGGGAAGTTTGTAGGTGTCGTAGGTTGGGCGGGTGGAGGCGGGGATCGGAGCTGGGGTGGGCTTGGGGGCAGGTTTGGGTTTCGGGGTTGGCTCCGTAGAGGGGAGAGGATTGACGGGAGTGCCTAGCTCTTTGATTTTGGAGCTGGAGGAATCTGGTTTGGTTGGTTTCTCCGATTTGGCTTTGGCGGGTGTGGGTAGGGAGGAGGAAAGGGGGGTGATGGTAGTATCGAGAATTTTCGGGGTGGGCCGGTTAGGCGCGGGGGTGGAAGTTGGGGTGGTGGGGCTGGAGGATGTTTGGACGGCGGCTTTTTCTTTGGCCAAGCGCCGGCGGAGACGTTTTTGCTCAATCTCGAGTTTTTTCTGTTCGAGCTCAATCCGTTCGGAGGGCTGAGCTTTGCGGATTCGGTAGTCGAGATAGTGGTCGACCAAGGCGCGGCCAGCCTCTCCGAAGGCGCGGGCAAGTTCAGCGGGGCGAAATTCAAAAAGAAGGACGAGTACGACGAGGTAGGAAAGGCCGAAGACAAGGACAGCGCCTACTTGGCCGAGGATCGGAGCAAGGAATTTGTCATTCAGGAAGTAGCCGATGTAGCCCCCGGGCATCTTTCCAGCTGGGGAGGGCGTGACCTCGAGTCCACGAGCTCCTGAAAAAAGAGGGTTGGCGAGGGAGGGACCGAAGGCTGGGGCGGCGAGTTGAAGTAGGCTGGCGCCTGTAACGAGAAGAATGCCGAGGAGAATAAATTTTTGGGAGTAGCGCACTTCTTTGGCAAAGAAGAGGAGGAGTCCGCCGGCGATAAAGACAACGGGGAAAAGGTAGGAGCCCAGCCCGAAAAGGAGAAAGAGGATACCGCCGAGGTAGGCACCGGCTGGGCCGACGAGGTTGGCTTTTGGGTTTTGAGGAGGTTGGGAGTAGAACGAAAGGTCGCGGGGATCGAACGAGAAGAGAGCGAGAAGCAGGAGAATGCCGGTACCGAGGATGGCCAAGGCGATGACCTCTTGGCCTAGGGTGGGACCAGTGCGTGTAGGTTTAAGTTTGGCCATAAAGGGCGAAGGAGTCTAATTCAGCCTAAGGATGGGCTTTCTCAAGCTAAGATTAAGAAATTTTTGTTTGTTCGCGTGGGTACTCGCGGGGGTGGGGTGTGGGGGGGATCCGCGGGGTCAGTTTGAGGGGGAGTTAAGAGGGATGATTGAGGTGGCGAGGGAGGGAAAATATAGGGAGTTAGAGGAGGTGATGTCGGAGGGGTTAAAAGGGAAGGTTCGTGCTGAGGGGTTGGAACCCAAGGCGGGTCTGGCTTACGTGGCGCGGCGGGACTGGGAAGAGCGGGCGACCTATTTTTTGCGGGATGTGCCTAAATTTGAAGGAAGTTACGCCGAGGCGGAGATTGGAAGGGTGACTGGAGAGAGGGAGAACAGGATGGTTATCCCGTTCGTGCGCGAAGAGGGGAAGTGGAGGGTGGGAGCGGCCTACAAGGATGGGAGAGCCTGGGAGGCGGATGATTTTTAATTTTTGATGTTAGATTTTCAATGCGAGTTATAGTTCGGGATGGCGATCTGGAAATTTGAGCCCATAGCCCAAGAGAGAATCTGGGGAGGTCGCAATCTGGAGAGGTTTGGGAGGGTTTTGCCCGAGGGCAGGAAAATTGGAGAGACGTGGGAGTTGGTGGATCGACCCGAAGCGCAGTCGCGGATTGAGGGTGCGGGGCAGACCTTGGGATCGTTGTGGTCGGGAGCAGATCGGAAAAAGATATTTGGAACTCGGTCGCCCAAAACTGACCACTTTCCGATTTTGATAAAACTTTTGGATGCGGAGGAGAAGCTGTCGCTTCAGGTTCACCCTCCTGCGGGAAAGGCAAAGTCTTTAGGGGGCGAACCGAAGACGGAGATGTGGTTCTTTTTAGAGACGAAGCCTGAGGCAGAGATTTATGTGGGTTTCAAGAGAGGGGTGGGGAGGGTTGAGTTTGAGAAAGCGTTAAAGGAGGGGAAGGTGGCCGACTGTTTTTATCGGCAAAAAACGGAACCCGGGGAGGCGATGTTTTTGCCGTCTGGCAGAGTGCATGCGATTGGGGCAGGAAACGTGATTTTGGAGATTCAGCAGAATTCGGATACGACGTATCGGGTGGATGATTGGGGACGAAAAGATGAGCAGGGGAAATCGCGGGCGTTGCATGTAAAAGAGGCGCTGGAGTCGATTCAGTGGAGTGATGTGGAGCCGGCGTTCGTTCAGCCAAGGGGCGAGAGATTGTTGGTGTGTGATTTTTTTAAAGTGAAGCGCTGGTGGCTTACGCGGGAAGAGGTAAGGGAAATTGTTCCTGATCGCGGTACATTTCGATTTCTCTTTGTAGCGGACGGCAAGATTCAGACCGAAGGGGGAGAGGAGTGGGGAAAGGGTGCGGCACGTTTTGTGACTGCGGATGAGGATTCCGTAATCTTGCGGGGCGTGGAGGAGAGCACCGTGGTGCAGGTGGAGTTTGTTTAAGGCAGACAGGCTACAGAAGATTTTCCTGCGGGGTTGGCTTTGTGTTGCCGCGTCCGAGGGGTTTCCCGTGAAAGCAGTGGTGGCAGGACTTTTCGTATACGTAGTGGGGGTGGGTAAGATCAGAGGCGAGAAGGGGCATTTGACAGTTGTAGCAAAGGACCGAGTCGGTCTCTTGGAGGTGGCGATCGACCCCAACTCGCTCATCGAATACAAAGCATTCGCCTTGGAAATGATCGCCTCCTGTTTCCTCGAAATACTTTAGAATTCCTCCATCTAGCTGAAGAATATTTTTGAACCCCTGCATCTGCATGTAGGGGCCAGCCTTTTCACAGCGAATTCCTCCTGTGCAAAACATCACGAGGGGTTGATTTTTGAGGGCGGGGTCGATTTTTTGGGCGGCTTGAGGGAAGTCGCGAAAGTTCGAGATCTGGGGGTTGAGGGCGCCTTGGAATGTTCCCATGCGAATTTCGTACTCGTTGCGGATATCGAGAAGAGTGAGGGGGCGTTTTTCGTCCAGCCACTGCTTGAGTTGAGTGGAGGAAATTTTGGGGGAGGGGTGGTGGGCGGGGTCGACGCCCGGAACCCCAAAGCTGACGATTTCTTTTTTAATTTTGACGAGCATACGTTGGAAGGGTTGGGCCGAGCCGGGACTCTCTTTGGGACGAATCTGCGAAAGGCCTGGAGTGGTGCGGAGGAGTTGAAGGATGGGATCGAGTTGGGAGCGAGTCCCTGAGAGGAAAAAATTAACGCCTTCGTGAGCAAGAAGGATGGTGCCTTTGACTCCGAGTTCGAGGCATTTGGATTTAAGAACGGATTTTAAATCCTCCAACTGGTTGAGCGAGGTAAAGTGGTAGCAGGAGAGATTGATGATTTTTTGATCCACGAGGAAATCTTCGCAGGAAGAGAAATAGAGTGGCAAGGGCGGGCTAGCGTTTGCGGAGCAGTTCGAGCCTGCAGGCAAAGCCGCCGAGGTCGACGGTTTGTTGGAATTCGAGACGAAGGGATGAGGCGGGGGGTTTGATTTTCAGGGGATTGATCCAAACCATTCTGCCGCCGGGGCGGAGCGCGACGGAAGCGACGGTGAAGAGTTCTTCCAAAAGACCCCTGAGGTTGGGAATGGGGATGCGTTTTCCAAGTGGGGGATTGGTGATGAGAAGAGAGATGCTGGCTGGGCCGTAGTTGGGGATCTTTTCAAAATCGCGAAAGTCGCGAAGAACAAAATCGGCTGAAACGCCAGGGAAGCGGGCGGCCTGCCAGTTGGCGCGGGCGGCTTGAATGGCATCGGGGGAGAGGTCGGTTCCAAGAATTCGACGAACTCCGGTCAATCGAACTCGTTCGATGAGTTCGAGGGCAGAGCCGCAGAAGGGGTCCCAGACGGTTTCGTCGGGAAAAGGGCCGGCGAGGCGGGCCATCGCAGCGGCGAGAGGAGGGTGGGAGGCGGCGGGAACATCCTGTTGGCGGTAGGGGAATCGGGGATCGGGGGAGAGGCGGGGACGGAGTTCGACAAAATCGCTCATGGGTGTGGGGTGGATTTCGATTGCCCAAGGGGCTTCGCGGGAGTCGTTAAGGAGATCGGGGCAGAGGGAGTACACGCGCTGCGCGATTTGGCGGACAGCCGAGCGCTGGTGGCCTTTTCCCATCCACTCGAATCGGTAGCGGATGGGGCCATCGGTAAAGGTTTGGAGGAGGGAACGACTGAGGGGGGAGGCAATCAGAGTCGCGAGTGGTTCCACCACAGAGGGAGATTTTTGTAGAGTTCCCAGAAGGAAGGACGCGGTTGAAAAACAGCGTAGAGAAAAAAGATCGTCCAGACGAAAGGGAGCCGTAGGGGCCAAAGTGAGAAGACCTGGACGAATTTCCACAATCCGAAATGGGGTTTTCGAATCTTTGACCTCTTGCGAAAGAATCGGTTCGAGGCCGGTTCGGCAACGGAGGTGGATGCGGAGCTGGGAAACGTCGGAAAATGGAATGGTGAACCGGATGGAGGAGGGTTTTTGTTGGCGAGCGAGGTTGGCTTTCGCTCTCTGTTCATTCAGAAGAGGCAGGGAGATGCCTTGTTGGCGGATAAGATCAAGAGTGGCGGAGCCGCCGATTTTCTCGAGGGCTTTCCCAAGGAACTTCTTCTCACGATCTGCGGAGGTTTTGGAAAGGAGGGAGAGGAGTTGGCGCTCTTCGGTACGGCCCGCTCCGATTTTGGGAAGGGCGGTCATGGCGTAGCGCCGAATCTTCTCGGCAGGATCGGCTAGGAGAGAGAGGAGCCATTGTCGGACGGGTTCTTTGAGAGAGGGCTGAGATGCCTCGGTAAATCCCGCGCCGATAGCACGAATAAGGGCGACGGTGCGGAGCTTTTCGTCCGGAGAGGCCGAGTTGAAGCGGGGGACCTCCTGTTCCCAAAGACGGAGCCAAGGGAGGGCACGGAGTTCTCGATACAGATCTTTCGCGGGATGCGCAGACTTTTTGGGCATAAAGGAGCATCGGTTTGGGGAAGGGGAAACTCAAGCCCCGCCTAGGAAAGGACATGGGAAGAAAAAGGTTTAAAAAAATATAAAGAAGTTGTGATCCTAGGACAGCCAATGTCCTCTCTAGGAGCGCAAGATCCTCGCATGAGAAAACAAAGTGGCTATCGGATCTGTCTCCGCGGGGCGGGAGGTCGGGCTTGGCAGGGCCAAAAAACGAGTATGCTAGGCAGGGTGAAGATTGAATTGATCACAACGGGCTCGGAGCTTCTTTTGGGGCAGGTGCTGAATTCTCATCCCGGATACTTATCGGGGCGGTTGGCGGAGTTGGGGTTGATGTTGTCGAGGCAGACGGCGGTACCGGATGGGAAGGAGGCAATCGCGTCTGTTTTGAAGGAGGCGTGGGGGCGGAGTGATTTGGTGATTGTGACGGGGGGGTTGGGGCCGACTTCGGACGATGTGACACGGGAGGTTGTGGCGGCTGTTTTCAAGAAGGAATTGGTGTTTCATCCAGAGATTTTAGAAAAGATTTTGGGATATTTTGCGGCACGGGATTTAAAAGCCCCGGAGATGGTTAAGGTTCAGGCTATGGTGCCTAAGGGGATGGAGGTTTTGCCGAACGAGAGAGGGACAGCACCTGGGCTGATGTGGGAGGAAGGGGGAAAGATGTTGGTGATACTGCCTGGGCCTCCGCGAGAGTTAGGGGCGATGTTTGAGGCGAGGGTGGAGCCGAAATTGAGAGGCTGGGCCAAGCCTGGGGTTAAGACGAGAGTAGTGCGGGTCGTAGGGATTGGGGAGTCAGCGGTTCAGGAGAAGTGTGAGGAGGCTTTGAGAGGGATTGGGGTAGAGGAGATTGGATATTGTGCGCGACCGGGTGAGGTGGACGTAAGATTACGGGGTGTGGAGGGAAAGGTTTTGCGGGCGGGCGTGGATAAGTTGAGGGAGTATTTGGGGGTGGCGGTGTTTGGGGTGGGGGTGGAGACGATGGAGGAGGTGGTGGTGGGGTTGGCTCGGGCGGGAAAGGTGAAGTTGGCTACGGCTGAATCGTGCACGGGGGGTTTGGTGGCGAGCCGAATCACGGATGTGGCAGGGGCATCAGAGATTTTTGTTGGGGGTTGGGTGACCTATTCGAATGAGGCAAAAGCGAGAGAGTTGGGGGTGAAGAGGGAGAGTTTGGAGAAATATGGGGCGGTGAGTGGGGTAGTGGCGGGCGAGATGGCGGTAGGGGCGAGAGAAAAATCAGGGGCGGACTGGGCGGTGGCGGTGACGGGGATTGCGGGGCCTGGGGGTGGGAGTGCGGGAAAGCCGGTGGGGCTTGTTTATCTGGGGATTGCGGGGGCTGGAGGGGTGGAAACTATTGAGAAGAAGTTGGTTCCAGAGAGGAAGACATTTAAGGCGATGGCTTCCCAGGCAGCCCTCAACCTGCTTAGAGTAAAACTTTTAGCGAACCCTTTTCACAAAACGGAGGTTTAATCTATTATGGCAATCAAAACATCAGCAACCGACAAAAGCGAAAGAAACGAAACCCAAGCTCACAAAGACAGCGCGAAAGCCTCGGAGCGGCGCAATCTCGATTTAGCTCTGCAGTCGATCGTCAAAACGTATGGGGAGAACGCGATCATGCGTCTGGGGGATGCGGCGGCGAAGTTGAAGATCGATGTTGTCCCGACGGGCTGTTTTGCAATTGATCAGGCTTTGGGGGCGGGCGGGTTTCCGAGAGGGCGGATCATTGAGATCTTCGGGCCTGAATCATCGGGAAAGACGACCCTCACATTGACGGCGATTGCGAATGCACAGAAACAGGGTGGAACGGCGGCCTTTATTGACGTGGAGCATGCCTTGGATCCTGCCTACGCACGGAAGTTGGGTGTGAATATGGATGAGCTATTAGTGTCCCAACCCGATTCGGGAGAGGAGGCGCTGAATATCGCCGAGACTTTGATTCGTTCCAATGCGCTGGATGTGGTGGTGTTGGACAGTGTGGCGGCACTGGTGACCAAGCATGAGTTGGAGGGGCAGATTGGGGATGTCACGGTAGGTGCCCAAGCACGGCTGATGAGTGCAGCGATGCGGAAGTTGACGGCACTGATTAGTCGCGCGCGAACAGTGGCGATCTTCACCAACCAGATACGAGAGAAGATTGGAGTTATGTTCGGGAGCCCGGAGACAACCCCTGGAGGCCGAGCGCTCAAATTTTACTCAAGCGTGCGAGTGGATATTCGGCGAGTTACGGCAATCAAGCTTCCAGATGGAACAGTGGTAGGAAATCGTACCCGAGTCAAAATTGTGAAGAACAAGGTGGCGCCGCCCTTTGCCGAAGCGGAGTTTGATATCATGTATAATGAGGGCATATCTCGAACTGGATCGCTGATTGATGCGGCGATTGAGCATAATGCAGTTGAAAAGAAGGGGGCTTGGATTGCGTTTGAGGGCAAGCAGTTGGCCCAAGGACGAGATGCAGCCAAAGAGGAGCTTCGAAAAGATCCTGCCCTCTACGCTCGTGTCGAAAAGGCCTTAAAAGCAAAGCTTGCCGGCGAAGGGAAGGAGCCGGACAAGAAAGAGTCGGAAAAAAGCAAAGAGCCCATGGTTGTGGTAGGAGGGAAGGAAAAGTAGAGGAGGGCGAGCGGGCGGTTTTTAGTTCTAGAAGACACGACTAGGTGCTAGAGCAAGAATATGAGTGAGGCAGGAGACCGAGGCTTTTTGTTCCGAACCTCGGGGTTGGCGCTTCTCATCTTGGCAGTTTGGCAACTGGGAGAGGCCGGGGGAGTTTTAGCCGCTAAGGAACAGCTGTTGGCAAATCGGGAGGCGATGGTGAAATTGGCGCCACTTTTTTTGCTGGGCCTTTTTTTTCTGCGGGGGCCGCTTCCTATGAGGCGAAGCGTGGCACGGGTCGCTGGTTTTCAATTTCTGAATCTTGGATTTTTGGTGGCGGCAGCGATTTATGGTTTGGCGGCAGTGCCTCTAGGGGTGGAGTTTCCTGTCGAAGGACAGGGAGAGGGTATGGGTGAGACCAGCTGGGCATTACGGGATCGTTTGCAAGATGTGGAAGGAAAAATGGCGCAGTTAGATCGTGAATCTGCCCAAAGTGGGGAACTTTCTGAGGGAGCTACGGATTCGAGACGGCGGGACTTGGAAAACAAAAAACAGGAAAGATTACGCCAAATGGAAGAGTGGCGGGTGGAGCGGGGAAAATTGATGGCGGAGTTAGATCGCCGATTGAAAGTTGTGGAGGAGCAAAAGGGAAAAGAGAGAAGTGTGATGGCGGAGCGGTTGACTCGGGCTCAACGGGGCTCGGGGGGAGTGGCGGTTCTTTTTGTTTTTCTAGGACTGCATGGTCTGTTTGTTGGATTCATTGGGCGAGGCGGGCCTTCGACAGGCGGATTCCCCGTGGTTTCGAATAGCGTTGGGAAAGTGGAAAATTCGGTTCCCGGGGCACTTCGGCCGAAGCGAAGTGTATCGTAACAGGCTTATACCCCTTTTGGGGAAAAGGTGGGCTTCAGTTGGGCAAAGGTGAAAGAAGTATCATGGCTGGGCTGGCCTGGGGCCGTAGGTTCGTCCAGATGAACATAGAGTAAGCGAGATCCGAGTGCGGGCAGGGAGAGGCGAGATGCGGTCGCGAGGGGGCCTGTACCCAAGATGGCGAGTCGCATATGGGAGTGAGTGAGGAGGGGTTCCGCTAAGGCGCGAACATCGCGACGGCGACGTGCCAATCCAACGATTTTATAAACGCTGGCACGGGTTTTTCGGAATTGAGTCAGAAGACGGCGTAGGCGAAGGGGGGTTAGTTTTCTCCTAAGCGAATGAGAAGAGAGAACTAGATCTCGTTTTGTTTTGCGAACCATCCGCAAAACACGTCCAAGGCGAGGGAGATTTGTCAGTTCCAAGTCGACCGCATCGACAAAGGGAATGAATTTAAGGAAGAAAAGGACACGTTGGCGGGAGCGCCAGTTGAAATTACCCCCCTCATCCCTTGTGCGAAGGGTAAGCAAAGCGGGAATGGTGCGTTTCGCGAGGGCGTCTTGAATCTTATCAGGGGAAACCCCTTTGGAGAGAAGTAGGTCTAGGCGAATTTCAACAATATCAACGCCTGCAGGTGCATCAAGTAAGTAGGCGAGTCCCGAGCTCGTAGAGATTGTGCCAACCGTGAGAGGCGCGCTTTTCCAAGGAATGGCCTTCTTGGCGGGGGGCCGGATATCAGTCGTGATATCAGAGGCTGTGGGGGTCATTGGCATATAATAATCTCTTTATTCACCTTTAACTAATGGAATGAAACCCATTATTGGGTTGTAAGTCAATTTTCATCATGCTTTTATGTGACATATCCTAAAAGTAACATACATTTAAAAGATGTCAAATTTAAAAATTAAAATTCTGGCAAGTGTAGCTAAAGGTTTTGGAGGAGAAGACGTAAGCGATCGGTAAGAGCGGCTGTTTGCAGAAGGGTTTGGCGGATTTCAGGGTCGCGAAGAAAGCAACCAGCGATGAGATCGACAAAGGCATGATGGTCTTCTAGATGACGGATAAACTTTTTTACATCCTCGAGTGGTGGACCCATAGGATTTTCAATTTTTTCAACTTTTTCAAGGATTTTTGCAACGAGGGCTTCCCGGGTAACAAGGTTGGCGGGTGTATTAGGTTCTGGATCTTCGAGGGGTTCGGGGGAGGCAATGAGGTAAGGATTCGTTTGGATTAGATGATCGACGCGAACTCGAGCCAGCCCTTGTAAGACTAGATTTGAGGTGCCGTCGGGCTGTTGAACGCAGGAGCGAATCAGGCCGAGGCCTGCAACGCGGGGAGCAGGGGTGGAGGAAATCGCTTCGTTTGTCACAGCAAACATTCGGGAACCTTCAAGGGCTTGGTGAAGCATGGCCCGGTATCGTGGTTCAAATATGTGGAGGGGAAGGAGGTGGTGTGGAAAAAACACGGTTTGGGGTAAAACCATAACCCCGACCTGTTCGGGCAAGTTCATAGGGTCATTAATACACTGCGTGGAGCAAAATGGTAGGGGGAAGGGGTAAAATGGGGTCTTTTGGAGATTGACGAAAAGGGGAACAGAGAGGAGACTACTTTTTACTTGTTTATGTTGAGTAAGCTTTTCCCCTTTCTAGAGAACGACATGGGTGTGGACCTTGGCACGGCCAACACACTGGTTTACGTGCGTGGTAAGGGGGTGGTCTTGCGTGAGCCATCGGTTGTGGCGATGGATCAAGCCTCTAGGCGCGTTTTGGCGGTGGGGGATGAGGCGAAGCGCATGTTGGGCAGAACCCCAGGCTCTATTATTGCGGTTCGTCCGCTGAAAGATGGCGTGATCAGTGATTTCGAGGTTACAGAGGCAATGTTGAAGTGCTTTATTGAAAAGGCCTCCAAGTCGCAAAATCGCTGGAGACCTAGACCTCGGCTTGTGATTGCAGTCCCCTCAGGAATTACGGAAGTGGAGCGTCGGGCTGTGTGTGAATCAGCAGCTCACGCGGGTGCGCGTAGCGTGCGGCTGATCGAGGAGCCTTTGGCTGCGGCGATTGGGGTGGGTCTTCCTGTGCAGGATGCTTCGGGCAATATGATTATTGATATCGGGGGTGGAACCACGGAAATGGCGATCATTTCTTTGGGGGGAATTGTTTTTAGTCGGAGCGTGAGAGTCGCAGGAGACGAGTTGGATGAGGCCATTATGAATTACCTCAAGAGAGCCTATAATCTGATGATCGGGGAAAGAACTGCTGAGGATATCAAGGTAAAGATCGGTTCTGTGTATCCAATGGAGAAGGAGATTTCGATGGAGGTGCGGGGGCGGGATCTGGTGGCAGGTCTTCCCAAAACCCTAACGATTACTTCGCAAGAGGTTCGAGAGGCTCTGCTTGAGCCCGTGCAGATCATTCTGGAGAGCGTGAGGTTGACCTTAGAGAGATGTCCTCCTGAGTTGTCGAGCGACCTAGTGGAGCGAGGAGTCGTGTTGGCAGGTGGCGGAGCGTTGCTGAGGGGATTTGATCGGCTTTTGACTGAGGAAACGGGGCTGCCCATCCATGTGGCAGAGGACCCGCTGAGCGCAGTTGTGGAGGGCACAGGAAAGGTGCTCGATGAACTGGAGTTTTTAACGAAACTAACGACTTCGGATGGACGCGGGTAGCCGCCTCTTGAAGAAATTGTTTCGCAAAAAATAAAAAATGTCGCGGAAGTGGGTTTGGATTGGGGGAGGCCTTGCCGTTTTGGCGGGGGGTGCGGTTATCTTTTTCGCGCCTGTGACTTCCCGTAACACCGAGAAAGTAACGATCGAAACGATCTCGCCCTTGGCGAGGACGTGGAGCGAGTTCAAAATTCGCATCGAAGATTTTAGGCAAAGCCTTCGGCGTGCAGATGCGCTGGACGAAGAAAATCGCAATCTACGAGCTGAGAACGTTCGCTTACAAACCGAAATTCGCCAGGTGGATTATCTAAGGACGGAGAACGATCGGTTCCGGGAAATGTTGGCTTTCCGCGACAAGCAGTCGTATCGGTTGTTAGCCTGCCGCGTTGTAGAGCGGGATTCATCGAATTGGTGGAATTCGGTGCTGGTAGATCGCGGATGGAATGACGATCCCAACCTAGCTCAGGACCAACCTGTGGTGACGCCTCGTGGGGTGATCGGAAAAACAGGAACCGTGGGAAGAACCACGACACGCGTGATGTTGATTTCTGATGAGAACTGCAAGGTGAGTGTTTTGACGGAAAGTACAAAAGCGCAAGGAATCCTTCTGGGGAATACGCCACTGAATGGGGGAACGCCTGTCTGTAAAATGACATTCGTCACCCGAGAATCCAAATTTGAGATTGGGGAAAGAGTTTTGACAACAGGTTTGGGAGGAACCTTTCCTCCAAACCTTTTGGTTGGAACGGTGAGTGAGGCGCCTCCGCTAACGGCTGAAAAAAACTCCGGTTTATATCGGGAGGGAAGCGTGACCCCTGCGGCGGATTTAAATGATTTGAGAGAGATGTTCATTTTGACAGGTGGAGCGCCTGCCAGGAAATGAACACTCTTTTTGGAAGATTGATTGGGCTGGCGTTCGGGGCATGGCTCATTCGAGCTGCAGGACCTGATTGGCATGGGGTGGGAGCGCTCGGAACGAACCTTCTTGCGGCCGTGGTCGTGCAGGCTGGGCTGCTCCTTTCGGTTCCTGCGCTGTGTGTCTGGGTGTTCACGGTGAGCTTGTTTTGGGACTTTGCTACGTTTTCCCCGTTGGGGCATCACGCGTTGGTGATGGGCGTGGCGGCAACCTTGGTTCGTACGCAGAGGGGTTGGTGGGTGGGGGCCTCGTGGGGGGAGCAAGCCGTAGGAGCGATTTTGGCTGGAGTAGGTTTTTTTGCGTGGGACCGATTTTTACACTGTTGGGAATTTCGCGAATGGGCTTGGCCTTTCTCCCTTAGCGTGGCCCTGGTGCTAGCTGGAATCCTCAACGGGCTTGTTTCCGTGCCTCTTGGGCTTTGGCTTAACACACGTGCGGAAAAGGTACGAGTGCGCGTCGCGGGAAGGAGGCGGTGATGCTTTTGGCACGACCTCAAGCAAACGTACCCAAGCGGATGGGGGCGGCGATGATTGTTGTTGCCGTGGCGGCGTTCATTCTTCTGCAGAGGCTTTTTGTCGTCCAAGTGGTGGAGGGACAAAAGCATGCCCAGACCCTGATTCAGCAAACCACCATTCCGATTTTGTTATCCCCGCCCCGAGGATTGGTGCTGGACCGGAATGGGTTGCCTCTGGCTGAAAACCGGGCTCGATACGACGTGGATTTGTATGTCAGGGAGTTGACAGGAAATTATGCGAGAGCGCACCGGGGCAGGTTGCCCATGACATGGGTCGAGGTGGGGGTGGGAGAAAAGAGAAGAAAACAGAAACAAGTGGACATTGCGAAAATCGTCGATGAGACCTCTACCGAGCCGTTAAGAAGTTTGGGAATTGTTCCTAACTATGAGGTGGATGAGCTCAGAAAACATAATCAGCAAAGGCCCAATACGCCGTTTCAGTTGGCCACTCAGATCGATTTTGCGACGTTGTCACGAATGGCGGAAAGAGATCCTCGAATTCCCGGGGTACAAGAAGCGGCCCGGCCCGTCCGCTGGTACCCATACGGGGCTCTGGCTTCCCATATCATGGGGTTTGTCGGAGCTCCTGAGGAACAAACCTTGGAGACCTTTCAGCCTGAGGTAATTGGCAAGGAAGGCATCGAAAAAGGCTTCGAGGCGGATCTGGAAGGTGTTCCTGGCGGAAAGATTCTGAAGAAAAATAATTTAGGTTTTATTATGGAAGAGCAGGGATATCAGGCTCCTGTTCCGGGTCACAATGTGTATCTGACCCTAGATGCTAGGGTGCAGACGATTGTGGAGGAGGTAATGCGGCGTGTGGGTCGAGGTGCGTGCGTCGTGATGGATCCAAACACGGGTGATATTTTGGCGATGTGTTCCGTGCCAAATTTCGACCCCAACAGCTTTGTGCCAGGGGGAACGGGCAAATCTACAGATTGGAAACAGTTGATGACGGCAGAGACGAAGCCGATGTTGAATCGGGCGTTGGGAGCCTATGCGCCTGGATCTACTTTCAAGACCTTGACGGCACTGGCGGCTCTGGAGAATCCTGCGGCGAAGTTTACCCCGCAAACAATCATTCATAGTCCCGGATCGATCGAGATGGCCGGGAGGACCTGGCATGACTGGAATCCGGATGGGCAGGGGAGCATTACCTTGAAGCGTGGGCTGGCAATGTCCTGCAACACGTTCTTTTATCAGTTGGGCGTGAGAACGGGGATTGAGTCCATGAGTGAGATGGGAAGAAGAATTGGGTTTGGGCAAAAACTTCTCCTGCGTTCGGACGGGGAATCGGTGTTGGCGGGAGAGGATCCCGGAACGATGCCAGGGCGGGAGTGGATGGAGAATCGAATGGCACAAAGAAAAAAATCGTACAAAACGAAAATCGAGACTTGGGTGGCGGAGGGAAAGAAAACGCCCCGCCCCGCTCCTCCAGCTGTAGAACGATGGAGTGATGGACATACGGCCAACACTTCGATTGGGCAGGGATATGTGCGGGTGACTCCATTGCAGATGGCTGTGATGCTCTCTGCGGTTGCAAACGGAGGCACGGTTTATCAACCCCGGTTGGTTCAAGGAGTGGGTAGAACGACGGAAAAGGGAACGAAGGCAACGAAGGAGTATCCTGTAGCTGTGAAAAGGGGTGATCTGGGCGTGAAAGCTGAAAATCTGGCTGCGGTGAAAGAGGGGTTGCGTGCGGTGGTAACAGAGGGAACGGGAAAAAATGCAGCCGTGAAAGACATCGAGGTGGCGGGAAAGACGGGCTCGGCGCAATTCGTGACAACGATTGGAGGAAGTACGGTGAAGGACACCCGAACTTGGTTCACCGGCTTTGCGCCGGTAAAAGATCCCAAGTATGTGGTAATCGTTATTGTCGAAGGTGGAGTTTCCGGGGGTTCGACTTGTGCCCCGTTGGCGTCCGAAATTCTTTTTAAACTTTTTGAAATGGAAAAGGGAGTGCCTCCTCAGTTGGTGTACCAGGCTCCTGTGACAGGTCACTTTCACGGGGTAACGGCATCGGACGGATCTTATACTCCGGGCGGAGGGCCGCAGGCTGATGGGGATAGCGATAACGGGGGAATCGGAGGATTCTTTAACTGGTTAGACGAGGGGTTTGGCGGTGGAGCAAGCAGGGGATTACGACGCCGATGAAAGCCAAAAGAGCTTGGAGGGGGATGCACTGGCCCAGTCTATTTCTGATGCTGGGGCTCTGCATGTTTGGCGTGATGGTCATTTATAGCGCCACGCATACGAGTGAAGCGGCCGACTTGCGCAATGCGGCCATCCAGCAAGCGGCATGGGTTGGGTTAGGGCTCATCTGCTTTTTCGTTTTTGCCATGGCGGATTATCACCGGTGGGTAGACCAGGGGTGGTTCTGGTTTGGAGGGGGGTTACTACTGCTTTTGCTTGTGCTGGTTTTTGGGAGGGAAGTGAATGGAGCCAAAAGCTGGATCCGGTTGGGGCCTGTTGGATTTCAACCTGCCGAAGTGATGAAATTGGCCTTTCTAGCTGGGGCCTGTGCTCTGATGGTGAGCATGAGGGAGCGAATTGAGAAATTTAGCACTGTTCTAGCCTTGGTGGGGTTAGCGCTCATTCCGGTTTTCCTCATTTTGAGGCAACCGGATTTGGGATCGGCTGCTGTTTTCTTGCCGATGTGTTTCGGGTTGCTCTTTGTGGGAGGAACACGATTGCGGTATCTCTTGGTGCCAGCGGGGCTGGGCTTGGCAGCGGCGTGTGCGATCTACTTTTATGTGGGGCACCTCAATAAGGAGCTGCCTTTTCTTAAGACGTATCAAAACAACCGAATCCGAACATTTTTCGACCCGAATTTGGATCCCCTAGGGGCGGGCTGGACGATACGGCAATCTATCATCGCGATTGGTTCAGGTGGTTTGACGGGGAAGGGATATTTGCATGGAGATCAAAACCTCTATGGATTTTTGCCCAAGAATATCGCGTATAATGACTTTATCTTTTCCGTTTTAGGTGAGGAGTGGGGCTTTATGGGGGGTGCGGCTCTCATTTTGGGTCAGGCGGGTCTGCTTTTGTGCGTTGCTTGGATTGGATGGAGGGCACCAGATTTTACGGGAAGGCTGCTGGCTGGGGGAGTTTTGGGAATGCTTTTCACACATTTTTTCATCAACGTGGGAATGACAATCAAGGTGGTACCCATCACCGGCATTCCCCTGCCCTTTGTCAGTTACGGAGGAACCTTCCTGGCCGTTTGTATGGCCGCGATGGGGTTGGTGCAAAGTGTATGGCGACAACGGCACTTGGGCTGAGCTCAAGCACTATGTCGCAAGAAAGGTAAATCATATGATATTGGAAACGATCAAACGAATCTTGGGAATGAAAAAAAGGGAGGAGCGGCGTAGTCTGCTCCTTTCCGTTGAACCTCTCGAAAAGCGGGTGGCTTTGCTGGAGGGAGGAGTGGTGGAGGAGTTCTCGATTGAGCGGGATGGAGACCGAAGCATCTCAGGAAGCATTTATAAGGCGCGAGTCCACAATGTGGAGCCGTCTTTAAAGGCTCTCTTTGTCGATATCGGTTTAGAAAAAAATGGCTTTCTGCACTTCTGGGACGCGGTGCCGGCAGCTATGGATGAGCAGATCGAGGCGGTCGAACGAAAGGGTGGGCGAGGGCGGCAACCACGAATTACGAGCAACGATATTCCGCGATTGTATCCTCCAGGTGCGGAGGTGATTGTTCAGGTCAATAAGGGACCGATTGGAACAAAGGGGGCGCGGGTGACTACGAACCTAAGCCTGCCTGGTCGCTACCTCGTTTTAATGCCGTTTGGTGAAATGAGTGGAGTATCTAGAAAAATTGAAGATCCAGAGGAGCGGAAGCGGTTGAGGAAAATCCTGCAGGAACTGGATGTGCCTGAAGGAATGGGGGTGATTTTGCGAACCAATGGAGAAGGACTTCAGGCCCGGTATTTTGTCCGGGATTTAGCTCTCCTACTGGAGCAGTGGCGCAAGGTGGAGGAGGGAATGAAGACAAAAACGGCTCCTGCCGTACTCTTGGAGGAACCCGATCTGGTTGAGAGATCTGTGCGGGATTTCCTGACGGAGGAGGTAGATGAGGTTTTGGTGGACAACGAGGACGCTGAAAAGCGGGTCAAGGATCTGGTGGGAGCCATATCGAAGAGATCTTTACGCAAGGTGAAGAGGCATCTTGCTGCGGAACCTCTTTTCGAAGCTTTTGGTGTAAATCGCCAAATCGAGAGTGCCCTGCGGCGGCAAGTTTGGCTTAAGTCGGGAGCCTCACTGGTCATCGATGAAACAGAGGCTTTGGTCTCGATCGATGTGAATACGGGAAAGTCACGTGGAGGAAAAGATCATGACGACACGATCCGCCGAACGAATTTGGAGGCAGCGGAGGAGATCGCGAGACAACTACGACTTCGCAATTTAGGTGGAATTATCGTGATCGACTTTATCGATATGCGTGCCCGGCGTGATCAGATGGCTGTCTACGAGAAGTTTAAGGAGTGTTTGCGTAGGGATCGGGCCAGGACTCACACCTTGCCGATTTCTCCGCTAGGTCTGCTTGAGATGACGCGGCAGCGGGTTCAGGAAAGCATTCGAAAAGCGGTTTATATGGAGTGCCCTGCATGCCGAGGTAAAGGCATGGTGAAGTCCTTTGAAACGATGAGCGTTGAGATTCAGCGAGAGATCAGTCGAGTGCTACGGACACACCCGAATGTTCATGAAATCAAAGTCTTAGTGCATCCTGGAGTATTGCATCGGTTACGGACGGAGGATGATGAGCTTTTGATGCAACTTCAACGCCGGTGCTCGGGAGCGTTTAGCTTTAAGACGGATCCAACTGCTAATGTCGAGGACTTCAAAATTCTCGATTCGGCTACGGATCAACCTCTGGAATAATGGAGGATCTGGCTTCTCGGTCCGTGGAGGGCAAACCCCCACATATCGGTGGGGACGAGGATAAGGTTTCAGCCCGTATCCGTGCCGCTTTGGAGGGGATTCAAGAAGATAAGCCAGAGGAGTTGAGGAAGGCGGTACGGGAACTTCTTGATAAGGAGTCTGCTCATTGGATGGAGCAGGTGCGAGGAGGTGGAAACGGGTTGAGCGTCGCGCATCAACGATCCCAATTCTTTTCCATTCTTCTTTGCGAGTTGTGGAAGCGGGCGGGCGGAACCAAGGCAGGCGAAACGCTTGTGATGGGGGCAGTGGGTGGATTTGGGCGGGGAGAAATGAGCCCAGCTAGTGATTTAGACCTAGTATTTATTCGAGATGGGTCGCAAGCGGAGGTGGCAGAGGAGGTGGTGAAAAAAGTGCTTTATGTGCTGTGGGATTTGGGATGCAAAGTGGGGCACGCCTGTAGAACCATTTCGGAGAGTATCGAGCGTTCGGAATCGGAGCCCATGATCAAGACGGCGCTTTTGGATGCACGTTATTTAGCTGGATCCATTCCACTTTGGGAAAAGTTTCGATCGGAGTATAAAAAAAGAAGTTTGGAGCGCGAGGTTGAACGGTATCTCTCATGGAGGCTGGAAAATCAGCAGTCGCGGCACACCAAAGAGGGAGGGACTGTTTTCGTGCAAGAGCCAAACCTAAAATCCGGGGTGGGAGGGTTACGGGATTTTCATAATTTACGTTGGGTAGGGAAGGTGTGTGGAGAAGGTGAGACCTTGGGGGAGTTGGTCCAACGAGGCTGGCTGGGGGAAGAGGAGGCGCGACAAGTGAATCATGCCTTTGGATTTCTTATGATGATTCGTGAATGGCTTCATTACGGGCAGGGAGGCCCTGGGGACGTACTCACATTACGAAGACAGGGCGAGTTAGCCGAAGCGATGGGGTATCCCCAACCAAATATTTTACGAAAAAGCGAAGCCCTAATGCGTGAAGTATATGGGCAGATGCGCATCCTGCATTTGCTGTGCAATTCGACAGCGACTCGGCTTTGTCAGCAGCGATTAGGAAAACCGCGCGGATTCTGGGCTTTTTTTGGTGGATGGAAGGGGGCTCGGCGGGCCACAGATGGATTTGTTTTGGTTGGGGCTGAGTTGGAGGCCGAACATCCGAGAATCTTTATTGAAGAACCCGGGCGATTGATTCGAATGTTTCGAATTATGCAGGATCAAGGATCGGTTCCTGGGGCAGAGCTAAAGGCACTAGTTCGAGCTAATTACGGGCTCCTTACAGACGACTGGGTGAGGCAAAAAGAAACACAAGAGACATTCCTGCACATTCTAAGGCAGAAAGGAAAAGTGGGTCGCATTTTGCGGTTGATGCATGAGAGTGAAATATTAGGCCGAATTTTGCCTGAATTTGCCCCTTTGACATGCTTGGTTCAGCACGAATTCTTTCATCGGTACACAGCGGATGAGCACACCCTAGGGTGTTTGGATCAGTTGGATGCGATGTTAGGTTCGAAAGAGCCCGATTTGCGAAAATACGCTGAGTTGTATGCGAAAGTGGAGGCTCCAGAAATTTTGGCCTTGGCTGTGTTGCTTCACGACACGGGAAAAGCTGAGTTAACAAGGCACCATGAGGAGGTGGGAGCTGCAAACGCGGCGAATGTTGCGAGAAGGTTAGGTTTTTGGGGCAGAGAGCTTCGTCAAATGACCTTCTTGGTGGACCATCACATGACGTTGGGAGTGTTTGCTCGCAAGAATCTTGAGGAACCTGAAACGATTCGTGAATTAGCCAGAATCGTCGAAGATCAAGAGAGACTCGATTTACTCATGCTGATCTCTGCCGCCGATGTCCGTGCTGTGGCAGGGAAAAGCAACTGGTCCAGTTGGCGGGAATTGCTGGTGTGGGATCTTTATCAGAAAACGAAAAATATGTTGACCGGGGAAGTGGAGTTTTTGCGTGGTGAGGAAAGGAAACAGGCGGAGCGCAGGCAGGAGGTTCGGGCAGTACTGGCTCGCGAATTTACAGAGGATGAGGCGAGTGAGCATTTAGAGAGAATGGGTAAAGAGTACTTACGAGTCTGCCCGCCTGAACTTGTTGGACGTCATCTTGAAGCGGTGCATGAATTTCTTGAAAAGAGGGTATCGGGTGCGGATGCCCTGGTGCCCTTAGTGAAATGGTTGGATCAACCGGAGGAGGGGCATACCGAGGTGATTGTGGTGACTTGGAATCGGGATAGGCTATTCAGCAAAATTGCAGGTAGTTTTGCCGTAGCGGGGCTTAATATTCTCAGTGCGAGTATTTTTACGCGAACAGATGATGTGGTGGTTGATACATTTCGTATCTGCAATGACAGGATGGAGGTCGTGACGCATCCAGTGGATCGTGCGGCTTTTGAAAAAACATTAACCGAAGCTTTGGGGGATACTGAGGATCGTCTGTTGGAGCGGATTGCGGAGGTAGGTCCGACCCTTTGGCAGAAGTCGGTAGGAGAGGCGGAATTTCCTGCCAGTTTGAGGGTCGATCAAGCCAGTGAGCCTGGTCGAACCTTGCTGCATGTGGAGGCTCCAGATCGAGTTGGGCTTTTGCACTCATTAACTAGAGTGATCGCTAATGAGGGAATGCAGATTTCTGGTGCGCGAATTACGACGGAGAAGGGTGCGGCTTTGGATACTTTTGTAATTGAGGATAGGACAGGAGAGGCAGTCACAGCGGAAGATCAGCTGGGTCGTTTGGTACAAAGCCTGAAAAAGGTAGTTAGCCCGTGAGACAGCAACGGAATTCCTTGGGAGTTGTCCCGAGCGACCTTTCGGCGCCACAACGATTCGCGAGAAAGTTTTTACAAGCGGTCCAGAAACGTTTTGGGGTCGAGAGAGCTGCGCTTTACCTTTTTAATCCGAACCTAGGTGATTTGGAAATCGATGAGTCAGTGGGCGTAGGGTCAAAGTGGAAGGAAAGAAGAGTCGCTATGGGACAGGGGGTGGTGGGTTGGGTAGCGAGCCGCGGTGAGGCGGCGCGTGCGGATCTTCAAAAAACGGCTGGTGGGTTGGGACAGGAGGGAAGTGAGATGGCTGCTCCTTTGAGTGAAGGGGAAAGCCTTGTGGGGGTAATTGCAGTTGGGACGAGAAAAAAGAACTATTTTAAAGAAGGCCAGGAGCAGGAGTTAGCCGAACTGGCAAAGGAAGCAATGGGTTGGCTGGTTCTGGCCTGGAAGGTGGCTGGGATGCAGGAAGAGGGAGAACGTTCGTCGGCGTTGGCCGGGATGGGTGCGGCGATTGGAGCTGAGGAGACCTCCTCTGCTATTTTGACCAAGGTAACCCGAGCGGCGGCGAGATTGTGTGGTGCCAATCTAGCGTCTCTCTTTTTGTTTGATGCAGAAAGTGAAACATTGCGGCTAGAGGTTTCTGAGGGGGCTTCGAAACGATATCAGGCGCAGCCTGTCATCCATGCGGCGGAGACGGCGCTTGGATATGTTGTGAAAAGGCAAAAACCATGGTCGGTATCTCAGATTTCAGAAAGCCCGCAAGACCCCCACACGGAGTTAATTCGAAAAGAGGGCATTCACTCCTTTCTCGCAGTTCCCCTTGCTGAAAAAAAGGGTGCTCTTGGGATTTTGTGTGTCGCAACGCAAAGGGTGCACCGATTTTCAGATTCCGAAACGAGACTTTTCCAAGGACTAGCAGGACTTGCAGCGGCCGCACTCCAAAGGACCAAATTAGCTGCACAGTTAGGGCAAACGGAACAGGAGCTTCGGCAGCGAGAGAGACTTTCTTCGTTGGGAATGCTAGCAGCTGAGGTGGCTCATGAGGTGCGAAATCCTCTGGCAGTAATTCGGATGCTTTGGCATACGGCAATTCGTGGATTAGGTCTGAGCGAAGAGCAAGGGCGAGACTTGCAACTCATTGAAACCAAGTTGGGACAGATGAATGGAATCTTAGATCGAGTTTTAAATTTAGCTCGATCGGCAGATCCCTTGATGGGGGAAGTGGATGCAAAGGATGTGATGGAGGAAGTGGCGCTGCTTGTAAGGCTCAAGCTTTCTGCGTCCAAGATTCGACTCAGCCTAAATTTTCAAAAAGGAGGGCCGATTCGAATTCGGGGGGATCGTTCCCAGTTGGAACAAGCTGTCCTCAACCTAGTTTTGAATGCGCAGGAATCGATGACGGATGGTGGACAGTTGCAGTTGGGTGCGGTCAGGCGGGGGAAGGAAGTTGTATTTGTTGTGGAGGATACGGGAAAAGGGATGGAAAAAGATGTGGCGGAACGTTTGTTTGAGCCCTTTTTATCGGGTCGGCCAGGGGGAACTGGATTAGGAATGGCTTTAGTACGGAGGACTGTCGAGGCGCATGGAGGTAGGCTGCAAATCAAATCAAAGCCAGGGAAAGGAACGAAAGTAGAGATGTGGTTGCCCGCGTGGTCGGATTCGAAGTCTAGTTAATCAGTTTTTCGAGCTCGGGATCTTTGGGAACACCGAGTTCGAGAGCACGGCCATAGTGGCGTTTTGCGAGTTCTTTTGCAGGAGGAGTCTGCGTGGCGTAGATGACGGCCAAGTTGAAGTGCGCATCTCCATATCCTTCGTCCAGTTCGATGGCTTTGCGGCACTCCTGTTCTGCAGCTTCCTGAAGGCCTTTGCGAGAGGAGGAAATACCTAGGTAGTTGCGAGTTTTAGCATCGGCAGGATCAAGGGCGACGGCTCGGCTGAGGATTTGAATGGCATCGTCATACTTCTCCTGTTGGACGAGGGCGATGCCCAAAACGGAGTGCGAAAAGGCATCGTTAGGAGCCACACGAATGGCCTCGCGCAAAGCCTTTTCGGCCTCGGGATACTTTTGTTGCTGGAAGCGGACGACACCTAAGTTTGAGAGCGCGTAAATGGACTGGGGGTACTTTGCCAAGATTTTTTCGTAGGCTGCTGCGGATTCATCAAACTTCTTCTCGTTATATAAAGAGGTGGCCTGAGCCGCGGTTTCCTTAAACTCATCCGGAATACGTGGTTTTTCTGAGTAGGATTCGGGGCTGACAGGCTTTTCTGTCGTGCTGGAAAGAGTAGGAGTCGGCGCGGCGGCAGCAGCTGGCTCAGGAGCCACAAGGGTGGGTGCAGAGAACTTCAGCATTCCCTGCTCCTCATCTGTCAAAGACAGAAGGGGTGAGCTGAGGACTTCCATCTGAGTTTTAAGGGCATCTGTCGAAACGGCTAGATTTTTGAACTCATCCAAAACGAGTCGGCGGGCAGCCTCCCTGCGGGCTTGCTCCTTTAGCTGGCGATCCAGAATGGAGCGAAGCATGGTGTTTTCTTTCGCCAGAGTGCTGTCGGATTTTCCTGCAGTTCCTGTTTGTTGAAGCTGAGTCGTAAGGGAGGCGATTTTTGTTTTGTACTCTTCGTTGGCTCGTGCGAGCTCAGCCGATTTATTATTGGCTTCAGCCAACTTCTTTTCGAGCTGGTCCACTTGGCCGCGAAGAGAGGTCATCTCACCCGCAATTTCGCCACCTGCGGCTTTCTTGAGGCTTTCCTCGGCTGCACTTAACTTTCCTCGCAGGGAAGTATTCTCCTCTTGAAGTTTTGCCACATCCGCGTCAGGAGCAGGAGAGGCAGAGAGCTTTTGCTGAAGTTGTTTTTTATCGGCTACAGCGGCATCAAGGTCACTTTTGGCTTGGCGCAACTCCGTTCGAGCTGATTCGAGTTCGCCCGAAAGCGCTATAACTTTTTGGCGGAGAGCAGAGGGGTCGTCTGCAACCGCGGGGGAGGCCGCAGGTGCAGCAGGGATTTCAACCTTTGGCTCCGAGGGGGTGGGTTTCTCAGCGGATGCGGGCTTCTCTGTGGTAGTCGGGGCGGGGGGGAGAGTCGCGGGAGCAGGAGCAGGCTTGGGGGCAGGGGAGGTGTCTTTTGCGGATTTTAGAGAGTCTAATTTTTCGTTTAGGTATTTGATTCGATATTTGACGATGGTGGGTTCCCATTCAGGATTTTCATTTTTGAGTTTTTCAAGGCGCTGGATTGCCGTTTCGTATTTTTCCCGCCCTTGGGAGTTCTGACCGCCTTGGGTAAGTTTGTCCCCCTCCTGAATCATGACGTAAATCTGGAGGTAATCGTCTTGGGGCGAGGCAGCCGCATGGAGATGGGTAGAGTTAGCCCATGAAAGGCAACCGATAAGAGCGATCCAACGAAAGAGGTTCATGGATAGGGGTATGAATTAGGCGATGAAATTGGATTTGGGGCAAGAGAAAATCAGCCCCGTTGACGATAACTTTTCTCCGTCTAAAGATAGTGGGTATGGATTTAGCCACACCTCAGGGGGTTTTAGTCCTGAACCGCTTCTGGCAAGCAGTGCATATCTGCTCCGTACGGCGGGCCTTTAGCCTCCTGTATATGGGGCATGCCCAAGTTGTAGAGGGTAATGGTGCAGGGGATGATTTTCGGACCTTTGATTTCCATCGGTGGCAGGAGCTCAGCCAGGACTATGAGGGTGAGGATGCGGTTCGCACCATCAGCTTTCGCATTCGAATCCCGCGGGTTATTGTATTGATGCTTTTTGACCGGATTCCGAAAAAAGAGGTTAAACTGACTCGGCAAAACATCTTTGAAAGGGACTCCTATACCTGCCAGTACTGCGGGGAGTTGAAAGATCGGCGGGATCTGAATCTGGATCACGTTATCCCGCGGGATCATGGGGGTACGACCACATGGGAAAATGTGGTTTGCTCTTGTATCCCGTGCAACACGCGTAAGGGGAATCGAAGGCCTCCCGAAGCCTCCATGAAGCTGATTCGCAAGCCGAAGAGACCCAAGTTGCGCACCTTCTTGAACGTACAGATTTCACGAAATGGGCCTGAGACTTGGCGGCACTTTTTGGATTTGGCGTATTGGAATGTGGAGTTGAGCGACTGAATAGGCAGGGCGATTCTCCTTGGCCGATGGGAAAAGAGACGGAATTGGATCGCAATCGGCTTTTCCCTGTAACAAAAGAGGGAATTTTTCTGGCCCATGCGGCTGTAGCTCCGATCAGTGGCCCTGCTCAGGACGCCATAGCAAACTGGTCGGAGGCAGCAGTGCAAGGCCGTCAAGAGGGGGAAGAGGTGTGGCGGAGGGTAAAAAAGACACGTGAGGTAGCATCCCTGTTTCTAGGTTGCGATTGGGATGAGGTGTCTCTGTTGGGACCTACCGCGTTGGGATTGGGGTTGGTGGCCCTGGGGTTGGATTGGAAAGAGGGAGACGAGGTGATTTACGACCCCTTGGATTATCCTGCCAATGTTTATCCGTGGAGAAATCTGGCGAAACGACGAGTGAGGGCGATTCCGATTGCCAGACAACCTGGGCAGGAGATTCGGTGGTCGACAATTTTACCGATCATCACAAAAAAAACGAAACTGGTGACACTCGCGACTGCACACTATTTGAGTGGATGTATGCCAGAGTTGGCGGTGATCGGGCCCGAACTCAAGGCACGAAAGATCCTCCTTTGCTTGGATGGAATTCAGACTTTGGGAGTTGTGCCGACAGATTGGGCTGAGGCGGATTTTTTGGCGGCGGATGCTCACAAGTGGATGCTGGGGCCTGTGGGAGCGGGTGTTTTGATGGTGCGCCGAAGGGTATGGGAGCGGATGTCGCCCCCTTTGCTGGGTTCTTGGAACGTCCACAGCCCAGATTTTTTGGCTCAACCCAAGATGGTGATGGAGGAGGGGGGAAGAAGATATGAACCAGGGAGCTTAAATCTTCCTGGGATTGAAGGGATGAGGGCCTCGTTGGAACTGCTGGAGGGGTTGGGGCGTAAAAAAACAGCGGAGTACGTTTTGGGTCTGGCAGGGCAAATTCGGGAAGGAGCGCAGCGGGCTGGATTTACGATTTATGGGGAGGGAGAGAATCCGCGACCGATCACCAGCCTATGGGAACCGAAAGGTGGGTGGGGGGAGGCGGCTCAGAGGTTGGAGGAGGCTAAAATCCGTGTCTCCTGGAGAAAGGAGCACGGGGGCAAGATGCTCCTTCGGGTTTCTCCTCATGTCTCAAACGTTGCAGATGAAGTGGATGAATTTCTAAAAGTTTTGGGAAGAGCGGGTTGACTCCGACGGGATTCCTCGGCACGATTTAACCCTTATTCATCTTTTGCAATGAAACCCACGTATAACCCCTCCAAGCGCACCCGCAAACGCCAGTTTGGCTTTCGGGCGCGTATGAAAACTAAGGGAGGGCGAGCCTTGATCGCGCGTCGCAGGGCGCGGGGTCGTCGTCGCCTTCTGCCCAAAGGTGTGGAGCGCCACTACGCCCGCCACACCGGGGCGTGATCGGCGCCTGCCTCGGGCGCGCATTCTTCGTCGCCGGCCGGAGTTTCTGGCCATTCGCCGTGAAGGAGGCATTGAAAGTGGAACGCAACTTAAGCTCAACTGGCGAAAAGGACCGCGTGCGGATCGTCGCATGGCCATTGTGGTACCCAAGGTTTGTGGGAACGCGGTCGTGAGAAATCGTATCAAACGATGGGTGCGTGAGGGCTGGAGGAATCTTCAGTCGGATCTAGCTTCTGGATTGGATTCGGTTTGGATCGCACGACCCTCGGCGGGAAAAGCGGGAAGTGAAAAGCTACAAAAAGAGATGATTCGGTTGTATCAGAAGTCGGGGCTGTGGGTAGGGGCACGATGAAACAGTTTTTCCTTTTTCTCATTCGGATTCAGCGAGCTATGGCTCCTTTTTGGAGAAGTCTTTTGGGCGGCGCAGGGCCGTGTTGTCGTTTTCATCCGACTTGTTCGGCGTATACGGAGGAGGCAATTGAGAGGTACGGGGTGCTTCGGGGTGTGAGATTGGCCTTCGCTCGGGTTATACGATGTCATCCGTGGGGTCGGTCGGGTTGGGATCCGGTGAAGGAGTGCGCATGAAAAAGGGTGGAATGGATCGAAAGTCTTGGATTGCGGCGGGAGCCTGTTTTTTACTTCTTCTTCTCTATCCGAAAATTGTGGCTCACTTCTACCCGCCTGCTCCTCAAAAGAAGCTGGTTTCGGGAGAAACAAATGCGGTCACTCGCCCTGAGAAATCAGTCCCTACTCCTGATTCGATTCTAACCCCCAAAGAAACATTAGCTCCTGGATCTGTGACAAGGACCGGGGCAGAGCAAACAGGAATTTTAGAAAACAAGACCCTACGATTGGTTTTGACCACATGGGGTGGAGGTATCCGTGAGATGGTGTTGCTTGAGCACGCAGCGGAGGGGGAAGAGAAGGTAAGGCTAAACCTAGGATCTCCGGATGCGGTTTTTGAATTACGAGGGTGGACGCCTCCAGGAGAAGGGTTGGCATGGAGTCTGGAAAAAGCGGACCCGAGCGAGGTTGTTTTTGTGGCTCCTGCGAAGGTGGGGGGTGAAGTATTCATTCGGAGAACTTTCCGGTTATCGGGGGAGTACGATGTAAGTTTTACGCAAGAGGTGGAAAATCGTGGGGGCGTACCCGTCGCTTTACCTGCGTATGCATTGTCTGCAGGGGTGGGGGCGCCTGTCTATTTGCGAGCCGAGGAGGAGGCATATGTAGGAACGGGTTGGTTTACAACGGATGGCACCTACACGACGCATAAATTACCCGAATTCATTGATTCACGGTTCATGTTTCTCTTCCCGCAAAAGGGCAAGGAGTTGGTGACGAGTCGAGAGGATCGATCAGTCAAATGGGTGGCCGCCAAGAGCCAGTTTTTTGCGGTGGTATTGACGGCTCAAGACTCGCCTGCCAATGGGGCTGAGGCTCGTAAGGTGGAATTGAGCGGGCAGAAAATGCGGGATGGAGGAGGAGCAGTGGGCGCGATTGAGACGTGGATTAAGTTGTCGGGGTTTGATCTTGTGGCGGGGGGTAAAAATATTCGGCGGTTTGGATTGTATGCAGGGCCGAAGGAGGATTGGCGACTCCGTCGCTTGGCTCAGGGGGAAGACGAGGTGATGGAGTTTGGTTGGATGGGAATTGTGAGCCGGCCTCTGCTTTTAGTCATGAACACCATCGAGAAGGTTGTGGGAAGTTACGGTTGGTCGATTGTGATCCTGACGATTTTACTAAAGGCCATTCTTTGGGTGCCTCAAGCGAAGGCGAATCAAAGCATGAAAAAAATGCAGATTTTGGCCCCAAAATTGAAGGAGATTCAGGAAAAATATAAAGAGGAGCCGACCAAGCTGAACGGTGAGATGATGAAACTCTATCGGGATTATGGAGTAAATCCGTTGGGAGGTTGCCTTCCGATGCTGATTCAGATGCCCGTATTTTTAGGGTTCTACTACATGCTGTTAAGTTCTGTGGAGTTGCGGGGGCAAGCTTTCCTTTGGATTCACGATTTGTCTCGCCCAGACACGATCGGGTATTTGCCCGGCTTAGGGATTCCGATCAACCCGATGCCCTTAATTATGACGGCCGCGATGGTTTGGAGCATGCATCTGACGCCTCAACCTCAGGGGGTAGATAATCCTGGTGCCAAGATGATGAAGTTGATGCCCGTGATTATGTTAGTGTTTTGCTATAATTTCAGTTCGGCACTATCTTTGTACTGGACCGTGCAAAACTTCCTATCCATTGGTCAGCTGATGTACAACCTTCGCCAACCCATGCCCAAGTTGGAGAAAGCCGCAAAGCCTGTGGATTTAGTCAAGAGAGGTCGTTGGAAGGGCGGAATGTGGGGGAGAAAATGAGCGCCACAGCCGCACCTCAAGGAGCACGGGAATTACTGGAAAATATGCTGGGACACTTGGGCTTTGCATTCACGCTCGAGGAGGAGAAGCGAGGTGATGACAACGTGTTGCATGTGAGGATGCAAAATCCTGTGCGATTGATCGGAAGGGATGGGGAGACGGTGGATGATTTGCAGTTTTTACTGAATCGAATGTTGGCCCGGGGAGAGGAGCCCGCACCCCGCGTGATTGTGGATGTGGAGAACTTCAGAAAAGAGCAGGAGGCCGGCTTGTTGGCGGAAATACGGGAGATGGTGGAGAGGGTGCGGACCTCGGGAGAGACAGTTGAGTTGCCTCCGATGAATGCGTATGAACGCAGGATCATCCATCAAGCTTTCCGGGATGACCCACAGGTGGAGACGGTGAGTCCGGAGAGCCCGTCCCGTTTGAAGCGGATTCGGGTTCGACCGAGACGACCGGCCAAAGCCTGAGCAGGAATATGCACGCTGGGCAGGAGGAGAAATCCCTGCCTTGGGAATCTTGGGCGAGTCGGGGGCTAGCCGTGTTGGCATGGGTATTTCTTTTGGCGTTGGTGACGGCGAGCGGATTGTATTTGGGGGGGGCTCGGAGAGCATTTGCGGGGCCCGCTTTTCTGGTTTCAGCAGGATTGTGGGTTTGCCTCGCTCTTCGTGCCGTCGAGGGATGGCAAAGTGGAAGAAGGGTGATCGGTTGGATGGACGTTCCTATCTTTCTTTTTTTAGCCTACGCGGGATGGGCGACTTTGAGGGCTCCGTGCGAATATTTCGCCCGTGTAGAGTGGTTATGGGCGTCGATGTATGGCGCGGTATTTTTATCCGTCCGCCATCAGTTGGGAGGTCGTAAAATCGTTCCTTGGATCTTGGGATGGTTTCTAGCGGTGGCTTCGATCACAGAGGTGTATGGTTTTTTACACTTTCGGGTGGGGGTCTATCCGATCGGTCCTGTGCCGATTTTGGGCTGGGAAATGGTGCCGCGACCCGATTATGAGGCAAGAATGTCGGGGACCTTTGGGTGTCCGAATCACTTTGGAAATTATCTAGTCCAAGCGACTTTGGCGGCATTCACCCTGATGGCTTGGCCTGGTTGCCCTTGGCTGGCGCGTTTGCTGGCAGGCTGGAGTGCTTTGGCGAGTTCGATGGGGGTGGCGTTTTCGATTTCGCGTGGAAGTTTTTTGGCATGGATGGCGGGAAGCGGGCTATGGCTCATGCGCTGGTTGCGGCGGGGGCCTTTGAACTGGGCAGGCAGAATTGTGATCCTATTGGTGGTAGGCGGGGGTTTGGTGGGGGGGATAGGACTAGCACGAAGTGACGAGAAGATCATGGAGCGGTGGGAAAATATGATGGGAAAGAAAGGGGAGGGTTGGGGGCGGCTACGAAGCGGGGATGGAGATTTCCGAATCGAGCTAGCACTAAACGGAATTGAGATTTGGAAACAGTCGCCATGGCTTGGGCATGGTCCGGGAAGCTTTGATCTTGAGCATCTGCGATGGCCGACCTGGGACAAGGGAACGCGAACCGTGTATACACACAACGACTACGTAAACACGCTGTGTGATTATGGCGCAGTGGGATTCTTTTTTGTAGCGCTCTTCTGGATTTATCTAGGCATTTTCCTTTGGCATCGGAGCAAAAGTCGAGAGAGGGATACTCCAGCGGATCTTTGTACCGGCCTAGGGTGGTCTGTGGGAGCAGCGATGTTAGCTCACGCGTTTGTGGATTTTAATTATCACATTCCAGCTACAGCGATCTCCTCCTTCCTGCTGCTTGGAATTGCAACCACGACAGTTTGGCGAGAGCGAGGGATGGTGCATGCAAAATTGTTGAATGGTGTCCTGGCTTCTTTGGCACTGGTTCTTGCAGGGGTAAGCGCAGTGTACGGCTGGAAGACTTGGGCAGGTTGGAGATCCGTTCCAGAGAAGGCTGCGGAGGCTGCCAAGCTTTCGGATGAGGCGCTTGAAAAAGCGGGGCAAGAGGGAGAGCGGTGGGATTCGCGATCTCCTGTTTTTGCGGAAACCATGGGTGACGCCTATCGCCTTAAGCTCATCGAGGTTTATTTTAAGCCACCTGCTCCTAGTGCGACTGCAGTGGCGGAGCGTAAGGAGAAGTTGGACCGCTATTCTGAGGCGGCAATTCTTTGGTATCGAAGAGCAGAAGAGCGAAGCCCCAAGGATGATGTTTACTATGTGAGACGCGCAAGCGTTCTGGATCTACAAGGCAAATTCTCAGAAGCGGAAGTCCTCTACCAGCTAGGGATTCAGAATCGTCCTAACGGAAAGTTTTTTCACGTAAGCTACGGCAATCATCTTTGGCGAAGAGGAAACCTGCTGGCTGCCCAAGAGCAGTTTGAAAAGGCGATTTCAGTGCCTGGCATGGTTCGTCCTGGAGATGGGGCGGAAAAAGATGCGACGGCTGAAGCGAAGGAGATGTTGGCTCGGGTAAAAGAGCTGATTGCGAAAGGGGGAGGAACTCGGCAGGTTAAGAGGTTCAACCCAAGGGAGGATTAGTATGAAACAGCATGAAATGACATTGATTCTAGTGAAACCCGACGCGGTAGCTGAAGGGCTAACGGGAGAGGTTCTGCATCGTTTGGAGAAGGCTGGATTAAAAATCATCAATTGCAGGATGTTGCGTTTGAACGGGCCTTTATTGAAAGAGCACTATGCTCATTTGGCGCAGCTCCCTTTCTTTCCCGAGATCGAGCAGTTTATGTCCTCAGGACCTGTGGTTGCGGTCGCCTTGGCTGGAGAGAATGCGATTGCGAAGGTGCGAGATCTTTTAGGGCCAACGGACAGCACCAAGGCGCCTAAGGGAACGATCCGCGGGGATTTAGGAAAAGATAAGATGCATAATGTGTTGCATGCTTCGGACTCGGCCGAGACCGCGCAGGCGGAGTTGCGTAGGTTCTTTGGATCTACCGATCCTAAAGTTTAGCCGAATCGAAGCGGGCGCGGATTTATTTCGCGGGCAAGATTTGGATCTTTTCCAGGTTCGATGTGCCTGCGCCAATGAGGGCGGCCCCTTCGAGGTGAGGCACTTTGCCAATTTTTGGAATAGGAGGAATCCCCACCCCTGGGTCGAGCCGTTTCTTTTCAAAACGAGCAAGGGCTAAAACATCCATGGCAACCGGATCGGTCGATGCGAGCAGAAGGCCAGGGGTATAGGAGTAGTTGGCATCAAACTCTTTGCCTCCCGCGAATTTCACAATGAGCCCGTCTGAGATGTGGAGAACGGTTTTAGGTTTGAGAAGGGGATCGGACATAAGGATATCGCCCACGGTAGTGTCTTGGTCGGCATTGGGCTTTAGAAGGCGGCGGGAATTGTCCACGCTGCCCAACGCGAGGGAGATGCAGCAACCGTAGATTCCCACGTCGGGATCACTGGTCATCGAGCCTATATTCACCACTTTGACCTGTTTCGGGGTGATGAGCTTTGTGAAGTAGGACCAGTACGGAATTTTATCGGAGTTGGAGCCTGAACCACCAGAGCTGAGGGGCAAACCGTCCATTAAGGAGGGTTGAAATTTCAGGTCGCCATAAATGAGTTGTCCCATGGTGGGGTTAAAGTACGGGGTACAGTCGGGATCAAAACCGAGCCCTGGAATATCGGAAGCTGCGGAGGCGATGATTGCGCGAACTTGAACTTTATTGGGCTCTTGCCGGATGGGATATCCTGACTTGGTCATATCGACTTCGCGCTTGTCCCAGAGGGTAATTTGGTCGGGTTTGACGCCAGCAGCGATCAGACTCGCGGCGACGGCATCGGCCACCTCCCTGCGTGTTCCAGTTCTTGGGTCACCCCGTGCCGTAACTTTGACAGCCACGATATCGTCGGGGCTAATTCCCAGCGCTTGCCAAGCCTCGGAAGGGGTTGATTTTTCAGTCAGGGTGGTGAGGAGGGCCGAGATGGCGGTTTTGATGCGGTCGGGCTTGGGATCGAAATTCGTCAGGAGGGAGGGATCTTCGATCACAGCGACTCGAGATTGGGTGGACGGAGTTTGGGCAAATAGGCATGGGGAAAGAATGAGCACGGAGAGAAGTGCGGAGAGAAGGGAGGGATAGTTGAAAGTTGAGTTCACGAAGTTATTAAGATGCAGGAAAGGGGGGCGTTCAGCAACTGGGGGGTAAAGGCTTGCGGGCTGGCGGGAGGAGGAGAGAACGGAGATCTATGGGGTTTTCTGCAGAAACGATTGAGAAGGTAAGGCGGGCAAGTGATCTGGTGGAGGTGGCTGGGGCCGTGGTGCAGCTCAAGCGGGTGGGGTCGAACTTTCGGGGCTTGAGTCCTTTTAAGAAAGAGAAAACGCCATCTTTTTACGTGCATCCAGACAAGCAGTTTTTCAAGTGTTTTAGCACGGGGACGGGTGGGGATGTGTTCCGTTTTCTCATGATGACGGAGGGGTTGGATTTTCCCGCGGCAGTTCGGCGTTTGGCGGAGCGGGCGGGGGTGCATTTAGAGGAAGAGGCAGGGGGCGGGGGAGGAGGAGATGGGGGGAGCGGTGCGGAGCGGGAGCGACTGCGACAAATTCACGCGGCGTTGGCTCTTCACTGGCGAGATTTATTGGCAAAAGATCCGAGTGCGGAGAGTGCGCGGGCCTATTTAAAAGAGAGGGAGATACCTTTGGAGTGGATCGCGAGGTTTGGGCTGGGGTATGCACCTGCGGCATGGACTGCGACTTTGGATTGGGGAAAGAAAAACGGTTTTACGGAAGAGGAGATGATTGCGTCGGGGGTGGCTTTGCGGGCTCAGTCGGGTCGAGTGTACGACCGATTTCGGAATCGATTGATGTTTCCCATCGTGGACGAGGGGGGGCGTGTGATTGCATTTAGCGGGAGGGTTTTAGCGGGTGCGGCGCCAGAGGAGCCCAAGTATATAAATTCGCCGGAGACGGTGATTTTCAAAAAGGGGCGTGTCCTGTTTGGATTTGATCGTGCGCGAAGAGCGATGGCTGAGGAGGGAAGAGCCATTGTTTGTGAGGGGCAGTTGGATGTATTGCGGGCTCAGGCAGCGGGCTTTCTCCAGGCGGTTGCTCCGCTGGGCACGGGCTTTACCGAGGAGCATGCGAAATTGATCGGCCGTTTTGCCAAGGAGATTGTCATCTGTCTGGATGCAGATGTCGCGGGGGATCGGGCTGCAGGGAGGTTGGGAGGGATTTTGGTGGAGGGCGGACAAGGCTGGGGCGGGTTGGCTAAGGCGGAGTTGGGAGTCAAAGTGGTGAGGTTGCCGGCGGGGGATGATCCCGACTCCTTGATTCGAAGGGGTGGGGCAGAGGCGTTTCGGGAGAAACTCGACGCGGCGGTGGATTTTTTAGATTTTTATGTGGATTGGCAGAGTCAGCAGGAGGGAGCGACGCCTGCGGGAAGAAGGAGAGTGGTGGAGGCGGTGGCGAAACTTTTGAGCATGGTCGACAGCGCGGTGAGTCGTGCGGGTTTGGTGGCACGAGCGGCTTCTCGTTTGGGGTTGGGGGAAAGTCTGGTGATGGACGAGGTCGAGAAGTCGCGCAGCGCAACAGCCAAGATTGTGGCGCGTAGTGAGCGACAAGATCCGCCGGGGATTCAGATTGCGAAACCGCTGGAGGTTCATCCTGTGATTCGGGAGCTGTTTTTGCTGGTTTTAGGGCAACCGTCAAAATTTCCAGAAGTGGAGCGTCGAGTGGATGAGTTGTGGTTAAAAAATCTGGGTGGTGAGGAGTTGTATATGAAGATTCGGGAACTGTATCGGAACGATATGTGGACGGGCTTAGGGGATCTCTTGCCGCAACTTGTTGCCGACGAGCAGGATTTTCTCACAGGTTTAGAAGCCGGCGTATGGGAGCGTTCGTCGGAGGAGGATTGGGACAAGGCGCTGGAGGGGCTGGGAAATCGACTTGAAGGGGATTATTTGAGGAGAGAGGCGGAGAGGTTGTCAGCCAAGTTAAGGGCCCTTCCCGCGGGTGATGCCAGCGCGGTGGAAGTACTTCGCCAGCAGGGAGAACTGCTTAAGAGAAGGGCGCGTTTGACAGCAGGGCCAGCCAAAGCTAATGCTTAATGTTTACCCTCACACCCAAACCAGAGCAAAATTCCATCCAAAACGAGTGAAAAAAGTCGCGAAAAGCAAGTCGATCAAGGCCCCTAAGTTAAGCGGGTCGAGGGGCAAAGTGAAGCCTGAGGAGCCACCCATCCAATCAGATGAGCCGTCGGAGGCGGATTTGGCATCCGCAGAGGTTGAAGCTAAAGAGGCGCTAAACGGCAATGGATCTGGGGAAAATCAAGGGGTAGGAATTTGGGCGCAAAGTCCTGAAAAGCAGGAGCGTTTGCGGGAATTAATCAAATTAGCACGGGAACAGGGCTATTTGACGCACGATGATTTGCACGAGGCTTTGCCTGAAACTGTCACGAAGCCCGAGCAGGTCGAAGCGGTACTCATCTTTCTAAGAAATTTCGAGATCGATGTCATTGAAGCAAGCGAAGTCGATCGGTATAAAAAAGCGCCGCGGGAGGAAGACGGGAGCGAGGCGGTCGTCGCGGATGAGAAGCCGGAAAAGCTGGATATCTTGGATGATCCTGTCCGGATGTATTTGCGCCAGATGGGTCAAGTCCCCCTGCTGACGAGAGAACAAGAAGTAGAGATTTCAAAACGAATTGAAGAGTCGGACATTGGAGCCGTCGTTCACTTGCATAAATTTGGTTTCGTTGCCAAGGAGTACATCTCGCTGGGTGAAAAGCTCCTGAATTCCCGCGAACGGTTTGATCGGGTGATTCAGGACAAGAAAATTGAGGGCCGGGAAAAATACATGACGGCGCTCAAGACGCTGGTGAAGCAGCTCCATGCCGTTCATGAGAAATCCCACAAGGTGTACGCGAAGATGTTTGATGCGAAGTCTGCTCTTGCCAAAAACAAGGTGTTGAAGGAGCTGTCCAAACAGCAGGATGCTGCTGAGAAGCTTTTTGTAAAATTTTTCTTTAAACAGAAAGTATTGGAAGAGTTTATTGCTGTCGCGGACAACATGCACCGTCAGTTGCAGGAAAAAAGTGCGGAGCTGGAGTCGATCCATAAGTCTAAATCTCGAAGCCGCCAGCAGGAGAGCCGTAAAAAAACACTCAAAGAGGAGATCGAGGAGATTGAGCACGGGGCGCGTCTGTCTCGGGACGAATTTTTTACCCACCACCGCGACTTGAGGGAGTGGGTCAGGAAGGCGATGCGAGCCAAGACAGAGATGGTGGAGGCTAATCTTCGGTTGGTCATTTCCATTGCGAAGAAATACACGAATCGCGGCCTTTCTTTCTTGGATCTGATTCAAGAGGGCAATATGGGTTTGATGAAAGCGGTGGAGAAGTTTGAGTATCGGCGGGGATATAAGTTTTCTACCTATGCGACATGGTGGATTCGGCAGGCGATTA
>JBIKTM010000012.1:0-52612 GCA_044348085.1 Methylacidiphilales bacterium | reverse complement strand
GGTCCGGACTGCTTGGCTACAAGTGATCCAGGTATTTGGGCATTGGACAAAACAAGCGTCCCCGCAAAAAAAATAGAGCAGCAAGCACCCTTTGCCCAAGTACCAAATATTTTGGGCACAGCTTTGGGCTTAAAAGCCTTAACCCCCACGCCTATCGAAATACCTCCTCCGAACCACTCCGTGCTGCAGAAGCTTATAAAGCCACTGTGGCCGCTAGTAGTGTCTAGCTCCCGACGCAATTGTGAGTTCTTTTTTTCTGGCCTTCGCATAAAAGATTTCATTTGAACATCAGCGTTCTTTTTCTACCCCTACATCTTCAGAACGTTCACTTTACCAGCCTCAGGCCGGCCGAAGTTTTGGTTCATGTCCACAATATTGTTTCCGTAGTGCTGGTTCAGAGTCGCCTGGTCCTGAACGGTGAAGGAGTTGTTGCCGATCCTGAAATTGTTCACCCCGGTGAAGTTCAGCTTTCCATTGTCGCTACCCCCGTCCGATCCAAAAGTCCGGTTGACCAAGCCCTGCTGGGTATAAAAGTTGATCATCCCATTCTGGGCGATGACGGTGAAGTTCGCATTGTTCAGCAAAACCGTGTTCGCCCTGGCATTGATGGCGGACATCGCCGCAATCGTCGTATTTTGGAACTCCAACCGCTTCGCCGCCAAAGAAACCGTCTGTGCATCCACCAGAAGATTCTTCCGAGAGTCGGTAATCGTCTTGTCGAGCACTCCGGCCAGCTGGCGGTTTACCGGCAATCCGTTTTGCACCACCATCGTGCCTGCGAGTTCTCCGCTCGCGTCGAGTGCTGCCATCTGGATCTTGGAATCGGCGTTGATGAAAGCCCCTACTAGCTCCTTAATTTTAAAGTCGCGAACGGAAGAACCGCTCACCAAAACCCGTGGGGCTGAGGATTCCAGTCCTTTTGCCAATTCAATCTGACCAAATCCACGGATCACCACATCCCTCATCTCCAACCCCGTTGCCGAGCGAATCACAGCGATTCCAGTCGAGAGTGTTTCACCAGCAGTCGAAACACTCCCACTCGATTCGATCCGGACCTGTTTCTCTTCCTGCAGCGCTTCTTGGGCGACGCTGGGACTCTGGATAGTGCCATCCGCACCTACTGATGTCTCTAGCGTGGCCATCGCAGCCAATTCCTCCGTTGTGGCTCCCATCTGGATCACTCCCAAGGATTGAATCGAGGTTTCCCGCAATGGGGAAAGCCCAAGTAACGAGGTGGCCTGAACTAGAAGATCCCCCGAAGCCAAAACCTCAAGCGCAGCCCCGTTCGCATTCACCGTAACGCCCTGAATCGATATTCCGCCAGTGCCAGCGACAAAACCGACTTTTTCCTTGGAGGAAGGCACGTTGATGGTGACTCCCCCTTGGATCGTGCCACCCACATTTCGCCAATCTGCCCAGCTCCCCTCCCACAAATCCATGGAGGAATTGTCGTAACTCATCGTGGGTACTCCGGAGGGGGAAACGGTTCCGAAGAATTTCGCTGATGCCAGCCCCATCTCTTGGCGCGTGGCATAAAAGAAAACCTCACTTCGGCCTCCAGTCAGGGGCATCGCCCCAAGATCAAGATTTTGCGTCAGCTTGGTGGCTTGGGCCGCAAAAAAGTCGAAATCTTGCGCGCTGGTCCCCAGCTCCACTTTCTGGGTATTGCCAAGCTCAACAAACATCGGGGCATCGACAAAGTATTTCGCGAGTGCTCCCGGACTCCCGGCAACCGAGCCCTTAAAGTAGAAGTAGTTGTCGAGCGCATTTTGCAAAGCAAGATTATCAAATTCCACTAGTCCACGCAGAGGGTTGCTTTGAACTATGCCTTGTAGATCGGGCGTAATTCCGATCACAACCTCCTTTTGGGCTCCGACATAATTACCGTCTCCTGTAGCACTTGCCTTGAGGGTAAACGAGTTCGCTCCAAAGATTTTCCCGATCACCAACGAGCCGGATGTGAGAATAGCACGCCCGTCTGTTTCGTTGATGGAAAAACTCACAGTGGTACTACCCCCCATCACGACGGGAATGGACCGAGTACTTCCAGTTAAGAAGGTCGGAGCCGTGCCGATTTCAAAGTTTAATGCCTGCCCAGCTTTGGCCAAGTTGATCGTTTGCTGCGCTTCCGCACCACGGTAATTCGCATCCCCTGGCGTAACCGCTTTCACCACCACGGTGCCCGTCCCGCTCTCCGGCACCAACTTGCCATTCTCGATCTTGGCTGGCCCACTCAACACTTCGAAGCTCACCACCGCGCTGTCTAACTTCGTCGCACTCAAACTGGTGTCTGCGCCAAACGTCAGACTCCCTGGCAACGTAAACCTCACACTCTGCCCAGCCTTAGCCAAGGTGATCGTTTGCTGCGCTTCCGCACCACGGTAATTCGCATCCCCAGGCGTAACCGCTTTCACCACCACAGTCCCTGTACCACTCGTCGCCACCAACTTGCCGTTCGCGTCGATCGTGGCAGGCCCACTCACCACTTCGAAGCTCACTTTGGCGCTGTCTAATTTCGAGGCGAAGAGTCCTGTGTTATCCCCAAATGTCAGACTCCCTGGCAACCCAAAGCTCACGCTCTGCCCAGCCTTGGCCAAGGTGATCGTTTGCTGGGCTTCAGCACCACGGTAATTCGCATCGCCAGGCGTAACAGCTTTCACCACCACAGTCCCTGTACCACTCGTCGCCACCAACTTGCCGTTCGCGTCGATCGTGGCAGGCCCACTCACCACTTTAAAGCTTACCTCTCCCCCTTGTGCATTAGCCCGGAGGTTGGTATCAGCTCCAAAAGTTAGATTCGACGGCAACTTAAAATCCAACATCTGCTCTGCCTTAGAAAGATTTAACAATCCGGAAACCTTGGTCAGATTATACTGTCGCGTCACATCTGCCCCTGTACGATCCACGATGCGTAGGCTGCCGAAAGAAATTGTATAGGGGTTTCCATTGACCCCACTTCTCTTATCCGCAGGTGTCAATAAATCGGTCACGATCGAATGACCAGCTAACAAACCCCCTGCAGTGACGGAAAATCCAAAGTCAGGATTTTCACTTCCAAACGCTCGAAATGCGTCGTTCGCTCGAACAGTCAGAGGAAGGGGAGCCAATTCTTGTGAGCGCGGGTTGACGATTTGGCCAATATTCACAGGCGGAGGCGGGATGGTAGGCGCCGCAGGAGTGGGAGGAGGGGTCGCTGCCGCTACTGAGGTTCCGGAAGGAGCAGGCGGGGCTCCTGCTCCTGGACCCGCTGCCGTGCTGATGTCTAGTTTATCGGGAGCAGGTCCACCGGCCATTTTTGGATCTGCTTTGGCGTCCGCTTTCGGCTCAGGCTTCAATCCTCCATCTTCCTTCTTGGCGGCTACCTCTTCCTTTTTTGCAACCACATCTTCTTTTTTGGCCGGTGCATCAGCCTTCGGTTCTTCTTTTTTAGGAGGCGCCTCGGCCGCCACTTTGGGTGCACCCACAAGTACATCCCCGTCCGCTTTCACCGCCACAATTTCAACCCCCAACGACTCCATTTTCCCCTCAGACATTTTAGCCTGCTGGACCTCCACGGTGGCCTGAATTTTCTGCGCAGACGGCAGTGGCTTGTCGAAGGCTTGAATCAAAGGTGTCGAAGCAACCACCTTTTGGACATCCACATCAAAAACCTGAATCGCCGGCGCCGCAGGCGGCTTCCCTCCACCCGCACTGCCTTCCCCGGGTCCCTTATCGGCCGCAGGTGCCGGGGCAGCTGCCTTCGGCTTTCCCCCATCGCCCGCTCCTGCGTTATCCCCTCCGGATTCTTTTGTTCCTCCAGATTCCTTTGTCTCAGCCCCAGGCTTATCACCGCCTGCTTTCTTTTCGCCGGGCCCACCACCGCTGTCCTCTTTTTTGCCGCCCCCCTCGCCACCACCCACGGATGCAGCTTGCCCTGCTCGCACCATCGTTGTTTTGCCCCCAGCGGTGACCTTCATCCCTCCCGCACCCTCCAAAAGCACAAACATCTTGTTCCCGTTTCCATCCACGCTGCACATAAAAGTGGTCCCAGTCACTGCCGCCGTCACTCCTCCGCATTCCACTGTCGCTCCGCCAGCTCCGGGCGGGGTATTGATCAAAACAGTTCCTTTCTCGAGTTTGACCAACCGCTCTTTGGATTGGAACGAAAAGGAGGTGTTGGCCCCGACGCGCGTGATGGAGGTGTCGGCAAAGGTGAGCTCGGCCATTGAGGCGGCAGCCGTGCTCACTTTCGATTTTTCATAAATTTTCTCGCTGGCGTGGGCCGGAGTCGCCCCTTTGCCTTCCCCCGCATCGTGCTCCACGATGTTTTTCAGAGCCGTGATTTCCGCTTCCTTCAATTCCACGGCCGAAAGCTGAGCTGTTCCAAACAGCCCACAAACTAATAAGAGATGCAGATTTTTTTTATCCAAATACATACGACTCAATCTTTGACCGACCAATAGCCCATAGGGTTCAAAATAATATAGGAAGATTGGCTGTCGAACGGCATACCTTCAATATGTACATAACTTGTTGAAAGTCAAGCTTTTTAGCATATTTTCCCCACCGCAAACTCCTTTATGCCAATAACTTGCACTTCAATACAGCATATAGTTAATAACTGGCCGTATTACACTATATATTGTATTCAAAACGGTACCACTTTACAGGCTCGGTTATCTGATTCAAACCAATACCCCATACCGCTACTTTTTGGATCAAAGGCCTCAAAGGCCAGCACCCTTGGCGAAACCGAGGGGCAAACCAAAATTCAGAATCGAGGATTACCTCTCTAAGCCATCTTCGCCACCTGCCACCAAAAAGTTGCCGCCACGGCCGATAAGATGGAAAGCTCAGGCACCCACCAGGCACACCCTAACGAGACGCCTGTGCAACCAGCCCCTGCCAAAGCCGCCAAAACCCCCAACACGCTACGCATGGCTTGCGACTGGTCTCCAGACCAGCTCCAGTTCCAACCTCCGGCGCATGGACGCCAACGCGTCCAGCCCCCGGCTGAAGGTTCCCCCCGTGGTTTCTCCGCAATGGACGCAACACGAACCGGTGGCCTCCCAGTCCGCCCGATTCGTGTCCTCCCCGCAAGATCTGCACTGAACTAATGTTTCCATATTTTGATTCCTCCTTTTTTCTTGCACCAGCTTGCCTCATGGGGTAGGACATAAAGCGTCCTATGAAGAAAAAAGTTTTGCCATCTTCCGGGGGGCATAGCCGTCCTCCCTTGGAACGGATGCACCGCCTGCACGACCTTCTTTCCAGCGAACAGCCGGTCAACTGCCAGCAGCTAGGAAAAGATTTTGAGGTTTCCTATAAAACGATCCAGAGAGACCTCGACTTCATGCGAGACCGCCTCGGCCTACCCATCGAGTATGACGCCACCCGCTACACGTTTCGCTACACGGGAAAAGTTGAGGCCTTTCCCCTCCTCCAGGTCAGCGAAGGGGAGATTCTCGCCCTTTTTGTCGCTCAGAAGGTTTTGGCTCAGTACCGGGGCACCCCGTTTGAGAAAACCCTGGGTAGCGCGTTTCAAAAACTCACGGGCGCCCTCAAGGAGACAGTCAGCTTTGACTTGGGCGAATGGGGGTCCGACTACTCCTTCCGAGTCACCGGCGCGTCGGCTGCCGACCTGGAAGTTTTTCGCCTCTTGGCAAGAGCAATCGTTCAACGCCAAGAAATCTCATTTTCCTATCAGCCTCTTAGAGCTTCTGCTCCTGAGACACGCACTGTCCACCCCTACCACCTCGCAAATATCGATAACGCGTGGTACCTGCTCGCTCACGATCCACAGCGCGCGCAAATACGCACGTTTGCTCTCCCGCGAATCCAGAAGCCCACACTGACAAAAAAGATATTCGATCGGCCCCGCGGTTTTTCAGCCGAGAAGGAACTCAAAGGCGGATTCGGGGTCTTTGCGGGCACAGGGAAGCACCTGGTCAAAGTTCGGTTCGACTCCTTTGCAGCCCGCCTTGTGCGTGAAAGAGATTGGCACCCCAGCCAGAAAATTCGGAATGTGAAAGAAGGAGGCATTGAACTTGAAATGACCCTTGGTGCCTTGGAAGAAATTGAGCGCTGGATTCTCAGTTGGGGGGACCACGCTAAGGTCCTCAGCCCAAAACCCTTGATTGATTCCGTTAAAAAACGCATTGCCACTATGCAGAAGACATATAGATAGCTTTATACTTAAACTTCTATATGTTGTTATAGCGTAAAAAGTCATACTATATATTGTATACAGAGGATCTTTGGCTAGTTAGTGGAGTTGGTGGATTCTGCAAATTTACAAAACAAACGCTCGCCCAAAACCAGATCAGGTCATCTGGCCTCTTTTTTGGCTCTCTCTCTGTTCTGCCAACCGGCTTTATTCGCACAAACCCTACCCAGCGCCGTCTCTCAACAGGCAGTGATTGATAACCAAGCTCAACAGGAGCGTGAGAAGCAAAGAAAGATCGCTCTTCAAGAAAAGCCCGCCGACAAAACCCCGGTAGAGGCCACTGCTGTTTCGGAGGATCTTGGCTCCCTCCAACTCGTCAGAGAGATTCCAGATCTTCCGTTTGCGCGTCTTCACATGGACCAATCCTATAGCTGGCTTTCCAACGCAAACTACGCCAAGAACTCGCAGAACGTGGTAGCCGCCTGGCAAACCGTCTCTTCCATTGAGGGCGCGTGGGCACCCACGATCCAGACGATGCCTGGTTATGATAAGTTTTTCCCTGAGGTTGGTGTCCGCGCCTCCTTTTTTAACTACTTCAGCCAAGAGGAGCCCTCGCAAACAAACAATAACGCAGGAACTTATGACATCGGCTTAGCTCAAGATTTTCTTCTCGCGAATATCTTTTTCCGAGCCAACAAACAAGTCTCAGATGAATTAACAGTTGGACTTTCTGTGGATGTGAACGGTTATTTTTTCTTAAACACTCCCGCGGAAAGAAACTCTGTTGCGGGAGATGCCGAAACCAATTTCTTGAATGAAATCGCCGCTGCCTACTCCGCGAACTACTTTCACCCCTTCACCGACACTCAGGCCGTCTCCCTTAGCTGGCGGGCCTCTTATGTTTTTTCTAACCCCTCCTACTTTACCAGAACCGATAACAACTTGACGGGCACCTATATTCTCAACTGCACAGACAAAATTAGCATCACTCCTTTTGCCTCCTATCGACTCGCCTACTACACGGACGCCTCGAACGCGCCAGCGACGGCTGACTATAACGACCAGGGAACTTATACTGGACTTTCGAACGGGTTTTATCGGCGATTGGATCAGCAGTACACACTCGGGTTGGGACTCAACTTTCAGCTAACTCCAGAGCTCTCTACAGGGCTGAATTTCAACTACTCCAAAAGCGACAGTACCAGCCAGATCGCGGAAACAGGTGATTTTACGAATCTCACCGCCGGCGCCAACTGGTCGATGAACTACAAGTTCTCCGACAAGGAATTCGTTGTGGAACAAAATTCTGAATGCCTCGGCCCCTACACCCGTGTTGACCTCGGCTTCGGTTTCGTCAACAACCTGGAAAGTTCCCAAACTTTAACGGGCTTCGTCCTGCCTGGCGTCACAGGCACCTTGGCAAATCCGTCCATCTCCGTAAATCCGGGTGTCCGCTTCGATGTCTCTCCCGGCTTTAACTTTACCGACTGGCTAGGGGTCGAGCTTTCCGGAGGCATTCTCTACAATGGCCTCGATCATCTCAACGGAAACGGCACCCTCAATATCAACGGTGGAACCGAAGTGGTTGGTAGCGGCGGTCTCAGTTTGACCGGCCGATATATCCAAGTTCCTGTTCTACTTTCATCCGTATTTCGTTGGCCGGGACAAGCTCGCTGGAAACCCTACCTTTCCACCGGTTTTGGTTTTGCCTACTCCCAACTTCAAATCACGCAGGTCGACAACACCCAAACCTCTGACCAGTTTGAAGAAGCTTACTCCCCTGCTTTTTCTGTTGGCTCGGGATTCATCTGGCAGGTCTCCGATGCCGTGGACTTCGACGTCGCCTATAAACTTCTCGGACTGATCAACCCCACCTACTCAGGCCTTCAGGCTGGTGTCGCCCTTTCCAACTCAGTCCAATTTGGAATCAATGTACGGTTCTAGAATCCTGCGGACCCCCAGAATTCAAGAGGGACTTAACAAGACGCTCTCTCCCATTTTTTGCTGATTGGTGCATGATAAAAAAATGTCCTCCTCCCACCTGACTGCTCGAGTTCTTCAACTCAACTCCCGTCTTCGTGGTGGCGGAACGGACACGCAGTGTCTTGCTCTATCCCAAGGCCTGGCCTCCTCAGGTTGGACGGTCGAATTGGCTGGCCCCGCCGATGCTCCTTTATCTCCCGCAGCCCAAAAATTTACCTTTCATCCACTCCCCAAGTTTCGACCTTATCAAGTTCTCTCCCTCGCAGGCACTCTTCGCAGAACCAAGCCTCGCATCCTTCACGCCCATCATGGAGACGACTACTGGACCGCACTTCTCGCCTCCCGCCTTGTCGAACCCCGCCCTCTCGTTATCTTCTCCCGCCACCTAGCAAAAAGCCCGCGCTCCCGCATAAGCAAAAAACATCTCTTTGCTTCGGCCGATGCGATCGTTGCGGTTTCCTCGTTTGTAGCCCAAGTCCTTTTACGTGGACACGATGACCCAGCCTCGCCCGTTCGAGAGCGACATCACCGCTCCCCCTGCGTCCTCTCTCCCAAAAAGATTCATGTCATTCATACTGGAATCGATACCAATCAATTTTTGCCCAAAGGATCATCCTTCTCCTCTGCCGCTCGACAGAGATTAAATCTTCACCCCAATGAACTGGTGTTTGGGGTTGTGGGCGGATTCGATCTGCCTGTCGGAAAAGGCCAAAGAATTTTCCTTAAGGCGGCACAAATCATCATGCGCCAACTTCCAAGGGCCCGCTTTCTTATCGCAGGTTCAGGCACAATGGACTCTCTTCTTCGCGACGATATCCGCCATCTCGGCCTCGAGGACCGTGCGCGTCTCATTGGCCAGCAGCCCGATCCCGTCTCTCTTCACCACGCGCTCGACTGCCTCGTCCATCCACAAATCGCCACCGAGGCTTTTCCCTCAGTAGTTCTCGAGGCCCACGCTTGTGGCCGGCCCGTTTTGGCCTCCGAATTAGACGGAATTCCCGAGGCATGGAACTTGGGCGCCCTTGGCCAACTGGTTCGTGCAGGGGATGCAAGCGCCCTTGCCCAAGCGATGATCGCCCAATCGGAAAATTCACCTCTCACTTTAGAAGAGCAGAGCGCTGCTCACGCCCGCGTTGCTTCCCAAGCCTCTCTTCCTGTCCAAGCCCAGCGGATGGCTGACTTATACCGCCGCCTGATGGCAAAATAGAAGCCTTCCCTCAACAACGTAACTGCCGGGTTGCTAATTCCGCCTCGCGGAAGGCAGAAGTCACACTCCTTCAACCCGTTTCCCAAAGCTTGAGGTTTTGCCCATTTTATCTCATTCTCAACCCCTATGCCGATGTACGAAAATGTGCTTGGAACTGTGGGTCGAACCCCTCTTGTAAAACTCCAGCGTATCTCTGCAGGTCTGCCTGCCACCATCGCCGTGAAGTGCGAATTCTTTAATCCGCTTGGGAGCGTCAAAGATCGTATCGGGGCCGCCATGATTGAGGCGGGTGAAAAAGAGGGCAAAATTACCCCTCAAACCACGATTGTTGAACCTACCTCAGGCAATACGGGAATCGCACTTGCCTTCGTCGCCGCGGCCAAAGGGTACAAGCTGATCCTCACGATGCCCGAAAGCATGAGCCTCGAACGCCGCACTCTTCTTGCCCTTCTTGGGGCCAAACTCGAACTCACACCCGCCGCAGAGGGAATGAAGGGCGCGATCGCCAGAGCAGAAGCCCTCGCAAAGGAAATTCCCGGCTCTTTCATCCCCCAACAATTTAAAAATCCTGCCAACCCTGCCATTCACAAGAAAACAACGGCGGAGGAAATTTGGAGCGATACGGACGGCAAGGTGGACATCTTCATTTCTGCAGTCGGTACGGGTGGAACGATTACAGGCGTGTCCGAAGTAATCAAAACCCGCAAAAAGTCCTTTCAGGCCATTGCAGTCGAACCCAAGGATTCTCCAGTCATCACACAAACCCGCGCAGGCCAACCCGTGAAGCCTGGTCCCCACAAAATCCAGGGCACAGGTGCCGGTTTTATTCCCGACAACCTTCATCTTGATATCGTGGATGAGGTCATCACGGTCAGCAACGAGGACGCGTTCGCCATGGCCCGCCGCATCTGCAAAGAGGAGGGCATGCTTGTCGGCATCTCAACAGGCGCCAACGTTCATGTCGCGTTGGAAGTCGCGAAACGCCCAGAAAACAATGGCAAACTGATCGTCACCGTCGGTTGCAGTACAGGCGAAAGATACTTAACGACTGCTCTAGCCGATGAAGCCCGCCGACTTGTCGGGGGTTGAGCCCATGCCCAAATCGAAGAAGAAGGCTCCGACTCGCCTCACACCAAAACTCGCTCCCTCTTTGCCCCCCGAAGTCCTTGAGCAAGCCGCCCAAGGCTGGCTTCAATCCCACGGAATTTCTTCAACTCCTGCCGCACCGAAACAGGCCGAGTCCTCTTTTACTCAGCTCTCCGAGAGCTTGGACAAAGTTTTGCACCAGTTACGGGCCGAGTTAAACGATCTACGCAACCGAATCTCCCGCCTCGAATCGAAAAAAACCTAAAGGGACAAAAGTAGTCGAACGACGTTTTCCCAACGTCTCTCTTCACCACGGCTCAATGCATCCCGATCCTCTTGAGGAATTTCGTTTGCCCTTTCAATCGCTATAATTCTCTCCTCATGCTCCTGCAGGGCCCTCCGATACTTTCTCTCCTGCTCTGGCGTTAATTCGGCCATGGAGTAACCGTCGGAGAACTTAATCACAACAGGCCGAGACTGATCCCGATTTTCCCAATCCCAAAACTGACCCATCGGCCTCTTCATCATATGCTGGGTCAACTGACGTATCATCAAGTCGTACGCTTGATCCGATGTTCCTGATGCAGCAGTAACTGGCAGGCTCACAACCCAAGTTGTTGCCGTAATGGGCAATACCGCCAAGTCTAAAGGCCGCACAACCCAAAAGTCCGCAAAGGAGTACATAGTCTCAGGTGGGGCAAAGTAGTCACTTGGGGCCTCGGCATGCATGTCTCCACACCCAAATGCGCAAATAAAACTTAATCCGAGCAAAAACTTTCTCACGAACCCACAATTGGCCATCAAACCGAGTGGGTCAACTGCCTCCTGCCCTTAGGGTGAATGGCTTGGGGACAAAGAAGAAGATCTTAAAAGAACCAAACACTCCACATGCGCCGTCCTTGGAAAAAGATCGATGGGTTGAAACCACTCGGGCGTCCATTTCGCTGACCAAGCACGCAAATCCCGAGCCAATGCAGGGGGATCACACGAGAGATAAAGAACCCCTTGAAACGGGAGATCCCGCTCAAAAAACCGTCGCGCATCAGGACTCAGCCCGCCTCGGGGCGGATTGATCAAACAAAACGAGGGTCCCTTCCCCATCTTAAGAAGAGCATCCTCGAAGTGATCCTCAAAGCGGCCCTGCAACAGCTCCGCCTGAGGAGCCTCCCGTTGAAATGCTGAAACGGAAGCCGCGCTAGACTCAACCGCCACCACCCGAATGCCACGGCGCGATAAAGGCCCACTGAAAAATCCCGTGCCCGCATACCCCTCCAATACCGATTGCACTCCCTCTGGCACGGCGGATACCACCTGCTCCTGCAGCTTCTTTCCTAATGGCCGATTCGATTGATAAAATGCTTCCCCACGCACCTCATCCGCCCGGATCGAATAGTGAGGACGGGGTCGAGGCCGCTCCCGTAAGACAGCCAACTTCTGATTCACATCATCTGCCGCTAAAAGACATCTTGGCACATCCACCAAGGTTCGCCCGTCTGTTCCCAAGAATCCAATTCTCCCCTCTCGATTATGCACTGTGATCCGATTTCGATATGCGTAATCAGGACCCGTCAAAGGAGGCCGAATCACTGGATTTTCTAATTTACCGATTCTTCGCAGTGCCGAATCAATCTGGGCGACCTTGGCCCTGACCTCAGCAGGATAGGCTAAATGTTGCGTCGCACACCCTCCGCACTTCGTAAAAAGGGAACAAGGTGGGACGACTCGATCGGGCGATGCCTCCAAAACATCCACCAAACGACCTCGAGAATATGTCTTATGAACCTCGGTGAGAACAACTCGCACCTTTTCACCTGGAGCCGTAAACGGAACAAAAATGACCTGTCCATCATGCCGGGCAACCCCGTCGCCCCCATACGCGAGTTCGGAAATTGTCAGCTCGATCGGCTCTGCCGCAGAACCTGTGACCGGTTTCAGTACCAGTTGTCTTTCAAGTCGGCTGGCGGATAAGGCTCCACCTGCCCAGAGTCATGTGCGGGCATCTTCATCGATTTTGTGGGAATGAAGAATGTGGCAATCTCCAAAGTCCCAACACCCACATCCATCACCATGCGGGAAAGGCCTTGGGTAAACCCAAAGGTATCTCCATACGTTCCCCCACCCTCTTGCGTCGCGATGTAAGGGGAATCAAACAACTCGGAAACAGACAGGGTCACATTGGCCACTCCGCGACCCAACTTTTCCATCATCGTCGGCTTTGGCGGAAGTCGCAAATCGGCCAACAGAACCGAGGGAAGAGCGGAAACGACCATTACGATAGCTAAGAATGTTTTCATAGTTCTTTTCTGCACTCCCTGAGGCTCCCTGCAAGGGGCAAGATCGTCTACGGGGAATAATTTGTGAATGCCGTGGAACGACTCGGCAAGGTCCGAAACCGTTCTAACACCCCGTCCGCCACCCGATCTGCATATTCACGAAAAATATTTTGCCTCTCCCTACCTCCGATATTCCTTGTCCCCTCATACTCTCCCGCCTGAATCCAAGCGTACGTGTTGCGGTCGTTCATATACGGCCCCTCTACAAAGATCACAGGGCCCCGAAACAAACGGTTCGCAATCAGGTTTCGATGCCATACATAGGGACTCACGCCGGAGGGCGAGGCATACCCCGAACCCCCATAATTCTCAGGCGGAAATCCCCACTTTTTCTGGAACTGTTCGCCAATGGCCGCACCGAGATCCAATTCCTCGGGAGTTGAATTTTCTAAAAGCTTCCTGAGAAGGTGGAACTTTTGGTCGTCATACACCAACTCACTCGACGTATAGGCGCCGTGGGAGAAAACCACCAACCGACTCACACTCGTCAAACTCGGGCGCCCAGGGCGTCCCCAAGGAGCCGCATTGTAGTGTAGGCAGATCGTAAAATCTGGCCGCAACTCCTCATTCACCCGTCGAGCCCGAGCCTGAATCTCAGCCGATCGGTAAAAAAGAAGCTCAGCATTCCATCGAATCAACCCGTTCATCGAGTACCTTGGTAACCTCCGCGACCCAAAGTCCTGTAACAAATACTGAATGGCTTCAGGATAGAGATCGTTGGGACGCAAGCCCGTCGTGGGTGAAAACCCGTCGTGAGTCCAAACCACTTTGGCTCCCGCATCCGTCAATCGCTCCTCCAAAAGCTTGCACGTCTTTAAATTCAACTCCCCTTCCACGACAGGCCGATCCCGGCCAATTCGAAACGTGCGCTCCTCAATGTCTGCCCAATCTCCCCCAATGTGCCCAGGATCCAAACAGATAACCTGGCCCCGAAGCGGCTTCTCGGGATCCGGCAGACAAAAAGAAACCGTCCGACCGCCTTCTTGCCCCTTCGATCCCGCCCAGCGCAAAAAGTAGAGTAGTTCCGTTTTCGCAATATCCCGAAACACGCGAACTCCTTCATCATCGACGGAGAGGTACTTAGCCAATGCTCCAGAAGGGTCGAAAACCGACCGGCACCGTGCGAAAAAATCTTCCCGCTGAATCTTCCCTTGATACGAGTCGAGCAACCGCCACTCAGGAGCCTCAGCAAGCGGGGAGTAAAGGAACGCTCTCTCCTCCTCCGCCCAGCCTCCGCTCAGAGCAAATCCACTGATTCCACAAAAGAAAATCCAGATACGCCACATTCCAATACACAATGAAGCAGAATCAGGGGCGGGCAAGACAGCAGGGGTGGCTTGAGCCAACCCCTAATTCTCCATACTCTTTTCCGATGGAGCCCTCTTCCGCCCCCACCCGCCAGATCCCATGGGACCGGTGGATCGCTGTGGCCATGCTTGGCCTCGCCGCCCTTCTTGCCGCGGGTTGGATCATGCGCGAACGCCAACTTGCGACCGACCGCGCGGAATCTCGGGAAGATCTCCGCCAAGCCATGCACCGCCTCAAAACTCTCTCCTCCTCCACCGACCAGATCCGCACGGCATACCTGCAAAGAAAATCCGAATTGGAGATCACCCGAAAAAAACTAGAACAGGCCACTAGTCGCACTCCCGAAGACAAAACCAAATCCCGAACCTCCCCAGAGGAAAAAGCCAAAACCGCAAAATCCGTGGCTGCGATCTCCGAGAAATTGGCTGGGGCAAAACTTCCCGAATGGGCCGCGATTGAAACAACCGAAGCAGCCGTGCGTATTCTCCCTGGGGTCAGCCTTCCCTCCGGCAACGCCGGCTTTCAATCCTTCGCATCCATCGCATCGACCCTCGCCGCTTTGGATCCCGATTGGGTTCTCGAGCTTACCGCTCGTGCTGAGCCTGGCTCGGATGCATGGGAAACTGCCCAAGAACGCGGCGATCTTCTGATCCGGGCTGCTGAAAAATCCCTCAAAGGCCAGTCCACCCGAGTGCGGCTACGAATCGAAGTCGCCAAAGGCCCCCGGATGGAGTGGCGTCTTCAACTTGCCGAAGCCCCGGCAAAGCCCGCTTCCTCTGCAAAATCTAGCCCCGAGCCTAAACCCGAAAAGAAGTGAGCACTGTTTTCGTCGACGGTCACTACTACGCGTATCGTAGCTTCTATGCCATCACGGCCCTGACCAACTCTCGGGGGGAGCCCACAAACGCCGCGTATGGCTTTGCCTCTGCTCTCCTTCGCATGGTCGAAGACCTCCATCCCACCCAAGGGGCTGTTATTTTTGATGGAGGAATCCCCGCCGAACGCCTAGCCACCCATCCCGCCTACAAAGCCAATCGCAAGGAAACACCCGAAGCTCTCGAAAAACAGTTCCCGCTCCTTCACGAGGTGGCCGCCGCTTTGGGTTGGCCCGTCATTACCGTGGATCAGGAGGAGGCAGACGATGTTATCGCTAGCTACATCCACGCCGCTGACGCCTCTTCCTGCGCCGTGGCGACGAACGACAAAGACCTCATGGTCCTCGTGGCAAAAGGATGCAAAATCTACCAACCCCAATCCCAAGGATTCTCTCTTCTTGGCCCCGCAGAAGTGGAGGCAAAATGGGGTGTTCCGGCAGAAAAAGTCCCTGAACTTCTCGCTCTCACAGGTGACACAGCTGACAATTTTCCGGGCGTTCCTGGCGTAGGCCCCAAAACCGCAGCCAAATGGATCCTTCAGCACGGAACTTCTGAAAAAGTTTTAGCCGCGTCCTCCACTCTTCAACCCGAGCGATTTCGCACGATCCTACAAGATTCGGCCGAGATTGTTCGCCGAAACAGAAAAATGGTCGAACTCCGCACGGCCATTTCACTTCCTCTCCCGCTCAAGGATCTCACGCTACGACCTAATCCTGCCCGCCAGGTGGAACTCTTTCGACGCCTTGAATTTAAACGCATGACTCGCGAGGCCGAGGCACGCCTCGCGACCCAAGGCCCCCAGCAGACAGACCTCTTCTCCCGCTAACCCAATGAAATCGAAGGTTGAAAATCTCTACCTGCACGTTCCCTTCTGCACCCATCTCTGCCCTTACTGTGATTTTCCAAAGGAGCGACTCGCGGGAAATCGAATGCGGGACTTTCTTCGCGGCTTGCAAGCCGAGTGGGCCTGGGCTCAAGAAGAATTCGATCTTTCTCCACGCAGGATCTTTTTTGGAGGCGGAACTCCTACCGCGCTTTCCCCATCCCTACTCCAAGAGCTTTTAGAAATTGCACCTTGGGGTGAGGCCGAGGAGTGGACCGTCGAGGCGAATCCCGATGGCTTTGGTCTTACGAAAGCCAAGCTTCTTCAAGACGCCGGCGTTACTCGTCTCAGCCTTGGCGTACAAGCCTTCCGCCCAGCCGATCTGGCTTGGCTGGGGCGGCGCCACGACCGGGCCATCATCGCTTCCGCCGTGACGGATGCACGCAATGCAGGCATTTCCCAACTCAACCTTGATCTCATCTATGGACTACCCGACCAAGGACCCACCGAGTGGCAATCGACACTTGAGGAAGCGTGCGCTCTTCGCCCCGATCACATCTCAGCCTACGTCATCACTCCAGAGGCGGGCACAGAACTCATCCGCAGGCTGGAGCGGGGCGAGTGGCATCCGGATGTAGACACGGAATCCATTCTATTTCTTCTCACACAAAGAATTTTGGAATCTCACGGATTTTCCGCTTATGAAATCTCCAACTTCGCCCAGCCCGGGAAAGAGTGCAGACACCACCAAGCGATCTGGTCGGGTGAGGATTACCTAGGTCTAGGGCCTGGAGCAGTTTCGACCGTGGCGGGACGCCGCTGGAGAAATATTCGAGACACCTCTCTCTATGCCCGCTCGGCTGAGGTTGGCCCTCACCCTACACACGAGGAGGAAGAAACCTGTGGTCCTAAGGAGCGCAGGGCAGAGCGTATTCTTTTGGGCCTCCGAACAAGCGCAGGTTTGGCCGAAGAGAGCTTGGTCGGCCACGAGGCCTGCCTATCCGACCTAGTTGAGAAAGGCTGGGGCCGTCGATCGGACGGAAAGTTTCTTCTGACCCCCCGCGGTAGGCTTCGTGCAGATGCCGTCGCCGCGATGCTCATTTAATTATGCCTCCCGCGATTCTCGTCCGTGACCTGCGCAAAACCTACCGCGTCTTCCAGAAAACCCCTGGATTCGCAGGTGCCCTGCGTGGCCTGTTTCATCGCCGCTACCAAGAGGTCTCTGCCGTAGGAGGCGTGACCTTCGAGATCCAGCCGGGTGAGCTTGTGGGTTTTCTGGGCCCCAACGGTGCAGGAAAAACCACTACGCTAAAAATGTTGTCCGGCCTACTCCAACCCAGCGGTGGAACCGCCTCGGTTTTGGGCCATCTCCCATGGCAACGGGAAGAAGCTTTTCGTCGCAAAATCTCGCTTTTGTTGGGACAGAAAAATCAGTTGGTTTGGGACCTGCCCGCACGCGAAAGTTTTGCCCTGAACCGCGCCATCTATCGCGTCGATCCCGCTCAGGCTGCCCGCACAATTGATCACCTCTCAAGCCTGCTCGAAGTGCGCTCCCTCCTGGATCAACCTGTCCGCGAGCTTTCGCTGGGGGAACGCATGAAGATGGAGCTGATCGCCGCTCTTCTCCACAAACCCCAAGTCCTCTTTTTGGACGAACCCACTTTAGGACTGGATGTTGTCTCTCAACACCGTGTTCGTGATTTTCTCCGTCATCTCGTCGCCGAGGAAAAAATCACCACCATCCTCACGAGCCACTACCTTCAAGATATTGAGAGCCTCTGCAAACGAGTCATTATTATCGATCACGGTCGCATCATTCACGATGGCTCGTGGGATCAGATCGTGCGGGACTTTTCCGACTGTAAAGAAATTGTTCTACGCTTTTCAGGCTCGCCCCCCGAGCTTCAAGGCGCCGATTGGGGAGAGATCATTGCTAAAGATGCCGTCACTCTTCGTCTTCGCGTTTCCTTTGCGCAAGCGACATCGATCAGTCGCCGCGCTCTCGATCTGCCCGGCCTCGAAGATATTCGAATCGAAGCCATGCCCATTGAAGATGTGATTCGAAGAGTATTTTCAGAGAAAAGAAGCTAAGAAAAAGAGCAGATGCTTCTGCGCTTAGTGCGCATGCCCATGGGCAACGGAGACAATGAGGATAAACCCCGCCAACGCCGTCCCTAGTTTCCACCAACGTCCTTCCTTTTCCCTCAACTCGGGCACCAGTAGATCAAACCCTGCAAGATAAACAAAAGTTCCGCATGTGGCGGCTGCAAGAATCCCATGGGTCATCTCCCAACCTTCCAAACCTACTCCTGCCGCCAACCAAGCCCCCAGTGGACTTGCCAAACTTAGAATCACAGTTGCCCCAACAATTTTCGCTGCTGAAAAGCCGTACCGACCCAAAGTCACCGCCAATGCAAAGGTGTCCGTTGCCTTGTGGACAAGGATGGCAAAACCAAGAGCGTCTTGGGCCGCTCCGGAATGAACAGACCCTAAAGCCAAACCCTCCAGAACCGAATGAAAGGCGAGCATTCCGCCCAAAATATACGGCTTAGCTGGCACACCCGTTCCTCCGTGGGGATGGCATCCGTGCATTTCCGCATGGGCATGGTGCCCTTGCCGATCCAACCAAAATAAAAAGCCACCTGTAGCCACCATCATCGCCAAGCCAGGAAAGGTCCCCAGCGTTCCCAACGCCTCTGGCCCCAGTTCAAAAAGTGCAGTCGCTAAAAAGGCCCCGCCGGCAAACGTTCCTCCAAGGCACAGCCACGAAACTTTCGCACCCGCTGCCCTCATCGGTACCGCCGCGAGCCCCCCCGCGAGACCTGCGACAAAAAGGAGGATCAAAAGGACGGAGGAAATCACTCGCTTGGTGTAGCTCATTTTCTCCGCGATGACGAGCGCATGGAGTTGTCTCTTCTTTTTTCCCGATGGTACTATCCGGCATGGATTCCGTGCCCCAGGCGAAAGATTTTTTGATCCGCACGCTATTGGAGAAGGATTACCCCGAAATCTCGGCCATCTGCGCAAAAGTATACCCGACCGAGCGCCCGTATACCGACACTGAACTCGCCGCCCACCATCGGCTTTTTCCAGAGGGCCAATTTGTCGCGATTCATCAGCCTACGGGTGCTGTCGCCGGAGCTCACTTCACCTTAATGATTTGGCTCACTCATTTTCATCTCGATGATCCTTGGGATACCCTCACCGCAGATGGAACATTTCTCGATCATGATCCCACAGGGCACACCCTGTACGGCGCGGATCTGTTTGTTCATCCAGCTTACCAACACCATGGCCTTGGCCGGACGCTGACTTGGGCCGCTCGAAATCTGGTCTCCTCGAAAAAACTTTGGAGAATGGTCGGAGGCAGTCGCCTGCCAGGCTATCACAAGGTTTCAACCCAAGTTTCCCCTGACGAGTACATCACCAAAGTGAAATCCGGTGAACTGACCGACCCCGTGTTGACCGCCCACTTGCACGATGGCTGGGATGCGGTCACGGCGATCCGCGGATACCTGCCTCACGACGTGGAAAGCGAAGGATGGGCAGCCGTTATCCAGTGGGTGAATCAGGCTTGTCCCCCGCCTCCCGATTGGGCGATCTCGAAAGTTCCCCGCAAAAAATAAAGTGGCAGTGGAGGGATTTGAACCCCCGACCCAAGGCTTATGAGTCCCTTGCTCTACCAGGCTGAGCTACACTGCCGTAGATGCTCCGTTCTACCTCCCTTAGGCACCTTCGCCAAGCCACGACCCGCCCTGCCTTCATGACAAAATGGGTCGGCGACCCCCCTTCCAACCGCTAACGCAGAAGTATGCACATGCGCCGATTCTTAGGGATTCTTGCTTGGCTCGGCATCATGGCCACCGTCTTTGCCGCCACCACTCATACAGTTCAGAAAGGAGAGACTTTTTACCAGATCGCAAAGGCTCGGGGCACCACCCCCCAAGCCCTTATGAAAGCAAATCCCTCCGTCAACCCTCAGCGTCTTCACGCAGGCGATATCCTGCAGCTCCCATCGGCCAAAACCCCTCCGCCCTCAACCCCATCGCCAAAAACCGAAGCTCCCCCCCCAGCAAAACCCTCCTCAACGAAGCCGGAGTGGGTAAAGGTCAAAAAGGGGGACACCTTGGCCAAAATTTCTCGAGAGCAAGCGGTCTCAATCGAGGACATTCGCAAATGGAACTCCTTGAAAGGCGACACCCTTCATCCAGACGATCTTCTGCGTCTTCAACCTCCCAAAAGCACGCCTCAGAAAATCATCCTTCCCCCTCCCATTCCCCTGCCCTCCCCCGCACCGCAACTCACTTTTCTGTCCCCCGTCCGCGCCCAGATCGATTCTGCACGCGATGACATGCGCGAATGGGAATACATCGTGGTTCATCATAGCGGCACCTCGGGAGGGAACGCCTCAATCTTTGATGCCTATCATAAAGAACGCGGCATGGAGAACGGGATGGCTTACCACTTTGTCATCGGCAACGGATCCGATTCAGGGAACGGCCAAATTGAGGTCGGCAACCGCTGGCGTAGACAGATCCAAGGAGGTCACCTCGCAAGTGATAGCCTCAACGAAATCGCAATCGGAATCTGCCTCGTTGGAGATTTCACCCATCACCAACCCAGCCCTCGCCAAATCGATGCTTTGACTGAACTCGTGCTACACCTTCGCAAAATCAGCCCCTCACCCCGCCTCAAATTCCGTCTTCATCGCGAAATCAATACCAAGCCCACCGAGTGTCCGGGAAAACTTTTCCCCTCCTCAAAAATTCACGACGTCTTGGATTGAGCTTCCCCATTCAAAGGTTGAAACCCAACCCACACCTGCCGCACGCGTGGGCCATCAAACTCTGCAAAATAGATCATCTGCCACGTCCCAAACCTCAGCTTTCCCTTCTCCAAGGGCCAAGCCAGATGATTCCCCACCATCGCCGCTTTCACGTGCGCCGCACTATTCCCCTCACCATGGCGATACTCCCGACTTTCCCATGGCACAGCCTTTTCCAAAGCAACCGCCATATCCCGTCGAACATCAGGATCCGCCCCCTCCTGTATGGTGACCCCCGCCGTGGTATGGGGAATCACCACATGCAACAATCCGTCCTTCCAACCCCGTTTCACTGCCACCTCTTCAAGGATTTGTGCTAAGGGCAGAAATTCTGTATGACTTCGTGAGTTGATGAGCACTTCTTCTAGCATCGGAGGCATATGATTGTCGTAACAGGTGGAACCGGTTTTGTCGGCCAGGAAATTTGCCGTGCCCTGCGCGCTGAGGGCCTTCCCGTCCGCGCCCTCGCACGCACCCCTCCTTCGAAACTCCCTGAGGGAGTCGAATTTTTTGCTGCCGACATCACTCAACCTGACTCCCTGCGCGGCGCGTTTCACCAAGCCCAAGCAGTCATTCACACAGTTGGAATTATCCACGAATCTCGGAATCAGACTTTTGCTCGCGTTCATCAGGAGGGCACGGCTCACGTGGTTGCCGCTGCCCGCGCCGCCGCCGTGCCTCGCATGGTTTACCTCAGCGCCCTCGGCACACGTCCCCACGCTGTCTCCCAATATCACCAAACGAAGTGGGGCGCGGAGGAGATCGTGCGCAACAGCGGATTAGCCTCCACCATCTTTCGGCCCTCTCTCATCTACGGAAAAGGTGACGCCTCCACCACTCGCCTCGCCTCTCTGCTTCAGCCCCCCCTTTCCTGGTTGTCTGCAGGCCTTCTTCCGATTCCAGGCGGTAAAGAGGTCACTCTTTGCCCCGTATCGGTGTTATCTGTCGCCGACTCCATAGTCCGATCCCTAGGCCAAGCCCAAGCCGTCGGCCAAACTTTCGATCTTTGTGGCCCCACCACAACTCTGCGCGATCTCGCTCTTGAAATTGCATGCGTCCTTGGCCTTCGCCCCTCTTGGGTCGAAAATTCGCCCGATGTGATTCTCGCAACTCTTCCTTGGATCTGGTTGACCCACTCCAAACCAATTCTTTTCCCCGTCCCTCTCCAACTTTGCAGGCTTTTCGCTGCCGTGACCGAACGCCTCCTTCCTCATCCACCCTTAACCACGGATCAAATTGTGATGCTTGAGGAGGGCCAAGCGGGGGACTCCTCTCCCGCCTCCCAGCTACTCGGCTTTCATACCCCCCCCCTTGCCCAAGGTCTGGCCTCCTATCTGGCTCCTCGCGCGGGCGGGGCGGCAGACCGACAAATGTGAGTGACGCAATTCGTGCCGCTCGGATTCGTCACGTCCTGCTAACTGCCCTCGTTTGCAACGTTCTTCTCGCAGCTCTTAAGTTTTGGATCGGTTGGCGGTTTGGCAGTTTGGGCGTTCTTTCCGATGCGATGCACTCCCTTCTCGATGGTGCCGCCAGCGTCATCGCACTCATCGGAATCACCGCTGCCGCGCGCCCTCCGGACGCCAACCACCCTTATGGACATCGCAAATACGAAATCCTCACCACCATGATCGTGGCAGGTCTTCTCTTTCTCAGTGCATGGGAAATTTTGGGAGCTTCCATCTCGCGCCTGCTCCACCACTCTCCCGCCCCACAATTTAGCTGGCTGGGACTCTCCCTCCTCACGCTGGGAATCGTCGTGAACACTTTCTTGTCGAACTGGGAAAAGAGGGCAGGGCTTGAAGTTTCAAGCCCCCTTCTCCTTGCTGATGCGACACACACCCGCACAGACATCTACTCTTCGCTCCTCGCCATAGCCGCGCTAGGGAGCGGGGCGTTCCAAATTCCTTGGCTCGATCCTCTTTTAGCGATCGGAATTGTCATTTTCTTGGGCCGGGCAATCTACGAGATTTTTCTCGAGGGCGTAAAAGTTGTGTCCGATGCAACCCGCCTTGACCCTGCCCTAATTCGGTCCGTTGCCGAAAAGGTGGAGGGCGTGCGCGGCGCCCACGCCATCCGCTCTCACGGAATGCAAAACGATATCCACATTGATCTCCATATTCAGGTCGCCGACCAACTCACCGCACGCCAAGTCTTCGAAATTGAAAACCGCGTGAACCAAGCCTTACGGGACTCTTTTCCCGGCGTCACCCATGTCGCCCTTCGACATGAGCCCGGCGATCTTCCGATCGAACCCGATGCCTGACCTCCCGCGAACCCAACGCCATCTGGAGGAGGGTCTAAGTTCAAACCAGTGGTGTGGGTACTCCCTGACTGCAATTCACCGCGGCATCTCTCACACGCTCTATGGCGGTAAAGTGACCGCTCCTCATGCCACCGTCTGTTGGCTCTCCGCAGGCAAACCTGTTGTCGCAGCGGGCGTTCTTAAGGTTCTTGAGGAGAAACCAGAGCTTTGGGATCACTCCCTTTCCAAAACTTTTCCTGAACTCACAGGAACGCCAATCGGAAATCTAAAATTGCTCTCTGTGCTCACGCACCAGACAGGCCTTCGGTTCCCAAACCTGGACCTGTCGGCACCAAAAAACATCACTTTGCAAACTTTGGCTCAAACGAGCTCCGCTGACTGCCAACTCACCCCTCAACAAGCTGCCTACGATCCCCGCGGTGGTTGGTGGATTTTGCAACAGTGGATCGAGCATCACTCAAATCGCCCATGGCGAGACTTCCTCCATAAAACCATTCTCGAACCAAGTGGAGCACGCAGGATCTTTTTTGCAGAAAAAAACCGTAATGCTGAAATACCCATGGAAGAGCGAAAATCCGATCAATGGGTAGCCTCACCATTAGAGAACGAGTTTGGCAATCTTTGTGGACCCTCCCTTGATCTAGCCCGCTTCTACCAAACCGTTAGATCAGGAGGAGTTAGCCCGGAAACGGGAAAGAAAGTTCTGCAACCCGCCTCAATCCACAAGTTTTTGCAACCCTGGCGCGCAGGAGTGAAAGACATGACATTTCTTCACATCGTAGATTTTGGCCTTGGCATCATTTTGGACAGCAACAAGTACGGAGCCACTACCGTGCCCTACGGCTTTGGCACAAAGTCTTCCGCCAAAGCCTTCGGTCACGGTGGCGCTCGCTCATCAATCGGTTTTGCCGACCCAGAACATGATCTTGTTGTCGCCCTATGCCTCATTGGACAAGTACCCGAACCCCGCCATCAGGCTCGCATGCGAATCCTGATCGACCTTTTGCGTTCCGAATTGGCCTAAGAGAACCAATCTCTTAATCTTGCATATGGCGAAGGGAAGAATGGCTTGGCTCGACGTCACGAAAGGGTGGGCAATTCTCTGGGTCGTCTACTTTCACTCCTTCACCTGCTGGATCAAACCCCCCTCCCCGATCGGCTCTGATTTTGTCACCGGAGTAATCCGACCTGAAACATGGACGGGACTTATTCCCTTCCTGACGTCCATCGGTCGCTCCATTTTCATCGGTGTTTCCATGTTGGGTTTTCATGCGGTAGGTCTTTTTCTTGTAGCGAGCGGGTTTGTTCTCGCTCAATCCGCCACCCGGGCTGCCGAGAAATCCGGGGGTGTGGCTTGGGGCTCTTGGATACTTCATCGGCTTGTCCGGCTGTATCCGATGTACTGGTTTGCCCATCTGATCTACATCATCAGCCCATTTGAGGCCCGCCTCGAGCCTGTCGACTGGCGATTCTGGGTAAGCCTCTCGGGGCTACGGTTCCTATGGATCGACTACAACTTTTTCTATCTCAATGCGGCTTGGTGGTACTTTTGCCTCATCATTCAGCTTTTTGCTCTCTTTCCCATCCTCATGGCAGGACTGCGAAAGTGGGGGCCGATTCCCTTCCTGCTGGTCGCGGTGGCTGCTGGATTTTTTGCCCGTGTCTACCTTCTCTATATCCACCCATCCAGCGGGCAGTGGGTTTTGGGAGGATGCGGACTCAGTCGCCTCCCCGAATTTGCATTTGGTATGGTCTTGGGTTCTTGGTTTGCAAAACATCCCGACTCTTTTGAGAACTGGTTGCTTCGGGGTCGTGGCCTTCTGACTGGGCTCTGCCTCTACCCTGTCGCTCTTCTAGTCTACCAACTCCCCCGAGGATACGTGGCGGTTGATTTTCTCACTGGAATCGCCTGTTTTCTCGTTGTGGCAGGAGCCTCAGGATTTTGGTCAAAAATTCCCTACTTGGGCCAGGGTCTTGCACTGGCAGGCTCTTTTTCCTACGGCATCTACCTGGTTCACCAACCCTATGCCATACACTTTGCCTCTTCCTTGAAGGATCAATCTGCGTGGATTGCGGTCCCAAGCCTTCTCCTCATTGCCACTGGGTTGGCTGTTTGGGGCGGATGCCTCGAAAAAACACTAACCCGCTGGCTGACTCCCCCGGTTGCCCCCAAATCCATCTCCCCCTAGAAAGAAACGATGCTCATCACCCTTCGCCGGAAGTTCGATTTTGAAGCCGCGCAACACCTCCCCTCCTTTCCAGAGGGTCATAAGTGTCGCCAGCTTCATGGTCACAGCTTTTCACTGGAAGTGTGTGTTTCGGGTGTAGCCGATCCAAAATCAGGCCTTCTTTACGACCACGCAAAAATCGCCGAAGCGGTCCGCCCTATCCTTGAAAAGTTGGATCACTCGTGTCTCAACGATATGGCAGGACTAGAAAACCCAACCTTGGAGATCATGTGCCAATGGTTTTGGAAAAAACTAACCCCGCTTCTCCCGGGTCTTTCCGAAATCACTTTGCACGAAACTCCCCGCGCCTCTTGCACCTTAAGGGCCAACTAAAATGCCCAGCCGCTCCTTTGTCACAATCGGGTTAGTCGGACCAGATCGTTCGGGCGCTATTGCCGCGGTAACTCAACAGCTGTTCCGAATGGGCGCCAATATCGAATCTCTCGAGGAACAAGTCGCTCGAGGCAAATTCCGCATGACTCTTCTCGCTTCGTGGCCCGGATCAAAACTTGAAGGGCAAAAGATCCGTGCCCAGCTCCTCTCTCTCGCACAACAACTTCGCATGAAGCTCACTCTTCGCCTTTCCGATGCGACAAGAACCCGCAAACGCCTTGCCATCCTCGTATCCAAAGAGATGCATGCGGCTGAGGCCATTCTCCGTGCGTGGAAATCACGCGGCCTTTCTGCCGAACCTGTTCTCGTTGCTGGAAATCATCCTCAACTTCGATCCCTCGCCCGTCGCTTTCGCCTTCCCTTTGCCTTTATCGATTATCGGGATCGGCCACGGGCTGAGGCCGTCCTTCAATCCCACCTAGAAAAAGCTGAAGTCGACCTCGTCGTACTGGCTCGCTTTATGAAGATTCTCTCCCCTGATTTTGTTTGGCACTGGAAAAACAGAATCTTGAACATTCACCCCTCCCTCTTGCCCGCCTTTCCGGGAGCATCTGCCTACCGCCAAGCCTACGACAAAGGAGTCAAGATTGTCGGGGTGACCGCGCACTTTGTGACTCCGGATTTAGATCAAGGGCCCATTCTCTGCCAGGACGTTCTGCGTCTCCGCCCCAATGAGCCCCTCGCAAGTATCATTTCAAGGGGGCAGAAACTTGAGGCCACGTGCCTCCTCCGTGCGCTTAAACTCTGCCTAAGCCGCCAACTCGACATTCACTGGGGTCGAGTTCACGGCGTTTAACAGATCTCCCTTTCTTTTCTTCTCCAGCCCTTCGTAGTTTCGCAACTGCGGAACGAAGTAAGGCGAGTTCACGGCGTTTAAGGCTTCGCTTCCTCTTTTGCCTCTGTGTCGGTTGCAGGACCTTCCCCCACCGGAACCTCAGCTGGGCTTCCGACTTTGGGAGCTGACTCCGCATTTACTTTCACAAATTTCACGGGTCCTTTCCTTCCTAAACTGTTTTTCCAAGTCCCTTCTAAGCTTTTTGCGTCGCTCGAAATCTGAAGATCCAACTCCACCTTCGGATCAAACCCTGGCTTAGGAAGTTGAGTATAGGTTAACGGCAATTTCACCCGCGCCCCTTCAATCTTTCCCTTCCCATGCCACACCCCTGACCCCCCATCCGCCCACACTCCATACCCCGCCACATGCAAAAAGGGTCCCTCCTGAGAAACAATAACCACCGATTGCGATATTCCGATCGCCGTATTTTTCCAAAGTCCCGCTAGATTTGCCTCTGCGGCCCAACCGAAACCCCACGCCCACCCAATAAGAATAACGCAGACTAAAATCTTTTTCATCAGCCCGAATCTGCTCCTCATCTTTTTCTCGGCAAGCGAGAAACCTTTTTTAGTCGCTCTACGGCGACAGTGACTTTTCCACCTGAAAGATGAAGAGCTTTTCTCGCCTCTTCCACGCCCGTTTGAGTCAGAGCGCGTATCAGCTGAATGGCTCGTGCGTGTAACTTCTCATTCGACGGCACCACATTCACCATAAGATTGTCAAACACTCGACCCAGCCGAATCATGGCTACCGAGCTGAGAATATTGCACACCATCTTCGTTACCGTCCCAGCCTTCAACCGTGTTGACCCCGCAATTAATTCTGGCCCCACATCCAACCGAACCACCGCTTGAGGCCTAACTCCTCCCTTCACAGGACTCCAATTCGGATGAGCCGTAACAAGCACCGTTGCAGCTCCCATCCGACATCCCTCCCGAAGCGCCCCATGCACAAACGGGGTCCTTCCACTCGCCGTCAATCCAACCAAAACATCCCGTTTCCCAACCCTCCTCTCGCAAACTGCCCGCTTCCCCGCCTCCGCATCATCCTCCGCTCCCTCCTGAGCTCGAAAGATCGCCTCAGGCCCTCCCGCCAAAATCGCCTGCACCTGCTCGGGTGGGGCATGAAATGTCGGAGGTATCTCACTCGCATCTAACACGCCCAGCCGACCACTGGTCCCCGCGCCTACATAAAAAAGCCTTCCTCCCCGCTGTAACGCCCGAGATACAATTTCAGCTGCTTTCTGAATCTCCCCACTCGCCTTGCGGAGGCCTCGCACGGTAAAGGCCTCCTCCTCCACAAATAGTCGAACCAGCTGATGCACAGATTTTTTATGCAATCCCCGGGACCGAGGATTCGTTCGTTCCGTCGGCAACGTCTCAACAGAAACCAGTGGCCTCTCCACATCGACCTCCTCGCCTACACGCAAGCTGGAGCCTGCAACCATTCGTGCTGCCCCTACCTCACCTGGAATTTTTAAAACGGAAATCTCTGTACCAGAGAAAATCCCACGCAAGGCACGTACGAACGATTGCCGATAAAATCCGTTTTGAAAAAGCCCTCCCGTCAAAGCCCAGCGCGGTCGCCTTACACCCACCCTTTTTGCCAACTCCCCCGCCATCTCCGCTAGCTCCAAGGCACTCGCTCGTACGACACGGCACGCCAGCGGGTCCCTCCTCTCGGCCGCCCTCAAAATTCCAGGCGCAAATCCCGCCAGCCACTCCTTTCCATGAGCCCGATAAACCTCCCGCACCAAGTGATCTAAGTCCCCGGCACCGCTGTGCGCCATCAAAGTCGCCGCAAGAGCAGGAGCTTTTCCTTCACGATCCCGTTCCCGCAGTACCGCCCGAATCGCCCGTTGAGCCAAATCATACCCACTGCCCGCATCTCCCAAAATATGCCCGTGCCCCCCCGCGCCATATTTTCTCCCCTTTACCCTCCCCACAACATTGCTACCCGTTCCCGCAATCACCAAAAATCCATCCTCCACTCCCCAAGCCGCACCAAGCGCCGAGTCCGTATCCTGTCCAACGACCACCTTCGTCACCCTCGGCCACACCTGACGCAAAACTCCTCGCGCCATCTCCATCTCCTTCTTACCCCTCGCCCCAGCAAAGCCCGCGCCAATCGCCTGCGGCGCCATCGGCACCTTGCTCGCAATCTCCCTCACCACCTTCCTCAACCCCTCTCTTCCCACGAGCATCAAATTTGATCCCCCCACAGTTCCTCCCGCCAAACGCCGCCCGCCCTGACCCAGCAGGATCCAGGACGTTTTCGTCCCTCCACCCTCAATCCCTAAAAGGGGAACCAATTCTTTCGCGTTGCTCTGCTTCACTCTACCCCCAAAATGCCCTTGTTATGGAAAAGCCGCCATGGAAAAACTTTCTCCCCTGCGCCGCCTTCTACGCCTTGATACTGAGTGTCTCCGCCCTCCCCGCAACCCGTATTCAAAAGATCGACTCCTTCGTCCATCTTCCCAATGACAAAGTTATGCATCTTGGCGTCTACACGGTCTTCGGGTTTCTCCTCGGGGCCCTTCCTTACCCCTCCGTCGCATTGGGCATGACAGGATCCCTTCTTGGAGCCCTCGATGAACAGAGCCAACGCCTCGCCCCAGGTCGTGAAGTCTCCATTCGCGACTGGATTGCCGATGTTCTCGGCATCTCCCTAGGCCTTGCCCTGCGACGCCGCCGCCGGTGAGCAACTCCCCCGCCCAACGCTACGCACGTCTTCTTCAAGAAGTCCGCCGGCACGACCACCTCTACTACGTTCAAGCCCAACCCGAAATCTCTGATGCCGCGTACGATCGCCTCTACCGCGAACTGGTCGACCTCGAAACCGCTCACCCCAAACTGGCTGACGAAAACTCTCCCACCCGCAAGGTCGGGGGTGCCCCACTAGACTCCTTTCGCACCGTCGCACATGCGTTGCGGATGCAAAGCCTCAACAACACCTACAGCGAACAGGAGTTGGTAGAATTTCTCGATCGTGTTGAAAAAAACCTTCACGGCCAAGCGGCTGAGTTTGCCATCGAACCCAAAGTGGACGGCCTGGCCGTAAGCATTCGTTACGAAAACGGCCACCTCACTCTTGGTCTGACCCGGGGTGACGGTGAAAAAGGCGACGACATCACCGAAAATCTCAAAACCATTCGCAATCTCCCCCTCTCTGTTCCCGATCTGCCGCCCCGCATCGAATTTCGTGGTGAAGTTTATCTTCCCGAACCCGCCTTCGTCGCCCTGAACCAAACCCGCGCAAAAAAAGGTGATCCCCTTTTCGCGAACCCAAGAAATGCCGCCGCAGGGACCCTCAAACTGCTCGACTCTCGCGAGGTGGCCAAACGCCCCCTTGCCATCGTTCTGTACGGCCTAGGGGAATCGGTCGGTCTCTCTCTCAAAACCCAAAGCGAACTCCATCAGCAAATTCTTTCTTGGGGACTACCGGGACACTCCTGGTTTCGCCACGTTCGTAAACCTGCCGATGTCCTGACGGCAGTTCGCGAACTCGACCAAGCCCGCACAAAGTTTTCCTTCGCGACCGATGGTGCGGTTATCAAAGTCAACCGCTTCGACCAGCAAAAAGTCTTAGGCCAGACCGACAAAGCCCCTCGCTGGGCTATCGCCTACAAATATGCACCTGACCAATCCGAAACTCGTCTTCTCTCTGTCACCTTCCAAGTCGGACGCACAGGCGTGATTACCCCCGTTGCCGAACTCGACCCCGTTCTACTGAGCGGCTCAACCGTTTCCCGCGCCACCCTTCACAACTTTGAGGAAATTGCCCGTAAAGATATTCGTGTGGGCGATCTTGTCCGCGTCGAAAAAGCAGGAGAGGTCATTCCCGCCGTCATCTCCGTCAATCTCGCCAAACGCCCACCCCAATCCAAACCCATTTGCGTACCCCGCCACTGCCCTGTGTGCGAAGGCCCTTTGGTGAAAGAGGACGTTTTCCTTCGTTGCACCTCTCGCGACTGCATCGGTCAGCTCAAACGTCGTCTTCAACACTTTGCCCACCGTGGCGCGATGGATATCGAAGGCTTAGGAGAGGTCATGGCTGCACAACTTGTGGACGCGGGCCTCATCCTACACTTGGATCAGATTTACGATCTCACACAGGAAAAACTGTCCGCCTTAGACCGCATGGGCGACAAATCGGCCGCAAACCTCCTCGCAGGAATCGATGCCAGTCGCCATCGCACCCTAGGGCGCCTCATCTTTGCCCTCGGCATCCCCCAAGTCGGCGCTGTTCTCTCCGAAACTCTGGCCCGCCACTTCGGCTCTCTTTCGGCACTCACCAAAGCCAAAGTTGCCGATCTGACCCAAGTCAAAGATGTGGGAGAAAAAGTGGCCGAAGAGATCGTCGCCTTCTTCCAGGAAAGTGCATCTCGACGCCTTCTCGATGCCCTCAAAAAGGCCGGGCTTAACTTTGAGGCTTTGCCCGAAGAGTTGGCCGTCCGCGGTGGCGTGTTCTCGGGAAAGAAGTTCGTAATCACAGGAACGCTCACTCAGCCGCGAGAGGACTTTATTCGCCGAATTCAGTCCCAAGGAGGCTCCGTCGCCGGCTCTGTCAGCGCAAAAACAGATTTCGTTTTGGCGGGGGAAGAAGCCGGATCAAAACTGGAAAAGGCGCGCTCTCTCGGGGTCCGAGTTATTTCAGAAAAAGAGTTTGAAAAGCTTGTCGGCCAGAAAACGGGAGAGTGATATATATCTATGCAATCTTCTCTTCTCATAACCCTCTTGTTCGTTTTCGGTTCCCCCTCACTCTCGCTAGCTCAATCCAATCCAGGCGCGGCAGAGGATGCTGAAATGGAGCGGAGAAAGATTCTTAAAGCGGCTGATCAAGTGGATCGGGTCGACCAACAGGTGGATCAGATTCAAACCCGTGTCTCCACCCTCGAACAACTAATCACAGAACTTCGCCAACAATCCCAATCCCTGAAAGAAAGCCTCGCCAATGCAGCAGCAAAATCATCCGAGGAACGCACGGCTCTTCTGGATGAGGTCTCCAAAATGCTTGCGGAGCGAAAAGAGCGCGAAAAACCTAAGCCTGTCGAAAAACCTGCCACCCAAAAAGTGACCGAGAAAGAGGGTTATGAGCACGTGGTTGCAAAAGGGGACACGCTAAGCTCCATAGCCCAAGCTTATAACGCGGAGTACCAGCTAAAGCTTACCGCTGAATCGATCCGTCAAGCCAACCAGCTCGCGAAGGGAGCCCCACTCAAAATCGGGCAAAAGATTCTCGTGCCCTCAAAATAAGACTCCATGAGCCCTCTCGCATCCATGTACAAGCTTCAGAAAGTCCAAACGGGCAGAATTCTGGGCCCGATGGATCTGGATCACTTAAAAGCACTCGCTAACCAGTCTCTTATTGCCCCAGACGATCTTGTTCAAATCGACGAGGGGCCTTGGATTAAAGCCCCAGAAGTCGCAGGTCTTGAGATGCTCTGGTGGGTCGAGCCCTTGGATGGTCCTCGGTACGGTCCCACCACGGCAGGCACAATCGCAGAGTTTCTTCAGAGCGGCCAACTTGGGGGCTCCGAACTCGTCACTCACGTTCGGAACAAGGAAACCTATACGGCATCCGAATTTATTGAAGAAATGCGCCGGCGCCGAGCTGCTCGTCTCAAAAGTAGAACGATCAAACTTGAGGAAGCCCCGGAAACAACTCCATCCTTCGAATCCAGCCCCGCTTTTGATTCGGCGCTGCGCCTCAGAATTAAGCAACTGGAGACCGATCTGGCCAAAGCACGCGAACAGCTCGACGCCCAAGCCCACGAACTGGCCCGTCTCCGCGCCTCCCTCTCCTAAAGTCCTCCCACCCTTCCGCTTGACCCACCCGCGTCCTCGTCGCTACTTTTTGATGTTCAACATCTTCTTTTTTTATGCGCCACACTATCTCTGTCGTAGTCCAGAACCGCTTCGGTGTTCTAACCCGAATCGCAGGCCTGTTTAGCGGCCGCGGCTTCAATATCGACACCCTGAACGTCGGCCCGACGCAAAACGACAAAATCTCACGCATGACACTCGTCGTTGTCGGCAACGATCAGGTACTTGAGCAAGTCGTCAAACAGCTGAATAAGCTGGTCGACGTTCTCGAAGTTCACGACTTCAAGGATGGCGATGTCATCGATCGGGAGCTGATCCTCCTTCGGGTCAAGGCCACCTCATCCACTCGTCCTGAGGTCATGCAGATCTGCGATATTTTCCGCGCCAAGATTGTCGATGTCCAATCCAGCAGCCTCTCGATCGAGGTGACAGGGGACGAAAGTAAAATTGATAAGTTTCTACAACTCATGAAACCCTTCGGCGTGCTGGAGCTCAGCCGAACAGGTCGTATTGCCCTACCCCGCCGCTGATCTTACCCCTCAACAAAACCCTAAACTGGAGAAACACCTATGCCCGCCCGCATCTACACCGACCGTGACGCCAACCTGACCCCACTAAAAAAACGCCGTGTGGCTGTCATCGGCTTCGGCTCCCAAGGCCACGCCCATGCCCTCAACCTCAAAAATAGTGGCATTAAAGTCACCATCGGTCTTTACAAAGGCAGCAAATCCATCGCTGTCGCAAAAAAACACGGCTTTAAAGTTCTTCCTACTGCCGAGGCGGTTCGCTCTGCGGACGTCATCTTTGTGGCTGTCCCGGACCTCAAGATTCCATCCGTCTACGAGAAAGATATCGCCCCTAACCTCCGCAAGGGTCAATGCCTCCTCTTCAGCCACGGCTTTGCCATTCACTATAAAACGGTTAAACCCCCCAAGAACGTGGATGTTATCCTCGTTGCTCCAAAAGGCCCCGGCCATATCGTGCGTCGCCAATATCAAGAAGGTCGCGGGGTCCCGGCCCTCTTTGCAGTCCAACAAAACCCCTCCGGCCAAGCACGGGCGATCGCCATGGCATGGGCACGCGGGATCGGTGCCACACGCGCAGGCCTTCTCCAAACCACCTTCAAAGAAGAGACCGAGACCGACCTCTTTGGCGAACAAGCCGTTCTTTGCGGGGGCACTTCCGCTCTGATCCAGGCCGGCTTCGAGGTCCTTCTTAAGGCAGGCTATCAACCCGAAGTTGCTTACTTCGAAGTTCTCCATGAGTTGAAGCTCATCGTGGATCTCATCAACGAATCTGGAATCGCGGGCATGCGTTTCTCGATTTCGGAAACCGCCAAGTACGGTGATGTCACACGCGGCCCACGCGTGGTCGACGGTCGCACGAAAAAAGCCATGGAATCCGTTCTACGAGAAATTCGTGACGGAACCTTCGCCAAAGAGTGGATTCGCGAAAGCCGCACTGGAATGAAGCGGTATCACGCTCTACTCAAAAAAGGCGAAAAACACCCCATCGAAAAAACAGGGGCTCGCCTTCGTGGCCTGATGCCTTGGATACGCCGCAGGAATCTTAAAGGCGCCCAAGCCGCTTACTAGCTGCCTCCTCAGTTGGGGCAGCCTGTCTTGTGGTAATTTGCTTTACCCAAGAGGTGCAATTTTGGGTATTTGGCTCTAGGCTATCTTCATGCCCGATGACCGTATCTTAATTTTCGATACGACCCTCCGCGACGGGGAACAGTGCCCTGGCGCCGCGATGACCCAGCCCCAAAAGCTTGCCGTCGCTCGCCAGTTAGCTCGTCTGGGTGTCGACATTATTGAGGCAGGCTTTCCCATCGCCAGCCGAGGAGACTTCGAGTCTGTTCATGAAATCGCCAAAACGGTCCGCGGGCCCCAAATCTGTGGACTCGCTCGGTGTGTTCCCGCAGATATCACCGCCGCAGGGGCTGCCGTCAAACCCGCTGGTAAAAAAGGCCGAATCCACGTCTTCCTCGGAACCAGCAAAATCCACCGCGAATTTAAATTAGGCAAAGCCCGCAAAGAGATTCTTCGACTCGCCGTGGATGGGGTGCGAAGGGCCAAGAAATTCACCCCGAATGTTGAATTTTCACCCGAGGACGCATCCCGCACTGAAATCGATTTCTTAATCGAGGTCGTCGAAGCCGCCATTGCCGCAGGTGCGACCACCATCAACCTTCCCGACACTACGGGTTACGCAACGCCCGAGGAGTACGGGCGCATGTTCTCCGATGTTCTCACCCTGGCGCACGGCGCGACCGATGTTGTTTTGAGCACACACTGCCACAACGATCTCGGCTTGGCCGTCGCGAACTCCCTTTCTGCAGTTCATGCAGGAGCTCGTCAGGTCGAATGCACTCTAAACGGAATTGGTGAACGCGCAGGCAACGCTGCCCTCGAGGAGGTTGTCATGGCTCTGCGCACTCGCTCCGACTGTTATCCCCACATCACCACAGGCATTCATAGCCGCGAGATTGTACGCACCTCTCGCCTTGTTTCAGGAGCCTGCGGTTTCCCCATTCCCAGAAATAAAGCCATCGTAGGCCTCAATGCTTTTGCCCACAGCTCGGGCATTCATCAGGACGGGATTCTAAAAAAACGCGAAACGTACGAAATCATGAACCCTCAAATCGTGGGCTGGGGCAAAACAGAGCTTCCTCTCACTAAACATAGCGGTCGTGCCGCCGTGGCTTCCCGCCTCAAACATTTGGGGTACACCCTCCGCCCTGCTGAGCTCAATGCCATCTTCACTCGATGCAAAGAAATCGGTGACAAGAAAAAGTTCATTTATGACGATGACCTTGTCTCTCTTGTGGGAGCTCATATTCAGAATCCACGTGAAACTTACTCCCTCCATGCCCTTCACGTTCATATGGGGACAGGGGAAAAGCCTGTTGCAGAAATCAGTCTGCGGTGTTCAAAACAAAATCACTTTGCGATTGGCACAGGGGATGGCGCAGTCGACGCCGTAATGAAAACCATTGATCAGATCACGGGCCTTCAAGGGCATCTAACCGAATATCAGGTGCGTGCTGTGACCGAGGGCAAAGATGCGGTGGGTGAAGTCAGTCTGGGAGTGCGCTTCAAGGCGAAGAGTGAGCCCGTTGCAGGTCGCTCCGCGGCTACCGATGTGATCGAGTCTAGTGCGCTTGCCTATCTTTCCGCTGTGAATCGTTGGCTGGCTGAAAGCGGTCGGGCCTCCTCAAAGAAGGCCCGACGCGCTTTAGCCAATCCTTAACTTTTTCGATTAATCGTAACTGGGATTGCGAGGACCGCGCTCGTAATCAAACTCCGAGCCCCGCTCAGGCCGCTCGTCCCGCGGAGGGCGATCCTGACGACCGCCTCCACCAAAACGCTCTCCTGTGGATTTCGCTCCGTTTACAATCAGAAGTCGTCCCATGAAATCAGTGTCATGGAGCTTTTTGGCGACTTCTTGAGCTCCCTCCAAGGTCTGCATCTCGGCAAAGCCGAAGCCCTTGGAGTTGCCCCCACCTTCTCGAACCACTTCTACATTTTTAACTGCTGCGATTTTGCTCAAATGATCGAACACATCGCTCTCCGAAGCGTCGTAAGACAGGTTGCCAATGTACAATCTCGGCGTGAGCACCTCCATCGGGGGTGCGGTCCGGGTCCGCTGGGGGCGGGGTCCGTCTGTCCTGCCATTTCGTTGTCTGGAGTAATTTGAAGCAGGGGCGGCTGATCCACCACCCATTCCAAATAGCTTTTTAATAAAGCCCCAGAAACCACCAGAGCTAGGCCGGGCTTCTCGGCGGGGACCTCCCCGTCCTCCACCAAAACGATTATGGCGGCGGTGGCGGCGTTCATGGGGTCCGCCTCCGGGGCGGGATCCGTATCGTGCGTCGTGACTCATAGGTTGATGTGCGGCGGAAAGATATTGCCCGAGCGGACCAACCGAGCGCTCAGCGCCCGATCGACGAAGGATGGATTGAGCCTCGATGGCCAACCGCAATCACTTCCGTGAGGTTCTTATCGTTCTCTTTAGGTCTGCGAGGGTGGGGCGTTTCCTTTGATCCGAAATTAGATCTGGGTCGATCACGGAAACCGGATCAGCACGCCCTTTGTTCGACTCCCCGCCGAACTCCTTTCAAGACGAACAACATATACGGAAATCCATGCCTTTGCAAGCATGCATAAAGTATTGATGTGTATTGGCTTAAGCCTGTTGCGGGTTCGTGGAAGAGGCCGTAAGCATAGGGGCCGTTCCCACATTCCCCCCGCTTAAGTAAAAACCAGCCCCCGCCTGCTGAGGTAGCAACATCATAGCTAACGCTTCTTTCCAGGTTCCATCCACCCAGTACGGATTTCCTAAAAAGTCCCCTGTCTGCCCAAACTCTCCATAAAACCAAGTGTAGTTATCCAAACCCTCTGCAAATCCCCCCGTTTGAGCCACCACCAGCGTTTTCTTTCCATCCGAACCATCCTCCGCTTGGCAAATTAACTCCCCACCATCTTGCAACGTCCAACGCACATCCCAATAGGTTGTCTCCCCCTCCGTCCAGGTCGACCCGTGTGCCCGAACCATCTGGCTTAACGCCCGCGCGAAACGATTCCAATCATCCACCGCCCACTCACTGGGCTGTAAAATCTGCTGAACCCGCTGCAAACGAGTCCGCCACTCTTGCGTAATCCGCCGAAGTTCTACAGGACTAATCATCTGCCTATCGCCTCCGATCTCCCGAATCCCCCTCGAGAATCGAGAGCCTGCGGCGTACCGTTTCCACATCCTTCTCATGACGGTTTAGCTGCGACTTCGCCTGCTCTAAAAGAGACAACTGCTTGGCCAACTGAGCCCCTGCCGACTCCAATCCGCTCGAAAGTTCTGCATTTCTGGCCTGCAGGGATGCGATCTCCTTGTTAATTCTCTGCTCCATCTGATCCACCGTAACGCTCTGTCTCTGAATCTGTTTCCACAACACAAACCCCCCAAAGCCCGCCAGCAGAGCGCAACCCCCGATGATTAAGAGCAACCCCAATCCCACCCCGCTTAAGATCGACGTAACCGCCCTCTGCTCCTTGCGTTGCCGATCCACACTTCGTTTTACATTTAATGCCGTTGGGTTTGTTGGATTCATATCAGATTCCTCCTGAGTGCGAGAAGAAGTTGGGGGAACGTAGCCTGCTGGACGGGGAGGCCCCTTGATGACCACAACCTCATCAGGTTCTGCCCCGGCGGCTGCACTACTCTGCGACGTGCCGAAAGGCAGTTCTGGCTCAGGTGCCGAGGCGGATGGGCTTATCGTTTCCTTCATTCTTCTCTGCCCTTCGGATTTGAGCGCCTAGCAGACGCTTGGCGAGCGATTCTTTCCTAGCTCGATCTTGGCCCCCCAGCCGCCGCCCTCCTCACCCCCTCCCGATCCGCTAGCCCCTGCCCCCGCCCAATCAAACTTTGCGCATTCAGCTGAACCGCCTCATCAGGCCGTTGCCACATTGCCTCCAGCACCCGACAAATCGCTTCGTCCTCGCCCCCCGCGTGATCCACCGCCACACGTCGAAAATCCTCCCCAGTCTTCAACGGATACAATCCCGGACACTCCCTAGACCTCGACTCCAACTTGGCCAAGAGCTCCCTCTGCCTAGAGGACGGCGTATGAATATCTTTCATGCCTAAACTTTCCTCCCCCAAACACACTTGTCCAGTAACCCCACCACTCTTTTTTATTTTTCACGGCAATATTATCCCATTCCATCAAGCTTTTTTCTTCGGCTGATTTGCCTATGACCCAATCCCTTGGCAACTTCAAGCCTATGCACATTTCCTGGCCTTCTGTCCTCGCTGGCGGAGTCTTTGGTCTTCTCACCGCAATAGGCCCCTGGTTTCAAGGCCTCTCGATCCATGCCGCTGCTCTTTTTTCCGCAGGTCTCCTTCTCACCTACACATCCATCGGCCTGCTCGTTGCCGTCCTGCCCTCCTTCCGGCCCAAAGTTCTTGCAGGAGCCCTTTGGGGGGCCCTCTACAGCTTTCCAGGCGCCATCTTTACCGCCGTTCCCTACCCCCTCACCGCAGATGCACCTGCCTACTACCGGGAATTCGCCGGCGGCGGCATACGGGCTGCCACTCTGACGCTTATCTTTGGCGCCCTCGCAGGAGCCGTCTCTGGATTTTTCCATCGCTCTCGGCCATGAGTTTTTTCACTGTCGTCTCTCGCCTAAATAATCTTCTCTACAGCCGAGACCTAGCTCGCCTCGCTCCTCAGGATCGTTCTCTCGCCCGTGCTTGGATGATCCAATTCATGAAATCCAACCATCCCGATTGGGACGAAAAAAGAATCGATCGTGAGTATGAGAGCCTCCTTCACTGCCGGCCCATGGCAGTCGACGAGTGGACCCGTCGCCTCCAAGGATGAACTTTTTCCTCTTTCTCATCATAGTCACAGCGACTGTCACTCACTCCGCCCCCTCACCATCGCCACAGCCCGTTGCATTCCGCGTGGGCCCGCTCCGTTTTGATCGCCCAGAATCGTGGCGTTGGGTTACGCCATCCGGAAATTTTCGTGCCGCTCAACTTGAAAAGAAATCCCCCGACGGCACCCCACTCACGCTGACTTTTTCCCGTTTTTCGTCAGGCGAAGGTGGCTCGACACAGGCCAATCTCGATCGCTGGGTGGCTCAATTCACCACCTCCAACTCACCTCGTACCGAAATCAAAAAAGGTTCGGAAGGCACGCTCACCCTGTTTCACCTCGAGGGCACGCTTCGGGCAGGCACCCCGGGTGGCCCCACTCGCGACCTGCCCCAAGCACTTCTGCTCGGAGCCATCTTGGAATCTCAAGGAGAACAGGTTGTGATGAAACTCGTAGGACCCGCTCAAGCCGTATCCTCAGCCGAAAAAGATTTTCTGCGCCTTGCCTGCCTTGCGATTGGCCTTACGCCTTAGGTGGGTAAACCTCGAGCTTTGCAGGTCCACTCAAAGACAAACGCCGATAGAAACAGCTCTTTTCTCCCGTGTGACAAGCCGCCCCACCTTTTGGGAGTCGCACCTTCAGAACGAAACAATCTTGGTCACAATCCACCAGAATTTCTTCTACCGTCAAAAAGTTTCCCGAACTCTCTCCCTTGATCCAGAGCTTCTGCCTTGATCGACTGAAAAAGGTGGCCCGCTTTGTGCTTCGCGTTGCATCCAACGCTTCCTGATTCATATAGGCCGTCATTAGAACCTCTCCTGATTCAGACTCCACAACGACCGCCGTAATCAATCCCTTCGAGTCAAACTTGGGCGAAAAGTCCTCTGACCCACACGAGGATGCGGGAGATCGGCCTTTCAAACCGGTCTTTCCAAACTACTTTTTGGCGGGTGCAGGCGCCGTAGGAGTGACAGGGGGCGCGGAAACAGGAGGTGTGGTCGCTGTCACAGGCGCGGGAGCAGGAGGTGCCGGGAGCAAGATTTTTACCGCCGCTTCCTTCCTCAAATCCTCCAGCAAGAGCCGCGTGGCCTCACCCTGTTTCAAACGCTTCAAGTGGGACATGATCTCGTTCTTCACATCTTCCAGCTTAAGATTCTTTGCAGCTTCCTTTGCCTTCACCTTCAAGAAGTGAAATCCGAAGGGGGTTTCAAAGACCGCACTCGTTTTTCCAGGGGCAGTTGAAAAAGCTACTTTCTCAAAATTAGGGGTCATCTGACCTTTGCTAAAGGGAGGAAGCTCACCGCCCCTTGCCTTGCTACCCGGATCATCCGAAACCTCCTGTGCCACTTTCTCAAAGGCTTCGCCCTTGCTCACGCGAGCCAGTGCGGCCTCGGCGGTTTTCTTTTTCGCCGCCTTTGTCGCTGCATCTGCGGAAGCATCCACCTTCACCAAAACATGCTGGGCCTGAACCGTCTCGCCCCTCTGCCAGAGCTTCGGATTTTCAGAATAAAACTTTTGCACATCTTCATCCGAAGGCGCTTTCATGGACGGCTCCACACGGGCGCGCATCAGGTTGTCGACTTCCAGCTTCTGCTCGATCTCCTGCAACATCGCCTGCTCGGTCGTCTTGGCTTTGGCTAACTGCTCCTCAAATGCCTTCGCATCAGGGAAGTTCTTCTTCATCCTATCCAACTGCTCCTTCGCCAAAACCGCCGCATTCGTGAGAGGTGACTTACGCGCCTCGGCCAAGGCCACTTGGCGATTGATCATCTGGTTCAAGATGTTCATTTCCAGGGAGTTCAATTGAGGGGCAGGTACCTTGTCCCTCGAGAGATTAAAGTTGAGCAACGCCCGATCCATCTCCCCATCCAGCTGACCTCGGGTAATTTTGATTCCCTTTCCTTCAGCCACAACAAAGCGGGGGTCTTTCGGATCCTTCACGGCACAACCAACAACCCAAATGGCAGCGAACACAGTCAAACAGAGTGATAAATGTTTTTGCATAGAACTGGCAAGGTAAGGCGATTCCCTCCCTTTTGGCAAGCCTACGAAAAGGATCTATTCCCGCTTGCTAATTCCCACCCTGCCTGCGAATCGTTGCCCTTATGCCCGCAGGATCCACCCTCTATGCCCTCATCGGCCTCCTCGCGGGTCTGGCCTCAGGTTGCTTTGGCATTGGAGGCGGCGCCCTCATCGTCCCCGCCCTGACCCTCCTCTGTGGAGTTCCGTACCACGTGGCCGTCGGCACCTCATTGGCTCTAATTATTCCCATAACTTTCGCAGGAACGCTCACCAGCTGGAAATTGAACACGGTCGACTGGCGAATCGCGGGCGCCTGCGCCGTCACAGGCATCATCGGCGCCATCGCAGGTGCCTTTCTCATACAAAAAGTCCCCGAAATCTACGCCCGCCGAGCTTTCGCCGTATTTCTTCTCTACGCAGCCTGGCGCCTCTGGACGAAGTAGCTCCCCTCCCGCCTCTTGCTCGAAAGACGCAAAGCCGTTAGGGTTTGGACAATTGCCGCGTGGTGCAATTGGTAGCACACCACACTCTGAATGTGGGTGTTCTAGGTTCGAGTCCTAGCGCGGCAGCCAAAACCATCCTATGAATCCTCCTTCTGGTCGCCTCATCGTCATCGGAACCCCCATCGGAAACCTATCCGACATCTCCCCGCGCGCGTGCCAAGCTTTGGCCACCGCCGATCTGATTGCCGCCGAAGATACCCGCCACTCAGGCCTTCTTCTCCAACATCTCTCCCTCAAAAAATCATTTCTCAGCGTCCAGAAATTTAACGAAGCCTCCCGCGAATCCGAAATCATCGAACGTATTCGCTCGGGTCAAACGATCGCTCTCATAACCGATTCAGGAATGCCTGCCATCTCCGACCCTGGGGAACGCATTGTTCGAGCCATCCGACGCGAAAATCTACCTGTCGAGGTCATCCCAGGCCCCTCCGCCCCCATTCACGCCCTCATCGCCAGCGGTCTTCCCGCCCTTCCCTTCTACTTCGGCGGTTTTCTCCCGCCTAAATCAGGAGGTCGTCTTAAAGAACTCACGGTCACAGCTACTCGCGATCACACTTCGATCTACTTCGAATCTCCCCACCGCCTCTCAAAAACGCTCGCAGTGCTTGTGGAAGTGTTTCCTTCAGATTCCCGGATTTGTGTGGCGCGGGAGCTTACGAAAAAGTTTGAAGAGGTCTTCGTTGGCACTCCTGCGGAAGTTGCCGCTCACTTTGGGGAAAAAGCAAAGGGCGAGATCACTCTCGTGCTCTCGCCCGTTCGCCCGTAGCCGACTTTCGCCGGCAAACCACCCTTGTTTACTTTCCTGAAGTGCCCTTCACCTCTTTCTTCTGCTTGTAAAGAGTGTCCCGCAACGTATCGACACTTTTCACCATCTCCTGCCCAGCTGTCCGAGCCTTCTCAATCATCGGCGTGCAAGTCTTGACCGAGTCGGGGCTGAACGAAGAGGCAAAATACTTTTTAAGGTCCTCCAGCAAGGTGGTCAGATCGTTTGCATCCCCACCCACTTCGCGCAACTGCTTGTCCAAAACGTCGAAATCTGATTTCGCCTTATCAATCTGATCATTCGTCATCTTGCGCATATCTTTGTCCGTCAAGCCCGATACTTCCTTGGTCCAGGCGGCGATCCGTTGGCCCTGCAAGTCCCGAACCCTCTCCACCCGATCCTTGATGTCTCCTCGGATATCCTGAAGGTCGCTTAGGTTATCCTTAAACTTGTCGAACGAATTGTTGGAATCATTACCGTCCGTCAACTCTGCCAAGTTCGTCATGATATAACTCAGCCGCTTCTGCGCCCGACCCATCAAATCATCCAGCTTGTTCATGCTGGCGGCCTGATCAGCCGCGAGGTTTAGGGAATCCGAATTTTGGGCTCGCCCCGAAAAGGGCAACACCATCCAAAACGCAACAAGAGCAACGAGTGTGTTCTTCATTTTTATAATTTCCTTTCTGTTTATTTAAGCAGGTCGTAAATCCGGGCCATCCCATCTTTCTTCGATGCCGGAACCTCGACTGCCGAGTTGAGGATGTCTTTCACGGAAACCATCGGTTTGCCATAAAAATCAGCATTGGCCTCATCGTTGATATTCACATCAAACCCCCCGAAGTTGACGCCCAACTTGGCTCCCTTGTTCCAGATATAAACGTTGAAGTCCCGGTTTTTCATCGAGGCATCAACCGCTGCGCCACCCTTCGGCCCCATAACCGCACTCGCCGAGGCGCTGGAGAAGTGATCCCCGTTGCCCCATTTGCTCACCACCCCATCTTTCATCAGCAGAATCACGATGTCGTTGTCTGTTCCACCCACATCGATTCCCAACGTTCCGCCATCTGTCGTGATCGCGACAGGCCCACTCCAGCCCTTATCCGTTTTTGCCATTAAAATTCCGTCCCCACCTGATCCGCCAATCCCGATCGAAAATCCCGTCACATTCAAAATCACAATGCCCTTTGCATCTTTCACCAAATCCATGTTGATAATGTCTTCCCGTTTCATTCTGCCGAGAATCTCTGCGCTGTCGGGGATCAGCTTTTCGAGCGATTCGGCCCGTCCGTTCATGCCGGGAAGGGCGATCAGGGTTGCTAGGAGGATGCTTTGGAGTTTTTTCATAATAAGTTTCCTTGGGTTAATGTTGAACCAATATCGTGCCCACCCTTACGCTCGGAAGGCAAGACGGGAATCAGGGGGCTAGGCCTGGGGTGCTTGCCCGCATGAAACTGGGTGCCGCCTCAGCCGTGAACTGCTTCAACATCTCGATCGTTTGCGTCTCGTTCTTACCCATGGGCAGAAACCCTTCCGTCACAACCGACATCACAATCACATACGCCCACCGATGATTCAGATTTTTGGTAATTCGGTCAAAGCTGGTCAGAAAAACCCGGCTCCAGTGATGAGGTGTCGTTACTTCGTTTCCCACAAACCAGTAAAAGTAGTTCGCATACAGTTTGCGCCTATCCCCCTGCGCTACCTCAATATCCCGCACCAAACTCAGATCCATCACCTCCAAATCCCGCCCGTCCGCCAAACCGATCTTTTCCACTCGGCCGCCCCTCATCGTCCAACCCTGCGCCGGCAAGCACACCTCGGGCCGATGAATACTTCTCTTCTCTCCCCCGCTCAAAACAATCGATGCCATAATTCTGTCCCCACCCAAATCCGAATACTCCCGCCTCGTAATTTGCGTGTCTTTGGGAAGGGTCGCGAGCTCTCCCATAGTTGCCGCCACCTCTTTGCCTGTGAAATTTCCAACTCGAACAGGCAGATCCATCACCACCCCCGCTTTTGGAGCCGTATTCGGTGTAGGCACGAGAAGACAAATCGCCGCCACCCCGCCTCCCAATGCCAGCAAAGCGGCCACCCTCACCCAAGCCCCTTTTCTCTTCCGCTCGCTCACTCCTTTTTTCCTTTCCCAATCCCCTGAAGAATTCGGCTCACTCCCACCATTCCGCCTAAAGCCACCACAAAGACAAAGAAACCTGCCGCCATGTGAAACGTCGTCGGATGCTCCTCCGTCCCGATCGCCACCGCACTACCCAGCAGAATGGTCCCCAGCGTCAACATCACCATGCGCGCGAAATTCCCCAGCACCGCCAATGCCGGCGACAACAAAAACAGAACCCACTTTTGCCACCCCCTCTGCAAGGTTAAGTGCGCGTACAACGCACTCACCATCATCAAAGCGAAAAGAGACCGAATCCCACTGCACGGAGTCGCCACATCCAGCGCAAACCTCTGGCCCTGCGCCAACCCCTTCGCATAATCGGGAGCAGAAACCAGAGCCGTTCCCACACGCAACGTGTCCACCCCGACCAAGTTCAGAAAAAATTGCGACATCTGACACATCAATCCCCGCAAAGGGAAAGCCACGATCGTATCCAAAAAATAAAAAGGATACGCAAACATCAGGAACGCATACGGAAAAGCAACTGCCTTCATCATCTCCCACCCAAATAGCCACAAAATCAAGCCCCCAATCATCAGTTGCAGGGACAGAAATCCCACAATCGTAATGTCGATCTTGTATCCAACCCAAAATAGTGCCAACGCCGCCACTACCCCAGCCACCCCCCAGCCAGACGGCTGAATCACCACCTTTTCCAACTCCTTCGCTCGATGTAAAATCAGCCCGACGGAGATCAGGGGCACTATCATTCCGTGATGCCAATCCGCAGTAGACGGATCCGTCCAAAACCTCTGTAGCATCTCAAACACGCTTCGCGCTTTGCTCTCGAATCCGAAATTGTAGGGGATGAATCCGTACAGCCCAATCACTACGGCAAACGCAACGGCCACCTCCACCCACAACGCCCGATCCCGCCACTGAGACCCCACCTCCCCCCCTCCCTCTTCTTGCTTTTCAGACATGCCTAAAACTATTCCTCAACACCTAAAACCGCAAGCCACCTCCCCTACACCACCCTCCGATAGATTTCTCCCGTCTCCTCTGCCATTCTTTCCCAAGAAAACTCCGCCGCTCTCGCAATTCCTGCTTTGCGTAACCCCTCACGCCTCTCCTCACTCCCCAAAACTAGCCCCACAGCCGACATCATCTCCTCTTCGGACCGTGGATCGAAATACTCCGCCGCCCCTCCACACACCTCAGGCAGTGACCCTGCCTTGGCACAAGCCACAGGACATCCGCACGCCATCGCCTCCAGCGGTGGCAACCCGAACCCCTCATAAAGCGATGGATAAACCAACATCGTGCTTTCGCAGTATGCTTGCCGCAGTTCCTCTTCAGTTTTTGCACCCTCCCAAACCGCACCTCCCTTTGCCACGGCCTTTTTGAGCTCCCCCAAATCCTCGCCTGCCAACCACCCCGCCGGCCCCACCACCCGCAATCGGAGATCCGGAAATCGCCCCGCCCTCAATCTCTCCCATACCCGAATCAACCTCCCTAAGTTTTTCCTCGGATGAATCGCGCTCACAAACAAAAGCGTCGGGGGGCCCGAAATCTTCTTTTTTGCAGGTCGATAGACTCTCCTAGCCGCCTCATACGTCGCCTCCACCTGATCCGCAGGCAAATCCCATCTCTCCATAATCTCTGCCCGACAAAACTCCGACACCGTAATCACCTTTCGCGCCCTCTCCGCCGCCCTCCGCACCATTTTCGTGTAGAACATCGCCTCACCCGGACGAAACCACTCCGGATGCACCGCAAAGGAAATGTCGTGCACCGTGAGAACATAAGGCCTTTTCTCCCACGGCCTCATCCAGTACACCCCGTGATACAAGTCCGCTTTCAACTCCGCCCGAGCCAGAGGCAGGTCGCATAAATGTCTTTTGAAGAACCCCGACTTCGCAATCTGCTTGGATTGAGCATGCCCACCCTCCATAGCGCCTCCGCGAAGCGGGTTAGGCGCGACGGAGGGCTCACTCACGATCGGCGTTAGCTCAATCCCCTCTGGCCGTACATGACCCCACCCCTCCAACAACCCCCTTAAATACGTCTCGTTCCCCGTCTTGCCGCGCCCAATCGCTGTCGCGTCCAGCGCGACCCGAATCGTTTTTTCCCCGCTCACTCCCTCACCCTGCCCAGTTCCACTTTTTTCCTCAATCAAACTTCCACCCAACCTAAAAACCTCCATCATCGACTTGTGGAGAACTCCCCATCTATCGTGGCTCTTGTCGCTACCCGCCACCGCGCCCCGCTCCTTACCCGCCTTCTCAGCTCCCTCGCCTCTCAATCCCTTCGCCCAACTTCCGCCGTCATATGCGATAACGGGCCTGACTCCGCTACCGCCGACGCGGTAAAAAATTCTCCTCTCCCATCTCACTACCTTTCTTCAGGAAAAAACCTCGGCTTTGGTGGCGGCCTGGCCCTAGCCGGCCAACACGCGATCGAAAAATTCCCCTCTATGACTCACCTTCTTATTGTTGATGACGACGCCATCCTCTCCCCCTCCGACCTCGCCACCCTTCTCTCCTCCATGAAAAAGCAATCCGCCGGCTCGATCGCTCCTTTTCTCGTCGATTCCGAAGGAAAACTTCAAGAAGCTCCCGAACCCGTCTCTTGGTCACTCGCCCGCGCCTTTCGCGCCGTGGGCCAAAACCTTTCCGCCGCCCGTGCACTCGCACCCTCGGGCTACCCCATGGCCTGGTGCATCGGCCCCTGCCTCCTTATCGATCGGTCTACTTGGCTTCGTGCCGGCCCGCCTCGGTCCGATATGATCGCCTACGGCGACGACGTTGAATTTTCACTCCGCCTCTCCGCCGCCGCCCCCGCCTGGACTGAGCCCTCCGTTGCAGTCATTCACGCTCCTCCGGCCGCCTCGCGGTCGCCCTCTGAAGCTCCTCCCGAGTCTGCGAGATTAGGAGCGAAGGAGGGCCGTCCGACCCAAGATCAATCCGCCCACCACAAGAAGTTCGGAATACTTTTGCAAAACCTTGCGTTCACTTGCGTTACCTCTCCTCGTCCTCGCCACCTCCCCCTCTACCTTCCGGGTAACGCCCGCCGCTTTCTCAAAACCTTTGGTTTCAACCCAGCCAATATTCTAGAAATCATACGTCGCTACGCCCTAGGTCTGCTCGGCTTCGCTCCAAGGCCCTAATTTTCCGCCCGCCCCGGGCGCCCTTTGAATCCCCCCGCGAAAGCGGAACGTCACCCCATCGCGGAGCGAGTGCCCAGGATAGGCGGGGCAGGTTCGAGGGGGCCAAGCCCTGCCCGAGTCTGCGAGGCTCGGAGCGTAGTAGGGCCCCACATCTTAATCTTTCAACCTAACGCCAATCTTCCATACTCGACTCATGCTCGATGGCCTCAAATTCCTGCCCCTCACGCAACACTGCGACGATCGCGGCCGCGTCATGGAGATCCTCCGCAAAGACGACCCCCACTTTGCTGGCTTCGGCCAAGCCTACTTCAGCTCCATCTATCCGGGCATCATCAAAGCCTGGCACGCACACGAAAAACAGACCGACTGCATGTCCATCATTCACGGAATGGCCAAAATCGGCTTCTACGATTCCCGACCCAAAAGCCCCACCCACGGCAAGACCCACAGCATCGTTGCAGGAGAACACAACCGCGTCCTCATCCAGATTCCCCCAGGAATATTCCACGGCTTCAAAGCCATCTCCTCCAATGAAGTCCTTCTCATCAACCTCCCGTCCGAGCCCTACAACCGCAAAAATCCCGACGAAGTACGCCGCCCTTGGAACGATCCAAAAATCGGATTCAACTGGGACACCGAATTCCGCTAGTCTAACCCTGCGAATCTCCCCGCGAAAGCGGAACGTCACCCCATCGCGGAGCGAGTGCCCAGGATAGGCGGGGGCAGGTCCGAGGGGGCCAAGCTCAGCGAGCCCGCCGAGACTGAGCGTAGTAGGGCCCTCCCTTAATCCGTCGCGCCCAACTCTCCCTTCTGTTTTCGATTTCCAAATTCCGAATTCCGAATTCCGAAATCTTTTTCTCCCCTACTTCTTCGTCGGCGCCAGCTCCTTCAAAATCTCCTCATACCGATCCGTCACCTTCTCCCAGCTATAAATTTTCTCCGCTCTCTCTCGCGCAGCCTTCCTTAATCTTTCCCTCTCTCCAGAACTCCCGATCAGCCCATTCAACTTCTCCGCCAGATCTTTTTCGGGATCTACGCCACCGAATGCCAACCCCGCCTCCCCGATCACTTCCCGCGTTGCCGGACAGTCGTGATAGACGATCGCACTTCCAAATCCCATCTGGTCCAACAGCACCAACCGCGTCGCCTCCACCACTCCAGGCAAAACAAAAATTCCGCAGTTTGAGCTCAACTCCTCATAACCCTTCCCATACATAGGTCCCACCAACTTTACCCTGGGCCCCGCCAACCTATGGAGTTTGATTCCATACTCCACCTCGTACCCCGCCGGCCCCACGACCACGCACGGCCAATCTCCCTTCACCTTTCCATACGCACGCACCAGCAGATCTACTAGATTTTCGGGGGTCAACCTCCCCACGTACAACACATACTCCCCCGCTTTCAGCCCAAACATCTCTAGCGCCCCCTTCCCTACGTCCTTCGGTTTTTCAGGAGTTCCGTACGAAAGGTACGTGGCCTCAAAACCATAATCCCTCCGATACCTCTCCACCACCGTTTGATTGTCCGCGATCACCACATCGCTCAACTTCGTCGCCCACAACTCGCTCCACTTCAACCATGCACGGGCCAAAGGATGCCACTTCTGCCTTCGAAAATCGTCCCCGTCCACATTCACGATTACCCGACTGCCCGCCAGTTTTAGGATGCCTGCCAAAATCGAGTTGCCGACCCCGCACAGATACACCACGTCGAACTTTCGCACGGCTGCATGAATTACCGCGAGCAACGTGTGCGTGATCGTCTCCGTGCTCTTCGTCCTCAAGCTGGGCAGGTAGGCGACCTTCATCCCTCTCACCTCTTTTGGACGATCCGGATACAGGTGCGAACGATTGTAAACCGTCACGGCATGACCCCTTTCGGCCAGCCTCGCCCCCAACTCCTCCACCAACGTCTCAAACCCCGAATACCGTGCGGGCACTCCACGACATCCCAAAAATGCGATTCTTGTTTTTCCGGGTCTTGGTCCGTCCGACGGTTTTGGAGTAACTCCTAGCACTCGATCCAGCAAGGTGTAGTAAAGAAACAGGCTGTTATATTTAAAGTAGCGGGGAAACAAGCGCCTCGGCTCCTGCCACAATCGGTACAGCCAAGTCAGTCCCGCCTTCTGCATCCATCGAGGGGCAAAAGCCCTTCTTCCCGCCAAAAGTTCAAACGCATCCCCTACCGCCAAGAAAACCCCTTTTTTATGTCGCCGCAGATTCTTTTCAATCCACCGCTCCTGACGATCTCCCCCCAAAGCGACCCAGACAAAGTCGGCTCCTGACTTCGCTATGGTCTTTGCAAAATCCTCCTCATCTTTTTCTGTCCAAGCCCGAAACGGCGGAGACAGAGTCCCCGCAATGTCTACATCGGGTTGAGCCTGCCGCACCGCAGCCGACAAAGCCTGTAGGCAGCTTTCCGTTCCGCCAAAAAAGAAGTGCTTCCAAGGTCGCGGCAATCTCTTCAGTGCCTCCAGCATGAAGTATGGGCCGTAGACCCGATCCTTCAGATCCGCTCCTTTTCGTCGCATCGACCAGATCAGGGGCATTCCGTCGGGGAGAAGCAGATCAAACTCAGCCAGAACCCTTCCATAATCAGGCTGATGTCGGGCCAACGCCACCAAGTGAGTGTTACAGGCGGCCACCATTCCTGGCTTTTCCAGTTGAGCCAACTCCTGCAACAATTTTACTCCGCCCGCGTAATCGGTTGCCTGCAACCCCAGTCCCAACACCTCCACTCGCTTGCTCTCCATCGCCATGATTCTATTTTGCCTCGCCTCGCGCCCCTGAGCCAGCTTCAACCCGCCCGTTGCGGGCGCCCTGCGTTGCTTAGCGAGCATGCCGAGAGTGAGCGGAGTAGGGCCCATCCCCCTAACCCCTTAATCCCTGAGCCCCTAATCCCCCCCTACCGCATCTCTCCCTCAATCCACTTGTACGTCTTCGCCAATCCATCCTTCAGCTTGGTGCCCGGCTCCCAACCCATCAGCTTTTTGATCAATGTATTATCACTACTCCTTCCCCTGACTCCTTTGGGTGCTCCCAAATTATACTTCCGCTTTAACTTCACCCCCGCAATTCCCTCCGCAATATCCACCAGCTGATTGATCGAAACCATCTCGGCACTGCCCAGGTTAATCGGCTCCCGAATCTCGCTCTCCATAATTTCGGTCGAGCCCTTGATGCAGTCATCGATGTACATGAAACTCCGCGTCTGCTCTCCATCCCCCCAAATCTCAATTTCCCCGCTTTTATTTTTCTGCGCCTCAATCACCTTTCTGCAAATCGCCGCCGGCGCCTTTTCTCTGCCGCCATCATAGGTCCCGTTCGGTCCGTACACATTGTGATAGCGCACCACCCTCGTCTCCAACTTGTAATCCTCCCGGAAATGACGACACATCCTTTCACTAAATAACTTTTCCCATCCATAACCGTCCTCAGGCATGGCAGGATACGCGTCCGCCTCCCTCAACCCGGGATTCTCCGTCGTCGTCTGCTTATCTGCTGCGTAAACACAGGCCGACGAGGCATAAAAGAGCCGCTTCACCTTGGCATCCCGCGAGGCCATCAGCAGATGAGTATTAATCAGAACCGTCAACATACACTCCGCTTTGTGCAACTCGATAAAGCCCATGCCGCCCATATCTGCCGCTAAATTATAAACCCACTCCATCCCCTTCACCGCCTGATGACACGCTGGGAGCTCCCCTAAATTCAGGGATAGATTCTCCACATCCTCAAACCTCTGGTACCATTCCCCAAAAGGCTTGATATCCACAGCTCGGATATTCTTGATCCCCTGCTTGCGCAAGTAGGCCACCAAATGTCCCCCGATAAACCCCCCTGCGCCCGCTACTAGAATGTTAGATCTAGGATGTTTCATTGGGTTACTCAGCCCTCCGAAGCCTTGGCGAAGGATGGGCACCCGCCACTAGAATGTTCGCTTTAGGATGTGCAGTCTTTGTCATTGAGCATCCTTATCCCCCCTTCTGAATTTTTCAAGCCTCTACCTTCAAACTCCGGTAGGGCTGACCGTCTCGGTCAGCCGATTGGATCACTCAACCACTCAAGCCTAAATCGCTCTATCGGCCGATGGAGACCATCGGCCCTACCACCACATTCGTACTTTCGTACATTTGTAATTCTTCTAAATTCGCATTAGTCCTCGGCGTCCTTAGCGACCTTGGCGTGAGGCAAGTAGCAGGGCCAAAAATCCCCTTCCCTCCCCCCACCTATCTCACCCATAAATTATAAGCGTGAAGCTCCTCGTAACCGGCTCCTCTGGCCTGATTGGATCTGAAGTGGTTTCCTTCTTTGCCTCCCGTGGCGAAGAGGTTCATGGGGTCGACAATAACCAACGGGCCGACTTCTTTGGCCCAGGCGGCGACACCCGCTGGAACCAACACCGCCTCGCCAAGGCCTTCCCCTCCTTCCGTCATCATGAGCTCGATATTCGGGACCGCTCCTCGGTCCTTGCCTTCATCGAAAAACTCAAACCCACCGCGATCGTCCACACCGCCGCCCAACCCAGCCACGACCTTGCCGCCTCTCGACCTTTTGATGACTTCGACGTCAACGCAGTTGGCACCCTCAACCTTCTCGAAGCCACCCGCCGATCCTGCATCAGCAGCCCCTTCGTCCATATGTCGACCAACAAGGTCTATGGGGACAAGCCAAACTCGATTCGACTGAAAGAGCTGGAAACCCGTTGGGACTACGACGACCCCACCTATGCCAACGGCATCACTGAAACCTTCTCCATCGACGCCAGCAAACACTCCCTGTTCGGTGCTTCAAAAGTCGCCGCCGATATCATGGTCCAAGAGTATGGTCGCTACTTCGGAATGAAAACCTGCTGCCTCCGCGGAGGTTGTCTCACCGGCCCCAACCATAGCGGGGTCGAGCTCCACGGCTTTCTCTCCTACCTCGTGAAATGCAATCTCGAGGGCAAGACCTACAACGTGTACGGATATAAGGGCAAGCAGGTCCGGGACAACATCCACTCGCTGGATGTGGCACGCTTTATCGCCGCATTTCTTGAAAAGCCACGCTCGGGCGAGATCTATAACCTCGGCGGAGGCCGAGCCAACAGCTGCTCCATCATGGAAGCCTTTGCTCGGGTCGAAAAACTTACGGGCAAGAAAATGCTCTCCACCTACGTCGATAAAAACCGGGAAGGGGACCACATCTGCTACATTTCCGATCTCTCCAAAATGCGCTCTCACTATCCTTCTTGGGATCTAACCAAGAGCCTCGATGACATCTTTTCCGAAATTGTCCAAGCCTGGAAAGCTCGGTGAAGATTCTTATCACAGGGGCCTGTGGCTTTGTCGGCTCCTGCTTGGCTCGAGAGCTACCGTCCGTCCTCCCCGGAATCGAAATCTGGGGCTTGGATAACTTTTTGCGGGAAGGCAGTCGCGCCAATCTCCCCAATCTCAAATCCCTAGGCGTTAGAATGGTGGAGGGCGACATCCGGCGTCCTGCAGATCTTGCCAAAATTCCAAAGGTCGACTGGGTCATCGACTGCGCCGCCGA